>NZ_JBFTMU010000013.1:0-68308 GCF_056397125.1 Arthrobacter sp. 05N425
ACGGGATAAACACAATGCACAAAATTTGAAACCAGCTAAAAACACCGGACCCAACCACGGGGTGGCAGGCCCGGCACAATCAACCAATTCAATACAAAATTGGTATCAACAAACTTGGCACACTATTGAGTTCTCAAACAACAGACACATTCGAATACTTCTCGAAACAATTCACTCAGTGAATTTCTTTTTGTTCCGCATTTCTTCGCTGCGATGTATTTAGCTTATTTCATTCATTTCCACTTTGCAAACCCGGAAGTTCTTCCGAAATTCACTCCGAAGAAGCGAATCCGCCCAGCAAAATTCGAAGCAATTTCGCTTTCCCACATCTTGCGCAGGAAGAATTGCTTCTTTTTTGTTGGGGGTTGGTCACCGCTCAACGGCGGCGACTCAGAAAACAATACACGCTCCCCTGCGGCCGTGCAAATCGGCCGGAGGGGAGCGTGCATGAGGCTGAACCGCTGCTTAGCCGTGCAGTGCCGGCTAGGCTCCCGAAACCTCCACGGTTGCCAGGTTCTTCTTGCCGCGGCGCAGCAACAGGTAGCGCCCGTGCAGCAGTTCGTCGGCCGTGATGACGGCGTCGGGGTCGGAGATCTTGGTGTTATTCACGTAAGCCCCGCCCTCCCCCACGGTACGCCGGGCCGCGGACTTGCTTTCGGAGAGCCCGGTAGCCACCAGCAGGTCAATGATGCCGAGCCCGGAGCCGTCCACGGTGGCGGAGGGCAGTTCCGCCGTCGCGGCCTTGAGGCTCTCTGCGTCCAGTGCGGTCAGGTCCCCGCCGCCGAACACGGCTGCCGAGGCGGCAATGACCTTTTCGGTGGCCTCGACGCCGTGCACCAGCGAGGTCACCTCGTAGGCAAGCTTCCGCTGGCCAACACGTGCGAACGGGCGCTCGGCAACCGAGGTTTCGAGGGCTTCGATTTCGGCGCGGCTGAGGAAGGTGAAGACCTTGAGGCGGGCCGCGACGTCGGCGTCGGCGGTGTTGAGCCAGAACTGGTAGAAGGCGTACGGGCTGCACATCTCCGCGTCCAGCCAGATCGCGTTGCCCTCGCTCTTGCCGAACTTGGTGCCGTCCGAGTTGGTGATCAGCGGCGTGCCCAGCGCGTGGACGTGCTTGCCCTCCACCTTGCGGATCAGGTCCGTGCCGCTGGTGAGGTTGCCCCACTGGTCCGAGCCGCCGGTCTGCAGCACGCAACCGTAGTCGCGGAACAGCTGCAGGTAGTCCATGCCCTGCAGGATCTGGTAGCTGAACTCGGTGTAGCTGATCCCCTCATCCGAGTTCAGGCGGGTGGCAACGATGTCCTTCTTGATCATCGTGCCGACGCGGAAGTGCTTCCCGATGCCGCGCAGGAAATCAATGGCACTCAGCGGGGCGGTCCAGTCGAGATTGTTGACCATCCGGGCCGCGTTATCGCCCTCGAAGCTGAGGAAGCGCTGGACCTGGCCCTGCAGCCGGCCGACCCATTCCGCCACGGTCTCCGGAGTGTTGAGCACCCGCTCGGCGGTCTGCCGGGGGTCACCGATCAGTCCGGTGGAACCTCCCACCAACCCGAGGGGCTTGTGCCCGGCCAGCTGGAGCCGGCGCATCAGCAGCAGTTGCACGAGGTTGCCCAGGTGCAGGCTTGGCGCGGTGGGGTCGAAGCCGCAGTAGTACGTTGCGGGGGCGCCGGCGAGCAGTTTCTCCAGCTCCGCCTCGTCCGTCGAAACGTGCACAAGGCCGCGCCATTTCAGCTCCTGCCAGATGTTGGCGAAGCCGGGGTCGTTCTGCTGGGACTGAAGATCATTTAGCTGGGACACGGAATCTAAGTTAGCAGGATCGACAGGGCCGGACGGCCCCGCTCCAGCTCGTGACGGCGCCGGGCGCGACGGCGCCGTCGTGACGGGCCCGGCACAGCCGCAGCGTCCGGGGCGGCAACCCAGGCCGCCGCCACCGGGGAGGGGAGCCTCAGTCTTCGATGCCTGCCGGTACGGGAGCAGCCGCGATGAGCCGTAAGCGCTGGGTGGGGCGGGTCATCGCGACGTACAGATCGCCTACCCGGCCGTGCTCGTGGTTGAGCATGGCAGACGGTTCCAGCACCACGACGCCGTCGAACTCCAGGCCCTTGGCCTCGCGGGGGCTGATCACCACGATGTCCTGCTCGTAGCTGCCGGCGCCCGTGCCGACGCGGCGGCCGTACGCTGCGCGCAACGCGGCGGTGGCCTCCGGCAAGAGCCCGCCGTCGGCGATCACGGCCAGCAGGCCGCCGTCGAGCGCATCCAGTTCCTCGGGGAGCACCTCAAGGAGCCGGTCCACGATCGCCCCGGGCTCGACGCGATCAATCACCGGCGACCAGCGTCCCTCGCGGACTGCCTTTGGCGCGGAGACGACGAGTCCGGCGGCATTGGCCATCCGGGCCGCCGCCTCGGCAATCTGCGACGGGGTGCGGTAGTTGACGGTGAGTTCCTCAAGCTGCCAGCGGTCCCCGAACATCGGGGCCAGCGCGCTCTGCCAGGACTTCGCCCCGGCCACCGAACTCGTCTGGGCGATGTCGCCGACAATCGTGAAGGACTTCAGCGGGCAGCGGCGGACCAGCAGCCGCCACTGCATGGGCGAGAGCTCCTGCGCCTCGTCCACCACAATGTGCCCGAACGCCCAGCTGCGGTCGCTCGTGGCCCGCTCCGCCGCGGTCAGCCGCGCCTCGCGTTCCTGGTTCTGGTCCACAAGTTCTTCGGCTGAGATGAGGACATCCACCCCGGCCGTTTCCATGTTGACCAGGGTCTGCTTGGCGTTGGCGAGATCGCGGGCCCGGTCGTGCTCCTGCTGGGCCAGGCCACGGCCAGCAGCCGGATCCAGTTCGCCGAGCAGTTCGGCGGCCTCGTCCAGCAGCGGCACGTCGGCCTCGGTCCACGGCGAACCGGCCGGCCGGAGCAGTCGGGCGCGTTCGGCCGCGCTGAGGTTCGGGGTGCAGGCCTCGAGGATGGCGGGCTTGCTCAGCAACTCGCCCACCAGCTTCTCCGGGGTCATCGGCATCCAGCACAGGTTCAGGGCCACACGCACGTCACGCGCCGAACGGACGTCCTCCGCGAGGTAGGAACGGTCGGCGTTGTTGCCGATGCTGCTGGCCTCGACCAGTTCGGTCATCTGCTCGGTCAGTTCGCGCAGCAGGATCTTGACGAAGGAGACCCTGGCCTCATTGTGCGGCTTCCCGGTGGCGCGCGCCTTTTCGCGGGCACGGCGGACCTGCCTCGGCGTCAGCACCAGCTTGCGGCCGTCCACTTCGAGGACACGGTTTTCGGCCGGGATCCGCTGCCGGTTGGCGACCGCGTTGGCGACGACCTCGGCCATGTCGAGCCGGCCCTTGATCGCCGCGACGTCTGAATCGTCTTCGGCAACGGCGTGGATGCCGGGCATCAGCCGGCCCAGGCTGGCCATCACGACGCCGGTCTCGCCCAGGGACGGCAGCACCCGTTCGATGTAGTTCATGAACGACGACGACGGGCCCACCAGCAGCACGCCGGCGGTCTTGAGCCGGTCCCGGTGGGTGTAGAGCAGGTAGGCGGCGCGGTGCAGGGCGACGGCGGTCTTGCCGGTACCCGGTCCGCCCTGGACCACGAGGGCACCGGAGATGGACGAACGGATGATCCGGTCCTGCTCGGACTGGATGGTGCCCACGATGTCCGACATCCGGCCCGTGCGCTTGGAGTTCAGGGCCGCGAGCAGCGCGCCTTCGCCCTGCAGGGAGGCGTTGTCGGCCAGCATGTCGGCGTCGAGCACGTCATCCTCGATGGCCTTGACTTCGCGGCCCTGCAGGATCAGGTGCCGGCGTCGGCGTACACCTTGACGGTCGAAGGCGGTGGCCTGGTAGAAGTGGCCGGCTTCGGGCGCCCGCCAGTCCACCATCAGCCGCTGCAGGTCCTCGGTGGTCAGGCCGATGCGGCCGATGTACTGGGCTTCCCCGGAGTCGAGGTCGAGGCGGCCGAACACGAGGCGGTCGTCGACGGCGTCGAGCTGTGCGAGGCGGTCCTCGTAGAGTGCGGCGAACGCATCCCGCTCGGAGACGTTCTGCATGGTGCCCACGGCACCGGCGCGGCGAACCTGGGCGAGCTGGGCGCGCTTCTCCGCCCGCAGCTCATCCAGCCGGGCATACAGTCCGGCTACATAGTCGCGTTCATGGGCCAAATCAGCGTCGTGCATCGAACGTTCCCCTATCGAAAAAGACAGACCAACCATTCTACAACCATTTCGGTGTTCGCTCCCGAAATATGTCAGTTTTCATCAGACTGGACTTTTTGCAGGCATTCTACCGAGGCGTTTGCTGGCCGCTAGAGGTTCAGCAGGGAGTGGATGCGGTGGCCGGCCAGGGCCGCGCGGCCGTTCAAGTCGCCGAGCTCCATCACGACGCCGACGCCAGCCACCTCGACGCCGCAGCGTTCGAACAGCCGGGAGGCTGCGCCCAAAGTGCCGCCGGTGGCGAGGACGTCATCGAGGATGAGCACCCGGGTACCCGGCGCCAGGTCCGAGCTGTGCAGTTCCAGGGTGGCGGTGCCGTATTCCAGCGAGTAGTCCTCGGAGACCACTTCGCGCGGCAGCTTGCCGGCCTTGCGGACGGTGACGACGCCGGTGTCCGTGGCGTAGGCGGCGGCCGCAGCCAACAGGAAGCCCCGGGCTTCCACCCCGGCGACGGCGTCGAACTGGCCGTGGAAGGGCGCCACCAGCGCATCGACCACAGCTTTGAGGGCGGCCCCGTCGGCGAAGACCGGGGTCAGATCCCTGAAGATGATTCCCGGCTTGGGGTAGTCAGGGACGGTGGCGCACAGGCTGGCGATCAGCTCGTCCACCGGGATTGCGTTGCTGGTCTGGGGCTGGGCCTGCTCGCTTTGTTTCACCCATCAATCTTACTGGCTGGTAGCAAACGGCCGTTCCGGCCGCGGGCTACCGGCCTACCCTCCGGCCGTCGGGGGCCCGGCCGCGTCACCCGCTGCTTCCGGGGACCGCAAGAGGTCATGGGCAAATCCGTACCTGACGAGTTCCAGCGCCTTGGCGAGCGCGTGCTCCGCGTCGAACCGGCTGTCCGCTGCGGCGCTGAGGCGGGCGTAGTCGTTTGCCCAACCGGACCGGCGGAAGCGGTCGGCGTCGCCGTGCAAAAGCCGTCCATAGAGAACGTCTTCGAAGCGGTCCGGCCCTTCATCCGGGGCCGGCACTTCGTCATGGCCGGGCCCTGGCAGCACACGTTGACGTCCCTGGACCATCTCCGCGGTGAACAGCTCAACCACGTGTTCCGTGCCTTCCGTCAGGTGTCGGTCCGCCGAGTAGTTGCAGAGGCGGAGTGCCCTCACCACCAGCTTGAGTGAAACGTGTTCATCGCGCACGATGAATTTGCGCAGCAGTGCGGCCCGAAAAAGCTCGATCCAATGCCGGCGCTCCCCCTCTGTCCCACCCGCGCTGGAGGGCACCGCCGGCGGCTCCGCGTCGGCTTGGAACAGCGCCACCATCCGGAAGTACTCGGCGGCGAGCTGCTCGAAGATCACCAGCCGTTCGAGCTCGCTGCCTGGCTTCCCGCGCTTGCCTTCGCCCATGATTGCCGGCTAAGCCGTTCGGACCTTCGCGGCCTTGTAACGGGATACAGTCGGGTCGCCGCTGAGCCAGAAGCGCCACGGGTAGTCGTCGGTGCCGCCGGCGCCGGAGACGCCCACCCGCGGCCCGGAACTGATCGCGGCCGCCGGCACGGCCGGGAGCTCGAGCCGGAACGGTGCACTGAGCGCGTCGCGGCCGCTGTCCGCCGTCGTCAGTCCCAGGGCGGTGGCGAAGCGGGCCGGACCGCTGGCGAGGTCCTTCGGGGCTTTCGACGTCGGCCGCCGCGCCTGGGCCAGTTCCTCCCCGACCACGACTTCACCGGCGCGCAGGAGCAGGGCGGAGGCCACTCCCTCGGGGCCGCAGACGATGTTGGCGCAATGGTGCATCCCGTAGGTGAAGTAGACGTAGAGGTGCCCCGCCGGGCCGAACATCGGGGCGTTCCGCCGGGTCTGGCCGCGGAAAGTGTGCGAGCCGGGATCAGGGTGCAGCGAGTCCTCCGGCCCCAGATAGGCCTCGACCTCGGTGATCCGCACCGCTACCGGCCCACCATGGCTGCTGTGCGTCAGCACTGCGCCGAGCAGCAGCGGGGCCACGGTTCGGGCGTCGGCGGACAGCAGCCCGCGCAGGGCGTCTGGCGTCAGGCTGGAATCCATCCTCCGACTTTAACAAACCCCTGAATCGCGGCATAGCGGCCCCTCACGGCCGTGTCCGATTTCCGCTAGCAGAGGTCCGCCGGAAGCTGGCAGGATGGAGCCATGGACTTTTGGCAGCGCTACCGGGCAATCGATGCCCGGGACCCCCGTTTCGACGGGCAGTTCTATACCGCTGTCCGCACCACCGGCATCTACTGCCGGCCCTCCTGCCCGGCGCGGACCCCGAAGGCCGGCAATGTCACCTTTTACGAGACGTCCGCCGCCGCGCATGACGCAGGCTACCGGGCATGCAAACGCTGCCTCCCCGAAGCCGTGCCGGGCACCCCGGCGTGGAATGTCCGCTCGGACATCGCCGGCCGGGCCATGCGCCTGATCAACGACGGCGTGATCAACCGCGACGGCGTGGAAGGGCTCGCCTCGCGGCTCGGCTACTCCTCGCGCCAGCTCAACCGCATCCTCAGCCACGAACTCGGTGCCGGCCCGCTCTCGCTGGCGAGGGCCAGCCGTGCGCAGACCGCCCGGACCCTGCTGGTCTCCACCTCAATGAAGGCCGCCGACATCGCATTCGCCTCGGGCTTCAGCAGCGTCCGGCAGTTCAACGAGACCATCACCGAGGTCTTTGCCATGACCCCCTCGGCGCTGCGGGCCACGGCGCGGCACCAGCAGGCGACGGCCCGGACGGCGGTGGCCTCCACGGCGCTTACGTTGAACCTGCCGTACCGGGAGCCGTTCGATCCTGGGGTGTTCGCATTCCTGGCCGTCCGAGCCATTCCGGGCATCGAGGAAGGAAGCTCCACCTCCTACGCCCGCACCCTGCGGTTGGCGCACGGGGATGCCCGCTTCCGGGTGGACTACGACGCCGGCTCCCCGGGCCGGCCCCTGAGGCTGACGATTGGGGCCGTGGACCTGCGGGACCTGGCCTCGCTGCTCAGCCGGGTGCGGCGCCTGCTGGATCTCGACGCCGACCCGGTCGCGATCGATACCTCCCTCGCCGCCGATCCGCGGCTGGCGGCCAGCGTTGCCGCCGCCCCCGGCATGCGGATGCCCGGGGCCGTGGATCCGCAGGAGCTGCTGATTCGCGCCATGATCGGCCAACAGATCACCGTGGCGGCTGCGAGGACGGCCCTGGTCCAGCTTTCCGCGTGCGGCAGCGAGAGCCTGGTTCCGGCGGACGGCCTGCACCGGCTCTTCCCGACGGCGGCGGACATCGCGGACACCGGGTTCCAGTTGCTGCGCGGACCTCAGCGCCGCATCGACTCGGTCCGTGCCGCCGCCGCGGCAATGGCCGCCGGTGACCTGGATTTTGGCTACGGCGACGACCTCGCCGGCCTGCAGGCCAAGCTCTTGCCGCTGGCCGGCGTCGGGCCCTGGACTGTGGGCTATGTCGCAATGCGCGTGATCGGCGCCCCGGACGTTTTCCTGGCCAACGACGCCGCGGTCCGCAATGGTATCCGCTCGCTGGCGCAGGCGTCAGACGATAACGCCGGTGGCGCCGCCGCGGCTGCGGATGGCCTGCCCGCCGACCCGATCGCCCCCGATTCGCTCTCTCCCGATTTTCGGGAGGTCAGTCCCTGGCGCTCCTACGCCACCATGCACCTCTGGCGTGCGGCCGCAGCGGCCCAGTCCGCAGCGCGGACCATGGCAGCCCGGCCCAAGACAGCAGCTTCGAAGAAAGTGACGACATGAAAGCCCAGCTTTTGACCATCTCCACCCCGGACGGTCCGTTCACCATCATTGCCCGGGACGGCGCGGTGCTGGCCTCGGGCTGGACCGCGGTGCCCGGCGAACTCACGGGCCAGATCCACCCGGACCTGCTGCCCGGCGGCTACGAACCGGTGTCGGAACTGCGCGGCATCTCGGCCGCCGTCGAGGAGTTCTACGCCGGCAACCCGCGAGCCGCGATGGAAGTCCCGGTGCTGCAGAAATCGGGCCCCTTCCGCAGCCATGCCTGGGACATGCTGCGGACCGTGGCGCCGGGGCATCCGGTGACGTACACCGAGTACGCGGAACTGTCCGGCAACGCGAAGGCCGTCCGGGCGGCGGCCAGCGCCTGCGCCTTCAACGCGGCCGCTCTGTTCGTGCCATGCCACCGGGTGATCCGCACCGACGGGAGCCTGGGCGGGTTCCGCTGGGGACTCGCCATCAAAAAGAGCCTGCTGGACCGCGAACGGCAGCTGGCCCTGGCCGTGCGGGCCTAGTTCGTCACTGGAACGCCCGCGGGCCACGGCAACAGCGCGGGCAGCTCGACGCCGTCGGCCGCTGCCGTGGCGCGCAGGCTCCCCAGGGTGGAGGTGCGGCCGGCCAGCCACGCCGCGATGTCGGTGAGCATGCCGTTGATCGCGGTGGAGCGTCCGCCGGCGGCGCCGATCGCGACGGAGGGCAGGCCGAGCGGCTGGAGCACAAAACGCTCGCCCTCAGGCACCCGGGCGGCCAGGAACTCGAAGAGATGCTCGCAGAACGGCTTGCTCCACGTTTCGGGGCCGCGGCCGGTGCCCAGGTCCGTGGCGTGGATGGTGAGTTCGCGCCAGAGCGCCAGGCCGCCGTCGAACACAACGCCGCCGCGGTAACTGATCGGCTCCCGCCAGCCCGCCGCCTCCAGCGCACCGAAGGCGCCCAGGGCACGCTCGAAGGCCGCGGCCAGCGCGGCCCGGTGCTGCTCAGCGCTGTGGCCGGCCGCCAGTTCGATGGCGCGGGTGCGTCCCTCGAAGCCGCCGTCGTAGAGTTCGATGCTTTCGCCGCGGCCGGCGTACTCAACCTGGCGGGCCATCGCGTTGGCGATTCCGGCCAGGTGGGCCAGCACGTGCCCGCGGGTCCAGCCAGGGAGTTCGGACGCGGCCAGGACGTCCTGGTCGTTGAGTTTGGCGGCGATTCCGGTCACGACGTCCGCGGCGCGGCGGAGTTCCTCCAGCAGGTTTTCAGGGGTGATTGAGGTCATGGCGCCCATCCTAACGGAGCCTCCGGATTAACGGTGATTAACTGGGCTGAGCCGTCTCAGCGCGCCCCGTAGCGGTGCCGGATGTGCCGCCGGTCATGCCGGGCCTGCCAGAATTCGAGTTCGCGGGGCCGGAGCGCGTAGAGCTGCCAGCTGGGGTTCTCGCTGCCGTCGGCGCCGGGCCGATCGTGCCAGTCGGCGGCGGAGGCTTCCGCGGAGAGCGCCACAACCTGGCCGGCCACACGGACCTGGCGGCCCTGCTGCTGCCAGAAAAAGTTCAGCGCAGCGCTCGGGTTCTCTGCCAGTTCCCGGCCCTTGCGCGACTGGCGGGACGTCGCGAAGTGCCAGCCGTCGTCGTCGATGTCCTTGAGGATCAGCATCCGCGAGGACGGACGTCCGAGTGCGTCGGCGGTGGCCAGGCTGCAGGCGTTGGGCTGCGGAACTCCGGCCGCCAGGGCTTCGGCGAGCCACTGCCGGAACAGTTCCCCCGGGTCCTCGGGTGCCGTCGCCGGGTCGAAGTCCGGGAGCACGTCCGGGAAGTCGGGCAGGGCACGCAGGAACTGGCGGAACGATTCGCTCATGCACCCACCTTAAGCGCCACGAGATGACACTTCGCGGCAGTGTTTACGAAAAACATTGCCGCGAAGTGTCCCCACCCGCCCCCTAACCTCGCAAGCTCGGTCAGGGGACCCTGCGGGTGTGGGCCCCCATCTCGCGGGTGTCGAAGTGCTACCCCGCGTACGCGCGCACGCCGTCGAGCTCCGCCTCGAGCGCCAGCAGCTGGCGTTCGACGGCGGCCGGCGCGGTGCCGCCCTGCGAGTTGCGGCTGTTGAGCGAGCCCTCGGTTGACAGCACCGTGCGGACCTCCGGGGTCAAATGCTCCGAGATGGCGGCGTATTCCTCGTCCGTCAGGTCCCAGAGTTCCACGTCGCGGCTTTCGGCCTGCTTCACGGCGGCGCCGGAGAGCTCGTGCGCCTCGCGGAACGGAACTCCCTGCCGGACCAGCCATTCGGCAATGTCCGTGGCCAGTGCGAAGCCTTGGGGTGCCAGCGCTTCCATCCGTTCGGTGTTGAACTTCAGGGTCGCGATCATGCCGGACACGGCCGGGAGCAGCAGCTCCAGGGTGTCGGCGGCGTCGAAGACCGGTTCCTTGTCCTCCTGCAGGTCGCGGTTGTACGCGAGCGGCAGGCCCTTGAGCGTGGCGAGCAGCCCGGTCAGGTCGCCGATCAGCCGGCCGGCCTTGCCGCGGGCCAGTTCGGCCACGTCAGGGTTCTTCTTCTGCGGCATGATCGAGGAGCCGGTGGAGTAGGAGTCGTGCAGGGTCACGAAGGAGAACTCCTTGGTGGCCCACAGGATCACTTCCTCCGAGACCCGGGACAGGTCCACGCCGATCATCGCCGACACCCACGCGAACTCGGCAAAGACGTCGCGGGAGGCGGTGCCGTCGATCGAGTTGTGCGTGGCCGAGTTGAAGCCAAGGTCCGCCGCGACGGCCTCCGGGTCCAGGCCCAGCGAGGAACCGGCGAGGGCGCCGGAGCCGTAGGGCGAGACCCCAGCGCGCTTGTCCCAGTCGGCCAGCCGCTGCACATCGCGCAGCAGCGCCCAGGCGTGGGCCAACAGGTGGTGGCTGAGCAGGACCGGCTGGGCGTGCTGGAGGTGGGTGCGGCCGGGCATGGCCACCCCGCGGTGTTCCTTGGCCTGGCCGATCAGCGCGTCGATGGTGGCGAGGACGCCGCGGGCGATGATCCGGGCGTGGTCGCGCAGGAACATCCGGCCCAGCGTGGCCACCTGATCGTTGCGGGACCGGCCGGCGCGGAGCTTGCCGCCCAGCTGGCTGCCGGCACGCTCGATCAGGCCGCGTTCCAGCGAACCGTGCACATCCTCGTCGGACTCGGCCGGGGTGTAGGCGCCGGAGGCGACGTCCGCATCCAGCCGGCCCAGGGCGTCCAGCATGCCTTCAAGCTCGGCGTCGTCCAGCAGCCCGGCCTTGTGCAGCACGCGGGCGTGCGCCTGCGACCCGGCAATGTCGTAGCGGGCCAGCCGCCAGTCAAAGTGTGTGGACTTGCTCAACGCCGCGAGGGCGTCGGCGGGGCCGCCGGCGAACCGGCCGCCCCACAACGCACCCGTGTTCGTAGCCTCGGACTTGGTGGATTCCGACTCAGCCACAGGGGCTACTTTCCTGCGACGCGGATGTCGCGGCCGGAGGCAACCTTGGCGGACATGCCCCACAGCTCGATGAAGCCGCGGGCCATCGACTGGTCGAAGGTGTCGCCGGTGTCGTAGGTGGCGAGGTCGAAGTCGTAGAGCGAGGTCTCGGAGCGGCGTCCGTTGACGATCGCCTGGCCGCCGTGCAGCACCATGCGGATGTCGCCGGAGACGTAGCGCTGGGTGTCTTCGATGAAGGCGTCCAAGGAGCGCTTGAGCGGGGAGAACCACTGGCCGTCGTAGACCAGCTCGGACCAGCGCTGGCCGACCGTGGCCTTGAAGCGGGCCTGCTCGCGTTCGATCGTGATGTCCTCGAGGTGCTTGTGCGCGGTGATCAGCGCCATCGCGCCGGGGGCCTCGTAGATTTCGCGGGACTTGATGCCGACCAGGCGGTCCTCGACGACGTCGATCCGGCCGACGCCCTGGGCGCCGGCGCGACGGTTCAGTTCCTTGATGGCCTGCAGCGGGGTGACCTTGACGCCGTCGATTGCGACCGGCACGCCGGCTTCGAAGGAGATGGTGACTTCATCCGGGGCCGGCGGGAACTCCGGGGTGGCGGTGTAGTCGTAGATGTCCTTGGTGGGGGCGTTCCAGATGTCCTCAAGGTAGCCGGTCTCGACGGCGCGGCCCCAGACGTTCTGGTCGATCGAGTACGGGTTCTTCTTGGTGGTCTCGATCGGCAGTCCCTTCTCCTCGGCGAAGGCGATGGCCTTGTCGCGGGTCAGGGCGAGGTCGCGGACCGGGGCGATGCACTTCAGGTCCGGGCCGAGGGTCTGGATGCCGACCTCGAAACGAACCTGGTCGTTGCCCTTGCCGGTGCAGCCGTGGGCCACAGTGGTGGCGCCGAATTCGCGGGCGGCCTTGACCAGGTGCTTGACGATCACCGGGCGGGAGATTGCGGAGACCAGCGGGTAGTGGCCCTGGTAGAGGGCGTTCGCCTTCAGGGTGGGCATGCAGTACTCGTTCGCGAACTCGTCGGACGCGTCGGCCACGTAGGCTTCGACGGCGCCGCAGCCGAGGGCACGCTGGCGGATGGTCTCCAGCGACTCGCCGCCCTGTCCGACGTCGACCGCCACGGCAATGACCTCGGCGCCGGTCGCTTCTCCGATCCAGCCGATGGCTACGGAAGTATCCAGGCCACCGGAGTAGGCCAGCACAATACGCTCAGTCACTTCAAATGCTCCTTAGTTGTTGGGTTCTTGGGGTCTCTGGTGAAAGTTCACGGGTGGGGGTCATTGGCCGGCCTCTTCGGCCAGTGACAGGAAACGGGCGGCGACCGCGGCGCCGCCGGCCGGGTCGCGGGTGACCAGCAGCACGGTGTCGTCCCCGGCGATGGTGCCGAGGATCGAGGGCATCACCGAGTGGTCGATCGCGAGGGCCAGGAAGTTCGCGGCGCCCGGCGGGGTGCGAAGCACCACAAGGTTCGCGGAGGCCTCGGCCGTGACGAGCAGTTCCCCGCAGAGCCGCGCCAGCCGGGCGTCGAGGATCTCCTGCGTCACGCCGCTTTTGGCCGCGCGTTCCCCGCCCTCCCCCGGCACGGCGTACACGAGCACGCCTTCCTTGCCGCGGACCCGGACGGCGCCGAGCTCCACGAGGTCGCGGGACAGCGTGGCCTGGGTGACCTGGACGCCGTCGTCCGCGAGCAGGGCCGCCAGCTCGGCCTGCGAGCGGACGGATTCGCCGGTCAGGATGGCGGTGATCCGCGCCTGCCGGGCCGTCTTGGTGGCCGGGCTGGCTCCCTGGGCGGCGGGCTGGACGGACATCAGCCCAGCCCGTCAACCGGCGCGAGCCCGTCAACAACTGCCAGGCCGGAGCGGTGCATGAGCCAGGCCATCAGGGCTTTCTGCGCGTGCAACCGGTTCTCGGCCTCATCCCAGACCACGGACTGCGGGCCGTCGATCACGCCGGCGGAGATTTCGTAGCCGCGGTAGGCCGGGAGGCAGTGCAGCACGACGGCGTCCGGCGCGGCAAGCGTCATCGCGTCCTCGTCCACGGAGTAGTCGCGGAACAGCTGCAGCCGGGCCTCCTTCTCGTCCTCCTGGCCCATCGACACCCAGGTGTCGGTGGCGACGACGTCGGCTCCGCGGAGCGCCTCGGCGGCGTCCACGGTGACCAGCACCGAGCCGCCGGTCTCCGCGGCGCGCTCCTCCGCGGCGGCGACGATCTCCGCTGCGGGCAGGTAGCCCTCCGGGCCGGAGATGCGCACGTGCATGCCAGCGGTGACGCCGGCCAGCAGGT
Organism: Arthrobacter sp. 05N425; assembly: GCF_056397125.1. Classification (NCBI taxonomy): domain Bacteria; kingdom Bacillati; phylum Actinomycetota; class Actinomycetes; order Micrococcales; family Micrococcaceae; genus Arthrobacter; species Arthrobacter sp. 05N425. Next base: position 13,583 of record NZ_JBFTMU010000013.1, read on the forward strand.
AGGAGTTGGCCATGTTGTTGGCCGAGTCGCCGAGGTAGCTCATGGTGAGGCCGGCCAGCGTGCCCTTGTGCTCCTTGACGGTCAGCAGGTCGGCCAGGAGCTGGCAGGGGTGGTAGTCGTCGCACAGGGCGTTGATCACCGGGACGCGCGAGTGTTCGGCCATCGCGACGAGGCCGGCGTGCGCCCCGGTCCGCCACACGACGGTGGAAACCATGCGTTCGAGGACCCTGGCGGTGTCCTCAACCGACTCCTTGTGGCCGATCTGGGCTTCGCCCGGGTTGATGATGAGGGCGTTGCCGCCCATGTCCGCGATGCCGGTGGCGAAGGAGACACGGGTCCGGGTGGAGGTCTTGTCGAAGATCACGGCCACGGTCTTGCGGCCGCTGCCTTCCGCGGCGAAGGGCTGGACACTGTACGGGGCCGCCTTCATCCGGAGGGCGAGGTCCAGGACCTCGGCCTGCTCGGCCGGGGTGAGGTCCGTGTCCTTGAGGAAGTGGCGGGTCGGCACGGATGCGGTCATGGAGGCGGTCACTGGGCGTCCTTTGCGGTCTGGAGGAGGGCCGGCAGGGCGGCGAGGAAGCGGTCGGCCTGGGCCTCGGTGAGGATCAGCGGCGGCGCGAGCCGGATGGTGTGCGGGCCGGGGCTGTTGACGATGAATCCGGCGTCGAGTCCGGCGGTGACGACGGCGGGGGCGACGTCGGCGTCGAGGTCGAAGCCGATCAGCAGGCCTTCGCCGCGGACTTCGGTGACGCCGGCGATTCCGGCGAGCCCGGTGCGCAGGTGCTCCCCCACCTCCCGGACGTGGGCGAGCACCTGCTGGTTCTCCAGCACGTGCAGGGTGGCCAGGGCGGCCGCGGTGGCGACCGGGTTGCCGCCAAATGTCGTCCCGTGCTGGCCGGCGGACAGCAGTGCGGACACCTCGGGGCCGAAGGTGAGCAGGGCGCCGATCGGGAACCCGCCGCCCAGGCCCTTGGCGAGGGTCACGGCGTCGGGAACGATTCCGGCGTCTTCGCTGGCCAGCCACTTGCCGGTGCGGCCGATGCCGGTCTGGACCTCGTCCAGGATCAGCAGGGCGCCGGCGGCGCTGGTGGCTTCGCGGGCGGCCCGGAGGTAGCCGGCGGGCAGCGGGCGGACGCCCGCCTCGCCCTGGATGGGTTCGAGGAAGACCGCGGCGGTGGAGTCGTCGATCTCGGCGCGGAGGGCGTCGATGTCACCGAAGGGGACGTGGACGACGCCGCCGGGCAGCGGCGCGAACGGCGCCCGGTAGGCTTCCTTCGAGGTGAGGGCCAGGGCGCCCATGGTGCGGCCGTGGAAGGCGCCTTCGAGGGCGATGATCTTGGTCCGCGGCTGCGCGTCCGTGTCTGTCTGGCTGACGCCAGCATTGCGCCTGGCCAGCTTGAACGCCGCTTCGACGGCCTCGGTGCCGGAATTGGCGAAGAACACCTTGGACCCGGCCGGTGCCTTGGAAATTTCCAGCAGCTTCTCCGCCAAGGCAATCTGGGTGGGGCTGGTGAAGAAATTGGAGACGTGGCCCAGGGTGGCCAACTGGCTGGAGATCACCGAGGTGACGAAGGGGTGGGCGTGGCCCAGCGCGTTGACCGCGATGCCGCCAAGCAGGTCCAGGTATTCCTTGCCGTCCGCGTCCCAGACGAGGCAGCCGGCGCCGCGGACCAGTACGCGCTGCGGGGTGCCGAAGACGCCAAGCAGCGAGGACGAGTAGCGGGACAGCCACTGCGCGCCGCTACTTTCGCCAGTCATAACGGAAGCTGTCGGAGCCCGGCCGGCGATGGGGGCCCGGGTGTGGTCGGGCACCGCGAAGCGGGCGGGGGCCCCATCGCCGGTCGGGCTCGCGCCTACAGTTTCGTTCATGCGTTCACTTCCTCGTCCGGGACGACCTGGGTGCCGATGCCGGCGGTCGTGAAGGTTTCCAGCAGCATCGAGTGCGGCAGCCGGCCGTCCACGATGTGCGCGCGCTCGACGCCGTCGTCAATCGCTTTCAGGCAGGCCGCCATCTTCGGGATCATGCCGGATTCAAGACGCGGGAGCATCTCGCGCAGCTCCGACGCCGTCAGCGACGAGATGAGCGATGACCTGTCCGGCCAGTTGGCGTAGAGGCCCTCGACATCGGTCAGGATGACCAGCTTGGAGGCACCCAGGGCCGACGCGACCGCCGCCGCAGCCGTGTCCGCGTTGACGTTGAGTACCTGCCCGGTGGTGGACCCGTCCGGGGAGATCTCCGGCGCGACGGTCGAGATCACCGGGATCCGGCCGGCCGCCACGATGTCCAGGATGCCTTCCGGGTTCACCCCGACGACTTCGCCGACGAGGCCCAGGTCCACCTCTTCGCCGTCCACCACGGTGCCGGTGCGGACGGCGCGCAGCAGTCCGCCGTCTTCGCCGGACATCCCGACGGCGTAGGGCCCGTGCGAGTTGATTAGGCCCACGAGCTCGCGGCCCACCTGGCCGGTAAGGACCATCCGGACCACGTCCATGGCCTCGGGGGTGGTGACGCGCAGGCCGCCCTTGAACTCGGATTCGATGCCGAGCCGGCTGAGCATGGCGTTGATCTGCGGGCCGCCGCCGTGCACCACGACGGGGTGGATGCCGACGTGGTGCAGGAAGACGACGTCCTCGGCGAAGGCGCGGCGGAGTTCGTCGTTGACCATGGCGTTGCCGCCGTACTTGATCACCATGGTGGTTCCGGCGAAGCGCTGGATCCAGGGCAGCGCCTCGATCAGGGTGCCGGCCTTGCCCTGCGCGTCGGCCATGGAAGTGGTCTCGCGGGTCTGGGTGCTCATGTCGTTCGTCATTCCCTTAGCTGGAGTAGGCGCTGTTTTCGTGGACGTACTCGTGCGTCAGGTCGTTGGTCCAGATCGTGGCCTCGGCGGCGCCAGCCTGCAGGTCGATCTCGACCAGGACTTCGCGCGGCTCCAGGTCCACCAGGCCGCGGTCCTCGCCGATGCTGCCGTTGCGGCAGATCTGCACACCGTTCATCGAGACATTCAGCTGGTCCGGTTCGAAGGCCGCGTCCGTGGTGCCCACGGCGGACAGCACGCGGCCCCAGTTCGGGTCCTTGCCGAAGATCGCCGTCTTGAAGAGGTTGGAGCGGGCCACGGCCCGGCTGACCACTTCGGCGTCCTTCTCGCTCGCGGCGTTGAAGGTACGGATGGCGATGTCGTGGCTGGCACCCTCGGCGTCGCCGATCAGTTTGCGGGCCAGTTCCGCGCACACCTGGGTGAGCCCCTTGCCGAAGTCGACGGCGGAGGGCACGGCGCCCGTGGCGCCGGAGGCGAGCAGCACCACGGTGTCATTGGTGGACATGCAGCCGTCCGAATCGGCCCGGTCGAAGGTGACGCGGGTGGCGTCGCGGAGCACGACGTCGAGCAGTTCGGGCTGGACCTCCGCGTCCGTGGTGAGGACCACGAGCATCGTGGCCAGGCCCGGGGCAAGCATGCCGGCTCCCTTGGCCATGCCGCCGATGGTGAATTCCCGGCCCTCGGCGTCGGCGCCGGTGAAGACCGCCTGCTTGGACACCGAGTCGGTGGTCATGATTGCGGCAGCCGCTGCCGGGCCGCCGTCGGCGTTCAATTCCGCGGCTGCGACGCCGATCGCGGGGACGAGCTTGTCCATCGGAAGCTGTTCGCCGATCAGGCCGGTGGAACAGACGAAGATGTCCGTCGCTGAGGCCCCGAGTGCCTCGGCGGTCTTTTCGGCGGTGGTGTGGGTGTTCTGGAAGCCTTGCGGGCCGGTGCAGGCGTTGGCGCCGCCGGAGTTGAGGATCACGGCGTCCACCCGGCCGTCCTTGATGACTTCGCGGGACCAGTGCACGGGCGCGGCGGCCACCCGGTTCGAGGTGAAGACGGCGGCGGCGGCTTTGTTGGGGCCGTCGTTGACCACGAGGGCCAGGTCCGGGTTTCCGGAGGCCTTGAGGCCGGCCTTGACCCCGGCAGCGCGGAATCCCTTGGGGGCGGTGATGCTCACGGTGCGACTCCCTGGAGGTCGAGGCCGGCGGTTTCCGCCAGGCCGAGGGCAATGTTCATGGACTGCACGGCGCCGCCGGCGGTCCCCTTGGTGAGGTTGTCGATGGCGCAGGTGACGATCACGCGGCCGGTGTGTCCGTCGAGGGCCAGCTGCATCACGGCGTGGTTGGAGCCCTGCACGGACTTGGTGGAGGGCCACTGGCCTTCCGGCAGCAGGTGCACGAACGGCTCCTCGTCGTACGCCTCGGCCCAGGCGCGGCGCAGTTCCTCAGCAGTCACGCCCGGCCGGACTTTCGCGGTGGCCGTGGTGAGGATGCCGCGGCTCATCGGGGCCAGCGTGGGGGTAAAGGACACCGTCACCGGCGCGTTCAGCGCCTTGGACAGCCCCTGCTCGATCTCCGGGGTGTGCCGGTGCCCGCCGCCGACGCCGTAGGGACTCATCGAACCCATCACCTCGGCGCCGATCAGGTTCACCTTCGCGGCCTTGCCGGCCCCGGACGTACCGGAAGCGGAAACGATCACGACGTCGTCGGCCTGTAGCAGGTGGTTGCTGAAGCCCGGGGTGAGGGCCAGCAGGGCCGACGTCGGGTAGCAGCCGGGCACGGCGATTCGGGTGGCGCCGCGCAGTGCCTCGCGCTGGCCCGGCAGCTCGGGCAGCCCGTAGGGCCAGGTGCCGGCGTGCGGCGATCCGTAGAACTTCTCCCACGCCGCCGGATCCTCCAGCCGGTGGTCCGCGCCGGCGTCGATCACGACCGTGCCGGCGGGCAGTTGCGCCGCGATCTCGGCGGACGCCCCGTGCGGGAGGGCAAGGAACACGACGTCATGTCCGGCCAGGTTTTCCACGGTGGTGTCTTCGAGGATGCGGTCCGCCAGGCCATGGAGATGCGGCTGCAATTCCCCTAGTCTGGAACCGGCGTTGCTGTGCGCGGTAATGGCCCCGATGGTGACGTCGGGATGACCGGCCAGGAGCCTCAATACCTCGCCGCCGGCGTAGCCGCTTGCGCCGGAGACGGCAACAGAAATAGTCATAGCACCGAGTGTACAGCAAGACTATGCATAGAGCCCGATATTTATGCATGCGCGCGGCCATGCCCAAGGCCGTGTCCGGACGCGGACGAAACCGTCAGCGTATGCTGGGTAGAGGGTGATCCAGACCGTGCGGCCGCAAATGTCGGCTGCAGCGTTGCCCGTAACAGTTACGAGGCATGCGTTTCATGACCCCCTCCACCACACTTTCCGCCGACTCCCCGGCGCACCCGCAGCCGCGGGTCCGGCAGCCCAACGCCGTCGTCCTGAGCTATTCGGAACTGCTGAAGCGCGTCAAGGCCGAAGGCCTGCTGGAACGCCGCACCGGGTTCTACGTGACGGTGTTTTCCATCCTGGCCCTGCTGATGGCCGCCACCTGGTTCGGCTTCGCGCTGATCGGGGACAGCTGGTTCCAGCTCCTCATCGCGGCAGCCCTGGGTATCCTCTGCACCCAGTTGAGCTTCCTGGCCCACGAGGCCGGGCACCGCCAGATCTTCGCCTCCCGCCGCGCCAACGACTGGGCCGCACGGCTGCTGGCCACGTCGGTGGCCGGCATCAGCTACTCCTGGTGGGAGCAGAAGCACGGCGCGCACCACAACCACCCGAACGTGATTTCCAAGGATCCGGACATCGCCACCGGCGCGATCGCCTTCTTCCCCGAAGCCGCGGCGACCCGGCAGGGACGGTTCTCCTTCCTGACCCGCAAGCAGGGCTGGTTCTTCTTCCCGCTGCTGTTCCTCGTGGGCCTGGGCCTGCAGATCGATTCGGTCAGGTTCATCGTCCGCCGCGCCAAGGTCACGCACCGCTGGGTGGAGATCCCCATCCTCGCGGCCCGGCTGAGCCTGCTGCCCGTGCTCGCCTTCGCGTTCCTGCCCTGGGGCATGGCACTGGCGTTTATCGGCGTGCAGCTCGCCGTCTTCGGCTTCTACATGGGCGCCTCCTTCGCACCGAACCACAAGGGCATGCCCGTGCTGCCGGCTGACAGCCGGGTGGACTTCTTCAGCCGCCAGGTCCTCACGTCCCGGAACATCTCCGGCGGCCGCTTCATGGACATCCTGCTCGGCGGCCTCAACCGCCAGGCCGAGCACCACCTCTTCCCGGACATGGCACGCCCCCATCTGGACAAGGCCGCCGTGATCGTCCGCGAGTTCTGCGCCAAGCACCAGGTCCCGTACACCGAAACCACCCTGCTGCAGTCCTACGGCATCATCGTGCGCTACCTCAACGACGTCGGCCTCGCCGCGGGCCGCCACTTCGAGTGCCCAATGGCCACCGTTACCCGCCGTTACTAGCGGCACGCGGGGCATACTGCGCCCGGCGCGCCGGTGTCCCTAGGATGGTCTCAGGATCCGCGCCGAGGAAGCTTCCTCGCCCGGAGCGCTGGCGCTTCAAAAGGCCCTGACACTTCAGAAGGAGACACATGACGCACGCAATCCTCGCCCGGCAGGCCGGCGGACCGGAGGTCCTCGAGCTGGCACAAGTCGACCGGCCGGTTCCGGGGCCCGGCCAGCTGCTGATCAAGGTCGCCGCCGCGGGCGTGAACTTCATCGACACCTACAAGCGCAGCGGCGTCTACAAGGTGCAGTACCCCTTCACTCCGGGCTCCGAGGCCTCCGGGACCGTGGAGGAGCTGGGCGACGGCGTGAGCAACTTCTCCGCCGGCGACCGGGTCGCGACCGCCGAGGGTGTCAACTGCTACGCCGGGTACGCCCTCGTGGACGCGGACAAGGCGCTGCCGGTGCCCCGCGGCGTCGACGACTACACCGCCGCTGCCCTCCCCCTGCAGGGCATCACCGCGCACTACCTGATCAACTCCTCCTTCAAGGTGGAAGAGGGCCATACCGTGCTGCTGCACGCCGGCGCCGGCGGCGTCGGCCTGCTGCTGATCCAGTTGCTCAAGGCCAAGGGCGCGAACGTCATCACCACCGTCTCCACCGATGAGAAGGAGGCGCTGGCCCGCGGCGCCGGCGCGGACCACGTGCTGCGCTATGACGGCTTCGCCGCAAAGGTGCGCGAGCTGACGGACGGCGCCGGCGCGCACGTGGTGTACGACGGCGTCGGAAAAGACACCTTCGACGATTCCCTGGCGGCGCTCCGGATCCGCGGCACCCTTGTGCTCTTCGGCGCCGCGTCCGGTCCGGTGCCGCCGTTCGACCCGCAGCGGCTCAACGCCGGCGGCTCGCTCTACCTGACCCGGCCGACCATCACGCACTTCCTCCGCGACGCGCGGGAACGCCGCTGGCGCTCCGACGAACTCTTCGCCGCAGTGGCGGAAGGCAGCCTCAAGGTCCGGATCGGCGCCCGCTACGATCTCGCCGACGCCGCCGCAGCCCACACCGACCTGGAGCAGCGCCGCACCACCGGCAAGGTCATCCTGGTCCCCTGAATCGGCCCTGGAGTGGCACCGATGTCTTCCGTTCATCTGCTGCAGGGAGAATCACCCTGTGATTGAGCAGCAAACGCCGGCCGTCGGCGTTCCCTTGGGCGGCGGCCGCCCGGCCGGCGCCGCCTATCAGCCGCAGCTGCCGGGCGCCTTCGCGGCGCCGCCGGAGCGGACCCTGGTCGACGTCCTGCGGGAGACCGCCGACCGCTTTCCGGACGCCTCCGCGCTCGACGACGGCCGACGCTCCCTAAGCTATGCCCAGCTGATGGACGAGGTCCGGGCCACCGCGAGGAAGCTGCACCTGGCCGGGCTGGGCGCGCGCGACAAGATCGGCGTCCGGATCCCCTCGGGCACCAACGAGCTTTACATCTCCATCCTGGCGGTGTTGTTCGTCGGGGCCGCCTACGTTCCGGTGGACGCCGACGACCCCGAGGAGCGGGCCTCGCTGGTGTTCGGCGAGGCCGGCGTTGCCGGCGTGCTGCGTGCCGGCGGGACGATCGTCACGGACTCCGGCCGTCCCCGGCCCTTCCCGGCCGCCAGGGAGCCGGTCCCAGGCGACGATGCCTGGGTCATCTTCACCTCCGGATCCACCGGCACGCCCAAAGGCGTCGCCGTCCGGCACCGTTCGGCTGCCGCCTTCGCCGACGCCGAGGCTCGGATCTTCCTCCAGGCCGAACCGATCGGGCCCCAGGACCGGGTGCTGGCCGGGCTTTCGGTGGCCTTCGATGCTTCCTGCGAGGAAATGTGGCTCGCCTGGCGGCACGGTGCGTGCCTGGTCCCGGCGCCGCGCGCCCTGGTCCGGACCGGCATGGACCTGGGCCCCTGGCTCATCAACCACGGCATCACGGTGGTCTCCACGGTGCCCACTCTCGCGGCGCTGTGGCCGGTGGAGTCGCTCGAAAGCGTCCGACTGCTGATCTTCGGCGGCGAAGCCTGCCCGCCCGAACTCGCCGAGCGGCTGGCCGTGGACGGACGCGAAGTCTGGAACACCTACGGACCCACCGAGGCCACCGTCGTCGCCTGCGCCGCGCCGCTGGGCGGCCCGGGACCGGTCCGGATCGGGCTACCGCTCGACGGCTGGGACCTCGCTGTCGTCGACTCCGACGGGGTGCCGGTCTTCGAGGGCGGAATCGGTGAGCTGATCATCGGCGGAGTCGGGCTAGCCCGCTATCTCGATCCGGCCAAGGACGCGGAGAAGTATGCTCCCCTGCCGGCGCTGGGCTGGTCGCGCGCCTACCGCTCCGGCGATCTGGTCCGCTACGAGCGGGCGGGACTGCTCTTCGTCGGCCGCGCGGACGAACAGGTCAAACTGGGTGGGCGCCGGATCGAGCTCGGCGAAATCGACGCCGCCCTCCAGTCGCTGCCCGACGTCGCCGGGGCGGCGGCAGCGGTGCGGACGACGGCGGCCGGGAACCAGGTGCTGGTCGGCTACCTCTCACCGGCCGACGGCAGGGAACTGGACCTGGCAGCCGCCCGGCTGCTGCTCGCGTCCACCCTGCCCGCCCCGCTGATCCCGTTGCTCACCGTCGTGGACGCCTTACCGACCAAGACCAGCGGCAAGGTGGACCGGCAAGCACTGCCGTGGCCGCTGACCGGCCCGGGGGCGGCGGATACTGCGCCGGCGCCCATGGACCTCCCGCAGGACGCCCGCTGGATCGTCGAGCAGTGGAGCGCTGTCCTGGGCGGGACCGTTTCGGACCTCGATGCCGATTTCTTTGCCTTCGGCGGCGGCTCGCTGGCCGCGGCCCAGCTGGTCTCCGCGCTGCGGGTCCGCTACCCGACGATCACGGTGGCGGATATCTACGCCACGCCCCGGATCGGCGCCCTGATCGACACCGCACGCCAGTCCCTCCCGGAAGGCGGGGCCCCGGCGGCCGGCCAGCGTTCGGTCCGTCCCACGTCCCGCCGCGCCCAGTGGGTCCAGACGCTGCTGGGTGTTCCGCTGCACATCCTCGTCGGGATGCGCTGGCTGACTTACCTGATGGTGGCGAACAATTTGCTCGCGTCCCTCGCCGGGTTCACCGCGGCGCCGACCCTGTCCTGGTGGTGGGTGGGAGCCTCCTGGCTGGTGTTCGTCAGCCCGGCCGGGCGGATGGCTATTTCGGTGGCCGCGGCCCGGCTCCTGCTGCGCAATGTCTCCCCCGGAAGCTACCCTCGGTCCGGCCGAGTGCATTTGCGCCTGTGGCTGGCCGAACAAATCCAGGACCTGGCCGGGGCCGTCAGCCTCGCCAGCGCCCCGTGGGTGCCCTACTACGCCCGGGCTCTGGGCGCCACGATAGGCAACAACGTCCAGCTCCATTCGCTGCCGCCGGTGACCGGGCTGCTCACGCTCGGCAACGGCTGCAACATCGAACCCGAAGTCGATCTTTCCGGCTGGTGGATCGACGGCGACTCCGTCCACATCGGCGCGATCCGGATTGGCGCCGGTGCCGTCGTCGGCGCCCGCAGCACGCTCATGCCGGGTGCCAGCATCGGCGCCGGGGCGCAGGTGGAGGCGGGTTCGGCCGTCCTTGGCCGGGTCAAGGCCGGCCATTTGGTGGCCGGCTCCCCGGCAGAACGCCGGGGCAAAGCCAAACAGGGCTGGCCCGCGACGCCACCGGAGCACCATCTGATCGGCCGGCTCTGGTTTGCCGGTTTCGCCTCCGCCTCGGCTCTCCTGGCCCTGATCCCCTACCTGTCCGCCGCTGCGGCCGGACTGGTGATGTTCCTCTTCATCCAGGGCCGCGACTCGCTGGCCGCGGCCCTGCCGCAGCTGGCCGTCTCACTCCCGCCGGCCGCGCTCGCGTGGTTCGGCGCCAACCTGGTCCTGGTTCTCGCGACCACGCGCCTGCTCGGCGCCGGGCTGCGCCCCGGCTACTACCGGGTGCGCAGCCGGATCGGCTGGCAGGTGTGGGCGACGGAACGGGTCCTCGACCTGGCCCGCGACCTGCTCTTCCCGGTCTACGCCAGCCTCTTCACGCCGGCCTGGCTCCGCCTGCTCGGCGCCAGGGTCGGCCGGAACGTGGAGGCCTCCACGGTTCTGCTGATCCCGAAAATGACGACAGTGGGCGAGGGTGCCTTCCTGGCCGACGACACCCTGATCGCGTCCTACGAGCTCGGCGGCGGCTGGATGAGGATCGCGCCGGCAAAGGTGGGCAAACGCTCCTTCCTCGGCAACTCAGGCATGACCGCCGCAGGGCGCAGCGTGCCCAAGAACTCCCTCGTGGCGGTCCTCTCCGCGACCCCCGCGAAGGCGAAATCAGGGACCTCCTGGCTGGGCAGCCCGCCGGTGCGGCTGCGCAGGACCGCCATCGCCTCCGATGACACCCGCACCTTCCAGCCGCCCCTGCGGCTCAAACTGGCCCGCGCCCTGTGGGAGCTCTGCCGCTTTGTCCCGGTGGTCCTCACGGTCGCCGTCGCCGCGGCCGTGCTCGTGGCCCTGGACTGGCTGGCCGGCACCTTCAACTACGCCGTAGCCGCCCTCCTGGGCGGCGTCGTGGTCCTGCTGGCCGGCGCGGCCGCTGCCGGCAGCGCCGTCGTCGCGAAGTGGCTCCTGGTGGGACGCATCCGCCCCGGTGAGCACCCGCTCTGGAGTTCGTTCATCTGGCGGAACGAAGTGGTGGACACCTTCATCGAGATGGTCAGCGCCCCATGGTTCGCGCGCGCGGCATCCGGCACCCCGGCCCTCGTCTGGTGGTTGCGCGCCCTGGGCGCCAAGATCGGGGCTGGCACCTGGTGCGAGAGCTACTGGCTGCCGGAGGCGGACCTCGTCACCCTGGGCCGCAGCGCCACGGTCAACCGCGGCTGCGTGGTCCAAACCCATCTCTTCCACGACAGGGTCATGAGCATCGACACTGTTACGCTCGAAGACGGGGCCACGATGGGTCCGCACGGAGTCATCCTGCCGCGGGCCCGGATCGGCAACGGCGGGACGGTGGGCCCTGCATCACTCGTGATGCGGGGGGAAACGGTCCCGGCCGCCACATACTGGATGGGAAATCCGGTCAGCCCGTGGGTCGGCCCGGATGTTCCGGCGCCCAAGCCCAAGTAGCCCCGCCCGGGTAGTTCCCCGCCCGGAAGACGCCTCCCGTCCACCGCAACGACCGAAAGCCGTGCCATGAGTCCCATCGCCTCAGCCGCTGCCGAGGAATTCCCCGCTGAATTGCCGCCCGCAACGCCCGCAGCCGCTCCGGATCCGTACATGCCGGGCCATGGCACCGACGTCTACCGCGTCACGCGCTACGAACTGGAGCTCGACTACCGCATCAGCAGCAACCATCTGGGCGGCCGGGCGACGCTGCACGCCGTCGCCCGGCGCCAGAGCTCCGCGATTGTCCTGGACCTGACCGGGCTCCGCGCCACGAAGGTGCTGATGCCCGGCCGGAAGGTGCGCAAGTTCAACCAGCGGGCTGAGCGGCTGGTCGTGGTGCCGGACACGGCGCTGCTGCCCGGTGACGAATTCACCCTGGACATCCGCTATGAGGGCAACCCGGCGCCCCGCCGCGGGCTCTGGGGAGAGGTGGGCTGGGAGGAACTGAGCGACGGCGTCCTGGTCGCCGGGCAGCCCAACGGCGCGGCGTCGTGGTTTCCCTGCAACGACCATCCGCGGGACAAGGCCAGCTACCGCATCGCGGTCACCACCGACGCCAACTACCGGGCCGTCTGCAACGGGGTACTGGTCTCGCACCAGGCCCGTTCCAGCCGCGAAACCTGGGTCTACGAGCAGTCCGAACCCATGGCCAGCTACCTCGCCACAGTCCAGATCGGCCGGTACGAACTGCTGCCGCTGAACCCGGACCGGACGGCCGGCGACGTCGCCCAGACCGCCGCGGTGCCAGCCGAACTGTCGGCCGAGGCCCGCGCCGGGCTCGCCCGCCAGCCGCAGATGATGCGTACCTTCACCAGCCGCTTCGGTCCCTATCCGTTCGCCGACTACACCGTTGTGGTGACCGAGGACGTCCTGGAGATCCCGCTGGAGGCCCAGTCCCTGTCCATTTTCGGGCGCAACCACCTGACGCCGGACTGGGAATCCCAGCGGCTGATCGCGCACGAGCTCTCCCACCAATGGTTCGGGAATTCGCTGACGGCAGCGTCGTGGAAGGACATTTGGCTGCACGAAGGCTTCGCCTGCTACGCCGAGTGGATCTGGTCCGAGGAGGCCGGGATCATGAGTGTGGCCGACCGCGCCCGGGCGGCCTGGCGGATGCTCAACCGCGAGGGCCAGGACCTGCTGGTCGGTGACCCGGGGCCGGAATTGATGTTCGATGACCGCGTCTACAAGCGCGGCGCCCTCGCACTGCACGCGGTCCGCCTCCACTGCGGCGATCTTGCCTTCTTCGCGCTCCTGCACGAGTGGACCGGCAGCCACCGGCACGGCTCCGTCACCACCGAGGATTTCATCGTGGCGGCGGACCGCGTCACCGGGATGGACGCCGAGGCTGTGCTGCACCCCTGGCTTTATCAAGAGGCGCTGCCGCCCCTTCCGGCCAGCTGACCGCCTGAAAGCTGACCCCGGGACCGCGCTAATCCCGGGCCGGGAGCGCGGAAAGGGCGACGGCGGCAGCGAACTGCGCGGGCAGTCCGGATTCATCGGGTGGCAGGTCCCGGATGCCGGGCTGGTGCAGCACCTCCACGGTCTCGGGCGCGGTCCGCAACCCGGTGCCGCACAGCTTGAGCCAGGCCTCCTTGCGTGCCCAGAGCCGGGCACGTCCGTGCAACAGCTCCGCGCCGGAGAGGCCGCGAAGGCTCTGGCGTTCTGCCGGGCCCAGCGCCACCTGATCGAAGCCGTCAAAATCAGCACCCGCCGGGTCCTGCACGTCGACGCCAAGGCGCAGCCCCGCGTCAGGATCCAGCACGGCGGCCAGCAGGACCCAGCCCGCGCTGCGGGACAGGCTGAGCAGAAGCGGAGCCGGCGCGCCGGCCAGGGTGTAGCCGGGCCTGCCGTGCGGGCTTCCGGGACCGCACTGCGGACAGTCGTAGGCGGCTGTGAGCTCCGACGGCGGCACGTCCAGCAGTTCGGCGGCAAGCTGCCGCTGAGCCAGCCGGCCGGCCAGGAACGCCGCCCGCGGACCGGGCTCCAGGCCCAGGGCGCGCCCGAGCTCGACGTCGTCCAGCTGTTCGCGGGCGGCGGCGTCCGGTAACCCGGGTGCGCCAGGTACGCCAAAGGGCGGGACCGACCGCACAATCAGCTGCGATGCCATGGTCCCGCCCTCCTATATTTCAGGCTCTCCCGCCAGGGGCTCCCCTCCGGGCCGCTAGCGCTGCACGGCGCCGAAACGCTCGTGGGCGGCAGCGACCGCGCTGTCGCGGGCAGCCGAGGCCTCGTCCGCGGTCAGCGTCCGGTCGTCGGCCCGGAAGCGCAGGTTGAAGGCGAGCGACTTCTTACCCTCCTCGATGCCCTTGCCGGCGTAGACGTCGAACAGGGACACCTCCTCGAGCAGCTCTCCCGCGCCCTCGCGCAGGGCGGCCAGCACCTCGTCCGCCGCAACGTCGGCCGCGACCACGAGGGCGACGTCCTGGGTCGCCACGGGGTAGCTGGAGATGTGCCGGGCGACGATCACGTCGGCGGCGGCTTCGAAGAGCGCCTCGGCGTCCAGCTCCAGCGCCACCGAGCGGGCCGGCATGTCGTGCGCTGCGAGCAGTTTCGGGTGGAGTTCGCCGGCGTAGCCCACGACCTCGCCGCTGCGCAGCGCCAGCTGCGCGGCACGGCCAGGGTGGAACGCCTGGTGCTGGCCCTTGCTGACAACGAGTTCGACGCCGAGCACATCGCCGGCGAGCCGGGCGATGTCCAGCGCGTCGGCCCAGTCCCAGGCGCGGGGCGTGTGTGCCGGCGCAGCCGGGGAATCGTGGCCGGTCAGCACGGCGCCGAGATGCAGCGGCTGGTCCGGGACGCCGTCGTACAGACCGTCCAGCACCTCGTCGGAGGGCTTGGCACCCAGCGGCGGAATCGAGGCGGTGCCCAGCGTGTCGCCGGGCAGGAAGACCAGCCCGGACTCGAAGAGCGCGAGGTCGCGGAAGCCGCGGGAGTGGTTGCGCTTGGCGACCTCGATCAGGCCCGGCAGGATGGAGGTCCGCAGGTAGCCCTGCTCTTCGCTGATCGGGTTGGCCAGCTTGAGCGCCTTGCGCTCCGCGCCGGCCACGGGAACCCCGAAGGTGTCGTTGGCCGCCTTGGAGACGAACGGGTACGCCATCACCTCGGTGAGGCCGGCGTCGGCCAGGGCCTGCACGAGCCGGCGGCGCTGCTGCTGGACTCGAGTAAGGCCGCGTCCCGGGGGCGCCACCGGGAGGGTCGCGGGGATCTTGTCATAGCCGACCAGCCGGGCGATTTCCTCGGAAAGGTCTTCCTTCGTTTCCAGGTCGTTGCGCCAGCTCGGGGCCGTGGCGCTGTAGCCGGTGCCGGTCTTTTCGACGACGGCGCCGAGGTCCTGGAGCGAGGTCAGGATCTGTTCCTCGGTGAAGTCGATGCCGATCCGCTCGGCGGCGAACGCCGCCGGCAACTGCACGGTAACCGGAGCGGGCGCGGTGCCAACGTCGGTGCCCTCGGCCGCATCGGTGCCTCCGGCGAGTTCAACGAGGAGGTCGACGGCCCGCTGGGCGGCCACGTGGGCAACGTGCCAGTCCACGCCGCGTTCGAAGCGCTTGGACGCCTCGGAGGGCAGCTTGTGGCGGCGGCGCGAACGGGCAATCGAGACTTCCTCAAAGTGCGCCGCTTCGATCAGGATGGTCGACGTCGCGTCGCTGACTTCGGTGGCGGCGCCACCCATCACACCGGCGACGCCGATCGGGCCGGAGCCGTCCGTGATCAGGAGGTCTTCGGCGTCGAGCGCGCGGTCCTTGCCGTCCAGGGTCTTGAGCTTCTCGCCGGAGACGGCGCGGCGGACCACGATCTCGCCGGAAAGCTTGTCCTGGTCGTAGAAGTGCAGCGGCTGGCCGAGCTCCAGCATGACGTAGTTGGAGATGTCCACCGGCAGCGAGATGGAGCGGATGCCGGCGAGGCGGAGCCGGGCGGACATCCAGGGCGGGGTGGGCCGGGTGGCGTCCACACCGTGCACGGTGCGGGCCACGAAGCGGTCGCAGCCGGGCTTGCCGTAGATCGGTGCGTCGTCGTTGAGCTTGACCGGGTAGCCGCCGGCCAGGGCGGCGGGGGCCTGCACCTTGGACGCGGGGTCGGTGAAGGGCGTGCCGGTGGCGTGCGCGTATTCCCGGGCCACGCCGCGGATCGAGAAGGCATAGCCCCGGTCCGGGGTGACGTTGATTTCCGCGGCCTGGTCGTAGAGGCCGAGCAGTTCCATGGCGTCGGTACCCAGTTCCGGGTCCAGGCCGATCCGGGACAGCACCAGGATGCCGTCGTGGTCCTCGCCGATGCCGAGTTCGCGGACCGAGGCGATCATGCCGGCGGAAAGGTGCCCGTAGGTCTTGCGGGCGGAGATCCGGAAGTCGCCGGGCAGGACAGCGCCCGGAAGCGTGACCACCACCTTGTCGCCTTCCACAAAGTTGTGGGCGCCGCAGATGATGCCCTGCACGCCGGAGGGGTCGATGCCGTCGCCGGTGAGCGTCTGCTCCTGGCCTTCGGGGACCACACGGACCTGGCACCAGTTGATGGTCTTGCCGTTGGACTGCGGCTCCTTGACCAGGCTCAGGACCTGGCCCACCACGATGGGGCCCTGGAGCGCATCGGTGGGGCGGTGGACCGCTTCCTCTTCAAAACCGACCTTGACCAGATCGGCCATCACGTCTTCGGCCGTCGCTCCGGCCGGTACCGCTGCGAATTCACGCAGCCAGGAAAGTGGGATACGCACTGTTAGATCTCCATCCCGAAGTGCTCGCTGAAACGTACATCGCCTTCGATCATGTCGCGCATGTCGCCGACCTCATTGCGGAACATGAGGGTGCGTTCGATGCCCATGCCGAAGGCAAAACCTGAATAGACGTCCGGATCGATACCGGCGGCGCGCAGCACGTTGGGGTTGACCATGCCGCAGCCGCCCCACTCGATCCAGCGCGGGCCGCCCTTGGCCCCGGGGTGCCAGATGTCCAGCTCCGCGGACGGCTCGGTGAACGGGAAGTAGTTGGGGCGCAACCGGATCTGGGCCTCGTCGCCAAACATCTGGCGGGCGAAGTGCTCCAGGGTCCCGCGCAGGTCCGCCATGGACAGGCTCTTGTCGATCGCGAGGCCCTCGAACTGGTGGAAGACCGGGGTGTGCGTGGCGTCGAGTTCGTCGGTGCGGAAGACCTTGCCCGGGCACAGCACGTAGATCGGCACCTCGCGTTCCAGCATGGAGCGGACCTGCACCGGGGAGGTGTGGGTGCGCATCAGCAGGTGGGCCTCGGGCGGCTCCACGAAGAAGGTGTCCTGCATTTCGCGGGCCGGGTGGTCCGGCTTGAAGTTCAGCGCATCGAAGTTGAACCACTCCGACTCGACCTCGGGGCCCTCGGCGATCTCCCAGCCCATCCCGACGAAGATGTCCGCCACGCGGTCCTGCAGCGTGGACAGCGGGTGGCGGGCACCGGCGCGACGGCGGCGCGGAGCAGCCGTGACGTCCACGGTTTCCTCGACCAGAATGCGGGCGTCGTTCTCCGCCTCAAGTTCGACCGTGCGGTCCGCGAGCGCCTTGTTGACGCGTCCGCGGGAGGCTCCCATAAGCTTGCCGGCGGCGGCCTTCTGGTCCTTGGGCAGGGCGCCAATCTCACGGTTGGCCAGGCTCAGCGCGGATTTCTCCCCGGTGTGGGCGAGGCGCACGGCCTTGAGCTCATCGAGCGTCGAGGCGGCGGCAATGGCGGCGACGGCCTGGTCTACGGCGGCGGTGATGGCGGCTTCATCCAGAGGGTTCGGGACGGGGGCGCCCGGCAAAGTTTCAGT
The DNA here is from genome assembly GCF_056397125.1 of Arthrobacter sp. 05N425. Lineage (NCBI taxonomy): Bacteria > Bacillati > Actinomycetota > Actinomycetes > Micrococcales > Micrococcaceae > Arthrobacter > Arthrobacter sp. 05N425. The sequence goes on from NZ_JBFTMU010000013.1 coordinate 30,810, forward strand.
CATCTACTGTTCTTAGCTACGAGTCGGGTGATGCCAACGCACGCAGGGCCTCAACGGGTGCAGGGACCGGTGCATTGACAAAGGTCAGGGCTCACCGGAACTTCCCGGCGGGCGCTCCCGTCCAGTCTAGTTGAACGCGTCCGGGCGCCCGAACGTGACGGACAGGGACCGCCGGGCAGCACGGCTCCCCCGCTACCATGGCCTCATGACCTCCGGACAGCGGCTGCGGCAGCTTGCCAATCTGTTGAATGCATCTACCCCGCTGGGGTTGCTGCTGGCAGCCTGCGCCCGAACCAGGGTCCGTCGCGGCCCCCGCGGCCTGATCCTCGCCACCGGCTACCGCTGGCGGCTGCCGTTCGCGGCGGCGTTCACCGTGGGCAACGTGGTGCTGTTCCGGGCCGGTCCCGCCGAAGCCCTGGGCAACCCGGTGCTGCTGGGACACGAGGAACGCCACAGCACCCAGTACGCCTGGTGCCTGGGCATGCCGTTCCTGCCGCTGTACTTCCTGTCCGCTGCCTGGTCCCTGTGGCGGACGGGCAATCCCGGATCGGCCAACCCCTTTGAACGGCACGCCGGGCTCCGCGCCGGCGGTTACCCCCTCCTGCCGTCCCCAAGCGCTTCCCGACGACGGCCCCCAGGAAAAGGCGCCCCAGGAAAACCGGCCAGCAAGGCCCCCCGAGCGGAACGAGGCATGACATGACGGAAACTCCCCGATCCATTGCGGTCACCGGATCCGGCACCGCGGAAGCCGCGCCGGACCTGCTGACCCTCGGCATCGGCGTCGAATGCCGCCGGCCCGGCGTGGAGGCGGCGTATAGCGACGCCGCCCTCGCCTCGTCCGCGATCACGGCCGTGCTCAGGAGGCACGGCGTGCCGGACGCGGACATCACGACGTCGGGGCTGAACGTCCGGGCCGAGGTCAGCTGGCAGGAGGGCCGCGGGCAGCTCGTCTCCGGCTACCTGGCCTCCAGCATGCTGAGTGTCCGGCTCCGCGAGCCGGCGGCCGCGTCGGCGCTCATCGCCGCGGCGGTCGCGGCAGGCGGGGACGATGTGCGCCTCAACGGGCTGGAGCTCGGCTTTACCGATCCGTCGGCGGTCGAGGTGCGCGCCCGGGAGGCGGCCTGGAACGACGCCCGCACCGCGGCCGAGCACTTCGCCGCGCTGGCGGGCGCCCGGCTAGGCAGGACACTCTCGGTAACGCAGCAGTCCGGGACCGCCTCACCCATCCCGCTGGCCAAGATGCAGCGCGTGGCGGCATCCGAGCCGCTGACCGTCGAGGCGGGCGGTTCGAGCGTCACGGCGACTGTCGACGTCGTCTGGGAGCTGCTCGACTGAGCTCGCCGGACGGGCGGGACTTCGTGCGGGGCGGGGCTAGTGGGTGGCGCCCGCGGCGAGCTTGAGGTCAGCCGTCGTCGCCAGCGCGGTCCGTACGACGACGGCGAGCGCCTGCACCATCTGCTCCTGCGGGAGTGAGGCCAGTCCGCTTCCCGGCGGGACCTGGTCCGGCCCGTACGGTACATGGACAAAGCCGCCGCGCGCCCCCTGGGTGAGCCGCAGGGCGTGCATCAGGCCGTAAAAGACGTGGTTGCAGACGTAGGTCCCGGCCGTCTGTGACACCTCGGCGGGAATGCCCGCCGCTCCCAGCGCCGCCAGCGCCGCCTTTACCGGCAGCGTGCTGAAGTAGGCCGCTGGAGCGCCGGGCACCACAGGCTCGTCGACCGGGGCGTTGCCCGCGTTGTCAGGGATTCGCGCGTCATCGCAGTTGATCGCGATCCGCTCCAGCGAAATGCGTGCCTTGCCGCCGGCCTGTCCTGCGCAGACCACGAGGTCGGGGCGGTGCTCCGACAGGGCCGCGTGCAGCACCGTGATGGCCTCCCCGAAGACGCAGGGAAGTTCGATCGCCGTCACCTCATGGCCTTCGGCTTCGAGCAGGGCCGCCGCACCGCGCGCCGCGGTCCAGGACGGGTTGGTGCTTTCGCCGCCAAACGGTTCGAAGCCAGTCAGGAGAATCATGCGCCCAGCCTAGCAACGCTATGATCCGTGCCGGCGCTGTTTCTTTGGCCCCGGGTCCTTGACTTAAGATCGAACATATATTCGAATGTATCCATGAGATGGGACGCGCAAGCACTGAAGCCAAGCGGCGAAGCTCTCCCTGCAGGGTCCGCCGCAGGGCCCGCCTCGCCGGCCCTGCTGCCGCTGGCCGGACTCGTGCGGTCCGTCTCCACCCCTGAGTTTGCCGGGGTCACTTTTCATGAGGTCACCGCCAAATCGGTGCTCAACAAGGTGGCCGCCGGTTCCCGCATGCCGTTCGAGTGGACGGTCAATCCCTACCGCGGCTGCAGCCACGCCTGCGTCTACTGCTTCGCCCGCAAGAGCCACACCTACCTCGACTTCGACTCCGGCCTCGACTTCGACAGCCAGGTAGTAGTCAAGATCAACGCCGCCGAGGTGCTGCGCAAGGAACTCGCCAAGCCCTCCTGGCAGCGCCACCACGTCGCCCTGGGCACCAACACGGACCCGTACCAGCGCGCCGAAGGCCGCTACCAGCTGATGCCCGGCATCATCGGCGCCCTGGCCGACTCCGGCACTCCGCTGTCCATCCTCACCAAGGGCACGCTGCTGGCCCGGGACATCCCGCTGCTCAAGCACGCCGCCGCCCAGGTCCCGGTGGGCGTTGGGATCTCGCTGGCCATGACCGACGAGCGGCTCGCCGAGGCGGTGGAACCCGGAACGCCGGGCCCGCGGGCCAGATTGAAGCTGGTCTCCCGGCTGCGCGACGCGGGGCTTCCCTGCGGCGTGATGGCCATGCCCATCCTGCCCTGGCTCTCGGACTCCGACGAAGCGTTGGACTCGCTCTTCGGCTCGCTCGCAGCGGCTGGCGCCACAGGCGTCACGGCAGGGGCGCTCTACCTCAAGCCCGGCACCCGGGAGTGGTTCATGCAGTGGATCGCCCGTGAGCACCCCCAGCTCGCCGGAAAATACCGCCGCCTCTATGGCAGCGGTTCCTACGCTTCCAAGGAATACCGCGCGTGGCTGGCGGGCCGCATCCGGTATTTCAAGTCCCGGCACGGCTTCCTGGGATCCTCGGGGTTCAGCCACCGGGACCTCAACGATGATCCGCGGGAGGAGGAAGCCCAGTACCCGGCGGGCAGCATCCCCGGACCGGGAGCGGCGGCCTACAGTGCCGGCGTCAACGCCGGAACAGCGCAGCCCACGCTCTTCTGACCGGCGCGTCCTCTTCCTGTTCTCCGGCAGGGCGCCTTCCCGACGCCGGTGCCTAGTCCGGCGCCTAGAGGATTTTGACCGCTCCGAGGACCTTGGAGAGCGAATCCTTGGCGTCGCCGAACAGCAGGGTGGTTTTGGGGTCATGCAGGAGCTCGTTCTCGATGCCGGCGAAGCCCGGCCGCATCGAGCGCTTCAGGAACACCACCTGCTGCGCCTGGACTACCTCAAGGATCGGCATCCCGTAGATCGGCGACCCCGGGGACGACTTCGCGGCCGGGTTGACGACGTCGTTCGCGCCCACCACCAGGGCGATGTCCGCGTTGGCGAACTCCGGGTTGACCTCCTCGAGTTCCCGGAGCGACTCGTACGGCACGTTTGCCTCCGCCAGCAGCACGTTCATGTGCCCGGGCATCCGGCCCGCGACCGGGTGGATGGCGAAGACGACGTCGACTCCCCTGGCGGTGAGGGCGGTGGCAAGCTCGGCTACCGTGTGCTGGCCCTGGGCGACGGCGAGGCCGTAGCCCGGCACGATCACGACGCGCTGGGCATAGCCGAGCTGGACGGCGACGTCCTCGGCCGAGGAGGAGCGCACCGGCCGGTCGCTGAGGGCGGTCGAACCCGCTGTGGATCCGCCCCGGAAGGCGCCAAACATGATGCCGGCCACCCCGCGCCCCATGGCCGAGGCCATCACCTTGGTCAGGATGGTGCCGCTGGCGCCCACAAGTGTCCCGGCGACGAGCAGCAGCACGTTGCCGAGCACGATCCCGGACGCCGCGACGGCGAGGCCGGTGAAGGCGTTCAGCAACGAGATCACGATCGGCACGTCGGCCCCGCCGACCGGGAGCACCAGCAGTAGCCCCGCGGCCAGGCCCAGCACCAGCAGCGCCCCGGCCCAGGCCGCCGACCCCGTCAGCACAACGAGTCCACCCGCGGTCAGGGCGCCCGCCAGGACGAGCACCATTACGGCAGGCATACCCGGGAAGAGCAATGGTCGGGTGCTGATCAGCTCCTGCAGTTTCCCGACCGTGACGGCCGAACCGGCGAAGGACACCGCGCCGACCAGCATGGTGAACACGACGGCCAGCCGCACCCAGGAGTCGGCGCTGTGGCCGAGTTCCAGCACCGCTACCAGCGCCGCCGCGCCGCCGCCCACCCCGTTGAACAGGGCCACCAATTGCGGCATCTGGGTCATCTGCACCCGCCGGGCCACCGGTACGGCCAGTGCGGTGCCGACGGCGATGGCGGCCAGGATCAGCGGAATGTTCTCCAGCCGCGCGGAGAGGAACACGGTCACCACGGCCACCGCAGCACCGGCCGCGCCGATGGCGTTGCCACGACGGGCGGTCCGGGGCGAGCTGAGGCCCTTCAGGGCGAGAATGAAGCAGACGGCCGCCACGAGGTAGAACAGCGCGGTCCAGCCCGGGGCGAGGACGCTCATTTGCCCTCCTCCCGCGCCGCACCGGCGCCGGCAGACGGGCCGGATACCGTAGTGGCACCGGGACGCGCGGCCTTCCGCGGGCCGAACATCTCCAGCATCCGGTCCGTGACGACAAAACCGCCCACCAGGTTGACGGTCGCGAGGACCACCGCGAGCAAGGCGACGGCGAGCAGCCAGGGGTCGTCGGCCTGGCCTGCCACGATGACCGCGCCGACCAGGATGATGCCGTGGATGGCGTTGGCGCCGGACATCAGCGGGGTATGCAGCTTGCTGGTGACTTTGGAGACGACTTCAAAGCCGACGAAGACGGCGAGCACCACCACCGTGAGTAACGTGACAGCATCCATTAGTTGTGGGCCTCCATCGCTGCCGCCGTGCCGGCGTGCCGTACGGCGCCGTCGTGGGTCAGACAGGCCCCGGCGACGACGTCATCGTCGAAGTCCGGGACCACCTTGCCGTCCAGGGTCATCAGGGCCAGGAGGTTGGCGACGTTCTTGGCGTACAGCCGGGACGCGTCGGAAGCTACGGCAGACGCCGCGTCCTGCATCCCGACCAGCGTCACGGCGCCGCCCGGGACCGGAACCAAAATGTCCCGGCCGGCGATGACTCCCTCGACGTTGCCGCCGGATTCGGCGGCAAGATCCACGACGACCGATCCGGCCCGCATCCCGGCCACCATGTCGGCGGTGACGAGCAGCGGGGCGGCCCGGCCCGGAATCGCCGCCGTCGTAATCAGCACATCCGCCGCGGCGACGTGTGGCGCCAGCAAGGCACGCTGCCGGGCCGCGCGGTCCTCCGCGAGTTCACGGGCGTAGCCGCCGCTGCCCTCAGCGGACGCGTTCGCAGCTCCGGTATCGAGCTCCAGGTTAATGAAGGTGCCGCCCATCGAAGCGACCTCGTCGGCGGAGGCGGCGCGGATGTCGTTGGCCGAGACCCGCGCGCCGAGCCGTTTCGCGGTGCCGATCGCCTGCAGGCCTGCGACGCCGGCGCCGAGCACCAGCACCCGCGCCGGCGGGATGGTCCCGGCGGCGGTCATGTACAGCGGAAAGAACCTCGGGTAGCGCAGGGCCGCCTCCAGCACGGCGCGGTAGCCGGCGACCAGGGACTGGGAGCTGAGCGCGTCCATAGACTGGGCACGGGAGATCCGGGGCACGAGTTCCAAGGCAAAGGACGTCACGCCGGCGGCGGCGAGGGCGCCCACGGCCGGAAGTTCCGAAGCCGGTGAGGCGAAACCGATGGTGACGGTGCCGGGCCGCAGCGCGCCGGCTGTTTCCGGGGAGAGCGGGCGGACGTGCAACAGGACATCCACGGCGTCCAGCGGGAGCTCCGGTGTGAGGCTGGCCCCGGCCGCCTCATAGTCGGCGTCGCCGTAGCCGGATTCGACGCCGGCACCGCATTCCACCAGCAGCGACAAGCCGAGGCCCGTGAGCTGCCGCACCGTCTCAGGGGTGGCCGCAACCCGGCGTTCCCCCGCACGCTGTTCCCGTCTGACCCCCACCTGCACGCCAAGCTCCTCTCGGTTCGCCCCAGCGTAGGCACACAGCGCCTAGTTTGGCGAGGGTTCCGCCGCGACCGCCGCCAGGAGTGCTTCCACGATCGGCAGGTCGGCCGGGATCCAGGGCAGCTCCAGGACTTCCTGCGGGTCCGTCAGCGCCACCCAGCGGAGTTCGTCATGGTCCTGAAGTGGCTGCGGCGTGCCGGCCGCCAGCTCGGCGAACCAGACTCGCATCGCGGCCCGGTCGTTGAGCGGCCAGCCGGCCGGTGCCTCAGCGGGCAGCTCCGGCCCCAGCCGGACTTCCACCCCGAGTTCCTCCAGCAGTTCACGGTGCAGTGCACGCTCCGGAGCCTCACCCGGGTCCACCTTGCCGCCGGGGAACTCCCACATGCCGGCAAACTGGGGTGGTGCGGTCCGCCTCGCCACCAGGAGGGTCCGGGGGTCGGCCAGGGAATCCACTACTGCGCCGCCGACGACGTTGATGAGTTCAGTCACGTCCACCAGTCTAGGGGCGCCGCGGCCGTGGTTGCCGGGGGACAATGATGGGAGACCTGGCGTACGCCGTTGGAATATTGGAATACCGGAGCCTGCGCCCCGCATTCCCTGCTCAGAGACTCCACGCCGAACCACTGCGCCGCATTCTCCTGGCTCCAGCCGGGATCATTCCCGAAAAGTAGATGAATGACGACCACCAAAGACGCCCCCGCGACGCCGAAAACCGGCAGCCGCCACCTTGCCCTCGCCATCATTTCCCTTGCGATGGGCGGATTCGGCATCGGCACCACAGAGTTCACCATGATGGGTCTGCTCCAGGAGGTGGAACAGGGCCTGGGCATCGGCACCCCGGAGGCCGGGCACCTGATCTCCGCCTATGCCCTGGGCGTGGTGGTCGGCGCACCGGTGCTGGCCGCCGTCGGAGCCAAACTGCCGCGCAAGTACCTCGCGCTGGGGCTCATGCTGTTCTTCAGCCTCGCGAACCTCAGTTCCTTCATCGCCCCGGACTACGGCACCATGCTGGTGTCCCGCTTCGCCGCAGGTCTGCCGCACGGCGCCTTCTTCGGGGTTGCCGCGGTCATTGCCTCGTCCCTGGTCGCCCCGACCAAACGGGGCTGGGCCATCTCGATGGTGATGGCGGGCCTCACCGTTTCCAACGTCATCGGTGTGCCGTTCGGGACCTGGCTGGGCCAGAACTTTGGCTGGCGGCTGCTCTTCCTGCTGGTCGGCCTGATCGGCATCGCCACCATGGCCATGCTGTGGAAGTTCGTGCCGTTCCAGAAACCCCACGCCGACGCGAGCATCCGCCGTGAACTCGGCGCGCTGAAGCGGCTGCAGGTCTGGCTCGCCGTCCTGATCGGCGTGGTCGGCTTCGGCGGTTTCTTCGCCACGTACACCTACATCGCGCACACCATGACCTCAGTGGCGGGCATTCCCTCGGAGTGGCTGCCGCTCGTCGTCGCCCTTTACGGCGTGGGCATGGTGGTGGGAAACATCGTCGGCGGACGGATTGCGGACAAGTCCGTCATGGGCACCATCTACTGGGTCCTGCCCGGCGTTGCCGTGGCGCTCGTGGTCTACGCGGTGGCCGTGCACTGGCCCTGGTCCGCCTACGTGATGGTCTTCGTCGTGGGGGCCGCCGGTTCCATGCTCGTCCCGGCGCTGCAGACGCGGCTCCTCGATGCCTCCCCCGGCGCGCCGTCGCTGGCGTCCTCGCTGAACCATGCGGCCCTCAACGTGGCGAACGCCCTGGGCGCTTTCCTCGGCGGTCTCGTCATCGCGTGGGGCTGGGGCTACGTGGCGCCGGCCCTCGTGGGGGCGGTGCTGGCCATCCTGGGCCTCGGCGTCGCCGCCCTCAGCGGTGCGGTCGAACGCAGGAAGCCGCTGGTCCGGTAGCCGATTGATGCGGTACCGGCCCAGCGGCCCCGGGGTGGAACGCGCGAACTAGCTGGCGCTGACGCGCTGCACGTCCGGTTCCAGGTAAATCACCCGTGCGGTGGGCACGGCTTCGCGGATCCGGACCTCGGTGGCGTCGATGGCCGCCGCGATGTCCCGGCCCGAGTCGGCCGCGCCGACGCCGATCTTGGCCGCCACCAGCAGTTCCTCGGGGCCGAGGTGCATGGTCTTGATGTGGATGATGCTGGTGCCGTCGGACTCGATGGCGCCGCGGATCTTTGCGACGTCGGCCTTGGTCGCCGACTCGCCCAGCAGCAGGGACTTGGTTTCCACCGCCAGCACCCCGGCGATCGCCACCAGCAGCAGGCCGATCATCCCGGTGCCGAGGGCGTCCCAGATGCCGTTGCCGGTCACCAGCGTCATGCTCACGCCGAAGAGGGCGAAGGCCAGGCCCAGCAGGGCGCCGAAGTCCTCCAGCAGGATCACGGGCAGCTCGGGCTGTTTGGCGTTGCGGATGAAGTGGACCCAGCTCTGGTTGCCGCGCAGCGGGTTGGACTCCCGGATCGCGGTCCGGAACGAAAAGGACTCGGCGACGATGGCGCCGATCAGCACGGCCAGAGGGACCCACCAGAAGTCGCCTTCAATGCCGTGCGGGTGCTGGATCTTGCCCCAGGCCTCGTAGAGCGCAAACAGGCCGCCGACGGAAAAGAGCACGATCGAGACGATGAACGCGTAGATGTACCGTTCCCGGCCGTACCCGAACGGGTGTTCAGGGCTCGCTTCCTTCTTGGCGCGCTTTCCGCCGACCAGCAGGAGCAGCTGGTTCCCTGAATCGGCGAGCGAGTGGATGGCCTCCGCGAGCATCGACGAGGACAGCGTCAGGATGAATGCGACGAACTTGAGGACGGCGATCGTCAGGTTGGCGGCCAACGCCGCGACAATCGCCTTGGTACCGCCGTTTGCAGCCAAGAGAGCTTCTCCTTTGGAGGTTTTTCAGGGGAACGTGCGGAAGGCGCTTGGGGCCCGTGTCCGCAAGGAACACCGTACCCGTTTAGGCCCCGCCACCGCACCGCGGCGGGGCCGGTTTGCGGTACGTAACGATTGAGTGTGATGTTGCTGACACGCGATCACGCCTGTGTTAGCTTGAAGCCATAATCGGGATTCCTAAGGTGAATGCCGACGAATATGTAGGAGGAGACATGGGCTTTCTAGGCTGGATCATTCTCGGACTCATTGTAGGTGCAATCGTTAAGGCAATCATGCCTGGCAGGGTCGGCGGCGGCTGGGTCACCAGCCTCGTGCTCGGCGTCGTCGGGGCCGTTGTCGGCGGCTGGATCGGCGACCTGCTGTTCGGCGGCGGCAAGATGGAATTCTGGAACCTGGGTTCCTGGATCCTGGCTATAGTCGGCGGCCTCGTCGTAGCAGGCATCTACGGCGCCATCACCGGGCGAAACCGGACCACGTAAATCTCTCACGCCACCGCCCGGCAGCAATGCCGCAGCGGTGAAGGCACGACGGCGGGGGCTCACCAATTGGTGGGCCCCCGCCGTCGTTGGTTCTTCTAAAGGTGTTGCCGGCTAAGCAGTGCGCTGCTGCGACCGGGCGCTGGCGTAAAGGCAGACCGTTGCCGCGGTGCCCAAGTTGAGGCTTTCCGCCGCCCCGTAGACCGGCACGGCGACACGGTGGTCTGCTAGGGCGAGTTCCTCTTCGGAGAGCCCCTGGGCCTCGTTGCCGAACAGCCAGGCGGTTGGCTGTTCCAGGGCGTACTCTGATTCGGCCGCGGACGCGCCGAGCCGCCGGGCCGCGTTCTCGTCCTGGAGCCGGTCCAGATTCAGCTGGCCCTGGCCGTCCGCCGCGAGGACACCGATGCCGCGTTCCTTGCAGCGTGCCACCAGTTCCTCGACATCGGCGCCGAGCACCACGGGCAGGTGGAACAGGGATCCGGCCGTAGAGCGCACAGCTTTGGGGTTGTAGATATCAACGCTGGAGGCAGTCAGGATGACGGCGTCCGCCCCGGCGGCGTCGGCGGCCCGGAGCACGGTTCCGGCGTTGCCGGGGTCGCGCACCTGGCACAGGACCGCGACCAGTTGCGGGTCCGCGTCCAGCACCTGATCGAGGCCGACGTCCAGGAAGCCGCAGACCGCGAGGATGCCCTGCGGGGTGACCGTGTCCGCCATCGCGGCCAGCACTTCGTCGGTGGCCAGGTACGCGCTGGTGCCCTCCGCGAGTGCCTCCAGGTCCGGGTGCCGGTCCAGGCAGGCCTCACTCGCGTAGACCTCGTAGACGATGCCGGGCTCCCCCGCGGCAACCCTCTTCTGGTGCAGGACCAGGGCTTCCCGGACGGCCTGCGGCCCCTCCGCCAGGAACTCGCTGCGCTTTAAACGGGCCGGGCGCCCGGCAAGCTGTGCCACCTTCCTCACTCGATCGGCTCGAGGGTTGGAAAGTGGAAAGTCTTGCGGGCGCCCGGTTTCGTTCATATAAGAACCTTAGTTGCTCTCGCGAGCAGTTCTTGAACGACGCTGTCTTTCGACGGCGGGAGGAACTACTTTGCGGCCTCGGCGTCAGCCTTCTTGGCAGCAGGCTTCTTCGCGGCAGGCTTCTTCGCAGCCTTCGGGGCCGCAGCAGCCTCGACCTGGACGGCCGGAGCGGACGTGTCGGCAGGCAGCGAGTCCTTGGCGACCTTGACCAGCGCGGCGAAGGCGTTGGCGTCGGAGACGGCCAGCTCGGCCAGCATACGGCGGTCAACCTCGACCTCAGCGGCCTTGAGGCCCTGGATCAGACGGTTGTAGGTCAGGCCGTTGGCGCGGGAAGCAGCGTTGATGCGCTGGATCCACAGGCGGCGGAAGTCGCCCTTCTTCTTCTTGCGGTCGCCGTAGCTGTACACAAACGAGTGCAGCAGCTGCTCTTTGGCCTTGCGGTACAGGCGTGAACGCTGTCCACGGTAGCCCTTTGCGCGTTCGAGGATAACCCGGCGCTTCTTGTGGGCGTTGACCGCCCTCTTCACACGTGCCACGTGCGTACTCCTTCAGAATTCTGATCCCAAGCATCTACTGCCGGAAAACCCGGCTGGCCTGAGAAGCCTTTTTGGTAGTGGACCGCTGCCAGGTGGCAATCGATCCGAGAACTTGGAACTTAGATGCCGAGCATCTTCCGGATGACCTTGGCGTCGCCCTTGAAGACGATCTTGTCGCCGGCGAGGCGGCGGGTCAGCCTGGAGGACTTGTGCTCGAGGTAGTGGCGGCGGTTGGCCTGCTGGCGGCGCAGCTTGCCGCTACCGGTCAGCTTGAAGCGCTTCTTAGCACCGCTGTGGGTCTTCATCTTCGGCATGGGAACCGATCTCCTTACGTATCCGCAGACGGGGTCTGCAGTCTTTCGTGCAGCCACCCCTGCGGGCGGCGTGCTGGTTGCTTGCTGCCGGACATTGCTGTCCGGCAGCCGTGAACTAGTTGGTCTTCTTGCTGCCCGGCTTCGGGGCGGCCTTGGGAGCCGCCGGCCGTGCCGCAGGCTTCGGAGCCGCGGGCCGGGCGACCGGCTTCGGTGCCGCAGCCGGCTTCGGCGCAGGCTTCTCGGCCGCCGGCGTTGCCGGTGCCGCAGGTGCCTTCGGTGCTGCAGCCTTGGGAGCGGCCGGCGCCTTGGTCACTGCGGGCTTCGCGGCGGCCTTCGGAGCTGCCTGCTTCGGAGCAGCCGCCTTGGGGGCCTTGGGGGCCTCCTGCTTCGGCTCTTCCTGGGCGGGGGCTTCCGTCGCCGGAGCCTCCGTCGCGGCTTCCTCAGCCTTGGGCGCCTCAGCGGCGGGGGCTTCCGTTGCCGGAGCCTCCGTCGCGGCTTCCTCAGCCTTGGGCGCCTCAGTCCGGACCTGGTAGCCCTCCGGCAGCAGGTCGGCAAGCGACTGCGTCAGGGGTGCCTCGGGGGCGGACGTGTCAACGCGGCCTCCGCCCGAAGACTTGGCTTCGTTCTCGGCCTTGGCTTCTGCGCGCTGCGTTGCACGGCGGGCCTCTGCCTTGGCTTCTGCCTTGTTCTTCAGCGGTCCGACAACCATGACCATGTTGCGGCCGTCGATGCGCGGGCTTGACTCCACGACGCCCACTTCGGCGACGTCGTCAGCGAAGCGCTGGAGCAGGCGGATGCCCATCTCGGGGCGCTGCTGCTCACGGCCGCGGAACTGGATCATGGCCTTGACCTTGTCACCGGCGCCGAGGAAGCGGAGCGCGTGGCCGCGCTTCGTCTCGTAGTCGTGGGTGTCGATCTTCAGGCGGAAGCGGATTTCCTTCAGGACCGTGTTGGTCTGGTTCTTCCGGGCTTCGCGTGCCTTGACGGCGGCTTCGTACTTGTACTTGCCAAAGTCCATCAGCTTGCACACCGGAGGCTTGGCCTGCGGTGCAACTTCAACGAGATCAAGATCCGACTCGGCAGCCAAACGCAGGGCATCCTCAATACGGACGACGCCTACTTGTTCGCCTGCAGGGCCGACCAGCCGCACCTCGGGGACGCGGATACGCTCATTGATTCTTGGCTCGCTAATGTTAAAGCTCCTGTGTTCGTGAGGGGTACTCCGCCGGCAAATGAAGAAGGCCTCCAATTGCCGGAGCAATCGAAGGCCTCAAAGATCGGTACTGCCGTCCCCGCGAGGAGGAGGCATGCATACCCGCCAGGCTAAATGCCCGGAGAAAATGCCCGACCAGGTACCCGGCAACCTTGATTCCTAGGGAATACTCGCGGCTGACGCGGGTGGGAGAGAACTCCGCTTGCAAACTGAAAACCAATTCTACAGAAAGATACCGGCTCAACGCACGTGGCGCCGCCGGGTCTCTGTTCCGTTTGTGGACTTCTGCAGAAATAACGACATTCAGTTGGTCTGTGACAAGCTTACCAGCATGAGCACTCCAGACAGTAATTCACACGTTTACCAGCCGGCCGATGCCCAGGCCGATGTTTCCCAGCAGATCCGCGACATCTCCGAGGTCCCCGCGATCGAAGTCATTACCACCGCCGCCGTGCACCTGATGAGTGCCGCCGCAGTGAAGCTCGGCCTGGCCGCCGAGGAGAACGCCGAGGAACTCAAGGACCTGGATGAGGCGCGCAAACTGATCACCGCCCTCGCCGGGCTGGTCACCGCCGCGGCCCCGGAGATCGGCTCCCAGCATGCCGGCCCGTTGCGCGACGGACTGCGGTCCCTGCAGCTGGCCTTCCGCGAGGAATCCGCCATTCCGGACGCCCCGGGCAAGGGTCCGGGCGAGAAGTACACCGGACCGGTCAACTAGGCCCAGTCAACCAGGGCCCGCCAACAGGGCCCGTTTGCCGGCACCTGCCGGGCATCCACGGCCAACGGGCAACGACCACGGCGGCGGGCGGACCACAGCGGGCCCCCCGCCGCCGTCGTCGTTAACCCTCCGTTATCAGGGTTGCGGCAGGTCAGGCTGCGGCCAGCCGCCGCCGGCGGCGGTGCTGCAGCACCAGGCCCACGAGGCACAGCACGACGCCGGCCAGCCCCACCGAGACGAAGCCCGCGCCAGGGCCCACGCCGTCGATGAAAAGCCCGGCCAGCGGGGCGCCGAGTGCCACCCCGCCGGTAAGGGCGGAGCCATACCAGCCCATCGCCTCGCCTCGGCGGCCCTCCTCAACCAGTTCCGCCACCTTCTCGGACGCGGCAGAGAGCACCGGTGCGCACAGCAGGCCCGGCAGCAGCGAGAGCAGTGCGAGCGTCCAGGTGTCCTGGGCGAACGCCATTGGAAGGGTCAGTGCGGACATGCCCAGCAGCAGCAGGACCGGTGAGACGGGCCGGTGCATGGCGCCGTAGACCAGGCCGCCCAGCACCGATGCCGCGCACCAGAACAGGAACACGATGCCGATTTCGGCCTGATGGCCACCCGTCTGCAGGGCGGCGACAATGCCGACGTCGGTGCCGCTCAGCACCATGCCCGCCCCGGCTGCGACGGCGAAGACCGCCGCGAYGGCGGCCGTGAACCAGGCGAAGTTGTGGATGACCTTGTGCCGCAAGCCGGGCCTGCTCTGCCGCCGCTGTTCCGCGCCGGCCAGCGGCGCCAGTTCCGCTGCAGCCTCCTGGACATGGGGTGCCGCGGCGACGAGGGCCGTCTCCGCACCCTCCTGCTGGCCCGCTTCGAAGGCCGGATCCGGTTCGACGCCGGGCGCGGCACTGCGGGTGGGCGGGTTGATCCACATCAGGAACAGGCCGGACAGGGAAGTGGCGACCCCCACCACGGTCAGGCCCAACACGGAGAAACCCGCGGTGGCGACGAGGGCCCCTGCGGCGGGGCCGATCATGAAGACCAGTTCGGTGCTGATCGCGTCCAGGGCGAAAGCTGTCCGCCGCTGCTCGCCGCTGGCCAGGATGCCCAGCGACTGGCGCACGACGCTGAAGATCGGCAGCGTCAGCAGGCCGCCCACGAAGACCAGTGGCAGCAGCAGCTGATAGCTGACGTGCGGCACGATCGACCAGATGACGGTCTCGGAGACGACAGACGGGATCAGCGCCCTCCGCAGACCCACGGTATCCACGCGGCGGCCGCGCCACGGGGCGCCGACGGCGATGCCGATCGTCATGACAGCGGCTGCCGCCCCGGCCGCGGCGTAGCCCTGGCCCAGGGTGAGGACGATGTGAAGGGTCAACAGCACGCCTGCGGCGGAGTGCGGGATGCGGGCGACCATGCCGACCAGCAGGAGGTTCCTGATGGGCCTCACGGCAAGCAGGTCCCGGTAAAGCGCGAAATTCACGAAACTGCATTCCTTTGAGTACTGCCTGCGGCAGCCCCGGGATGTCTCCGAACTGGCCGTCGGCTATTGAGCTGCGCGCTGCAACTTGATTTCGATCGAGTCAACCCGTTCAGCAAACGTTTCATTCCGGGCCCAGGCTCCGTTGAGGCCGGCCACGAGGGACTGCACCGCGGCGGCGTCGAGTCCGTCTTCAAGGTACAGCACAACGCGCAGCTCCGGACCGGCGCCACCGCCGGGAAGCTGCCTGCCGCCGGCCTGCGMCGACGCAACGCCACCGCCGGGACGAATTTCCACGCGCCGGAGCGCCGGAACACCGGCCGCGGCCGCTTCGACCGCTTCCGCCACTGCCGGATCGCTGTAGCTCGGCGTCCAGGCGTGCTGCCGGGCCAGCGCCCACACGGCCGGGCGGCGCACCACGAAGGTGGCGGCGGAGCCGGGGTCCAGCACCAGCAGTTCGCCGCCCTCGGCAACGGCGGAGAGCGCGGCACGTGCCGCGTACACCGCCACGGGCCGGGCCTCGGGGTGCCACGCGGCCAGGGCTTCGGCCGAGGTGAACACCGGCAGCGCGGTCCGGCCGTCGGGCGCCTTGAGGGTCACCAGGGCCATATCCGCCTGCTTGTCCCCGTGCAGTTCCCCGCCGTACTGTTCCTTGCCTTCCTGGCCGATCACAGCCTCGCCTTCTTCGGCGAGCCGGGCGAGGATCGGCACGAAGACACGTGCGGTCGCCAGGGATGCCACTACCGATGCCTCGTCGCCCTGGCCGGCGGCCAGCGCTGCCAGCGCCGCCAGGTAGCCGGCGTCGGCGGCGCCGTCGTCGTCCTCGAAGTTGTGGATCCTGGCGTCGTCACCGCTGAGGCTGCGGCCCGCCCAGGGCTGCCCGGCCGAGTCCGTCGCGCCGCCGGCACCGGCGAGGGCGGCAGCGATATGCCCGGGCAACGGCCGCCCGGCGGGCTGGGTGCTGTGCTCCATGGCTGGGACGTGCCTAGCGGCGGCCGGCGACGTCGAGGGCCTCGGGCAGCGTGAAGTTCCCGTTGTAGAGGGCCTTGCCGACGATGGCGCCCTCGACGCCGAGCGGCACGAGGGAGCGCAGGACCTTGAGGTCTTCGAGGCTGGAGATGCCGCCGGAAGCCACGACGGGTTTGCCGGTCTTCTCCACCATTTGGCGCAGCAGCTCCACGTTGGGTCCCTGCAAGGTGCCGTCCTTGGTGACGTCGGTGACGACGTAGCGGGCGCAGCCGGCCTCTTCGAGGCGGCCGAGGACCTCCCAGAGGTCGCCGCCTTCCTTGGTCCAGCCGCGGCCGGCGAGGGTGGTGCCGCGGACGTCGAGGCCGACGGCGATCTTGTCGCCGAAGCGCTCGATCACCCGCTGCGTCCACTCGGGATTCTCCAGCGCCGCGGTGCCCAGGTTTACCCGGGCGACGCCGAGCTCCAGGGCCTTTTCCAGGGACTCGTCGTCGCGCAGGCCGCCGGAGAGCTCGACCTTGATGTCCAGCCGGCCCACGACTTCGCGCAGCAGTTCGGCGTTGGAGCCTCGGCCGAAGGCGGCGTCGAGGTCAACGAGGTGGACCCATTCGGCGCCCTGTTCCTGCCAGTTGAGCGCGGCTTCCAGCGGCGTGCCGTAGCTGGTTTCGCTGCCGGCTTCGCCCTGGACCAGGCGCACGGCCTGGCCGCTGACGACGTCGACGGCGGGGAGCAGCTCGAGTACCGGCAGCGGGGTTTCGGTGGTCATCGTAGGGTCCTCACGGTGTTGGGGCGGCAGGTCGGGATAGGGAGCGTGCTTGCGGGCCGGTCAGTTTTCCGGCTGGGGCCAGTTTCCCGGGAGGGGTCAGTTTCCCGGCAAGGTCAAGAGCCAGGCGGCCAGCAGCGACATCCCGGCCAGGAAGTAGAAGACGATCTGGACCCACAGCGGGCTTTTCTGCTGGCGGAAGGACAAGGCGCCGCCGACCAGCAGCCCGGCGAGCCCCATCAGGACTAGGGACCACATCTAGGCGGTCTGTTCCGGGGTGCCGGCCTGGCCGGTGCGGGCTTTGGCGCCGCCACGCAGACTGTCGACCCAGTTGCGCAGCAGGCGCGCACCGGCGTCGCCGGACTTCTCCGGGTGGAACTGGGTGGCGCACAACGGGCCGTTTTCCACCGCCGCGATAAACGGGGCGCCGTGCTCGGACCAGGTGACGAGCGGGGCCGCCATGCGCGGCTGGATCACGTCGAAGTCCCAGTGCTGGACGCCGTAGGAGTGCACGAAGTAGAAGCGCTCGTTCTCGACGCCGGCGAAGAGCCGGGAGCCCTCCGGCACGGTGACCGTGTTCCAGCCCATGTGCGGCACGACCTCGGCCGGGAGGAGCTCGACCTTGCCGGGCCACTCCCCCATGCCTTCGGCGACGGTGCCGTGTTCCACGCCGGCTTCGAACAGGACCTGCAGCCCGACGCAGATCGCGAGCACGGGCCGGCCGCCGGCGACGCGGCGGCCGATCATGCGTACGGCATCAACGGCCTTGAGCTCGTTCATGACGGTTTCGAAGGCACCGACGCCGGGGACAACGAGCCCGTCGGCGTTGAGCACGTCTTCGGGCTTGGAGCTGAGGATGACCTCGGCGCCGGCGCGTTCCAGGGCGCGGACGGCCGAGCGGACGTTGCCGGAACCGTAGTCGAGCACGGTGACGGTGGGCTTGCCCTCCGGCGAAGCCGGCTTCCTCGCGGCGTCGGGGTCGATGATGGCGCCGTCCCGGAGCACCTTGCCGGTCACAGTGCGCCCTTGGTGGAGGGAATGCCCTCGACGCGGGGATCCGGCTCCACGGCGGCCCGGAGCGCACGGGCGAAGGCCTTGAACTGGGCCTCGACGATGTGGTGCGGGTCCCGGCCGGCAGTGACATTCATGTGCAGGCAGATCCCGGCGTGCAGGGTGATGGCTTCGAAGACGTGCCGGGTCAAGGACCCGGTGAAGTGTCCGCCGATCAGGTGGTATTCCTGGCCGGCCGGTTCGCCGGCGTGTACCAGGTAGGGCCGGCCGGACACGTCGACGACGGCCTGCGCGAGCGCCTCATCCAGCGGGACCGTGGCCTCGCCGAAGCGGCGGATGCCGGCCTTATTGCCCAGCGCCGTGCGGAGGACCTCGCCGAAGGTGATGGCGACGTCTTCCACGGTGTGGTGGACGTCGATGTGGGTGTCGCCCGTGGCCTTGACCGTCATGTCGATCAGCGAGTGCTTGCTCAGCGCGGTCAGCATGTGGTCGTAGAACGGTACCGAGGTGCTGATGTCCGAGACGCCGGTGCCGTCCAGGTTGATCTCGACCAGGACGGACGATTCGCTAGTGGTCCGCTCCATGCGTGCGGTCCGGGCAGCGGCTGATCCGGTGTTGCTCATGTGGGTGTCCTTTGGATGTGGCGGGCGCCCGGCGAACGGGGCGGTGTGCGTGGGTCCTGGCTTAAGTCTAGGCGGACTGTACTTCGTGGCCGGTCAGGATCCGTTCCAGGGCTTCCAGAAACGCTGTGGTTTCCGTCTCAGTTCCGGCGGTCACGCGGAGGTGGCCGGGAATGCCGACGTCGCGGATGAGGACGCCGGCGTCGAGCAGACCCTGCCAGGTCTCGTGCGGGTTCTCGAGGCCGCCAAAGAAAACGTAGTTCGAATCCGAAGCGGCCGGCTTGAGGCCCATCCGGGTCAACTCCGTCACGATCCGGTCCCGCTGGCGCTTGATGTCCTCGACGTCTGCCATCAGCGCGACGCGGTGGTGCAGGGCGGCCAGCGCCGTCGCCTGGGTGATGGCGGAGAGGTGATACGGCAGCCGGACCAGCCGCAGGGCATCCGTCACCTCCGGCGCCGCCGCCATGTAGCCGAGCCGGGCGCCGGCCAGGGCGAAGGCCTTGCTCATGGTGCGTGAGACGATCAGCCGCTCCCGGCCGGGCAGCAGCGCCAGGGCGCTCGGCGTCCCGTCGTGGGCGAACTCGTGGTAGGCCTCGTCGACGATGACGATGGTCTGGCTTGCTTCTCCGGCCTCGTAGACCGCCTCGACCACGTCAAGCCCCAGGCCCGTGCCGGTGGGGTTGTTCGGCGAACAGAGGAAGACGACGTTGGGCTTCAGCTCCCTGACCTGGCGGGCCGCCGAGTCGGCGCTCAGCCCGTAGTCCTCGGCGCGTACACCGACGATGTATTCGGTGTCTGTGCCAGCGGCGAGCAGCGGGTACATCGAGTAAGTGGGAGGGAAGCCGAGCGCGGTCCGTCCCGGGCCACCGAAGGCCTGGAGGATTTGCTGCAGTACTTCGTTCGAGCCATTTGCTGCCCAGATGTTCGTGGCGTCCAGTCCGTGGCCGAGATACTCGGCGAGGGCTTCCCGCAGTTCGGTGAACTCGCGGTCCGGGTAGCGGTTCAGTCCCGCAGCGGCCTCCGTCACGGCTTCGGCGATGGCGGCGCGGACGTCCGCCGGGACTCCGTGGGTGTTTTCGTTGACGTTCAGCAGGATGGGGACATCCAGTTGGGGCGCACCGTAGGGGCGCAGTCCCCGCAGATTGGTCCGGAGGGGCAGTCGGTTGAGGCGCTCTAGCTGGTCAGTCACTTGCCCAGTTTAAGTGAGACCCGGCCCCGCCCCGAAACTGTGACCGCGAATGGCCGCCCGGCGGCACCGATGGCCCGGCGCGCCACTCGCCCGGGTAGGGCTTACTTGGAGGGTACGTAGAGCTGCTGGCCGGGGAGGACGCGGCCGGCTCCGAGGTTGTTGAGCTGAACGATGTCGGCGACCACGTCACGGGGGTCGCGCTCCGGGGCGACGGCACCGGCGATGGCCCAGAGTGACTCCCCCGGCTGGACCGTAACGGTGACCGTCGGGGTGAGCGAGAGCTCCGCGGCCGAGTCGGCGGCTTTGGCCGGAGCATTCAGGAAGCCGGACAGTGACAGGACGAGCACGGCCAACAGAACCAGCGGCAGCCCGAAGAAGACGAACCGACCGCGGCGGGTCAGCCGCAGCCGAGCCTGCCGGGCTGGTGCCGCGGGTGCGGCCTCCATGGGGATGGAAACCAGCGAACCGGAAATAGCGCTTACTGCTGACATGAGCTGAGCCCTCCTGGACTTGTCTGTGCCACTGGAAATACCTGTGCCGCCCGGCGTACTCCTCGTACCTGCCGCCAACCGGCCTAACCTTCAAACGCAAAACCCTTGAATGCGAACCCTCAAACCCGAAACTTCGAATACAGAACCGAAACCAGCGGACCGACCCAAGGGTGAAGCTTCGAACACATATTCGAACTTCGCTGTTCCTGTTTTAGCACTTATGAACGAACATTGTCGAGACTCGCTAGAACAAATGTTTGAAAAACCTTGTCGGCTGGCCTACTTTTGAATCACAGGACAACCACTTGTGTTGATGAACATCAGTTGATCAGCGGGGTCTGACATTTTCAGCTCGGCAGGTCCCGGTAGCCACAGCGGCCGGGCGGAATGGAAAGGCATGGCGAACATGGCAGCACAAGCCGCCGGCGGGAGGGCTTCCCAGCGCAGCCCCCAAACCGGCCGGGCGCCGAAAAGCCTGACCGTCCGGCAGAAAAAGATCCTGGAGACCATCCAGCGTTCCGTGACGGACAACGGTTACCCGCCCTCGATGCGCGAGATCGGCGACACGGTCGGGCTCGCCAGCCTCTCCAGCGTCACCCACCAGCTCTCGCAACTGGAAAAGCTCGGCTACCTGCGGCGGGACCCCAAGCGGCCGCGCGCCATGGAAGTCCTCATGCCGCTGACACTGGATGAAGGCACGACCAGGATTTCCGGCGTGGAGAAGTCCAGCGGCCTGCGGGCTGTCGGCGGCCTCGCCGTCTCGGAGCTTGCCAGCGCCACGGACACGGCCATGGTGCCGTTCGTGGGCCGTATCGCCGCCGGCGGGCCGATCCTGGCCGACCAGGTGGTGGAGGACGTGATGCCCCTGCCGCGCCAACTGGTGGGCCACGGCGAACTGTTTATGCTCCGGGTGGCAGGCGATTCGATGATCGACGCCGCCATCTGCGACGGCGACTGGGTCGTCGTCCGACGTCAGAACGATGCCGTCAACGGGGACATCGTGGCCGCCCTGCTCGATGACGAGGCAACGGTCAAGACGTTCCGCCAGCGGGACGGCCACACCTGGCTGCTCCCGCAGAACACCCAGTACGAGCCGATCCTCGGCGACCATGCCGTCATTATGGGCAAGGTCGTCTCGGTGCTGCGCTCCCTGTAGCGCCCCTGCCACACCACTCTCCGGCCGGCCCATCTCCCGGCAGCTCGAAGGCCCCGTCCGCAGTTCCGGACGGGGCCTTCTGCGCTCCCGCCCGGTTCTTGGCACACTGACAGCGCGCCCGCCCGCGCGGTGCCGCGGTGACCCGGCAGTGCCGGTCCCGGGCGCGGAAAAGCGGGCGGGAACGCAAGCGCCGGCCCACATACCCCCGGCCCGGCCCCGGCCGACGGCAGCCTGCGTGGCGGGCCGCTTCACCGGTTACGTGGCGGGCTGCTTGGGGCTCTCCTTGGCGAGGCGTTCCAGGGCGGCCAAGGCCACCGAGGTGTCGGTAGTGGGCCAGAAGGGGGGCAGGGCGGCCCGGAGGAACGCTCCGTACCGTTCGGTGGACAGCCTGGAATCGAGGACCGCCACCACGCCCTTGTCCGACGTCGAACGGATCAGCCGGCCGGCGCCCTGGGCGAGGCGGATGGCCGCGTGGGTCGCCGAGACGCTCATGAAGCCGTTGCCGCCGGACTGGGCCACAGCCCGGGAGCGGGCGGTCATCAATGGATCGTCCGGCCGCGGGAACGGGATCCTGTCAATCACCACCAGGCGGCAGGAGTTCCCGGGCACGTCGACGCCCTGCCAGAGCGACATGGTGCCAAAGAGACAGGTGTCCGGCTCATCGGCGAACTGCTTCACGAGCGCGGTCATGGTCGACTCGCCTTGGCAGAGAATGCTCAGGCCCAGCCGGGGACGCATCGCCTCGGCCGCATCCTCGGCGGCGCGCCGGGAAGAGAAGAGACACAGGGCGCCGCCGCCGGAGGCACGGATCAGCTTCTCGAGCTCATCGAGGGCTTCCGGGGATGTTCCCCGGCCCGGCTTGGGCAGGTGCTTGGCAACGTAGAGGATGCCTTGCTTCG
The DNA here is from genome assembly GCF_056397125.1 of Arthrobacter sp. 05N425. Lineage (NCBI taxonomy): Bacteria > Bacillati > Actinomycetota > Actinomycetes > Micrococcales > Micrococcaceae > Arthrobacter > Arthrobacter sp. 05N425. Next base: position 52,679 of record NZ_JBFTMU010000013.1, read on the forward strand.
GATATTCGAAGGGCGAACCGACGTCGACGCCCGTCCAGCTGGGTGCGCCCGGGCCCACCAGGCCGAGCCCTCCGGCCGCCGGCTCGAAAGCCGAACCGATCGCCAGGGTTGCCGATGTCAGGACGACTGTATGGTCGGCGAACAGTCCCTCGCGGAGCCGACCGGCGACGCTGAGCGGGGCGATGTTGATCAGGGCCGGCGCGGAGTCATCGGGCTGCGAGTAGCCCTGTTGCGGGTCGAAGCTGCTGTTGCGGGAGAACCAGACCACCTCGCGGTTCTCCTTGGCGGCCAGAAGCCGTTCGCACAGTTCCAGGATCACCATCAGCCGGGACCGCGCAAGCTGCCGGCCGCCGTCGGCCGTGTTGGCGCTGTCCCCCTTTGAATCGGAGAGCGCGGCGCGGCAGGCGTCGCGCAGCTGGTCCACGCAGTCGAGCTGTTCGCTGTTCAGTCCGTTCGGCATCAGGCCGCTGGGAACGCCCTCGATGGCGAGCTCAAGGTTGGACGCGGCGTTATTGAGCGCATCTACCGTGATCCCGGCGTGCTTGCGGGCGCCGGAGGCGGCGGCGTGGACCATGGCCACGGACAGCTGGCCGGACACGGCGCCCGTGACCCGGTCCTGCAGTTCGTGCGCCTCGTCCACCACCACGACGTCGTATTCGGGCAGCACGGCCAGGCCCTCGAAGGCGCTGACGGCCAGCATGGCGTGGTTGGTAACCACCACATCGGCGTCGGCGGCGTTCTGGCGGGCGAGTTCGCTGAAGCATTCGGCGGCGAGCGGGCACTTCTGCGCGCCCAGGCACTCCATGGAGGTAACGGAGACCTGCCGCCAGGCACGGTCGGTCACGCCCGGCATGAGCTCGTCGCGGTCCCCGGTCTGGGTGTCCTCGGCCCATTCGCGGAGCCGGACCACTTCCTTGCCGAGCTGCGAGGACGGGCCGCCCATCGCGGCCGCGAAGTGCGGCACCGAGGTGTCCTCGCCGAGGGAGAACAGTTGGCCCTCGGACGGTTCCTCGGAGGGGAAGCCGCCTTCGAGCTTATGGCGGCAGACATAGTTGGACCGGCCCTTGACCAGTGCGACCTTCACCGGCCGCTCCAGGGCCGGGGTGATGGTCTTGAGCAGCCGGGGCAGGTCCCTGCCGACAATCTGGGTCTGAAGTGCCAGGGTGGCGGTGGAGACAAGGGTGGGCTTGTCGCTGACCAGCGAGTGGGCGATCAGCGGAATCAGGTAGGCCAGGGATTTGCCGGTGCCGGTGCCGGCCTGGACCAGCAGGTGGTCGCCGGTCTCGATCGCGCGCGCCACCTGCCGTGCCATTTCGTGCTGGCCGTCGCGGCTCTGGCCGCCCATGCCGGCGACCGCCCGGTCGAGCAGTTCAACCACGAACTGCTCGCCGGACGGACCGCTTTTAGCCTTGCCTTTAGCCGGGCCGCTTCCGGACGGCGCGCTTTCGGACGGCGCGGCCGCCCCCTCGGCCACCGCTGGTTCAGTCATTGCTGACGAAGGAATCCAGTTCGGCCGCGAGCCCCTCGCGCACCATCACCACGGCTCGGGTGCCGGTCTCCTCGTGGTCGAGGCTGATGATCTCGGCGTCGGTCTCGTGCAGCTTGCTGAGCAGGTCCCCGCGGTTGTACGGGATCATCAGTTCCATCTTGACGCTGGGCCGCGGAATGCCCTCGCTGATGGCCTTGAGCAGCTCCGGGATGCCTTCCCCGGTGCGGGCCGAGACCACAACGTGGCGCGGCTCGCGCTGCTTGAGCCGTTCGATCACGAACGGGTCGGCGGCGTCGGCCTTGTTCAGGACGATGATTTCCGGCACCTTGCGGGCGTCGACTTCGCTGAACACCTTGCGGACGGCCGCAATCTGGCCTTCCGGATCTGGGTGGGAGACGTCGACGACGTGCAGGATCAGGTCCGAGTCGGCGACCTCCTCCAGGGTGGAGCGGAAGGCCTCCACGAGCTGGGTCGGCAGCGAGCGGACAAAGCCCACGGTGTCGGCGAGGGTGTACCCCAGGCCGTCCGAGGTTTCGGCCTTGCGGACCGTCGGGTCCAGGGTGGCGAACAGGGCGTTCTCCACCAGGACGCCGGCGTCGGTCAGGCGGTTCAGCAGCGAGGACTTACCGGCGTTGGTGTAGCCGGCGATCGCCACCGACGGCACGGCATTACGACGCCGGTTGGCCCGCTTCGTTTCCCGGGCCGGCTTCATCGCGGCGATTTCGCGCCGCAGCTTGGCCATCCGGGTGCGGATCCGGCGGCGGTCCAGCTCGATCTTGGTTTCACCGGGGCCGCGCGAACCCATGCCGGCTCCGGCGCCGCCCACCTGGCCACCGGCCTGGCGGGACATCGACTCACCCCAGCCGCGCAGGCGCGGGAGCAGGTATTCGAGCTGCGCCAGTTCCACCTGGGCCTTGCCCTCGCGGCTCTTGGCGTGCTGGGCGAAGATGTCCAGGATCAGGGCCGTGCGGTCGATGACTTTGACCTTGACGATGTCTTCCAGGCTGCGGCGCTGGGAGGGGGCGAGTTCGGCGTCGACCACCACCGTGTCGGCGCCGGTGGACATCACGATGTCCTTGAGCTCCTGGGCCTTGCCGGAGCCCAGGAAGGTGCCAGGGTCGGGCTTGGCGCGGCGCTGGACGAGCCCGTCGAGCACCTCGGAACCGGCCGTTTCCGCGAGGGCTGCCAGTTCGCGCAGGGAGTTCTCGGCATCGGCGAGGGTGCCTTCTGTCCAGAGCCCGGCAAGCACAACGCGCTCGAGGCGCAGCTGCCGGTACTCGACTTCGGTGACATCTTCGAGTTCCGTCGACAGGCCTGCGGTTCGGCGCAGCGCGTGGCGCTCCTCGAGGTCCTGTTGGTCGCCGTCGTAGCTGCTGTGTTCCTCATCCAGCCGCGAAATCGCCTGGGCCTTGCCGAACACCGCCCTGGACTCGCCGGGGTGCCCGGCGTCGGCGCTGCGTCCGGTCTTCGGGGCAGGGGCGTCTTTGGAGAGGATCCGGTCGATGACAGCCTGGATTTCCGCAGGGCTCATGTCCTGGGCGGCTGAATCGGGTCCGGTGTTGGGCTGACTGGTCATGGTCTCCTTTGAAGGGTCTACAACTTCAGAATAGTGCTGTTCGGTGTTTCGTGGCGCGGTATTCGCGCTGGGCTGACGACTATTGGTCATCCGTGCCTCCTGGGTTGCCTGGCGGCTGCGGCGCCGCTGGCCGGGCGGGGCTCCCTGGCAAAGCGCTAAACAAGGGAGCGGGGCGGTGGATATGGGAGGGGAATGGCGTCTGATGGCGCCGTGTGGCGGGGAGAAACGGTCCGTTCAGCACTGCGGCAACTGCTGCCGGGCACTGCTTTGGTTTAAAGCCCTTTGGCTTCAAGGCTTGACTCCAAGTGGTCTGGCGCCAGCGGGTGAGGCATTTGCATCACGGAGGGGGCGCACTGAGCGGAAGGTAACTACCTGCGTCGCTGCGGGGACGGGACATTCGACAACGAATCGAAGGCCCGTGCCGGTTACTTGAAGTTAAGGATCATGTTTTTAAGATTAGCAGACCGTGCGGTGGCCACGGCGCGGCGGGGCTGTGCCGGTCGCCGGCGTGTCCGGGCCGGTTTCCCATACCGCCGGACCGCCAACTAATCTGGCCAGTTATGGAGTCTGCACACTATTTCAGCGCCCAGCCCGCCGGGCCGTTCACCCGCAAGCCACTGACCGTGGAGCTTGCCGGCGAGCAGCGGCAACTGCAGACGTCCTCGGGAATCTTCAGCCCGGATGGAATCGATAAAGGGACCGCCGTCCTGCTGGCCGACGTCCCGGCCCCGGCACCGCAGGGAAACCTGCTGGACATCGGCTGCGGCTGGGGGCCGATCGCGCTGACCATGGCCCTGAGGGCGCCCCATGCCCGGGTTTATGCGGTGGATGTCAATGAGCGCTGCGTGGCGCTGACGAATGAAAATGCGGCCCTGCTGGGGCTGGAGAATGTCACGGCCAGCGCACCCGGGGACGTCGACCCGGAACTGCGCTTCGACACGATCTGGTCCAACCCGCCCATCCGGATCGGCAAGGACGAACTCCACGCCCTGCTGCTGCTTTGGCTGCCGCGCCTTGCCCCGGGCGGGTCGGCCTGGCTGGTGGTCCAGAAGAACCTTGGTTCGGATTCGCTTCAGCGCTGGCTGACGGCGGAGCTCGACAGCAGCTTCAGCGTCACCCGCGAGAGCACGTCAAAATCCTTCCGGATCCTGCGGGTCAGGAAAGCGTCCCGCTAGCAACAATCACGGCCGGGCCGCTAAGCTCCACGTGCTCGTGGCCGTCCGCGGCGAGGAAGAATTTCACGCCGACGACGCCGCCGGGAACCGCAACGTTCCAGGTGTCCGGGGCGCCCTGGCCGGCCCAGTGCCGGATCGCGACGGCGGCGGCGCAGGCGCCGGTCCCGCAGGACAGGGTCTCCCCCACTCCCCTTTCGTGCACGCGCATGGTGATGGTCCCGACACCGTCGTGAACGAGCGGCTCGGACGGCACGACGAACTCAACGTTGGTCCCGTGCGGCGGCACCGGGTCGACGCGGGGTGCCCTGAAGAGGTCCGTGGCGTCGAGTTCCGCGAGTTCCGCCAGCGCGACCACGGTGTGCGGGTTCCCCATGCTTACGGACAGCGCGGGCCTGGCGACTTCCAGACCGTCGGCGCTGACCAGCGAATCCATGGCCCGCGCGGTTGCTTCTCCCGGGAAGATGAACTCCCAGGGGCCCATGTCCACGGCGTAGCCGGCCGCCGTCCGGACCACGGTCTTCACACCGCCGCGGGTTCCGATGGTGAGCGACTCGCCGGCCGGCAGGTCGACCAGCCCCTCGTTGATGAGGAAGTGGACGAAGACGCGGACGCCGTTGCCGCACATTTCCGACAGCGAGCCGTCACCGTTGCGGTAGTCCATGAACCATTCGGCCCCGGGGTGGTCGCCAAGCAGCTCCCGGCCTTCGGCGAGCAGCCGAGAGGGAACGGCGCGGATGAGTCCGTCGCCACCGATGCCGCGGTGGCGGTCGCAGAGGGCGGCGACCTGCTCCGGGGTGACGGAGAGGGCACCGTTGGGGTCCGCGATCAGGACGAAGTCGTTGCCGGTTCCGTGGCCCTTCGAGAACTTCAGGCCGCCGAGCGCGGCAGTGCCTGAAGCAGCATGGTGGTCAGCGGCCGTGGCAAGGGTTTCGTCCATGCTCCAAGGTTACCGTTCCGGCCAGGCCGGGACGGAACCGTGACACCGGCCACCCCGTCAAAAGCCGCAGCGCCGGGATCCGTAGCGATGGATCTTTGGCGGTGGCTTCAGCGGGAGATCTTCAGCGGGAGATCTTCAGCGGGAGATCTTCAGCGGGAGAGCGCAGCGGCCTTCGCCAGCAGTCCGGGGTCCTGCCAGTCAAGCCAGTTGATCCGGGGGTCGGCGCGGAACCAGGTGAGCTGGCGCCGGGCGAACTGCCGGGTCGCGACAATGGTCTCTTCGGCGGCCTGCTCCTGGTCCGCCGCGCCGTCGACGACTTTCAGGAACTGCGCGTAGCCCAGTGCCCGCGAGGCGGTCTTGCCGCGGCGCAGCCCTTCGGCGTCGAGGCGCCGGACCTCCGCCAGCAGCCCCTGCTGCACCATCGCGTGGACCCGGGCGGCTAGGCGTGCCCGCAGCTGTTCGCGGTCCACCTGGAGCCCGATCTGCACGGCCGGCTGGAAGTACTCGCGCGTGGGCATGAAGGAGCTGAAGGGCCGCCCGGTCAGTTCGAAGACCTCCAGTGCCCGGATGACGCGGCGGGCATCACCCAGCCGCCCGGCCGAGATCGGATCCACGAGTTCCAGCCGGGTACGCAGCGGCGCGAGGCCGGCCGCTGCTTCCTCCGCTTCCAGGCGGCGCCGGATGGCGGGGTCGGTTCCGGGGAATTCGAGCACGTCCAGGGCGGCGCGGACGTATAAGCCTGAGCCGCCGGCGAGGATGGCCCGTTTGCCCCGGGCGTGGATGTCCGCAATCACGGCCCTCGCCTGCTGCTGGAAGTCCGAGACACTGGCCTCCTCGGTCACATCGAGGATGTCCAGCAGGTGGTGCGGCACTCCCCGGCGTTCGGCGGCGGTGATCTTGGCCGTACCGATGTCCATGCCGCGGTAGAACTGCATGGCGTCGGCGTTGACGACCTCGCCGTCGAGGGCCAGTGCCAGCGAGACAGCCAGATCCGACTTTCCGGAGCCGGTGGGCCCGACGACGGCGATGACCGGCGGTGTCGGTTCCGCGGCGCCGGAGTTTCCCGGTGCCGCGGAATCGTCGGGGGCGCCGGCAGGGTCGGGGCCGTCGTAAGGGGCGGGGGCGGGCACGGGGTTAGCGGCCGCGGACCGGGAGGCTCGGCATGCCCAGCGAAACGCCGGATGTGCCTCCCGAGCCGCTGCCGGCGGCCGGAGCGCCGCAGGAATCGGCCTGGGACCGGTCCCAGGCGTCGCCGGCGCGTGAGCGGCGCAGGCTGTAGTCGTCGGCAGTGGCCGGGTCGGCGACGAGGTGGAACGCCGCGGCCTCGGTGATTGTCACCGTGACGAGGTCTCCGGGGCGGGGTGCTTCGGCGCCGTCCGGCACGGAGAAGTGCACTAGGCGCTGGTCCTGGGCGCGGCCGGAGAGGCGGTGGGTTTCCCCGGCCTTTCGGCCCGACTGCGCAGTCACCATGACCTCGACGCGGCGGCCCAGCTGGCGGGCGTTCTCCTCGGCGGCGATCCGGTCCTGCAGGGCGGTGAGCCGTTCGAAGCGTTCCTGGACCACGGCCTTGGGCAGCTGGTCCGGGAGTTCCGCGGCAGGCGTGCCGGGCCGCTTGGAGTACTGGAAGGTGAAGGCGGTGGCGAAGCGGGACTTCTCCACGACGTCGAGCGTGGCCTGGAAGTCCTCCTCGGTTTCACCGGGGAACCCGACGATGATGTCGGTGGAGATGGCGGCATGCGGGATCTTCTCCCGGACCTTGTCCAGGATGCCGAGGAACTTGGTGGAACGGTAGGACCGCTTCATCTCCCGGAGCACCTTGTCCGAGCCGGACTGCAGCGGCATGTGCAGTTGCGGCATGACATTGGGGGTCTCGGCCATGGCGTCGATGACGTCGTCGGTGAAGGCGGCCGGGTGCGGGCTGGTGAACCGGACGCGCTCCAGCCCGGAGATCTCGCCGCAGGCGCGCAGCAGCTTGGAGAACGCCTGCCGGTCGCCGAACTCGACGCCGTAGGAGTTCACGTTCTGGCCCAGCAGTGTGACTTCGATGGCGCCGTCGTCGACGAGGGCCTGGATTTCGGCGAGGATGTCGACGGGCCGGCGGTCCTTTTCCTTGCCGCGCAGCGCGGGGACGATGCAAAAGGTGCAGGTGTTGTTGCAGCCGACCGAGATGGAGACCCAGCCGGAATAGACGGAGTCACGCTTGGTGGGCAGCGTCGAGGGGAACACATCGAGCGATTCCAGGATTTCCAGCTGCGCCTCGTCATTGTGGCGTGCGCGGTCCAGCAGGGCGGGCAAGGCGCCGACGTTGTGCGTTCCGAAGACGGCGTCGACCCAGGGCGCCTTCTTGAGGATGGTTTCGCGGTCCTTCTGCGCCAGGCAGCCGCCAACGGCGATCTGCATGCCGGGGTTGGCTTCCTTGACCGGGCGGAGGATGCCGAGGTTGCCGTAGAGCTTGTTGTCGGCGTTTTCCCGCACCGCGCAGGTGTTGAAGACGACGACGTCGGCCAGTTCGCCTTCGGAGCGGACGTAACCGGCGGCTTCGAGCATTCCGGACATCCGCTCGGAGTCGTGCACGTTCATCTGGCAGCCGAAGGTCCGCACCTGGTAGGTGCGGGCCGGGGCAGTCTCATCCGGATAAGGGGCTCCGCCGGCGGCGGGGGAAGGAATGGTCAAACTCACCTGTTAAGGGTACCGGTTCGGCGTGGCCGTATTCGCGGATGCCTCGTTTCGATGCCGCGAAGGGCCTCGCATCAGGCACCGCCGTCCTGCTCTTTGAGGCCAGCGTCCAGGACCTCCCCCACGATCCGGAAGGCCTGCGACGGCTGGTAGCCCTTTCGCGCGAGCATGGAGGCCAGCCGACGCACCGTTTTGTCCCGCTCGGCACGGTCTTCCAGTCCCCTCGCGTTGCGCAGCTTGCGTTCCACGAGTTCCCGCGCCGCGGTTTCCTCGTCCTCGTCACTGAGCTGTTCGAGGGCGCCGGCAGCGGTCTCCTCGTCGATGCCCTTCTCAGCCAGCTCCCGGCGCAGGGCGCCCTTGGCCAGCTTCCGCGTCTGGGACCTGCTCCGCACCCACATATCGGCGAACTCGGCGTCGTCGATGAGGCCGACCTCTTCGAAGCGGTCAAGGACGGCCTCGGCCACGTCGTCCGGGATGTTGCGCTCGGCCAGCTTGCGGGAAAGCTGCAGCCGGCTCTTGGGCGAGTTGGTCAGCTGCCGCAGCACGACGGCGCGTGCCACGGCGGCGGGATCAGCGTCGGCATCCTGCTCGGGCGCCGGCTGCACGGTCCGGTGCGGGTCGCCGGGGCCGTCAACGACGCCGGGGCCAGGATTCCGGGAAGAGAATCCTGACCCCTTACGGCGTCGTGCGGCGGAGGCCCGGCTGTTAGAAGCCGTCAACGGCCTTCAGCTTCGGTGATTCCTCCGGGTCGGCGGCCTTGACGCCGACGCCGAGCTTTTCCTTGATCAGGCGCTCGAGTTCGGCGGCGAGTTCCGGGTTGTCCCGCAGGAATCGCCGGGAGTTCTCCATGCCCTGGCCCAGCTGGTCCCCGTCGTAGGTGAACCACGAGCCGGACTTCTTGATCAGGCCGTGCTCGACACCCATATCGATGATGCCGCCCTCGCGGGAGATGCCCTGGCCGTAGATGATATCGAATTCGGCGATCTTGAAGGGCGGAGCCATCTTGTTCTTGACGATCTTCGCCTTGGTCCGGTTGCCGACAGAGTCCGCGCCCTCCTTGAGGGTCTGGATGCGGCGGACGTCGATGCGGATCGAGGCGTAGAACTTCAGCGCCTTACCGCCGGTGGTGGTTTCCGGGGAGCCGAAGAACACGCCGATCTTCTCGCGCAGCTGGTTGATGAAGATTGCCGTGGTCTTGGTCTGGCTCAACCGGCCGGTGATCTTACGCAGCGCCTGGCTCATCAGCCGCGCCTGCAGGCCGACGTGGCTGTCGCCCATGTCGCCTTCGATTTCGGCGCGGGGTACCAGAGCGGCGACGGAGTCGATGACGATCACGTCCAGCGAGCCGGAGCCGATCAGCATGTCCATGATTTCAAGCGCCTGCTCACCCGTGTCCGGCTGGGAGACGAGCAGCGCGTCGGTGTCCACACCGAGCTTGGCGGCGTATTCCGGGTCGAGGGCGTGCTCGGCGTCGATGAATGCGGCGATGCCGCCCTGGCGCTGGGCGTTGGCCACGGCGTGCAGCGCGACGGTGGTCTTACCGGAGGACTCAGGGCCGTAAATCTCGACGACGCGGCCGCGGGGCAGGCCGCCAATTCCGAGGGCCACGTCCAGTGCGATGGAGCCGGTGGGGATGACCTCGATGGGTGCGCGGACTTCGTCGCCCAGGCGCATGACGGAGCCCTTGCCGAACTGCTTGTCAATCTGGGCTAGCGCTGCGTCGAGCGCCTTCTGGCGATCCGGGGCTGCGGCCATGATTCACACCTCTAATACTTTCTCGCTGGAGAGTGGCCGTCGCGGCCGTTGTTATGTCATCCCTGACGCTAGTGGCAGCCACTGACAAAGTTGCCGCCGCCGTCGCGTATGTGGATAACGCTCTGAAAAAAGCATAGCCCGACCCGAACAGATATTCGAACAATCGCAGCGGCGTGTCAGTCGTCCGATGCCCGACGACCGGTGCCGGACCGGTGCCGGCGCGGCGCCGGGGAGGGCCCGGTCAGCGCGGCTTAACGTCGCGGCCGAGCCGCCGTTCGGCGGGCACATCCTGGACATCGCAGAGCGCCAGCCAGACCTGTTTGGGCGGTACGCCCGCGCTCAGCGCCTGGTCCGCGGTGCGTCCGCCCACACCCGCCAGCACCAGGGAGCTGCTGAGGACCCGGGAATATCCCGCCCCGAACTCGTCGTCCATAAGCCGCCAGAAGTCGCTGATTCTCACCGATAAAGTCTCTCACGGGCGCGGACCCTAGAATGGTTGCTATGAGCAACCCAAGCGACGCCGCCCCGGATCCGGCGCCAATTTCCGGGACCGGCGAACCCGCCGCGGAGGAGGCGCTGGCCGCCGTCGAGCGCCAGTTGAGCCTGCTGTGGCGGCGTGCCCGTTCCATGTCGCAGCAGCTCTCCCGCCAAGTCCACCCCGAGATGGAGCCTGCGGCGTACGGGCTGCTGTCGGTCCTTCGGACCAAGGGCCCCATCCGGCTGACCGAACTGGCCTCCTGCATCGGCGTCGGCAAGCCCTCGGTGAGCCGCCAGGTCGCCTTCCTGGAAGGCCTCGGCCTGGTATCAAAGGAAGCCGACCCGCTGGACGGCCGCGCCCAGGCCATCAGCCTGACGGCCAAGGGCGAGGAGAAGATGCACCTGGTCCAGGATGCGCGCCGCGAGGTCTTCCGCGAACGGCTGGCAGAGTGGCCGGCCGGGGAACTGGAAGCCTTCGCCGGCTACATGGCGAAGCTCAACGCCACCTACGAACGCGACGGCTTCCCGCGCGACGAAGGCCTCTAAGCCGCTCCGGCGAAGGAGCACCGGCCAGAACATATGGCTCCAGGACACGGAAAAGGTCCCCGGCACACCGCCGGGGACCTTCCTTTGGATCGAATGGAGTGGGGCTAGCGGGCCCCGGAGAGCAGGCCTGTGGCCAGCTCGTCGTTCAGCTCGGTGTTGAGTTCACGGTCCAGGTCACGGCCGTAGCGCTGCGCAAATTCCTGGGGCACGGTGTCCGGTACCGCTACGCCCTCGGCCACGGCGACGCGGTCGCTGACTTCGCGGAGCATGCTGGACAACGGGACGTCGAGGGCCGAGCAGATCGAGGAGAGCAGCTCCGAGGAGGCTTCCTTCTGGCCGCGTTCCACTTCACTCAGGTAGCCCAGGGATACACGGGCACTGTGCGAGACTTCGCGGAGGGTACGGCCTTGGCGTTGGCGGACATCGCGCAGGACATCACCGATTTCGTGACGAAGTACAACCATCTTGCGCTCCTTCTGTTCGCTCTTTGCCTGATCGGCGAGGCCCACATCCTTCCAGCGGACAACGCCGTTTACGGATACGGGCTGCTTTACCATCTGTATCGCCTTGCTCCCTCGTATGTGTTGTTCGCGGTTTAGTGCGAACGTTGTGATGATTTCATCCTAGGCGCCACCCTTATTCGGGGGCGACACAATGTAACAACTATTCGGAATCAACTTTTGTTCCCGGCAACTTTACCCGCGGTAGCTTGCCGGCGATAGGGCTTCGAGCAGGCGCTCCAGGGCGGCGCCGCACGCCAGCGCCCGGATCTCCTGGCGGCTCCCCTCGAAGTGGTACGCGAACGACGTCGCGCCTTCTGCCGTGGCGAGTCCGATGAAAACGGTTCCCACATCCTTGCCGTCGTGCGCCTCCGGGCCCGCCACCCCGGTGGTGGCCACGGCGACGTCGGTACCGCACGCGGTGCGCGCACCGGCGGCCATCGCCGCGGCAACCTGACCGTCCACCGACCCGGCGGCGTCGAGGAGTTCGCGGGACACGCCCAGGATGCTGGCCTTGACCGAGTTCGCATAGGCGACCACACCGCCCTGCAGCATGCCGGACGCACCGGGGGTATCGGCCAGCACGGCGGCCACCATTCCGGCGGTGAGCGACTCAGCCGTGGCCACGGTCAGCCCGCGCTCAATGGCGCGGGCCACAGCCTGCTCGGCGAGCCGGTGCAGATTCGGGTGCAGCCCCGGGTGGGCGTTCGGCTGCGGATTGCTCATGGCGTCCCCTCCTGGACCTGCTGCTTTTTGGCCCGGATGCCGCTGGCGCGCAGCTTGAGGGCTTCAACGACATATTCGGCGCCGGTCCAGACCGTGATCGCCAGGGCGGCCATCATGACCGCGAAGGCCAGGAATCCCAGCCACGGCGCAATCGAGGCCAGCGGCATCACGTACAGGAAGATCGCCGCGGTCTGCACGACGGTCTTGAGCTTGCCGCCGCGGGATGCCGGAATCACGCCGTAGCGGATCACGAAGAAGCGCAGCGCCGTGACGCCCCACTCGCGCACGAGGATCAGGACCGTGACCCACCAGGGCAGTTCGCCGAGCAGGGAAAGCATCACCAGGGCCGAGCCGATCAGCAGTTTGTCCGCGATCGGGTCCGCGATCTTGCCGAAGTCGGTGATTAGCCCGCGGCTGCGCGCGATGTCGCCGTCGAGCTTGTCAGTGTAGATCGCCACCGCGAAGACGACGACGGCGGCCCAGCGCCACGCGCCGTTCTGCGCGTCCAGGCCCGGGGCATCGGCGAGGAGGAACCAGACGAAAAACGGCACCAGCGCGATCCGCAGCATCGTGAGGATGTTGGGCAGGTTCCAGATCCGCGGGGCGGACCCGGCGTTGGTTTCGGCGCTAGTCACCTTCCTAGGCTACCGTCTCGCCGCCGGCTACCGTCCGGTCAGCGACCAGGCGTCCTCGGAACCCTCGTCGTCGTCGCCGGGGCCGTCGGCGCCGTCGTAGTAGTCGACGCTCTGGGTGCGGTTGTCCAGGTCGGCGGCCACCAGGTCCTCCGCGTAGCCGCCCTGGGCGATGTTGGCGTTTGCGTTCTCGCTCAGCGCGGCCGTCTGCGAATCGGGGGCGACCGGGCCGTCCTGGCCCTTCATGGCGGCCAGGACCGCGGCAAGGTCGTCCGGCTTGACCAGGACGTCGCGGGCCTTGGAGCCCTCTGAGGGGCCCACCACTCCCCTGGACTCCAGCAGGTCCATCAGGCGGCCGGCCTTGGCGAAGCCGACCCGGAGCTTGCGCTGCAGCATCGACGTCGAGCCGAACTGCGTGGTGACGACGAGCTCGGTGGCCTGCAGCAGAACCTCGAGGTCGTCTCCGATGTCGTCGTCGATCTGCTTCTTCTGCGCCTCGGGGGCAACGTCGTCCCGGTAGACGGCCTTGAGCTGGCCCTTGACGTGTTCGACGACCTTATGGATTTCGGACTCGGTCACCCAGGCGCCCTGCACGCGCATCGCCTTGGAGGCACCCATCGGCAGGAAGAGCGCGTCGCCCTGGCCGATCAGCTTCTCGGCGCCGGGCTGGTCCAGGACCACGCGGGAGTCGGTCACGGAGGAGGTGGCGAAGGCCATGCGGGACGGGACGTTGGCCTTGATCAGGCCGGTGACGACGTCGACGGAGGGCCGCTGCGTGGCGAGCACCAGGTGGATGCCGGCGGCGCGGGCGAGCTGGGTGATGCGGACGATGGAGTCTTCGACGTCGCGCGGGGCCACCATCATGAGGTCGGCGAGTTCGTCCACGATCACCAGCAGGTACGGGTACGGGCGGATGACGCGCTTGGAGCCCTCCGGCGGGTGGACCTTTCCGGCCCGGACCGCCTTGTTGAAGTCGTCGATGTGCTTGAAGCCGTAGTTGGCGAGGTCGTCGTAGCGGGCGTCCATTTCTCGGACCACCCATTGCAGCGCCTCGGCGGCCTTCTTGGGGTTGGTGATGATCGGGGTGATCAGGTGCGGGACGCCCTCGTAGGCGGTCAGCTCCACCCGCTTGGGGTCCACCATGACCATGCGGACCTCGTCCGGGGTGGCGCGCATCAGGATCGAGGTGATCATCGAGTTCACGAACGAGGACTTGCCGGCACCGGTGGCGCCGGCCACGAGCAGGTGCGGCATCTTCGCGAGGTTGGCGACGACGTAGCCGCCCTCGACGTCCTTGCCGACGCCCATGACCATGGGGTGGTCCGTGCGGCGCGCGTTCTGGCTGCGCAGCACATCGCCGAGCGACACCGTCTCGCGGTCCGTGTTGGGGATCTCGATGCCGATGGCCGACTTGCCCGGGATGGGGCTCAGGATGCGCACGTCCGAGCTCGCGACGGCGTAGGAGATGTTCTTGGACAGGGCGGTGACGCGCTCCACCTTGGTGCCCGGGGACAGTTCGATTTCGTAGCGGGTCACGGTGGGTCCGCGGCTGAAGCCGGTGACCTGGGCATCGACGTTGAACTGGGTGAGCGTCTCGGTCAGCGAGGCGACGATCGCGTCGTTGGCCTCGGTGCGTTCCTTGGGGATGGAGCCGGGGGTGAGCATGTCCGACGCCGGCAGCGTGTAGGTGACGTCGCCGGCGAGCGAGAGCTGTTCGGTGCGCTGCGGGATCGGGGTGGGCGGCGGCGCCGGGGCAACCGGGTTCGCGGGGACCTTGGGAGCGGCGGCGCCGGCGTTCGGGGAGGGGTTCAGGGATCCGGCGGCGACCATGCCGGGGGTGACGAGCGGGATCGCCTCGGTGGCGTTCTCCGCCGCGGCGCCGGCCGCGGTGCTGCCAAGGCCCTGGGCCGCCTTGATCTTTTCGACGGCGATTTCGGCCTGTGTGGGCCGCCGGACGCCGGGCGCCACGGCCTTGGCGGCCTTGCCGCCTGCCTTTGTGCCGGCGGCGCCTGCGGTCGTTTCGTCGTCGTCGACGACGGCGTGTTCGAAGGCTTCGTCGCCGACGTAGCCTTCCAGCCGGGCGTCGCCGTCGTCGTCCTTGCCGAACAGGCGCTTGCGCTTCTTCTTGGGTGCGGGGGCGTCGTTCTCGTACAGGTAGCTGCGGTCGTGGGCGTCGTTCCCGGCTTCGTCCGGGTAGTCCTGCAGGTCGATGCCCATCAGGTGCTCGTAGGCGCCGCGCAGCCGGGACGGGATGGCGCCGAAAGGTGTGGCCGTGACGATGAGCAGCGAGGTGAAGGCCAGCAGGCTGTAGAGCGCGACGGGCACGGCGGCGTGGATGGTCGCCAGCGGGGCGGCGGCGAGGTAGCCGAGCATGCCGCCTGCGCGGCGGAGCCCGTCGAAGCCGTCGGCGACGGTCGGCTGGCCGCCGATGATGTGCGCCAGGCCGCTGCCGGCGAAGGTCATGATGAGGAAGCCGATGCCGATCCGGTTGTTGCCGCGGCCGTCGACCGGCTGGCGAAACAGCCGGAAGGCGCAGACGAAGAGCATCAGCGGCAGCAGCAGGGACATCCAGCCGAAGGTGCCGTTGACGACTCCGAAGACCAGGTCCGGGAGCCAGCCTTGGAAGCCCCACCAGGCGAAGGTGGCAATGAAGACGCCGAGCGCGAGGTTGAACAGGGCGGCGCCGTCGCGGCGGTCGGCCGGGTCGAGGTCGCTGACATCGTGGCCGATCCGGCGGATACCGGCGCCCACCACGTGGCCTACCCCCAGCCAGGCCCCGGCCACAATCCGCACCAGCCATGGCTGCCGCGGTTCGACGGCGGCAAGCTGCCGGGTGCGCGCGGTTCCCTGCGGACGGCTGGTCTTGGACGCAGCTGCGCCCGAGCCCCGGCCTGCAGAGCCGCCGGTGGTGCTCTTTGAATTGCCGCGTGAGTTGCCGCTGGAGTTGCCTCTAGGCGCGGAGGAGGTGCGTGTCGCCATACCCGCAACGGTACCGGACGCCGGGCGGAAAACCGCGGATTTCCGGGGCAGGCGGGGTTCATGTTGAACCGCCCGGGCGGCTGGTTTCCCCGCCGCCACCGCGCCCAGGGGGCTTCCTGGCAACGGAAACGGCCCTCCCCGGCGGCGCCGCCGGGAAGGCGG
>NZ_JBFTMU010000014.1:0-197584 GCF_056397125.1 Arthrobacter sp. 05N425
CTCACCTTTCGGTGGGCGCCCGCCGTCGTTAACGCGGGTGGGTCAGCTGGCCTTGGCCAGTCCGGTGCGGGCCATGGCGTCGGCGTAGGCGACGCGCATGTCCTCGAGGTACTGCTCCTGGCGGGCCGGGGTGCCGGCGAACGCGCGGCCGCTAAGCGAGCGGACCTTGTACGTCTTCAGGCCGCGGCGCCAGATCATCGGCACCTCGGTCTTGAGCAGCAGGTTGGCCAGGCGGTTGGCTTCGGTTCCGTGCGCCACAATGACGGACGCGCGCGGCACCAGGGCGAGGAACTTCAGCAACGGCTTGAGGCCGGCCGAGATCTGGTCCGGGGTGAACTTGCCGTTCGGCTCCTCGCCCACGTGCCACGGGTGGACGTTCCACGGCATGACGAACTCCGGGCGCAGGCCCAGCTTCCACTGGATGCCGAGCATGCGGGTGGCAGCTTCCTCGTCCCCGGCCGTGATGAAGCCGGACGGATCCGCCGTGCCGATGTTGGAGTACAGGCTGATGATGCGGCACTCGTCGATGTCGTGGGCGGGATCCACGTAGGGGACCGTGGTGCCAGCTTTGGCGGTCTGCAGTGCGTCGCACAGTTCGTTGACCGGCGCGACGTTAGCTTCGTAACGGCGGCTCAGGAGCTGTTCGCGGAAATTTTCAGTGGCCAGGGCTGTCATGTATTGCTGGGTCTCCTGCGGATTGGTAAAGCTGCCAGACCGGCTGCTGGCACGCCAAAGACAGGGCGCGCGGAGGCCGGAGTGGTTTGAAAATGTGGTGTGGACCGATTCCTGTTCGGTCTCTACCAGTCTATCAAGCCCCGCGAAATGTCCGGCGAGTTGCCCGGGCCGGCAGCGGCCGGCCGGCCCGGTCCGGCTACCAGAGCCGCTTGCTGGCCCGCCGTGCGCCTTCCCCGAGCGCTTCGAGCTTGGCATAGGCGATCTGTGGATGGACGCGGCCGCCGAGGCCGCAGTCCGTGGACGCAATCACGTTTTCGCGGCCCACCAGGTCCGCGAAGCGCACGATCCGGTCCGCCACCAGGTCCGGGTGCTCCACGACGTTGGTGGCGTGGGAGACGACGCCGGGGATGATCGACTTTCCCTCGGGAAGCTTGGTGTCCTCCCAGACCCGCCATTCATGCTCGTGCCGCACGTTGGCCGCCTCGAAGGAGTAGGCGCCGGCGTTGATCTGCAGGACGGAGCCGATGATGTCCGCGAAGGGGATGTCCGTGGTGTGCGGTCCGTGCCAGGATCCCCAGCACACGTGCAGCCGGATCTGGTCCTGCGGGAGGTCGCGCAGCGCCCAGTTGGTGGCTTCGACCCGGAGCTGGATGAACTTCAGGTAGTCCTCGAGGCTTGGCTCGGGGTTGATCTGGTCCCAGCTCTCGGCCAGGGAGGGGTCGTCGAGCTGGACGGTCAGGCCGGCGTCGATGATGGCCTTGTATTCCTCGCGCATGGCATCGGCGCAGGCGTAGAGGAGTTCCTCATCGCTCTGGTAGTACTCGTTGGCGACGCGGGCGCAGGAGCCGGGGGAGAGGGAGGCGACGAACCCCTCGGTGAGGCCGGCCGCGGCCAGGCCGGTCTTGAGGTTGGTGATGTCCGAGGCCACGAGCGCCTGGCCGGTGTACGTCAGTGGCCCGGCGATTTTTGGCTGTGTGACGGCTTTGCGGTGGGCCAGGATCCCGGAGGAGGGGTCGTTGTACGCGTCGTTGAACTTTTGCCGGTCACGGCGGTCCGGGAACGAGGTGAGGACGATGTGGCCGGGCGAGGAACGGTGGACCTTGGCGTCGGCCCAGCGGTCCACCTCGGTGGGTTCCAGTCCGCCGAGCCGGGAGAAGGAGTAGTTCCACCAGGCGCCGTAGTCCACCGTGCTGGACATGGTGTGGCCGTACTCGCCGTCGTTGGGGATGTCGACGCCCAGATCCTTCTGGCGCTGCACGACGTCCACCACCGAGGTCTCCAGCAGATCCAGGAACTCGGGGGTGACGCCGTCGGCTTCCTTGGCCTCGTTCGCGGCGATGAGCTCCGGCGTCCGGGGCAATGAGCCGGCGTGGGTGACGCGGATGTGGTCGGTGTTCTGGGACATGGCGCGGTTTCCTTCCATCGGTCCTGGCGGTAGCACCCTCGCTGGCAGGCCGGCCACGGAGGCAGGCTGAGTCCGGCAGGGTTGCTGCGGCGTCAACGGTCCAGGTCCCTCGGCCGCTCGGGATGGTCACTCTCACTTAATTCCACCCACGCCTTTGCCGCAAGTCGTGCCCGCTATGTGTCGCAGTGTCCACGCGGGGAGCAAAAACGGTGCCGGCCACCGATTTCGGCTAAACTTGGGTGGTAAGAGCCCCGGACTCTGGCGTTGATGGTAAGAGCACAGCGGTAGATCCGGGGCATTCTCATGAACGGTGCTGAGCTGCGGTGACCACCTGGTGGATCACACACAGTCCGGCCCGAACGAATGGGGGAGGATCCCATGCCAGCAATCGTGATCGTCGGAGCCCAATGGGGCGACGAAGGCAAAGGTAAGGCCACCGACCTGCTCGGCGGCCGTGTCGACTACGTCGTGAAGCCCAACGGCGGCAACAACGCCGGGCACACCGTCGTCGTGGGCGGTGAGAAGTATGAGCTGAAGCTCCTTCCTGCTGGCATCCTGAGCCCGAACGCAGTCCCGGTGATCGGCAACGGTTGCGTGGTGAACCTTGAAGCCCTGTTCCAGGAGATCGATGGCCTCGAAGCCCGCGGCGCGGACACCTCCAAGCTGCGCGTCTCCGCCAACGCCCACCTCGTGGCGCCGTACCACCAGGTGCTGGACAAGGTCACCGAACGGTTCCTCGGCAGCCGCGCCATCGGCACCACCGGCCGCGGCATCGGCCCCGCCTACATGGACAAGGTGGCCCGCCTCGGCATCCGCGTCCAGGATGTGTTCGACGCCTCCATCCTGCGGCAGAAGGTCGAAGGCTCGCTGCGGCAGAAGAACGAACTGCTGGTCAAGGTCTACAACCGCCGGGACATCGAGGTGGACGAGATCGTGGACTACTTCCTGTCCTTCGCCGAACGCCTGCGCCCGCTGGTCATCGACAGCACCTTCGTGCTGAACAAGGCCCTGGACGAGGGCAAGGTGGTCCTCATGGAGGGCGGCCAGGCCACGTTCCTCGACGTCGACCACGGCACCTACCCGTTCGTGACCTCCTCGAACCCCACCGCGGGCGGAGCCTCCGTGGGCTCGGGCATCGGCCCCACCCGGATCTCGCGCTCCATCGGCATCATCAAGGCCTACACCACCCGTGTCGGCGCCGGACCGTTCCCCACGGAGCTGTTCGATGAGATGGGCCTGTACCTGCAGAAGACCGGCGGCGAGTTCGGCGTTAACACCGGCCGTCCGCGCCGTTGCGGCTGGTACGACGCCGTCCTGGCGCGCCACGCCTCCCGAGTGAACGGCTTCACGGACTACTTCGTGACCAAACTGGACGTGCTCACCGGCATCGAGCAGATCCCCGTTTGCGTGGCCTACGACGTCGACGGCGTCCGCCACGACGAAATGCCGATGACCCAGACCGAGTTCCACCACGCCAAGCCGATTTTCGAGTACTTCGAGGGCTGGACCGAGGACATCACCGGCGCCCGCACCCTGGACGACCTGCCGGAGAACGCCCGGAACTACGTGCTGGCCCTGGAAAAACTCTCCGGCACCCGGTTCTCCGCGATCGGCGTCGGCCCGGACCGCGACCAGACGATCGTGGTCAACGACCTCATCAACGACTGACGCTTCAGCAACCGACGCACGACGGCGGCGGCGGGTCACCTGCAATGGTGGCCCGCCGCCGTCGTCGTTAAAGCCGCAGTTCGGGACCGTCGCGGGGGCCGCCCAAAAAACAAAAAAGAAATTCTCATCGATGCGTAACCTTTCGGTGTGCCCCAGCGATTACTCCTTTGTAAGCGCCGCCCGGAGCCCTGGTCCCCCCACCAGGTCCGGCCGGCCTTGTAGCTGAAGATCCGACCGGCGCCTGCCCCCATCAGGCGCCGGGGACTTCGAGAGAGATCCGACGGGCACCTGCCCCATCAGGTGCCGACAGGACTTCGACCGTAAGTGCTGGCTGGCGCCTGCCCCCATCAGGCGCCGGCCAGCCTTCAACCAACCAAAGGATGTACGTTTTACATGAAGAGTGTTAGCAAGACCACCAAGATTGCTGTCGGCGCCGCGATTCTCGCGGTCGGAGGTTTCTCCGGAATCGGCCTGGCCAACGCGGCCCAGACGTCCAGCACCCAGCAGGCTGAAGTGAACCACGCTACGCCCGCCACCCCCGCTGTTCCGGCTGTTCCGGCTAACACGGAACTGCCCGACGCACCCGCCACCCCGGCCGTTCCGGCCGTTCCCGCTACCCCGAACGCTGACGGGTCCGCCAAGGGCGACGCCGACGTCGAGGGTGCCGCTGAGGGCTCCGTGTCCGCTGACAACGACGGCGTTGCCGTCGACGGTGCCGCCAATGCCAAGGGCGCTGCCGAGGCCAAGGCCCACGCCGGCGTAACCGTCGCCACCCCGGCCGTTCCCGCCGCCAAGGGCGCCCCGGCTGTCAAGGCCGTGCCGGCTGTTCCGTCGGTTGAGCAGCCCAAGCTCGACAAGTAAGCACCAAACGCCTCTCTTCGGAGGCGACGGGGTGCGGCCGCTAGACTATCGGGGGCCGCACCCCCTGCAGTAACGGAAGGAAAGCCTCTTGGCAGACCAGCTGAGCGACGATGAACTGTCAGCAGCTCTGGCTGGCGACCCGTCAGGATTCAGCGCCGTCTACACCGTGATCTCCCCGGCGGTGCTCGGCTACTTCCGGGCCAAGGGCGTTGACGACGCCGAGGCCCTCACCCAGGACGTCTTCGTGGACGTTCTGCCGAGACTGGCCAACGTCACCGGCGGCCACACCGGGTTGCGGACCTTCATCTTCTCCGTCGCCCATGCCCGGCTGGTCGACCACCACCGGCGCGCCGAACGCACACCGTACCTGGCCGAATATGACCCGCTGAACGACGCGCGGTGTTCCGCTTCCGCGGAGGACGAGGCGCTTGGTTCCCTGGGCGGCCTGTCCCACACACTTGCCCGGCTCAACGAAGAGCAGCGGGAAGTCCTGGTCCTGCGGATCGTCGCAGACCTCTCCATCGATCAGGTGGCCGGCATCATGGGTAAGACCCCGGGTGCCATCAAACAGCTTCAGCGGCGCGGGCTCAGTGCCCTGCGCGAACTTGTAACCGAAAAGGACCACGCAGCATCATGACCGGCACGCGCGACCCCCAGCAGGATGGCAGCATCCAGGCGATGCTCCGTGACTCCGGCCTCGAAGCTGCCGCCGAACTCCGCAGCACCCTCGAGCAGCTGCAGGCCCTGGTGCCGGAGCAGGCACCGGCGCCCCGCGCCGACCTTGCCGCGCTGCTCTCCGCCGGTTCAGCTGATGCGGTGGCCCGCTCCGCCGACGACCTTCCGGCCCGCTCCGCCGACGACCTTCCCGCCGGTGTGAGCAGCCTGGCGGACCGGCGGCGCGGCCACAAACGCCGGATGGCCCTGATTGGTGGCGCCGTAATCGGTGCAATGAGCCTCGGCGCCGGCGCCGTGGCGGCCTCCAGCCACGACTTCCGTGAGAATGTGGGCCACACCCTCGGCGTTATCTTCCACCCCGCCGCACCCAGCCGCACCCCTGCCCCTTCCGGCGGCACGCCCTCGAATCTGCCGGCGGCCCCGGTTCCGGTGCCGGCTGGCACGTCTCCGTCCCTGGCTGGTCCGGCGGCGCCCTCGGCCCCGGCAACAGCGCAGGTCCCGAAGCATGCCGGCCCCGTCGCTACTCCTCCCGCCGTCGGCCGCGGCGGAGTTCTTCCGATGCCGGGACACCGGCCCGTAAAGCCCGGCTCCCAGGGCCAGAACGGCCGGGGCCTCGTACCCGGGCCGCTGCCGACGTCCCCCGCACTTCCCGGGCTTCCGACGGCTTTCCCCACCGCCAAGCCGTAGCGGTCGCGCCGCCTGGGCATCCCGGTTAACCCAAGTAGCTCGCAGTTGTTGTCGTTTTGAGTGCT
The DNA here is from genome assembly GCF_056397125.1 of Arthrobacter sp. 05N425. Taxonomy (NCBI): domain Bacteria; kingdom Bacillati; phylum Actinomycetota; class Actinomycetes; order Micrococcales; family Micrococcaceae; genus Arthrobacter; species Arthrobacter sp. 05N425. The sequence continues at coordinate 6,037 of NZ_JBFTMU010000014.1, forward strand.
CAATACGACAACAACTGCGAGCTAGTTGGGTTAAGGGGCCTCGTTTAGGCGAGGACCTGCCGCTTGGAGGAGATGACACCGGTGTCGAAGCCCGCCAGGTGCAGGCCGCCGTGGAAGCGGGCGTGCTCGATCTTCACACAGCGGTCCATCACGACGTCGAGTCCGGCCGCTTCGGCTTCCTTCGCGACGTCCTCGTGCCACGAGCCCAGCTGCAGCCAGAGCGTCTTGGCGCCCGCGGCGATGGCCTCGTCCAGCACGCCGGGCAGGTCATCATGCTTGCGGAACACGTCGACGATGTCCGGGCTTTCCGGCAGGTCAGCGAGCGAAGCGTACGTCGGCTCGCCCAGGATCTCCTTCACCACCGGGTTCACGAAGTAGACCTTGTAGCGGGTCGAGGACTGCAGGTAGGTCGCGACGAAGTAGCTCGCCCGCGACGGCTTGTCCGAGGCGCCCACAATCGCGATCGACTTGGCCTGGCGCAGCAGGGCCAACCGCTCGGGCGCCGACGGGCCGGTCCAGGTACGGGTTTCTTCGGTGCTCATGCGTTTGCTCCGATCGTGCAGATATCCGCGGGAAGGACTTCCCCGGCCGATGTGTCCGGGGCTGGCTCTTCGGTTGCCGCGTCCAGGGCCTGGTCGAGGTCCCAGAGGATGTCCTCGATGTCCTCGAGGCCGATCGAAATCCTGACGAGGTCCTCCGGGATGCCGGCGGATTCGAGCTGCGCCGGGCTGAGCTGCTGGTGGGTCGTGGAGCCGGGGTGGATCACCAGGGTCCGCGAGTCGCCCACGTTGGCCAAGTGCGAGGCCAGTTGCAGGGACTCGATGAACTTCTGGCCCGCGGCTCGGCCGCCCTTGACGCCGAAGGAGAACACCGAGCCGGGGCCCAGCGGCAGGTACTTCCGGGCCCGGTCGAAGTGCGGGTGCGAGGGCAGGCCGGAATAGTTCACGTAGGCCACCCGCTCGTCGGCTTCAAGCCATTCGGCCACCGCTTGGGCGTTCCTGAGGTGCTCGTCCAGGCGTTGCGGGAGCGTCTCCACGCCCTGCAGCAGCTGGAACGCCGACTGGGGGGACAGTGCGGGTCCGATGTCGCGCAGCTGCTCGCAGCGCAGCTTGGTGAGGAAGCCGTACTCSCCGAAGTTCCCCCACCAGGAGACGTTGCCGTAGGAGGCCACCGGTTCGGTCATGGTGGGGAACTTGCCGTTCCCCCAGTTGAAGCGGCCGCTTTCGACGATGACGCCGCCGAGGGTGGTGCCGTGGCCGCCGAGGAACTTCGTGGCGGAGTGGATCACAATGTCCGCGCCGTGCTCGATCGGCCGAACCAGGTACGGGGTGCTCAAGGTGGCGTCGACGACGAGCGGGATGCCGGCGTCGTGTGCAACCTTGGCCAGCCCCTCAAGGTCCTGGACCTCCGACGAGGGGTTGGCCACCACCTCGACGAAGATCGCCTTGGTGTTGTCCCGGACTGCGGCGGCGTAGTCCGCCGGGTCGGTGCCGGCCACGAACGTGGTGTCCACCCCGAAGCGGCGCAGCGTGACGTCCAGCTGAGTCACCGTGCCGCCGTAAAGCTGGGATGCCGCCACAATGTGGTCGCCGGACTGGGTGAGCGCGGCGAAGGTAATGAACTCCGCGGCCATGCCAGAGGATGTGGCCACCGCGCCGATGCCGCCCTCCAGCGAGGCGATGCGCTCTTCAAACGCGGCCACCGTGGGGTTGCCGATCCGGGAGTAGATGTTGCCGTATTTCTGCAGCGCGAACAGGTTGGCGGCGTCCTGGGTGTCCTTGAACACGAACGACGTCGTCTGGTAGATCGGCACGGCCCGGGCGCCGTGTTCGGCGTCGGGCGTGGCGCCGGCGTGCAGGGCGCGGGTGCGGAAACCGAACTTGCGGTCAGCCATTACGCGTTCACCAGCTTGTTGGCAGTGCCGGATGCGGCCGGGGTGCCGGACAGGTCGAGCTCGACGCCGTGCTTGCGCGCGAGGTCCGCCTCGAGTTCGCGCACGATCGGCAGGATGTCCGCACCGAACGCGGCGACCTCCTCCTGGAAGTGCAGGTAGCCGGTGAGGAAGAGGTTCACGCCGATCTTCTTGTACTCCACAATCCGCTCGGCGATCTGCTCCGGGGTACCGATCAGCTGGGTCTTGAAACCGTCGTTGTACTGGACCAGGTCCTCGAAGCTGGAGTCGGCCCACATACCCTTGCCGTCCTTGGTGGACGCGCCGGCCTCCTGGACGGCGGCGCGGAAGCCCTCGACGGCGGGCCTGTGCGCCTTCTCGACGATCTCGCGCAGGGTGTCGCGGGCTTCCTTCTCGGAGTCGCGGGCGATGACGAAGCCGTTTAGGCCGAACCTGGGGGAGGGGAGAACTGCCGGGAGGGTTCCCTGGGCACCGCGCCCGGTGTCACCGGCAGCGGCAACCACGCCGGCGATGTTCTCCTTGAAGCCTTCCAGGTCCTTGCCGTTGGAGAAGTACCAGTCCGCGACCCGGCCTGCCGTGGCCTGGGCCGCGGTGGAGTTGCCGCCGAAGAAGATCTCCGGGTGCGCCCGCCCGGGCACATCCACGGGGGCCGGCTGCAGGGTGAAGTCGGTGATGTTGTAGTACTTGCCGGACTGGCTGTACTCCTGCTCGGTCCACAGCCCGCGGAGCACGCGGATGAACTCCTCGGTCCGGACGTAGCGCTCGTCGTGTTCGAGCCATTCGAGGCCGAAGTTCTCGAATTCGGCCTTGAGCCAGCCGGAAACGATGTTCACGGCGGCGCGGCCGTTGGAGATGTGGTCCGCGGTGATGATGAATTTAGCCAGCACGCCGGGGTGCCACATGCCCGGGTGGACGGCGGAGATCACTTTGAGCCGCTCGGTGGCGGCCAGCAGGGCGAGGCTGAACGAGGTGGCCTCGTGCTGCTTGTCCGCGCCGTAGGAGGCGGCGTAGCGGGTCTGGGTCAGTGCGTATTCAAAGCCGGAGTTCTCGGCGATCCGGGCCAGCTTCTTGTTGTACTCGAAGTCCCAGCCGGTGCGCTGTTCGATGGTGGACACCACCAGGCCGCCGGAGACGTTGGGGACCCAGTAGGCGAACTTCAGGGGTTCGGAAAGACGGGCGACGCTGCTGGTGTCAGTCATTGGTGTTCCTTACTTCTGGGGTATTTCTGGTGTTATTGCGGTCGCGCAGGACGGTCTGGATGCCGGCGATCGACGGTTCATTCTGCAGGGAGGTCGTGTCGCCGAGCGTGGTTCCTTCGAACAGTTGCGTCAGCAACCGGCGCATGATCTTGCCGCTGCGGGTCTTCGGCACGTCGGGAACGACGACGACGTCGCGCGGCTTCGCGATCGGCCCGATCCTTTCTCCGACCCAAGCCTTCAAATCGGCGGTGATTTCCTCCGTAGCCGCGCATCGCGCGAGCGAGGAACGAGCGAGTGAAGTGATCGGACCGGGGTCCCCGGGCGAGCTTGCGAGCTCGGGGGAGTCCGGGAACGCTAAGCGGCGGGAGGGGATCATCGCCGATTCCCGAAGCACAACGAACGCCACAATCGCGTGCCCGGTCTTCGGGTCGGCGACCGGGCAGACGCCGGCCTCCACGACGTCCGGGTGCGAGACGAGGGCAGATTCGATCTCGATCGTGGAGAGCAGGTGCCCGGAGACGTTGAGGGTGTCGTCCACCCGCCCGAGGATCCAGATGTCGCCGTCGTCGTCGTACTTGGCGCCGTCGCCGGCGAGGAACCAGCCTTGCTCGGCGTACTGGCGCCAGTAGGAATCGAAGTAGCGTTGCGGGTTGCCCCACACGGTCCGGGCGATGGCGGGGCCGGGGGCGTCCACCACGATGAAGCCCTGGACTCCGGGCGGGACGGTGTTGCCCGCCTCGTCCACGATGCGGGTGCCGACGCCGGGCAGCGGCCGGGCCGCGCAGCCGGGTTTGAAGTCGGTGTCCGTCGGGGCGGGGGAGAGGATGGTGGCGCCGGTTTCGGACTGCCACCAGGTGTCCACCACCGGCGCCGTGCCGGCGCCCACGTTCTCCCGGAACCAGCGCCATGCCTCGGGGTTGACGGCTTCGCCGACGGTGCCCAGCAGACGGATGGAGGAGAGGTCGTAGCCGGCCGGGACGCCGTCCGGGAACCAGCCCATCAGCGACCGGACCAGGGTGGGGGCGGTGTAGTACTGCGTGACGCCGTAGCGTTCGATGATTTCGAAGTGCCGGCCCGGGTGCGGGGTGTTGGGCGTGCCCTCGAAGATCACCTGCGTGGCGCCGTTGGAGAGCGGGCCGTAGAGCTCGTAGGTGTGGGCGGTGACCCAGGCCAGGTCCGCCGTGCACCAGTGGACGTCCCGGTCGCGGAGGGCCGGGTCCGGGTTGCTGAAGAGGTGCTCGAAGCTCCAGGACGCCTGCGTGAGGTAGCCGCCGGAGGTGTGGACCAGGCCCTTGGGCTTTCCGGTGGTTCCGGAGGTGTACATGATGAACAGGGGTGTCTCGGCGTCGAACGCCTCGGGTTTGTGGACGTCGGAGGCGGCCCCGACTGCGTCGTGCCACCACACGTCACGGCCTGCGGCCATCGGGACGGCGGCCAGGTGTTCCGGCGCGGTGGTGCGGTTGACCACCAGGACGTGTTCGATAGCGTTGTCCCCGGCGACGGCCGCGTCCGCGTTCGCCTTCACCGGCACGGCGACGCCGCGGCGGAACTGCCCGTCGGTGGTGACCAGCAGCTTGGCGCCCGTGTCTTCCACCCGGAACTTGAGCGCCTCGGCCGAGAAACCGCCGAACACGAGCGAGTGGATGGCGCCGATCCGGGCCACGGCCAGGGTGATGATCACCGTTTCGGGGATCACCGGAAGGTAAATGACCACCCGGTCGCCCTTGGCGATGCCGAGCTCCAGCAGGGCGTTGGCGGCCTTGCCCACGTCGCGCTGCAGTTCGGCGTAAGTGATGGTGCGGCGGTCGCCGGGCTCGCCCTCGAAATGCAGTGCCACCTTGTCGCCGCGTCCCGCCGCTACATGACGGTCGACGCAGTTGTAGGCGACATTGAGCTTCCCGCCGTCGAACCAGCTGATCTGCGGGCCCATGCCCGCCGAGGCGTCGGCCGGGACGCAGCGGTGCGCGGTGTGCCAGGGCTTGTCCTGGCCCGGCCCGTCCGCCCAGTCGAGCCGGAGGGCGGCCGCCTCCCAAAACGCGATGCGCCCTTCCCCGGTGGAGGGGAGACTGGCCGGTGCTGTCTCGGTAGCTACGCCCATCGTTTCACCGCCCATTTCTCGGCGAGGCCCAGCAGGGCGTCGGTGACCTTACCGATCACGGCCAGCAGCACGATCGCCAGCAGCAGCCGGTCCGTGCGGCCGTTGTTCTGCGAATCCGTCAGCAGGAAACCGAGCCCCATTGAGGAGGCGATGAGTTCGGCGGCGACCAGGAACAGCCAGGCCTGGGCCAGCGCGAGCCGGAGCCCGGAGAACACGGCCGGCACGACCGCCGGGAGCTGGACCGTGGTCAGCAGCTTCACGCCCTTGAGCCCGAAAGCCCGCGCCGCTTCGACCAGGTTCCGGTCCACGTGACGCAGCGCGAGTGAGACCGTGGTGAAGACCGGGAAGAACGCGCCGATCAGGATCAGGGTGATCTTGGAGTCCTCGCCGATCTTCATCCAGAGGATCAGCAACGGCACCCAGGCCAGCGACGGGACGGCCCGGAGTGCGCCGATGGTGGGCGCGAGCAGGGCATCCGCGAGCCGGGACAGGCCCACCAGGGACCCAAACACCAGTCCCAGCGCCGCGCCGGCCGCGAAGCCGATCAGCACGCGCTGGGTGGAGATCGCGATGTGCTGGCCGAGTTGGCCGCGCTGGAGCAGGTCTAGGCCGGCCTCCAACACCATGGCCGGCGGCGGAAGCTGGACCACGCTGAACACCCCGGCGGCCGTGGAGAGCTGCCAGGCGGCCAGCATCGCAGCGGGAATGATCAATCCAAGGAGCAGACGCGCCCAGCCGTTGGCCAGGATCCCGGCGGGGGACCATCCGTTCGCCGGGGAGCCGCCTCCACCCGTGACGGGGGAGTCCGGCTGGGCGGCGTCTGCCGGAGTTGCGGGGACGGCTGCAGCGCGCCCGTCCGCAACGTTGTTGCCGGTGAGGTAGGGATTTCCGAGGTGGGTCATCAGGAATCCTTGATGGCGGACGCGTCCGCCTTCTTCACCAGCGAGTCATCGAGAAGCGAGGCGACGGCGTCGTCGATCTGCTTCTGGCTTGCAACGTCCCCGGTTTCCACGAAGGTCGGGCCGATCTTCGCCAGCACCTTGCGCTGGGCCTCGCCCGGCGCCGGGTTGACATCGAGGTTGCTGCGCTGCAGCACCACGGTCTTCGCGACGGCGAGGTCCAGGCCGGCKGCGTCGGCGAGGATCTGTGCGGTTTCCTCCGGGTTGGCCGCCGCCCAGGCACGCGCCTTCTCGTAGGCGTTGACGACGGCCTGCGCCTGCTTGGGCTTCTCCTTCAGGAAGGATTCGGTGGCGTTCAGGAAGCCGTAGGTGTTGAAGGATAGATTCCGGTAGAAGAGCTTGGCGCCCTTCTGCTCGGCCCCGGCCATGATCGGGTCGAGCCCGGACCACGCATCCACCGAGCCGTTATCCAGCGCCGCACGGCCGTCGGCGTGCTGCAGGTTCTGCACGGTCACGTCCTTTGCGGACAGGCCGGCTTCGGAGAGCGACTGCAGCAGGAAGAAGTACGGGTCGGTGCCCTTGGTGGCCGCCACCGACTTGCCCTTGAGGTCGGCCACCGTGCTGATGCCGGAGCCCGGCTTGGTTACGAGCGCCGCCCACTCCGGCTGCGAGAAGATGTCAATCGCCTTGATCGGCGATCCGTTGGCCTTGGCCAGGAGGGCAGCCGAGCCGGCGGTGGAGCCGACGTCGATCGCGCCGGACCGCAGCGCCTCGTTGGCCTTGTTCGAGCCGGCGGACTGGACCCAGTTGACGGTGACGCCCTGGTCCTTCAACGCTGTCTCGAGCCAGCCTTTCTTCTTGATCACGAGGCTCAACGGGTTGTAGGTCGCGAAATCGATGTTCAGTGCGGCGGTCCCGGCGGCGCCGCTTGCTGCGGGCTTGCCGGAACCCTCGCCGGCGACGCAGCCGGTGAGGGCCAGGGCGGCGGAGACGGCCGCGGCCGTGAGGACCGAGCGGCGGGTGGCGGAGCGGTGGTTGGTCTTGCGGGCGAAGGGCATGGAGGTTCCTTTGAGAACGGTGGATGCGGATGCGGAGGAGGGGAAGGACGGTGGGGCGGGCCGGCGCGGCAGGCTCTGGCTGTGGCGCGGCCCGCGGCCGGTTGTCCGGGGAGCGGTGGGTGGTTAGTGGCCGTCGACGCCGAGGCTGGCCAGGAGCGAGGCCCGCATTCGGGCCAACTCCGCGGAAGCCCGGTCCCGGGGACGTTCGCCGGGGACGACGACGGTGCGGACAATCGTCGCGCCCGGCGCCGGGGTGCCGGATTCGGTTGCGCGGGCTGGTTCCTTGCCGAGGACGATGATGCGGTCGGCCAGCTGGAGGGCTTCGTCGACGTCGTGGGTCACCAGCAGCACGGTGGTGGGCTCCGCCCGGTGGACCTGCAGCAGCAGGTCCTGCATCTTGATCCGGGTCAGGGCGTCGAGGGCGCCGAAGGGTTCGTCGAGCAGCAGGACGCCCGGGTTGCGCGCCAGGGCGCGGGCCAGGGAGGCACGCTGGGCCATGCCGCCGGAGACCTCGCGCGGCCGGTGCTTGGCGAAATCCTGCAGGCCCACGAGTTCAAGGAGCCGGGCGACCTTGGCCTTGCCGTCCCTGGCGCTGACACCGGTGGGCAGGCCGATGGCGATGTTGGCCTGCAGGGTGTGCCAGGGCAGCAGGCGCGGCTCCTGGAAGGCGAAGGCGCAGCGCGCATCCACACCCTGTACCTGGACGCCGTCGATCTCGACGGCGCCGGCACTGGGGGCATCGAGGCCGGCGGTGGCGCGCAGCAGGGTGGACTTGCCGCAGCCGGACGTGCCCAGGATGGCGAGGACTTCACCGGCCAGGACATCGAAGTCCACGTCGCGGAGCACGGTGTGGGCCTCGCTGCCGGAACCGAACGCTCGGCGCAGGCCGCGGAAGGACACCGGCAGCGCGGGCGTGCGGGTGGTTTCCCCGGCGGAGGCGTCCGCGGACGCGACAGTTGCGGAGGGGGACAGGACAGCAGTCATAGGAGTACTCCATCGGTCCTGGCAGTAGCACCCTACGGAACGAGCCTCCGGCACGGGTGGTCAGTCCGGCCGTTCCCGTGGCTCGCTACCTTGCTATCGGCGGGTTCCGGGGAGGAACTCCGACGACCAGGGTTGCTGCGGCTTCATCGATCCAGGTCTCTCGGCCGCTCGGGATGGTCACTACCCACTAAAACGGAATCACCGATTTCCCCCAAATCCGGCGCGTAATATTCGGACACCTGCCCGCGTTGCACGGGCTGCCGGTCGATTGTTCGAAATGCGGCCCGGGCGGCCCGGTGCGGCACGGCCCAGTCAGTGGTCGGCCATAGGCTGTCTACATGACCCATGTGAACGACCCCGCGGTTATCGAACGGCTCCTGCGCACCAAGGGCAGGTGGGCGATCGTGGGCCTGACCACCAACGAGTGGCGCGCCGCCTATGACACGTCGCTGTATATCCGCGACCGGCTCGGCATGGAGATCATCCCGGTCAATCTTCCGGCCGACCCGGTACACGGCGAGACGGGCTACGCCAGGCTGTCCGACATTCCGGCGGCCAAGCAACCGCTCGACGTCGTGGACTGCTTCGTGAATTCGCACAGGGTGGGCGACGTGGTGGACCAGGCGATAGCCGTCGGAGCGAAGGCTCTCTGGCTGCAGCTGGGCGTCATCGACGAAGCCGCCGCCGCACGTGCCAAGGCGGCCGGCCTGGACGTGGTCATGAACGCGTGCCCGGCCCAGGAGGCGCCGCGCTTGGGGCTCTGACGGCCGCCGTCGCCGACGGCGACCACTGCCGGTAGCTGCGCTGACGGCCGGGCTAGGCTGGGAGCATGGACGCAGCAGCACTCCGCAGGATTTGCCTGGGCTTCCCGGGCGCCTTCGAGGACTATCCGTTCGGCCCCGATACCGCGGTCTTCAAGGTCCGCGCCGCGGTGCCCGGCGGGGCGCGGCACGAGGCCAAGATGTTCGCCCTGTCCGCACTGGACCCCGCGGACTTGGTCGTGAGCTTGAAGTGCGAACCCGCGCTCGCCGAACAGTTGCGGGCTGCGCATCCGGAAATTACCGGCGCCTGGCACCTGAACAAGCGGCACTGGAACGGGGTGCGGCTGGACGGTTCGTTGCCGGATTCCATGGTCCGCGACATGGTGGAGGACTCCTACGACCTTGTGGTCGCCGGCCTGAGCCGCCGCCAGCAGGAGCAGCTCGGCTGGGCCCGGCTGGCCCGCGGGGAGGCGCAGCCGTGACCGGGCCGCGGATTGCCAGCGGCGAGCTGAACTATGCGGGGATCGGCGCCACCGAGACCGGCGCCCTGCCGGACGGGATCGAGTGCCTCGTCACCCAGGCCTACGTCGGCGACGGTGAAGCCGCCTACCGCCGGGCGGTGCAGGGCCTGCTGACCTGGCAACTGCACAAGCGCGCCGGGTTGCGCGTCCGGGCGGAGTCCGACGTCGTGCGCCCGGGGACGCGCGTGGTGAGCGGGTTCGGCGTCGGCCCGTTCCGGATCAACGCGCCCTGCGAGGTGGTGTGGGTGCGCCGACCCGTAGCCGGCGGCGGGCCGCAGTCCGCGGGATTCGGCTACGGGACCCTGCCCGGGCATCCGGTCCGCGGCGAGGAATCGTTCGAAATTTCGCTCGACGCACAGGGTCTCGTGCTGATCAAAGTCACCGCTTTCGGGGTTCCGGCCAACTGGTTCTACGCGGCCGGGGGCGCCGTCACCGCCGGGGCGCGCCGGATCGTCACTTCCCGATACCTTAGGAGTGCGCAAGAACTGGCCGCAGGTGTGAACTGAGAGGTGCAGAAAATGCTGAATCAACAGACCCTTGACCGCTTCTGGAACTTTGACGACCCCGGCCTTTCGGAGGCCCGCTTTCGCGCGGCGATCGCGGATTCGGCTTACGACGACGACGAACGTGCCGAGCTCGCCACCCAGCTGGGCCGTGCGATCGGCCTGCAGGGCAGGTATGAGGAAGCCGACGCGCTGCTGGACTCCATCGACGGCGACGAACCCACGGTGGCCGTCCGGGTGCTGCTGGAACGCGGCCGAGTGCTGAACAGCAGCGGCCACGCCGAGATGGCGGTCCCGCTGTTTGAGCAGGCCGCCGAACTCGCCGACCACCTGGGCGAGGATTTCCTGGCCGTCGACGCCCTGCACATGCTGGCGATCGCGGACACCGCGCACGCCGAGACGTGGACCCGTAGCGCCCTGGAGTACGCGTCCACGGCGCATGACGCCCGGACCCGGCGCTGGATGGTGGCGCTGCACAACAACCTCGGCTGGACGCTGCACGAGGCGGGACGCTGCGCCGAGGCCATGGTCGAGTTCCAGCTCGCCGAGCAGTGGGCGGAAAGGGTGGGCACGCCGCAGCAGCAGGAACGCGCCCGGGCGGCCATCGATGCCTGCTGAGGCTCTGCCAGAATTGAAGCTCCGGAATTCCCAATGAAAGGCAACAACTCGTGATCTTCATCGTCGTTAAATTCAAGGTCAAGCCCGACTGGTCCGAGCGCTGGCTCGGCCTCGTGGAGGACTTCACCCAGGCCACCCGGCAGGAGCCCGGCAACCTGTGGTTCGACTGGTCCCGCAGCGTGGAGGACCCCAACGAATTCGTCCTGGTCGAGGCCTTCAAGGACGACGCCGCCGGCGACCACGTCAACAGCAGCCACTTCAAGCAGGCCATGGCGGACATGCCGCAGGCACTGCAAGAGACGCCCCGGATCATCAGCCGCCAGTTCGACGGCGAGGGCTGGGACCGGATGGGTGAGCTCACCATCTGACCGGCGTCGATTGCTCCGAGCTTGCAAGGCTAGGGAGCCGGTGGGAAGCAGTCGATAGGCTGGGGTCATGTGGATCGGTTGGATTGAATTCGACGTCCTGCTCGGCGACGTTCACACCCTCAAGGAGAAGCGCTCAGTCGTGCGGCCGGTCTTGGCCGAGCTCAAGCGCCGCTTCGACGTCTCCGTGACCGAGGCGGGATTACACGACCAGTACCGGCGTGCCGTGATCGGCGTCGGCCTGGTTGCGGCTGACCGGGCGCACCTGATCGAGGTGCTTGCCGCCGTCGAACGCTTCATGGCCGCAAGACCGGAACTCGAGCTGCTCAGCGCCCGCCAGCGCGAACTGCGCAGCGACGATTAAGAAGCAACGCGGGGTCACTTACGGCCCATCCCGAGGGGATTTATGGGCGGTAAGTGACCCCGCGTTGCTTGGAGCCGGAAGTGCTAGCCGAAGTACTTCGGCAGGGTCGCCTCGTGGGCTTCGCGGAGTGCGTCCAGGCCCAGGGTGTCGACGCCGTTGATCTCCAGCTTGCCGCTCTCCGCGTCCACGACGCCGATCCGGACGTGCTCGAAGCCGCGGGCGGTGCACATGTCCTTGAACCGGATTTCCTCCGAGCGGGGCACTGCCACAATGGCGCGGGCCTGGGACTCGGAGAAGAGCGCGGTGAACAGGTCCACGCCGTCGCGGTCCATCACGTCCTGCAGCGAAATGCGGGCACCGACGCCGTAGCGCAGCGCGGACTCGACGAGGGCCGCCGCGAGGCCGCCTTCGGAGAGGTCGTGCGCGGAGTCGACCATGCCGTCGCGTGAGGCGTTGATCAGGATTTCACCGAGCTCGCGTTCCGCGGCGAGGTCCACCTTGGGCGGCAGGCCGCCCAGGTGTCCGCGCAGGTTGGACCATTCCGAGCCGTCCAGTTCCGCCGCCGTCGTGCCCAGCAGGTAGATGGCCTGGCCGTCCTCGCGCCAGCCCGAGGGCGTGCGGCGGGCGACGTCGTCCAGCTTGCCGAGCACGGCGACCACCGGGGAGGGGTGGATCGGCACGCTTCCGGTCTGGTTGTAGAGCGAGACGTTGCCGCCGGTGACCGGGATGCCGAGCACCATGCAGGCGTCGGACAGGCCGCGGATGGCCTCGGCGAGCTGCCACATGACGTCGGGATCCTCGGGGGAGCCGAAGTTCAGGCAGTCGCTGACGGCCATCGGCACGGCGCCGGAGGTGGCCACGTTGCGGTACGCCTCGGCGAGGGCCAGCTGCGCGCCGTGGTACGGATCGAGGTAGGTGTAGCGGCCGTTGGCGTCGGTGGCCAGGGCCACGCCCAGGCCGGTTTCCTCGTCCACCCGCACCACGCCGGCGTCGTCCGGGAACGCCATGGCGGTGTTGCCGCCGACGTAGCGGTCGTACTGGTCGGTGATCCAGGACTTGGAGCACATGTTCGGCGAGGCGACGAGCTCGGTGACCGCGGCGGCCAGTTCCGCCGGGGCGGCGGGGCGGCCGGTGTCCTGCACGGAGCCGGTGAAGGCGTCGGCCTGGACGGCGTCCTGCCACTCCGGGCGGGCGTACGGGCGGTCGTAGACCGGACCGTCGTGGGCCACGGTGCGCGGGTCGACGTCGACAATCACTTCGCCGTCCCAGGTAATGATCAGGCGGCCGGTGTCGGTTACCTCGCCCAGCCATGAGTACTCCACGGCCCACTTGTCCATGACCGCTTCGAACGCGGCGATGTTCTCCGGGGTGACCACGGCCATCATGCGTTCCTGCGACTCGGACATCAGGATCTCGCCCGGCGTCAGCGTGGGGTCGCGCAGCAGCACGGAGGTCAGCTCGACCTCCATGCCGCCGTCGCCGTTGGAGGCGAGCTCGGACGTGGCGCAGGAAATGCCGGCCGCACCCAGGTCCTGGATGCCCTCAACCAGGGATCCCTTGAAGAGTTCCAGGCAGCATTCGATCAGGACCTTCTCGGCGAAGGGGTCGCCCACCTGCACGGCGGGGCGTTTGGAGGGCTTGGTGTCATCGAAGGACTCCGAGGCCAGCACCGAAGCGCCGCCGATCCCGTCGCCGCCGGTGCGGGCACCGAACAGCACCACCTTGTTGCCCTTGCCGGAGGCGTTGGCGAGGCGGATGTCCTCGTGCCGCATGACGCCGACGGCGAGGGCGTTGACCAGCGGGTTGCCCTGGTAGACGGAGTCGAAGACCATTTCGCCGCCGATGTTCGGCAGGCCCAGGGAGTTGCCGTAGCCGCCGATGCCGGCCACGGCGCCGTGCATGACGCGGGCGGTGTCCGGGTGGTCGATGGCGCCGAAGCGCAGCGGATCCATCACTGCCACCGGGCGGGCGCCCATCGAGATGATGTCGCGGACAATTCCGCCGATGCCGGTCGCGGCACCCTGGTAGGGCTCCACGAACGACGGCGAGTTGTGCGACTCGATCTTGAACGTCACGGCCCAGCCGTCGCCCAGGTTGGTGACACCGGCGTTCTCGCCGATGCCCACGAGCATGTCCTTCTTCATCTCCTCCGTCACCTTTTCGCCGAACTGGCGCAGGTGGTTCTTGGAAGACTTGTAGGAGCAGTGCTCGCTCCACATCACGGAGTACATGGCCAGCTCGGCGCCGGTCGGGCGCCGTCCGAGGACCTTGACGACCTCGTCGAACTCGTTCTGCTTCAGGCCCAGCTCGGCCCAGGGGAGCTCGGTGTCCGGGGTCCGGGCCGCGTTCTCCACGGTGTCGATGTTGAACTTCTTGGCGGTCTCCGCGGGCGCCGCCACTGCGGGTGTCTCCGTCATTTGTTGTCTCCCACGATCTTGTTCAGGACAGAGGTGAAGAAGCCGAGGCCCTCGGTGCCCGAGCCTTCTTCCGGGCCGAAGCCGGCTTCGACGGCGTGCTCGGGGTGCGGCATCAGGCCCACGACGTTCCCGGCGGCGTTGGAGATGCCGGCGATGTCGCGGCGGGAGCCGTTCGGGTTCCAGCCGACGTAACGGAACACCACGCGGCCCTCCGCCTCAAGCGCGTCGAGCGTCTTCTCGTCCGCGATGTACTGCCCGTCCTGGTTCTTCAGCGGCACCGTGATTTCCTGGCCTAGAGCGTAGTCGCGGGTCCAGTCGGTCGTGTTGTTTTCGACCCGCAGGACCTGGTCCCGGCAGAGAAACTTCAGGTGGTCGTTCTTGATCATCGACCCGGGCAAAAGGTGCGACTCGGTGAGGATCTGGAAGCCGTTGCAGATGCCGAGGACCGGCAGCCTGGCGTCCGAGTTGGCGGCATCGATGACCTTGGCCATCAGCGGCGCGAAGCGGGAGATGGCACCGGCGCGGAGGTAGTCGCCGTAGGAGAAACCGCCGGGGATGACGACGGCGTCGACGTCGCCCAGGCTGGTGTCCGCGTGCCAGAGGGCCACCGGGGTGGCGCCGGCCAGGCGCACCGCGCGGGCGGCGTCGCGGTCATCGAGCGTGCCCGGGAAGGTGACGACGCCGATCTTGGCACCGGCGAGCTGGGGGTGAGCGGCGACGGCCACGGCCTCACCGATCAGGGGAAGTTCAGTCATCTCAGGCCTCGACGACCTCGACGTTGACGACGTCCTCAATGACCGGGTTGGAGAGCAGGGTTTCCGCGGCGTTCCGGGCCTGGGCCAGGATCTCCTCGGTCACCTCGCCGTCGACGGTCAGTTCGAAGCGCTTGCCCTGGCGGACAGAGCTGAAAGCGGTGAAGCCCAGGCGGGGCAGTGCACCCACGATGGCCTTCCCCTGCGGGTCGAGAATCTCGGGCTTGGGCATGACGTCGACAACGATCCGGGGCATCCGGCAACTCCTGTGCGTGAGCATTGGGTAAGGGCGCAGCGGAGTAGTGCCGTCTCACGCCGATCCGCTGTGTGGTGAGGACAACGGTGTTTAACAACAACATGGAACGGGCGCTCCGCGAGCTTGCACGGCCATTCTACCGGGCGGCGTGCATCACGGCGCATTCGTGACCGGGCGGTGCTCCCGGCGGCCCGGGTCTGGGGCGGCTATGGTCTCTGCAGGGTGCGCTCAGTAGGATGAGCCCCATGGCTGAGAAATCGAAATCCGTGTTGCTTCCTGTGATGGCCGCCGCCGTCTTCGCGGGCCTTGGCAGGATGGTGTTGCAGAAGATCAAGGCGGACCGGGCAGCCAGGTCCAGCAATGTGGCCGGCCCCCTTGATGACAAGACGAGGGCCTGGATCAGCGAGGTTGTCCGAACGCCCCGCCAGTAGCCAGCCGGTGCGGCCGGGGCCCAGCAGCCCCCATTAATTTCCCGTTTAAAGCCGAGGCGGCGTCGCCGCCCCGGCTTTGCCATGCCCCGGGAACGCGTCGATTGTCGAGTGATGTGACTAATTTCGATTAGTCACCTGTGGTCTATGTCATATTCAGCTCTCAGTCTGTACTGTATGAATCGGCTGGTATCCGCTGGGGGCGAGAGTCACCTCCTGATCCCGCACCCGAACCAGCCGTCGTCCCCGGCAATGGCGCCGGGACCGTTCCTTCTGAAAGGTTCCAATCACTCGTGAAATCACCAGGAAAGAGCTTCCTTCGAAGCGGGGGACTCCGGAGGGCCGCGGCACTGACCCTGGGCTTGCCGGTTCTCCTTTCAACAGTCGCCATTGCGCCCGCCACCGCGGCGCCGGCCCAAGGATCCGGCGTCGCCGGAATCGCGCAGAAGAATCTGGACCCCGCCAACTACCGGGATGGTCGGTACATCGTCGTGCTGGCTGAGAAACCGGCGGCCACGTACGACGGCGGGACGGCGGGTTTGGCGCCGACCAAGCCGCAGCAAGGCAAGAAGCTGGACACAAAGAAACCGGCCGTCCGGCAGTACGAAGCCCACCTCGAGAAGAAGCAGGCCGAAGTCGCCGGGAAGCAGAACGTCGCGATCAAGCGCCAGTTCACCGCGGCAGTCAACGGCTTTAGTGCGAACCTGACCTCAGACCAAGCAATCAAGCTGGCGAAGAACCCGGACGTGCTGGTGGTTGCACCTGACACCGAGAACGCTCCTGACTACTCCAGCACCGATTTCCTCAAGCTCAGCGGTGCCAATGGCACCTGGAACACCAAGTTCGGCGGCCAGGCGGCGGCCGGCAAGGGCGTCGTCGTCGGTGTTATCGACACCGGTTACACGCCGGGCAGCGCCTTCTTCGCCGGCGACCAGGTCAAGCCGCTCGTCGGCAGCCCGGTGGTCGGTGTGCCGTACCGCACTGAAGACGGCAAGATCGCCATGCTCAAGGCCGATGGAGACACCTTCGTTGGCGAGTGCCAGAAGGGCACCGAAACCGGAGCGGACTTTGACGGCTCGGCCTGCAACTCCAAGGTGCTCGCGGCGCACTACTTTGCCGACGATTTCACGAGCTATGTCAAGCCCGAGAACCGCTCTCCGCTGGAGAAGCTCTCCCCGGTCGACGTCGCCAGCCACGGCACGCACACGGCCAGCACCGCCGCGGGCAACGCCAATGTGGAGACGTTCGTTGACGGCCGCAGCTTCGGCCTGACCAGCGGCATGGCTCCGGCTGCCAAGCTGTCTATCTACAAGGTCTGCTGGGAAGACACGGATCCGAATACCGGCGGCTGCTATTCCTCGGCATCCGTGGCGGCCATCGATCAGGCAATTCAGGACGGCGTCGACGTGCTGAACTACTCGATCTCGGGCTCCACGACCACCACCACCGACCCGGTGTCCATGGCCTTCCTGTCTGCCGCATCGGCGGGTATCTTCGTCTCCGCCTCGGCTGGCAACTCCGGTCCAACCGCGAGCACGGTCAACCATGGCGCTCCGTGGCTGACCACGGTTGCCGCAAGCAGCTTCTCCCAGGAATTGCAGGGCACCGTCGAGTTCTCTGACGGCACCAAGTTCCGCGGCGCCAGCATCATGAACCGCGAGGTCAAGGACGCGGGTGTCGTGCTGGCAGCCAATGCGGCCGCCACCGCCGGGGACGCCAATGCGGCACTGTGCGGACCCGACACCCTGGACCCTGCCAAGGTCGCCGGAAAGGTTGTGGTCTGTGACCGCGGCGTCTTTGACCGCGTTGCCAAGAGCGCGGAGGTCAAGCGCGGCGGCGGCGTCGGCATGATCCTGGTGAACCTGAGCAACTCCTCACTCGATACGGACAAGCACTCCGTTCCGACCGTCCACGTGAACCCGCCGGCCACCGAGGCCATCAAGGCCAAGGTGGCCGCGAACCCGGCCATCAAGGTGTCCCTGATCAACAAGGACACCACCGGGCTTCCGCTTGAGGCGCAGCCGCAGATTGCCGGCTTCTCCTCCCGCGGCCCGCTGCTCGCCACCGGTTCAGACCTGCTGAAGCCGGACGTTGCTGCTCCCGGTGTTGCCGTACTGGCCGGCGTTTCGCCGATCGGCACTGGCGGGGACAACTTCGGCTTCATGTCCGGAACGTCCATGGCTGCACCGCACGTAGCGGGATTCGGCGCGCTGATCCTCGGCAAGAATCCGAAGTGGTCACCGGCCATGGTCAAGTCTGCGATGATGACCACCGCCTCCGACGTCAAGCTTGCCAATGGAAGCAAGGACCCGGACGTCTTCGCGACGGGTGCAGGCCAAGTCGATCCGGCCCGCGTCCTGGATCCGGGCCTCGTCTATGACGCCAATGACGAGGACTACCTGAAGTTCATCCAGGGCACCGGCGTCGACCTCGGCATGCCGGGTCTCGGCGTGACCAAGCCGCGGGATATGAATGTACCGTCCTTCGCGCTGGGCAACCTCACAGGCAAGATCGAGGTCACCCGCACGCTGACCGCACTGACCCCGGGCACCTACCGCGTCAAGGTCGATGTGCCCGGCGTCAAGGTGACCGTTACGCCGTCCATCCTGACCTTCGGCTACGCCGGCGACAAGAAGACCTTCAAGGTCTCGTTCGAAAACCAAAACGCGGCCCTGGGCAAGTTCGCCATGGGCACGCTGACGTGGCAGGGTGCAAACAAGAACGTCGCGTCCCCGGTTGCTGTCCGCCCCCAGGCGGTCGTGGCGGCCAGCGATGTGGCCTTCTCCTCCGAGGGTGGCACCGGCTCCGGCGCCATCAAGGTGGTCTCCGGCAGCAACAGCCCGATCAACATGACCCTCGACGGGCTGTCGAAGGCCGATTCGTCTGCCATCGAGCTGGTGCCCGGCGATGCGATTCTCGGGGCCAATGATGCAGCGAACTTCGGAAAGTCGGTTCAGGTCCCTGCCGGTGCACCGTTGGCCAAGTTCTCCGCCCTGTCCTCGGATCCGAATGCGGACTTCGATATGTACGTCGTGACCCCGGCCAATCAGCTGGTTCAGGTCGCAACGTCCTCGGCGAGTGAGTCCCTGTCCATCCCCAATCCGGCTCCGGGAACTTACCGGATCTTCGTCAACCTCTACGCCAGCCCCAACGGCCAGGCTACGAAAGCAAGCGTCGATGCGGCCGTCCTTGGCGCCAATGTCGGCAATGCGACTCTGACCCCGAACCCGCTGCGGCTCGCGAACGGAACGTCCGGCCAGGTCACCATGAACTGGAAGGGGCTGGCAGTTGGCTCCTACATTGGACGCGTGACCTACGCAGGCGCCAGTGAGCCGACATTTGTCAGCGTGCTGGTGACCCCGGCCGGCGCCGTAGTGGTTCCGCCGACTTCGGAGGACCAGGACAGCAACGACGGCCCCGGGGAGAGCACGGACCAGGGTAAGCACAACGGCAAGGATCACAAGGACAAGAAGGAGAAGGGCAAGAAGGTGAAGAAGGAGAAGGGCAAGATCCAGAATGCGGAGCTGTCCAAGGCTCCGAACAACGCCATCTAGGCGACTGAACACCAAGTAACAGCGATGGTCGGCGGTTTTCACCGCCGGCCATCGCTGTTTCACTGTGTTCTGACGTGCCTCCGTGTTTAGGCGGCGTCGCCTCAGATGGCCCCGGTTGATCCCGCTGTGCCGCCCAGCAGTGGCGCCATGGCACGCCAGCGGGCAATTTCGCAACCGTCGGTACGGCTGAATTCGCTACGAACGTCGCGGCCCAGGTAGCGTCCGGTGACCACGGCCACCTGCGGGCCGCCGTACTGCTGGGTGCACAGCCGCGGCGGGCCGGGGAGGGGGAAGAAGATTTCCTCGCCGTGCTGGCGGAGGGCCTCGAGTGCCGCGGCAGGATCCGGCAGGGTGGATGCGGCGGAGGCCCCGCCGTCGTCGGCGACCAGGCGGAAACTGACCTCCGGCGCCCCGGGCGCCTCCGTCAGCGTGATTGTGAGGTCGACGTCGTGCGGGCTGTCCGCTCCGTGGGTGGCCGTCATGGGCGTCCTTCCTGGGCCGCGGGAAGCGGGGGAGCCGCGACGGCGGCGGCCTCCAGCAGCGGCGTGAGTTCCTGCAACAGCCGTCGGCGCAGTTCCTGCGAGGCGTCGGCGAAGGCCCGCTGGTGCTCCACGTATTCGGCTTTGCCATCCGGGGTTTCGATCCGGATCGGCGGGTAACCCCATTCGCTCAGTTCGTAGGGGGAGGCCTGCATGTCCATTGCGCGGATCCGCCAGGAGAGTTCGAAGCAGTCCATGACCAGCTCGCTGGGCAGCGCGGGCGCCAGTTTGTAGGCCCACTTGTACAGGTCCATGTTGGCGTGCAGGCAGCCGGGCTGTTCCATGGTCCGTTGGTTCTCGCGGCTCGGCTTCAGGGTGTTCAGCGGCACCGCGTCAGGGGTGTAGAAGCGGAACGCGTCGAAATGCGAGCACCTGATCCGGTTGTCCTCGACCACCCGGTCCGTCTGCTCGGAACCGAGCCGCAGCTTCAGGTACTCGTGCCGCAGTTCGAATTTGTCCTGCCGGTAGACCATGGCCCACTCGTGCAGCCCGAAGCAGCCGAACTGCGCCGGCCGGGCGGCCGTCCCCGCCAGGATGATGCCGGCAAACTGCACGGCGTCGCGCCGCTCGCCGAGGAACCGTTCGACGTCCACCGTCACCGCGTCCGTGCCGGGCGCCAGCCCCGCGGCGGCGAGTTCGCCGGCGTCGGGCACACGGTAGTACTTCCAGCCGGAACGCTCCGCTGTCGCCGGCCCGGACAGCACGACGCCGGCGCCCGGGTGCCAGCGCAGCAGCTGGCCAGGTTTTTGGGTGTAGTACGTGAAGAGGAAGTCTTCCACCGGGTGCTTTTGGCCGGCCGACCTCCGGGCGAGGTAGGGATCGGAATAGGTGCGGACGCGCTGCTGGTGGGCGGCTTCGCGCGCCAGCCAGGCGTCCTGCGGAAGGTGCTGCAGTTTAGACAGCCCCTCCGGTTGAGCCAAGGATGTCCTTTGCGGCCTTCCACTGGGCGATCTCGCAACCGTCCCGCAGGCCGAACTTCGACTCGACTGCCTTACCGTCGACGGAACCGGTGACGGTCGCCTGGTCCGGGCCGCCGTACTGCTGGGTGCACGCCTGGTCGGTGGCCCGGGGTGCGGGGCTGAGGAGCGCCGCATTCTTCTTCAGGGCGGCGCAGGCCGCAGCGGCGCTGGGGTGTTTGCTTTCCGCCGCCGGAACGCCGTTCTGGCAGACCAAGGTGTAGTTGACGGCCTTCGCGCTTTCGGAGGGCTTGATCATGATGGCCAACTCGGCGTTGCCCTGCCCGGGTCCGGCGGTAGGGGCCTCGGCCGACGGCGAGGGAGCCGGCGCGGTGGTTTCGGTGTCGGCGGAGGGGGTGCCGCCCGGCGTCGAGGCGGAGGCAGAGGCAGAGGCAGGGCCGGTGGACGAGGCGCTCGGCGCAGGTCCGCCGCCCGGTGAGCAGGCAGCCAGTCCGACGGCCGTCATCAAGATGAGCGCTGTGGGAATCAGGTTCTTGCGCATGGGCTCTTCTCCTCGGTCTCAGCCCCATTCTAGCGCCGCGGCCGGTCCCGGGCGCGGGGCGGAAGTACCCTAGCTGCGGGTATTGCCGTCCGCCGCCCGGGTGGCGTCGATGAGCCGCATCATGGCGGCATGCAGTTCGCCGACCTGCTCCCGGTCCAGGCCCAGCCGGGCCATCATGGTGCCGGGGACCGCCGTTGCTTGTTCCCTCAGCGCCGCGCCGCGGGGCGTCAGCCGCACGGCGAGGCTGCGCTCGTTGCCCTCGGCCCGTTGCCTGGTGATGTAGCCCGCCGTTTCAAGCCGCCGCAGCAGGGGCGAAATCGTGGCCGGTTCCTGGGCGAGGGCATCGCTGATGTCGCGGACGGTCCGGGGGCTGGATTCCCACAGACAGAGCATCACGAGGTACTGCGGGTGGGTGAGTCCCAGCTTGTCCAGCACCGGTTTGTAGGCGCCGACCACGCTGCGGGACGCGACGGTCAATGCGAAGCAGAGCTGGTGTTCCAGCAGGAGGTCCTCGTCCACGACGGCGGCTGCGGGACTTCCGGGGGTTCCGATGACATCGGTCATCCGGCCTCCTTCAAATAGTTAGTGTGCTAATTATTAGCGTACACTGGTGGAACATCAGGTACGAAGGAGTGGGTAGCGATGGCTAAGGACAACACCGCCCAGCGGTTCATGCGGGCGACCGGAAAGCTGCGGGCCGTCTTTGGCCCGGCCAGCCGAACCTCGCTTGGCCATGAGATGACGGAGCAGAACCGCCAGCTGCTGGCCCAGCGGCAGGCCGAGACCCAGCAGTGGGAGACCCTGCACCGGCCAGACGGCAGCACCTACGTGGTGCCCCGAAACCCCGAGGACAAGTCCCTGCGCTAGGCCGGCCCGGCTCCCGCCGCTGCCTTAGCGGCGGGATCCGACCTTCACACCGGCGAGGGTTCCCACCGCGCATTTTGCCGCCGTCGGGCGTAAAATGGGCACACTGGCGCCGCCCGCGCCACCGCTGTTCCGAATGGCCCATTAGCAGGAAATGGCCTGTCAGTAGGAGAGGGGGTGGGAAATATGGCACATGCGCTGAGGAAGGCTGCACTGAGCCGGCACCTGCACCCATCATCCTGGGTGCGATTCCTGTTTGGACCCGCCTCGCGGGGGGATACCTCCGCTCCGGTCGTGCACAGGCGCGATGATTACGAGCTAGCGTCGGAGACCGATCTCGCCGGCTTCGAAGTGGAAACGGACTCGCAGGGACATCATTACGCCGTCCGCCGGGAAGACCTCCCGAAGGAACAAGTCTGACCCGCGCGGGGGCAGGACGGAAACGAAAAAGGGAGCGGCAGGTGCCGCTCCCTTTCTTATCGGCCGCGAAGCGGTCCGTGGCCTCCAGAAGTCCTAGCGGCCCGTGCCGCCGTAAACCGTGGCCTCGTCCTCGCTGTCCAGGTCGAAGGCCTTGTGGATGGCGCGGACGGCGTCGTCCAGCAGGTCGGCGTGGGTCACCACCGAGATGCGGATTTCCGAGGTGGAAATCATGTTGATGTTGATCCCGGCCTCGGAGAGCGCCGCGAAGAACCGTGCCGAGACCCCCGGGTGCGAGCGCATCCCGGCGCCGATCAGGGAGAGCTTGCCAATCTTTTCGTTGTATTCGATGTTCTCGAAGCCGATCTCGGCCTGGGCGGCGCGGAGGGCGGCGAGGGCGTCGGCGCCTTCGACGATCGGCAGCGTGAAGGAGATGTCCGTCCGGCCGGTGCCGTGGGTGGAGACGTTCTGGACGATCATGTCGATGTTGGAGTGCGCGTCGGCGATGACCTGGAAGATGGCCGCGGCCTTGCCGGGGATGTCGGGAACGCCGACCACCGTGACCTTGGCTTCGGAACGGTCGTGCGCAACGCCGGAGATGATTGGCTGCTCCAAGGCAACTCCCTCTTGAATCGTGATCTTGTCATCGGCACTGGGCAGGACCCAGGTGCCTTCGTTCTGGCTGAATGAGGAACGGACGTGCAGCGGCACCCCGAAGCGGCGCGCGTATTCCACGCAGCGCAGGTGCAGGATCTTGGCACCGGAGGCCGCGAGTTCCAGCATTTCCTCACTGGAGATACGGTCGATCTTCCGGGCGGACGGGACAACGCGCGGGTCCGCGGTGTAGATCCCGTCAACATCGGTGAAGATTTCGCAGACGTCGGCGTCGAGGGCTGCGGCCAGCGCCACCGCCGTCGTGTCCGAGCCGCCCCGGCCGAGCGTGGTGATCTCGTTCGTGGTGCGGCTCATGCCTTGGAAGCCGGCGACAATCGCGATGTGCCCCTTGTCCAGGGCCGTGCGGATCCGGTGCGGGTCAACGTCGATGATCCGGGCCTTGCCGTGGATGCCGTCGGTGATCATGCCGGCCTGGGAACCCGTGAAGGACTGGGCGGAGGCGCCGTATTTGTTGATCGCCATCGCGAGCAGGGCCATGGAGATGCGCTCACCGGCGGAGAGGAGCATGTCCATTTCCCGGGCCGGGGCGGAGTCGGTCACCTGGGCGGCCAGGTCGAGGAGTTCGTCGGTGGTGTCGCCCATGGCGGAAACAACGACGACGACTTCATCGCCGGCGTTGTGGGCGTCCACCACGCGCCGGGCGACCCGTTTGATACCTTCCGCGTCCGCCACCGAGGAACCGCCGAACTTCTTCACGACGAGGTGCTTGGTGGCGGCAGGAATCGCGGGCAGCTCCTGCGGCTGCGGTCCGGGGTGGACTTCGGTAGTGGGCAAACTCATGCGCGCACCCTCACTGGATCATCGGGGTTCTGGGCGAAGCTACTAAACGGCGCAGCCGAACGGCGCGACAGCTACTTCTGAACCAAGTTTATCGCCGTCGGCGGCCCGGAGTTGAATTGTGACCGAACGCCGGACGGACCGGGCCGCTGCCGGTGCCCGCTCTTAATGGACATGCCCGTCGTCCGTCCCGGGGAGAGGACATGTCCCGCTGCGGCCGTGGACATGCCCGTTCGTGGGCCCGAAGGATGGACATATCGGCAATATGTCCATTGGCGGCGTGGGCAGTTGGGCATGTCCAACGCCCGCGCGGGGCCACGTTTGCGCGGGGGCGTTTGAGGGGGACACGTTTGCGCACGGCTGCTACACGGCCTACCGGACCGCCCGCCGCGCGGTAACTCGTTCAGTCGAGCCGGTCGAGCCGGTAGCGCCAAGACGGAAGTTTCTTGCCCGCGGTGTCCTCGGCCGCGGTGAAATAGCGGTCCGGCCGGAAGCCCAGGCTCTCCAGCAGCCTGCGCGAGGGGAGATTGGGTTCGTAGACGCCGGCGAAAACCGTCCGGCATCCACGGGCGGTAAACAGCCATTCCACCAAGGCACCGGCGGCCTCCCTGCCGAGGCCCAGCCCGTGGTGGTCCGGGTGCAGGATGTAGCCCAGGCTCGCGGCATGGGCAGGGATCCTGCCGGGCACGGGGGGAGCCTCTGAGTTCCAGGTCCGGCCGTCTCCAATAACGTCGCCGCTGGCGCGGAGCTGGATGACCCAGCCGAAGTTGAACCATTCCGTGGTGGACGCCGCCGACGCCGCCAGCACCTTGCGCGCCCTGGCCGTGTTCTCCTCCGCGCTGAGGGCTTCGTGGGAGAGATACCGCACGGCATCCGGATTGCCGCGGAACCGCAGGACGGCGCCGTCGTCGTCTGCGGTCAACGGACGTAGGATCAGGCGTTCGGTGCTGATCGGGGCAGGAGCGCCGCCGTCGGGTGCCACGGGACCCGTCAGCTCAGCGCGTTGCGGCGGCCTTCGAAGGCGCGGCCCAGCGTGACTTCGTCGGCATATTCGAGGTCTCCGCCGACCGGGAGGCCGGACGCGAGCCGCGTGACGGCGATGCCGATCGACTTGAGCATCCGGGCCAGGTAGGTAGCCGTTGCTTCGCCCTCGAGGTTGGGGTCCGTCGCGATGATGATTTCCTGGATGGCGCCGTCGTTGAGCCGGGTGAGCAGCTCGCGGATCCGAAGCTGTTCCGGGCCGATCCCGGCAATCGGGTTAATGGCGCCGCCCAGTACGTGATAGCGGCCCCGGAAGGAGCGGGTGCGCTCCACCGCCAGCACGTCCTTGGACTCCTCCACAACGCAGATCACGGAGGGGTCGCGGCGCGGATCCCGGCAGATGTTGCACAGCTCCTGCTCGGTGACGTTGCCGCAGACCGTGCAGAACTTCACCCGCTCCTTCACCGTCGTGATGGCCTCGACCAGGCGCTTCATGTCCTGCGGATCGGCTTCGAGGATGTGGAAGGCAAGCCGCTGGGCAGACTTGGGTCCGACGCCGGGAAGGCGGCCGAGCTCGTCGATCAGCTCCTGAACTGCACCTTCGTACACAATTTCCTCGTTCGTTTGGGGGAGTGGCGGACCGTGCGGCCGCCGGGAGGGCTAGAAGCGCGGCGCCAGCGGGCTTCCGTCCAGGGAACGCTCTTCCAGCAGCTTCCCGCCCAGAATACGCTCGACGGCGGCGCGGCCGAAGACGCCCGACTCCTCGATGGTTTCGTCGTCGGCGCTGGGGACGTCCTGGACGTAGCTGGTGGCGGCGACGGCGGCGCGCGCCGGTGCCTTTGCCCGTCCGGCTTCCGCCTCGGGGCTGTTGGAAAGGCGCTGGTAGAGGCTCTGCCGTCCGGAGGTCGGAGGGGCGCCGACCGGAGCCGTGGCTACTACCGGGGAGGCCGCGGCCGTGATGACCGCGGGCACGGCGGCGGCAGGGGAGAGCCCAGCTGGAGGTGCCTGGGTGGCAACTGCACCGTCGAATCCAGATCCAGATCCGGATCCGGACCCGGATCCGGCCGAAAATGCGCCTACCGGCTCCGGGATCTGGGCAGTCGCAGGCTCGTAGTGCGGCGGCTCCGGCTCGGGGGTGCGCAGCGCGGACTCCGCCGCGGACTCCGGCGAGGTGTGTCGCCCCACGTTTAGTTCCGTGCCGACGGTCCAGACCCCGGGGGACTGCTCGATGGCGCGTGCCCACGGGTCCTCGGCGGCATCCTTGGCGGCCGGGGCAGGTGCCTGGACAGATGACCGGGTCGCAGCGGGGGCTTCCTTGCTGGACCGGGCTCGTGCCGGGGTGCGCGCCGGTGCGGGCGCCGCTGGGGACGCGGGCCGGGCGGCTTCCGCGGCTGAGGGATCCCAGTCCAGCGGCGGTTCTTCATCCAACGGAGGGGCGTCCTCGTCCCGCGGGGGACCCCAGTCATCGTCCGGGTACGAGTAGGAACCGCCGGGCTCGGAGGCCGGGCCGTCGGTCGGTTCAGGGGCCGGGCCTGTGGGCGCGTCGGTTGCTGCCGGGGCCGAGGTCGGGGCGGTCACTGCCGGAGCCGACACCGGCTCGACCGGGGCCGGCTGGGCGGGCTCCGGTGAGGTCGCAGGTGCGGACTGCGGCGCGGGCGTTTCCGCGGCGGCGGCAGGTCCGGTTTCGACCCCATTGCCGGCCGTCGACGGGGATTCCGGGGCAGCCCCGGTCGCGGCGGGGGCAAGGCCCCATGCCACATCCGCCGACGTGGCCGGGGCCTCCCGGCTAGCGGGCGCTTTTGGGTTTGGCTCAGAGCTCGCTGAGCTGTTGGTGCCGCCGGCGACGGCCGTGATCTGGCAGTCGATGCCGATCGTCTTGTGGATCGCCTGACGCAGGTTCTCGGCGTGGTCCGCCCGGCCGAAAGCGCCGGCGAGCCCGGATGTCGTGAAGGAAAGGGTCAGGACCTGATCCTCGAAGTGCCCCACCTGCGCATTTGGTTCGACGAGAGCCCAGGTGCTGCGCTTGATCTTGGTCAGGGTCTGCAGGATCTCGGGCCACGCACGGCGCAAGACCTCGACGTCGGGTCCGGACCCGGAGACCGCCGCGGGGGCGGGTGCATGGGCTGGGGCGGCCGTCGCTGCAGCGGCGCCGGCCGCGGGGCGCTCGGCCGGTTCTTTCCGAGCCGGTTGGGCCGGTGCCGCCGGTTGGGACGGGGCGGTCTGGGCCGATTCGGTCGGTGCCGGCGGTGCTTGCGCCGGGCGGGAGGCGCCGTTCGGAGTCGCGGATTCCTCCACCGGCCAGTCGCTGGTGCTGACCCGCGGGGCCGTGAGCGCTGGCCGTTCCGGCTGCGCTTCCTGCGGCAGCGCCTCCGGGGCCGGGCTGGCCGAGGGCGCGCTGGTGGCGGCAGCCGGGGTCCGGTCCGAGGTTTCGGCAGGCCGGTTGGAGAGCGGGGCGGGCGGAGTTGCCCGATGTGCCTGAGGTGATGCCTGGGCCGCGGCAGCCGATGCCGCTGCAGGGGCGTGGCCGGGAGGCGTAGGAGCCGGTGCCGGTGCCGGTGCCGGTGCCGGTGCGGCAGCCGGCGACGATACGGGGGCGGGCGTCCCGACGTCGTTCCCGGCGTAATTCAGGCGCCGCTCCACCCGGTCGATCCGGGCGGCGATGCCGCGTTCAGTCTGCTCGGAGCTGGGCAGCAGGATGCGGGCGCACAGCAGCTCGAGGTGCAGCCGGGGGGACGTGGCACCGGTCATCTCGGTGAGCGCCGTGTTGGTCACGTCTGCAGCACGGGACAGTTCGGCCGCGCCGAGGTTGTGTGCCTGGTTTTGCATCCGCGCGATCTGGTCCGCGGGCATGCCGCGCAGGATCGATTGGGCGCTCTCCGGCATGGCCTGCACGATGATCAGGTCACGGAAACGCTCGAGCAGGTCCTCGACGAAGCGGCGGGGGTCGTGGCCGGTCTGGATGACGCGGTCCACGGCGCGGAACACGGTAGCGGCGTCGGACGCGGCGACAGCCTCGACGACGTCGTCCAGCAGGGAGGCATGCGTGTAGCCCAGCAGGGCCACAGCCAGTTCGTAGTCCAGGCCGTTCGGGCCGGCGCCGGCCATGAGCTGGTCCAGCACGGAAAGCGAGTCCCGCACGGAGCCGCCGCCGGCGCGGATGACGAGCGAGAGTACGCCCGGGGCCACAGGTACGTTCTCCTGCCGGCACAGCAGTTCCAGATATGCCATGAGCGGCTCCGGCGGGACCAACCGGAAGGGGTAGTGGTGAGTGCGGGACCGGATGGTGCCGATCACCTTGTCCGGCTCCGTGGTGGCGAAGATGAACTTGATGTGTTCCGGCGGCTCTTCGACGATCTTGAGCAGCGCGTTGAAGCCGGCCGAGGTGACCATGTGGGCTTCGTCAATGATGAAGATCTTGTAGCGGTCGCGGACCGGGGCGTAGGTGGCGCGTTCGCGCAGGTCACGGGCGTCGTCGACGCCGCCGTGGCTCGCGGCGTCGATCTCGATCACGTCGAGCGAACCGGCGCCGCCGCGGGCCAGTTCGATGCAGCTGGGGCACACGCCGCAGGGGGTGTCGGTGGGGCCTTCGGCACAGTTCAGGCAACGCGCAAGGATGCGGGCGGAGGTGGTTTTACCGCAGCCGCGTGGGCCGGAAAAGAGGTAGGCGTGGTTGACGCGGTTCTTCCGCAGGGCCGTCATCAGCGGGTCGGTGACGTGTTCCTGCCCGATAACGTCCGCGAACGAATCGGGGCGGTATCTGCGGTAAAGAGCGGTAGTAACAGTCACAGCTAAACCCTACCAATCGGCACAGACATAAAAGACCCCCCATGCACCCGCCAGAGCCCATTTACCCTTGCTACCTTCCGGTCCTGGGGGAGTTCAACAGGATGACGCCACATGAGGGGCCGTCGATTAGTTTACCCGACGATCGGGCGTGCCCCGAATCCGGGTGTTGGCCTGCTGTTTCGCGGCGGAACATGCCCATTCTTCGGGCCGCGGCGTGGGCATATGGCGACTATGTCCAACGTCCGATTGGAGCGTGGGGCATGTCCCGTGGGCGCAGGGCGGAGGGCTCAATTGGGCGAAGCCGGGAAGTTCAGGTAGTCTAGTATCTGCTTTTGATTCAGAAGCTACTGGAGAATTCGCCTAGCGGCCTATGGCGCACGCCTGGAACGCGTGTTGGGTTAACGCCCTCGGGGGTTCAAATCCCCCATTCTCCGCGTTTGGCCCCGGTCCATCGGACCGGGGCCTTTTTGCGTCCTGAGCCAGCGCGCCGCAGACGCGGGCCCCTCCGCAGTGAGGGACCGCCGCCCAGTCACACCTACCCCGCGAACCCCAGCCGGCGGAGCCTTTCGCGTGCTGCCTGCTCGCTCGGGCCAACCCGCCCCAGGGCGAGATGGACGACGCCGAGGGTGACTTTCGTCGCCAGTTTCACCGGCAGCGGGATCGGGCCCAGCCTTGCGGTCCGAAGCCCCAGCATCTCCCGGTATTTTGGCTCCAGGCTGGCCACCGCTGCCGCAAAGAGCACCCGGTACCCGGGCCTGAGTGCGGGGTGGAGCGGGGGATCGCGGATGAAGGCCACGGTTTCGGCAACCTTGGCGCCCGAGGCCAGTTCGCCGTCGTCGTACCAGCGGTCAAGCTGCCGGCGCATGTCAGCCTCGCTCAGCGGCGGCGCCTCCACGCCCATCAGCGTCCCCGCCTGCGCCCACTCGCGGACGTAGGCGTCCGGGCCGCCCGGAATCGGCCCGCCCCAGATCTTGTGCGCGGACAGGAAGGCATCCGTGAAAGCGATGTGCACCCAGCGGAGCAGCTCCGGATCGTTCGCCGCGTATGGCCGCACGACGCCGTGGCCGTCGGTGAATTCTCCGTGCACCGACTCGTGCAGCCGCAGCACCCAGCCGGACGCGGCGCGGGCGGCCCCCGTGGACCCGTAGGAGACGGTGAAGATCCAGCGGATGGTCCCGGCGAGCCGGCCCAGGGGGTCTTCGCGGAAGCGGGAATGGTCGTGCACCCCGGCCAAAGCCCCCGGGTGCAAGGCCTGCATCAGGAGGGCGCGGATGCCGGCAACAATCGTCGGCATGCCCCCGTGCACCGCCCAGACGGCGGAGCCCGGAAGGTGGAAGCCGGCGTCGTCGCCCTCAGCCAGGCGCCCCACCCACTCCGGGACCGCATCCCGGGTTCCGGTGAACGTCTGTTTGAGCTCGGACTGCCACTCCCTGAGGACATTGCGCATACTCCTATTCTTACCCGGTCGGTGCTGGGCCAGTACCTGTTTTCCCTGCGGGGCTACTGGGGCGCCACCCAATCCGCCGCGCGGTGGCCCGAAACCGCCCCGAACCTCGCGCGGACCCAGGCATTGCGGAGGTTCACAGACCCGGTCGAGTGTGTTCACATAGGGGGGTGGGCCCGTTGGGATGGGGGCCTGGCGGAAAAATCGCGGGAGTCACATCGTGGGAAAACACTGGGGAAACTCAACGAGTGCGCAGTCCAAAACTTCGGAGGTCGTCGCGCGCTCTCTGGCGGCAGCCACGGGTCTGGCTCTTGCGGTGCTGGTTTTCGGGCCGTCCGCACCGGCGGGACCGTCAGCCCGGGATGCGGCGGTGCCGCTGGCCACCGGCTCCGCCGGCCCGGGTTTGCTCGCTCCCGGGATCGCCGCTGACCCCGGGGGTGCGGTACGGGAGACCTCAAGGCTGACCGCAGACCGGCATGCCCTCATTTTCTTCGCCCGGACCACGGTCCAGACCACGTCCAAAGACGGCAAGGTCGAGCTCCGGGTCGCGTCGGCAGGCCTCTCGCGCCCGCCGAAGGGCTTCCTGATGGCGCCCCTCGAAACACTGCTGGAGTCATCCCCGTTCGGGCTGCGCACCAGCCCGCTGACCGGAACCGCCGGCGAGTTCCACTGGGGCCAGGATTTTGCCGCCCCGTGCGGGACCCGGGTGTATTCGGCCGACGCCGGTGTGGTGCGGGCCGTCGGATGGCACCCCTGGGGCGGCGGCAACCGGGTGGAAATTGACCACGGCAACGGCCTGATCACCACGTACAACCACCTTCAGGGCATCGCCGTGAAGAAGGGCGAATCGGTGGGAGTGGACGAAGTCATCGCCAAGGTGGGCACGACGGGCTCGTCCACGGGCTGCCACCTGCACTTCGAGACGATCCTCAACGGCTCGCACACCAACCCCTTGGACTGGAAGTTCCTCCCCACGCGGCAGGTGGACCGTCTCGACAACATCCAGATGGTCAGCTATGCGCCTGCTGCCGGCAAGCAGGGTGCCGGCAGCGCGGGGAGCGCCGGCGCGGACTGGGCCATTCCGGTGTCCGAAGATCACACCCATGCGGTGACCGGCGGGGTTCAGGAGACACACGTACCCGAGGTTCCGGCCACTGCCGCGGCGAAGCCGTCACCGACCCCCACCGGCTCGCCGCTAGCGACATCGACGCCGCCCGCTCCGCCGACACCGCCCGCCACGCCGACGCCGACCGCTCCGGCGACGACCACACCGACGCCGGTGCCGACCGCTCCGCCGACGACCGCGCCGGCACCGGCCGAGCCCCCGGCCCCCACCCCCACACCCGCGGTGACTGATCCGGCGTCGGACCCGACCCCGACCGCTCCGACCCCGCCCGCTCCGGCCCCCACCGCTCCGGCGGTCCCAGCGGAAACCGTCTCCACCGAGCCGACGGGCGCCCTGGAACCCGCGATCTCCCCGACTCCGTAGCCACGGCAGTCCGGCGCGGCCCGTACCCATACCCACGCGCCGTGGCAGCGAATTACCGTCGTGAACTGTTCCTGCCCCCAAGCCCGCGAGGAAACCAAGCCATGACATCCCTGCACTCCATCCCGCTGACCCTCAACGACGGCACCGAAACGGACTTTGGCCGGTTCCGCGGCCAGGTGGTGCTGGTGGTGAACGTGGCATCCCAGTGTGGTTTCACCCCCCAGTACGCAGGCTTGGAGGCGCTCCACAACAAGTTCCGCGAAGAGGGCTTCAGCGTCCTCGGCGTCCCGTGCAACCAGTTCGCCGGGCAGGAGCCGGGCGCCGACGCGGAAATCGCCGAGTTCTGCGAACGCAATTTCGGTGTGACGTTCCCGCTGACGACCAAGGCCAACGTCCGCGGCAAGAACCAGCATCCGCTCTATGCGCAGCTGACCAAGTTCAAGAACGGCCTGCTGCCGGGCCTGGTGAAGTGGAACTTCGAGAAGTTCCTGGTGAATCGCGACGGCGAGATCGTGGCCCGATTTGCGCCCACCGTGGAGCCCGACTCAGCCGAGGTCATCGAGGCAGTGCGGCAGGCGCTCGGCTGAGCCGCCGTCGGACCACCGCTGGTCCCTGCCAGCCAGCTTTGGGCGGCGGGGGAATGCAAGGGCACAAGGGGCCCTATCCCTCAGCATGCTTCAGGCCTAGACTGGCGAAACCCTCCGACATTCCGGGCATACCTGCGGCGCAGACACCTCTGCCCGTCGGCCGTGCAGCCGACGTAGCCCCGTGGAGGGCGCATCAGAACGCTTCGTGAGTCACAACTGGGCACTCAACATTGGGGTCCGTGAAACCAGGAGGAAAGTGATGACAGGAAACAAAGCCGTTGCCTACAAAGGGCCAGGAAAAGTCGAACTTATCGACATTGACTACCCCACCTTCGAACTCAAGGACGGCCCGGGGGTCAACCCCGCCAACGTGGGCCGCCCGGTGCGCCATGGCGTAATCCTTAAAACCGTTGCCACGAACATCTGCGGCTCGGACCAGCACATGGTCCGCGGGCGCACCACCGCCCCGGCAGACCTGGTGCTGGGCCACGAAATCACTGGCGAAGTCGTGGAAGTCGGCCCTGACGTCGAGTTCATCAAGGTGGGGGACATCTGTTCCGTCCCCTTCAACATCGCCTGTGGCCGCTGCCGGAACTGCAAGGAGCGCAAGACCGGCATCTGCCTGAACGTCAACCCCGCCCGTCCGGGCGCCGCGTACGGATACGTGGACATGGGCGGCTGGGTCGGCGGCCAGGCCAACTACGTACTGGTCCCGTATGCGGACTGGAACCTGCTGAAGTTCCCCGACCGGGACCAGGCGCTGGAGAAGATCATGGACCTGACCATGCTCTCGGACATCTTCCCGACCGGCTTCCACGGCGCCGTCACTGCCGGCGTCGGCGTGGGCTCCACCGTCTACATCGCCGGGGCCGGACCCGTGGGCCTCGCGGCGGCCACCAGCGCGCAGCTGCTCGGCGCCGCCGTCGTAATTGTCGGTGACATGAACGAGGACCGGCTCAAGCAGGCGCGCAGCTTCGGCTGTGAGACCGTCGACCTGTCCCAGGGCGGACCGGCCGAGCAGATCGAGCAGATCCTGGGAGTCCCTGAGGTCGACTGCGGCGTCGACGCCGTCGGCTTCGAAGCCAAGGGGCACGGCCACGACGCCAAGGAGGCCCCGGCGACGGTGCTCAATTCGCTGATGGAACTCACGGCGGCCGGCGGTGCCCTCGGCATTCCCGGACTCTACGTCACGGGGGATCCGGGTGGCATTGACGAGGCAGCCAAGAAGGGGGCCCTTTCCCTGAGCCTGGGCACCGGCTGGGCCAAGTCGCTGAGCTTCACCACCGGGCAGTGCCCCGTGATGAAGTACAACCGCGGGCTCATGATGGCGATCCTGCACGACAAGGTCCACATCGCGAAGAACGTCAACGCCAAGGCGATTTCGCTCGAGGACGCACCGAAGGGCTACGCCGAGTTCGACGCCGGTGCCGCCACAAAGTACGTACTCAACCCGAACGGCTACCTGAGCTAGCCGCGAAGCAACCGAGTAATCCACTTTCCGGCGGACACAGCCTGCATATACGTAAGCAGGTATGTGTCCGCCGGAATACTCGATTTACACCCTTTTTCAAACATGCCTACTGGAGTTTGCACATTGCCGGCCGAATGTCTGGTTGGATAGATCTAACTGAGAGGGACGCTGGAGGCATCTGCCGCCACCCAACCAGGAAGGTTGCAATGGAGCTCATCGAGGCCGAGCACCCCCGGCCACGTCATTTCCTACTCCACCTGAGCGATCCGCATTTGCTGGGCGGTACGGATCCCCTGCACGGCGCGGTGGACGCAGATTCCCGGCTCAGACAACTCTTCGAGCAAGTCCGTGCCTCCGGCGCGCGCCCCGAAGCCGTGATCTTCACCGGCGATCTGGCCGACCGCGGCGAGGCGGAGGCCTACTCCAAGCTGCGCGGCATCGTGGAACCTGCCTGCCGGGCCATGGGCGCCAAAGTCATCTGGGCGATGGGCAATCACGACGACCGGACCAACTTCCGGACCAGGCTGCTGGACCAGCCGGCCGACGACGCACCTGTGGACCACAGCTACTTCATCAACGGCCTCCGGGTCATCACGCTGGACACCTCCGTCCCCGGGTTCCACCACGGCGAACTGAGCGCTGCGCAGCTGGAGTGGCTCGCCGCCGAGCTTGCCACCCCGGCACCCGACGGCACCATCCTGGCCTTGCACCACCCGCCGGTGCCCTCCGTGCTGGATCTTGCCGTACT
Organism: Arthrobacter sp. 05N425; assembly: GCF_056397125.1. NCBI lineage: Bacteria > Bacillati > Actinomycetota > Actinomycetes > Micrococcales > Micrococcaceae > Arthrobacter > Arthrobacter sp. 05N425. The sequence goes on from NZ_JBFTMU010000014.1 coordinate 39,962, forward strand.
GGTTGAACTGCGCGGCCAGGCAGCGCTTGCCGGGGTGCTGCGGAACTCCGACGTGCGAACCATCCTGGGCGGCCACCTGCACTATTCAACGACCGCCACATTTGCCGGCATCCCCGTCTCGGTCGCGTCCGCCACCTGTTACACCCAGGACCTGAACGTCCCGGTGGGCGGAAGCCGGGGCCGGGATAGCGGGCAGTCGTTCAACCTGGTCCACGTCTACGAGCACACGATCGTGCATTCGGTGGTGCAAGTGGGCGACACGATGCCTGCGGTGGGCGAATTCGTCACGGCCGAAGAGGCCCAGCGGCGCATTGCCGCCGCGGGGATCCGGATTCCGCGCCAGGCCAGGCTTGAGGATCCGGCACAAACCCCGGGCCACCGCCGGATCACCACCCGGAACTAGCCGGCAGCTGCTTTCGCCGGCAGCTTCCCCGCGGCTAGTTCCCGCTTTTACTTCTCCCAGGGCGCCTTGATCGGGAAGTACTTCTCCAGGAAGTCCGTCACGAGTTCGGCGCGCTCCTCGGCAGCCACCTCCGGGAAACTTCCGTCGTTGAGGCAGAAGAAATCCATGTTGCGCTTCGAGAGCAGCTTCGGCAGGTAGTTCAGGCCGGCGCGGGCCGTCGTGTCCACGTACCGCACCTTGGCCGCGGTCTGGGTCACGGCCCGGCCGGTCAGCAGCGCGTAGTAGTGGTAGAACGAATTCGTCACGGAGATGTTGTCCGCGGCCCGGAACCGGCTGGCCGCCGTCTTCGCGAATTCGGCCGGGAACTCCTGTTCCATCTGCGCCACGACGCTGCGCCGGAGCGGCGCGGCGGTGTGTTCCAGGTGGCGGGTGGTGATCCGCCCGAACCGGTCCCAGAGCAGCTTGCGGTTCACCCGCGCCGCGTTCTCGAAACCGCTGCGCTCGGCGTCGTTGTCTCCCAGCCCGATCCGCGTCTCCGCCTCAATGAACTTGGTGATCCCGCCCGGGGTGAAGAACATGTCCGGCCGCACTGCCCGGCCGAAGAACATGTCGTCATTGGAATACAGGAAGTGCTCGGAGAGGCCCTCGATGTGGTGGAGCTGGCTCTCGACCGCCTGCGAGTTGTGCGTCGGCAGCACGGAGGGGTCGGCGAAGAACTCCTCGCTGCGGACGATCGTCACGCTCGGGTGGTCCGCGAGCCACTCCGGGGCGGGGGAGTCCGTCGCGATGAAGATCCGCCGGATCCACGGCGCGAACATGTAGACCGAGCGCAGGGCATACTTCAGTTCATTGATCTGGCGGAAGCGTGCCTCGTGGTCGTCTCCCTCGCCCACGACGACGCCGGCCATCCTCGCCCGGCGCGCGGCGATGTACTCGGGCGAGCTGCCGTCCACCCAGGAGAACACCAGATCGACGTCGAAGCTGATGTCGCTGGCGTGGTCGGCGAACATGTTCTCGATGGTGGGCCAGGTGTGGCCGTAGCGTTCGACGGTGCCGCGGACGGCGTCCTGGGCCAGCAGGGTCCGCCGGGTCAGTGAGTTTTCGATCGGCAGGATCAGCTGGTCGCCCTCAAAGCTCCAGAGCTCCAGCTGGACGCCGGCCGAGGCGCCGAACTCGAGGCCGCCGTCCGGTTCCACCCGGGGCCGGTACAGCCGGAAGATCCGGGCCTGGCGGTTGAGTGCAAGCTCACCGTCGGCCACCAGCACGGAGGACTTCTTCTTGGCGTCCACGGTCATCGAGTAGAACGGTTCGTCCCGGCAGGCCTCCACGAGGGCGGCGCGGAGTTCCCGGCGGTTCTTCCAGTCCACGGCGATCACGGGGCGGTCGTTGTTGCCGCGGACCAGCAGGTAGTCCAGCTTTGCCCCGGCAAGCACGGAGCGCACGAACAGCAGGTCTTCCACCATGGCCTGGTACGGCGTGCGGTTTTCATTGATCAGCGCATACCTGCCGTGCCGGCGCACCACGTCGGAGCGCGTCCGGAGTCTGGCGACGGCGGCCGGCGAGGTGATCTCCGCGTGGGCGTGGTTGTCTTCGCTCGCCTGGCTGCCGTAGTAAATCTCGTCCTGGATCAAGGCGTCTGTAATGTCGATTCTCCGAGTGGTTGAAGGTGCGTGGATCTCTACTTGCATAATAACCCGGGGCGCAAAAACGGCCGGGTGCGGGGCGCTCAGCCGGCCAGGGCAGCGCGCCAGTGACGCAGGAAGGCCGCGCCGGCGTCGTCGTGGATGACCTCGTCGCCGAGCCCCAAGTCGGCCGCGGTCAGGATTCCGTACGGCTTGACCGGCACGCCGTCGGCGGGACGGACGTCCACGTGCTTCACCGGGTGGTCGTTGTGGTGCAGCCAGTCGGCCATGGCGTAGTCGGTGCGCGAGTCGCCCACCGTCCGCCAGGCCTGCGGGGTGATGCCCTGGGCGGCCAGCAGCTCCACAGCCCGGCTGGCGCCGAGGTCCTTGCCCAGCCGGACGGATTCGATGTCGGTGGAGATGATGGTGGGGTCGACCCGGTAGTCGATCTGGTCATCGCTGTTCGGGGCGTGGTGGTCCAGCCGCACCACCCCCAGGCCGTGGCGGCCCATCAGGGCCATGGCGTCGGCGTCGAACAGCGCCTGTTCCTCGCGGTAGTCGGAGTTGGCGACGGCGACGTGCTGTTCCACGGAGACCATGGCCCGTTTGGTCTCGTCGTAGAACATGTGGGCGGAGTAATCCTCCGCGACAAGCCGCCGCACATCGTCCCCGAACGCCTGCGGGATGGCGAGTTCCCGGTCCACGTGCACGGCGCCGGCCCCGGCGGCGGTGTAGCTGAACCAGACGGCGCCCTTCTCGCAAATGGCGTGGATGGTGAGCCCCTCCGGCATTCCGGCAGCGATCATCGGCCCCATAACCTGCTCACGGATGAAGGCATCCGAACGGCCGGTGTTGAAAATGACCGGAATCCCGGCGGCCGCGAGGGCCAGCAGGTCCGCGATGATTCCCGGCTGGACGGTGCGGGTGAGCGGACTGGCCACGGGACCGTCGACGTCGAGCAGCAGGGCCAGCGGCGGGGCCGAAGGCACCAGGGCGGAGGTCTCGGTTACAGTCATGCCTCCATTCTCTCAGCCGGGCCGGAACTTCGCCTCCGCCGGCGGACTCGTGACGCCGGGGCTCCGGACGGGCTAAAGCCGGAATGACCTTTCTGTGCCCGGCAGTGACAGCACCGGACATATCGATGACAAATGGTCACTGTTTGGCCACAACCTCCGGCGCCGTGGCGACTTTGATTCCCCTGACCGGTGATCTTCCTTAGGCTTGCATGGTGATCTTCAAAGCTGTGGGCGAGGGACGCCCGTACCCTGACCATGGTTTCAATACGCCCAAGGACTGGGCGGCGTTGCCGCCGCGCCCGGTCCGGCTGGACGAGCTCGTGACCACCAAGCGCACCCTGGACCTGGAAGCGCTGCTGGCCGAGGACTCAACCTTCTTCGGGGACCTCTTCCCGCATGTGGTGGAATTCCGCGGCGTGCTCTATCTCGAGGACGGCCTGCACCGGGCCGTCCGCACCGCCCTGCACCAGCGCACCGCGATCCACGCCCGCGTGCTGGTGATAAATGGCTAGGAAGCCGAAGGATCTCTCGGTCCTGCACGGGCACCACGTCATCACCGGCGCCGATCTGCGGGCCACGTTCGCGGAGCAGGACGAGCTGTACAACCGGGTCCGGAAGCGGCGGCGCATCCTGCACGGCGCGGTCCTGTTGATCCTGCTCGGGCTGCTTGCCGCAGCCATTGTGGTGGCCTTGGCCATCATGAACGGCCAGATCAAGCTCCCGACGGCGGAGCGCAGCCAGGCTGCTGCGCCGCTGTGCCCGGACGCGACGTACGACTACACGCCGCCCGGGAAGATCAAACTGAACGTCTACAACTCCACAAGCCGCCCGGGTTTGGCCCGGACGGTGGCCAACGAGTTTGCGGCGCGCAAGTTCGTGGTGGGGGCGGTCGGCAACACCGAGTCCGGCTACCGCGGTGTGGCACTGGTGGTGTCCGGGGCTGCCGGCCAGTCCGCGGCGTTCAGCGTCCAGCGCAACCTGCCCGGCTCGGACTACGTCCAGGACGGCCGCAGCGACGCCAGCGTGGACGTCATCCTGACCGGGGACTTCAAACAACTGGCCAAGCCGGGGCTCGTGGACCAGACGCCGGGCAAGCTCAGCTGCCCCCGGGAGACCCGCCGGGTAGTCGAAGATCCCAGCCTGCCCGTGGTGCCGACCATCGTCCCGGCCAGCCCCAAGCCCTGAGTCTCCGGGAGGAAGGCGTCCAGGAGGAAGGCTTCCGGGAGGAAGGCTTCCAGGAGGAAGCGGGCGGGCTCGGCTACGCGCTCACGCGCAGGGGGCGGCCGGCGTCGTCGAACCTGGCCCCGGCACCCAGCTGGATGAAGCGTACCGTCCGGGCGATCCGCGCCTCCGCTTCCGGGTCCGCGCCGGCCCCGTCCCCGCGGGCCGCACTGGAGGAGAGCGTGCCGTGGATGAGCTGGGCAAGCTGGGTGATGTCCGCTTCGGGGAGATAGCCCTGGGCCATGCCGTCGCGCAGGATGTCCTGCAGCAGGAGGCTGAGTTCACCGACGTGGTCCGCCAGTTTGGCGAAGGAGGCAGGGGACAGGACAGCCCCCATGGCGGGGCCCGGCGGCAGGTGGCGGCGGCTCAGGTCCGCCACCTGGGCCCGCACGTAGAGCGCCAGCCGCTCCACGGGGTTCTCCAGCGAGGCCAGGGAATCACGCAGTTCGACGAGGAACCGTTCCGTCTCGTCCAGTGCGTAGGCAATGAGCAGCTCTTCGATGTCCGCGTAGTAGTTGTAGACGGCGGTGCGGCCGATCCGGGCGTGCCGGGCGACGTCGGTCATGGTCAGGCCGGGCAGCCCGTGCGTGAACAGCAGTTCGCCGAACGCGGTCAGGATCCGGCGCTGGGTCTCGGCTCGTTGGGCGGCGTTGCTCGCGGCCGAAATCCTGGGCATATGGACACTTTAGCGCGATCTGTCAGTAAAAAGGGGCGAAGCTTCGGCGTGCGTGCGCTCGCCGCCCCCGAGGCTGCCCCCGAAGCTGCCCCGCACCCGTCGGCGGCGTTCGGCGGCAGCCGGAGCCAAACCGGTCCGTGACGCGAGAAAAACATGCACCGGAAACGCCGCCGAAACCTCACCCGTGCATGCTGGTGCCAATGGAGCCCCGACGGAGGGGCTCCGCTGGGGAGGAGTTGGCTATGGGTAGGGAAGGTGCGATCCGGACGTGCGGGGAACTGGCCGCCGGGGACGAGATCGAGGCGTGGCACAACGGCAAGTTGTTCCACCGCGGGCGGGTCACCCAGACAATCCCGCTGATGGAGCTGTTCTGGATCCTGGACGCCCGGACCGGCGCCCGGAAACTGCTCGACGTCGAGGCGCTGGAGATCGTCCGCTGTGCCCCGGCCTCGCGGCTCGGGGTCACCGCAGGCCTGGCTCAGCCCGCCTAGGCCTCGGACGGGGACTCAGACAGGGCACCCGTCCGGGCCGCATGCGACGCCGTCCGAACCGGACGTGCCGGCGTCGACCATAACGAGCGGGTGGCTTTCCTGCCACGCCTGCTCCAGGGCTGCAGTGAAGGTTTCCGCGGGCTGGGCCCCGGAGATGCCGTATTTGCGGTCGATGACGAAGAACGGCACACCGCTGATGCCCAGGGCCCGGGCCTCGGCGAAGTCCTGCCGGACGTCGTCGGCGTACTTGTCCGAACTGAACAGCTCGTCCAGTTCGCCGGCGTCGATCCCGAGGTCGAGGCCCAATGAGGTGAGGTATTCACGGCTGCCGATGTCGCGGCCGTGCTCGAAGTGGTCGCTGAGCAGCCGTTCCTTGGCGGCATCCCGCTGACCGTGCGCGGCGGCGAGGTGGATCAGCCGGTGGGCCGTGAAGCTGTTGGCCACCACGACGGCGTCAAAGCGGTAGTCGAGTCCCTCGGCGCTGGCCAGGGATGCCACGTGCTCGAACATGCCGGCGACCTGGTCCGGGGCCATGCCTTTGCGGGTGCTCAGGTAGTCCAGTTCGGTGCCGTCGTAGTGCTCCGGCAGGGACGGGTCCAGCTGGAAGCTGCGCCACTGCACCTCCACCCCATCGCGGTGCGGGAACGCCGCGAGCGCGGTCTCAAAACGGCGCTTGCCGATATAGCACCAGGGGCAGGCCACGTCGGACCAGATCTCAATCTTCATGCTGGCGACAACCCCGCCGGGCCCGCGCTCATTCCCGTCGGCCCGCCAGCTTCCAAAGTCCGTTCCCGCGGTCAAGGGACGCGGAGGGACGCGGAGGGACGCGGAGGGGCGTGGTCAGGGCGCGAGCGAGCGTTCCATGACGAAGTCGTGCTCCACCGTGCTCCCCAGCCTGAACGACTTCGTGCCGACCTTCCGGAAGCCGGACTTCTCGTAGAACCTGATGGCACGGGCGTTCTGGCTGTTCACGCCGAGCCAGAGGCCGCGGGCGCCCGCGSCCGACGCCGCGACGATGCTGGCCTGCATCAGTTCGGCCGCCGCGCCGAGGCCGTGGTGCTCCGGGTGGACGTAGCACTTGCTTAGCTCCGTGCTCGGCCCGGCCCCGAGGACGGCAACCACGTCCGGATCCTGCGTGGCGCGGTCCAGGAGCAGGCTGTAGCCGCGGAGCGCCCCGCCCGCGTCGAGCACGAGCACGGTGACGTCCGGATCGGCCAAGTAGTCGCGGAAATTGGCTTCGCTGAGTGTGTTGGCCAGGTGCGCGGCGATGTCCTCGGGCTGGGATTCCGGCGGGCAGGCGAGCGGAAAGGTGATGGCGGCGAGTTCGGCCAGCGGGCCCGCGTCGTCGGCCGTTGCCTTCCGGATGAGGTGCGTCATGCGAAAAACCCTAGTCCGCGGACCGCGCTGCTTGACCTTCGTGAAGCTGGCTCCGTCATGTTCCGGCGGGTGCCGGGCGGGCCGCAGCCGCGCGTGATAGCAATGGGACTGATGAAAACATATTTCTGCCCGGATGCCAGTCCGCGGACCGCCGGGTGAGTGCCCTGGCGAAGATCCCGCGCGGCGGGCTCCTGATGATCGCGATCGGACTCATCGCCCTCAACATGCGCGGGCCGTTCGTGGCGGTCGCGCCGGTGGTGGGGAACATGCAGCGCGACCTGGGCTTTTCGCCGGTCGAAATCGGCTTCCTGACGGGCATCCCGGTGCTCTGCTTCGCGCTGGCCGCGCCGCTGGCATCGCTGACGGGCCGGAAGCTGGGGCCGGAGTTCGCAATCACGCTGACCCTGCTGGGCGTACTGCTCGGCGTCGTGGTCCGCTCCGCGGGCGGGGGTGCCCTCGTGATGCTGGGGACCGTGATTCTTGGCATCGCCATCACGATCGGCAACATTGTGGTCCCGCTGATCATCCGGCGCGACTTCAGCCCGGCCAAGCAGGCAGCGGCCATGGGCACCTACACCGCCGCGCTGAATATCGGCTCCTTTGTCACGTCCATGATTACGGCGCCGTTGGCGGAACTGCTCGGCTGGCGTCCGGCCATCGCGGCGTGCGCCCTCTTCGCGGTTGCGGCCGGCGCGGTGTGGGTGCTGGCCGCCGGCAGCAGTTCGCTCCGGCCCGAAGCGATCCCGGGGGCGGATCCGACCCGAACGGCGGGGCGGCCCGCGTCGCGCTGGATCACCGTGGCGCTGACCGCGGGATTCGCCGGCCAGGCGTTTTCCTACTACGGGGTCACCGCCTGGCTGCCCAGCCTCCTTGCCGACGAACTGGGGCTGGCGCCGTCGGCGGCCGGCGCCGGATCCTCGCTCTTCCAGATCCTGGCGATCGCGGGCGGCCTAGGCGTCCCGTTCGTGGCGCGTTTTGCCAGCACGACGACGGTCGGACTCACCTTGGGGGCGCTGTGGCTGACGGTGCCGCTGGGGCTCCTGCTGGCGCCCGAGCTGTGGTGGCTCTGGTCCTCCTTCGGCGGCGTGGCCCAGGGCGGCGGCATCACCCTGATCTTCATCGCCATCATCCGGCTGGCCCGCGACCAGGCCTCGGCGGGCCGGATGTCCGCCGTCGTCCAGGGCTCCGGCTACTGTTTCGGCGCCGCGGCTCCCACCCTGCTGGGCTTCGTGCACGGCATCTCGGGCTCGTGGACCGGGCCCCTGCTGATGATCCTGGGCTCGGTGGCCCTGTTCATCCTGGGCTGCGCGCTGTCCCTGCGCCACATCCCGAAGGCGCACTGACCTCACTGAGCCCGGCCGGGCACCCCGGGTGAACGGACACTTGAGGCCCATGTTTTGTGGAAAACATGGGCCTCAAGTGTCCGCTCGACGCCGTTGTCGGGGACGGGGAGGGTCTTCCGTTGCCGGGCTGCCGCCCCGGATTTCGGGGTGCCTGTTGCGAAGGGCGTGGCAGCCCGGCGGACGGAATTCTTGCTGGGCCCGGGTGCGGACGCCGTAGGCGGCGCCCGCGCCGGGCCGGGCGGCTAGACGGCCACGAGGTCCTCGCAGTTGGCTGCGGTGTCGGCGCTGTCGCGGGCTTCGTGCAGGAAGCGGTCGTAGGCCGGCAACGTCAGGAAGGCGGGGAACTCGTTGCCGAGCGTGACCTCCTCGAAGATGTCCCTGGCATCGGCGAAGCGGTCGCCCTCGAAGCGTTCCAGCTTGGCGAACTCCTCATCCAGCATGTCCTCCACCCACTCGCGGGTGATAACGTCGCCCGCGTCCGTGATGGCGCGGGAGAAGATCCACTGCCACAGCTGCGAGCGGGAGATTTCCGCGGTGGCGGCGTCCTCCATCAGGTTGTGGATGGCCACCGCGCCGTTGCCGCGCAGCCAGGACTCGATGTAGCGGATGCCCACCTCGATGTTGTTCCGCACGCCCTGCTCGGTGATCGTGCCCGTGGTGGAGGAGATGTCAATCAGTGCGCGGTCATCCGGCGTGACATCCTCGCGGAGGCGGTCCAGCTGGTTCGGACGGTCGCCGAGGACGCCGTCGAACACCTCGCGGCACACCGGCACCAGGTCCGGGTGCGCCACCCAGGAGCCGTCGAAGCCGTCGGCCGCCTCGCGGGTCTTGTCGGCGCGCACCTTCTCGAACGCGATGGCGTTGGCTTCCTCGTCCTTGCGGTTGGGGACGGCCGCGGCCATGCCGCCAATCGCCATGGCGCCGCGCTTGTGGCAGGCCCGCACCAGTTGTTCGGTGTAGGCCCGCATGAACGGCTGCGTCATGGTGACCTGGCCGCGGTCCGGCAGGACAAAGCGCGGTCCGCGGGTGCGGAAGTTCTTGATCAGCGAGAAGATGTAGTCCCAGCGGCCGGCGTTCAGGCCCGCGGCGTGCTCGCGCAGTTCGTAGAGGATCTCCTCCATCTCGAACGCGGCCGTGATGGTCTCGATCAGCACCGTGGCGCGGATGGTGCCCTGCGGGATCCCCAGCAGGTCCTGGGCCAGGACGAAGATGTCGTTCCACAGCCGCGCCTCGAGGTGGTTCTCGATCTTCGGCAGGTAGAAGTACGGCCCCTTGCCCTGGGCGATCAGGCGGCGGGCGTTGTGGAAGAAGTACAGGCCGAAGTCCACAATGCCGCCAGCCACCGGGGCGCCGTCGATGAGCATGTGCTTCTCCGGCAGGTGCCAGCCGCGGGGCCGGACCACGATCGTGGGCAGTTCCTCGGCAGCGCGGAGCTTGTACTCCTTGCCTTCCGGGGAGGTGAAGTCGATCCGGTGCTCCAGCGCGTCGGTGAGGTTCAGCTGGCCCTGGATGACGTTGCGCCACGTCGGGGTGGAGGAGTCCTCCATGTCAGCGAGCCACACCTTGGCGCCGGAGTTCAGCGCGTTGATGGTCATCTTCTTGTCCACCGGGCCGGTGATCTCGACCCGGCGGTCGGTCAGTCCCGGTGCCGGGGGAGCGACGCGCCATTCCGGGTCGTTGCGGATGGACTCGGTCTCGGGGAGGAAACGCGGGTCCTGCCCCTTGCTGATCTGCTGGCGGCGTTCCTGCCGGGCCCGCAACAGCTCCTGCCGGCGCTCCGCCGTCGCCCGGTGCAGCTTGGCAACAAAAGCCAGCGCGTCCGGAGTCAGAACCTCGCCCTGCCGGCAAATCGGCTGTGCGGTCAACGTAACCCCGTTGATAGTGAAGTTKTCAGTGAAGCTGTTCATTTCAATCTCTCCTTAGAGAAGAAGCAAGGTCGACGGCGAATGGTGACTCAAGCGCGAGGCCAAAGGTGCCGGGATTGCGGCAGCCTGCGTAAAAGGGGCCCTGTGTCCGGGCCCGTCCTCGCTCAGCGAGGTCGGACCCGGACGCGGGGAATAGCAGGCAGGGCAATGCCGGACCGAAGGCCGGATGCAAGGCCGCCGTCGTGAGTTAGTGGAACTGGCCTTCTTCTGTGGATCCCACGAGGGCCAAAGTGGATGCGTTCGGGTTGAGCGCGGTGGCGATGTCGTCGAAGTAGCCGGTGCCGACTTCGCGCTGGTGCTTAGTGGCGGTGTAGCCGCGGGCTTCGGAGGCGAATTCCTTTTCCTGCAGCTCGACGTAGGCGCTCATGCCTTCCCGGGCGTAACCGTGGGCGAGGTCGAACATCGAGTAGTTCAGGGCGTGGAAGCCGGCCAGGGTGATGAACTGGAAGGTGAAGCCCATGGCGCCGAGTTCACGCTGGAACTTCGCAATCGTGGCGTCGTCGAGGTGCTTGCGCCAGTTGAACGACGGCGAGCAGTTGTACGAAAGCATCTGGTCCGGGAAATCGGCCTTGACCGATTCAGCGAACTTGCGGGCCAGCTCCAGGTCCGGGGTGCCGGTTTCCATCCAGATGAGGTCGGAGTACGGGGCGTAGGCCTTGGCCCGGGCGATGCAGGGTTCGATACCGTTGCGGACCTTGTAGAAGCCCTCGGCGGTCCGTTCGCCCGTGATGAATTCCTGGTCGCGCTCGTCGACGTCGGAGGTGATCAGGGTGGCTGCCTCGGCGTCGGTGCGGGCGATGACGACCGACGGTGTGCCGGCGACGTCGGCGGCGAGACGGGCGGCGTTCAGCGTCCGGACGTGCTGCTGGGTGGGGATCAGGACCTTGCCGCCAAGGTGGCCGCACTTCTTCTCCGAGGCGAGCTGGTCTTCCCAGTGCACGCCCGAAGCGCCGGCCTGGATCATCGACTTCATCAGTTCGTACGCGTTCAGCGGTCCGCCGAAGCCGGCTTCGGCGTCGGCCACGATCGGCACCATCCAGTCCTCGACGGTCTGGATGCCTTCGGAGAACTCGATCTGGTCAGCGCGGAGCAGGGCGTTGTTGATGCGGCGGACCACCGTGGGAACGGAGTTGGCCGGGTACAGGGACTGGTCCGGGTAGGTGTGGCCGGAATTGTTGGCGTCGGCGGCAACCTGCCAGCCGGAGAGGTAGATGGCGCGGAGGCCGGCCTTGACCTGCTGCACGGCCTGGTTGCCGGTCAGGGCGCCGAGGGCGTTGGTGTACTTGCCCTCCTTGTGCTCCTCCGTGAGCTGCTTCCACAGCTTCTCGGAGCCGCGGCGGGCCAGCGTGTGTTCTTCGGAGACGCGGCCGCGGAGGCGGACGACGTCGGACGCCGAGTAATCCCGAGTGACACCTTCCCAGCGCGGGTTGGCAGCCCACTCGAGCTCCAGGGCGGCGGCCTGCTCTGTTGTGTCCTGGCCGGCCGGCTGCTGGGTGGGCTCAAATGCTGCAGTCATCTTTGTCTCCTTGATGGGTCCCGGCCCGCCAGTCTGCGTCTCTGCAAGTCCTGGCGGGTTGTTCCGAGGTAGTGAATCTTTCTGTGAGATCTACTTTTCTTTACTTTCAAGGGGGTTTCTAGGGGAAATCTATGGAAAGAAATGCACTTCTTCCCGTATTCTCAAGAAATGCATCCAAGCAGCTGGAACCGTCAGGCAGTACCGCCGTCCCACCCCGCCGAACCAGAGGTGGATGTCATCAGCATGGGCCGAAGGGTCCGGCATCTGCGCAAGGCGGCCGGGCTCACGCTCGATGACCTCAGCGCCACGGTCGGAACGGCCCCCAGCCAGCTGAGCCTGATCGAGAACGGCAAGCGTGAGCCCAAACTCGGCCTGCTCCAGCAGCTTGCTGCTGCGCTTGGCGTCAGCATCGACGAGCTGCTCGGCGCCGAACCGCCGAACCGGCGTGCGGCCCTGGAGATTGAGCTGGAGCGTTACCAGCGCAGCCCCATTTACGAGTCCCTGAAGCTGCCCAAGATCCGCATCAGTTCAAGGCTGCCGATGGACGTGCTGGAGTCCATGGTGGGGCTGCAGCATGAGCTGGAACGCCGCCTCAACGAGCAGGTCGCGACGCCGGAAGAGGCCCGGCGCGCCAACGGTGAACTGCGGGCCATGATGCGGGAGCGGAACAATTACTTCCCGGAATACGAGGCGGAGGCGCAGAAGGTGCTGGCGTCGGTGGGCCACACGTCCGGCCCGCTGTCCCACCATGTCATCGCCGACATCGCCGGGCACCTTGGCTTCAGCCTGCACCATGTGGGCGACCTGCCGCATTCCACCCGCTCGGTGACGGACCTCAAGAACCGCCGAATTTACCTCACGCAGAACGCCCGGAGCGACCACGACCCCCGTTCGGTGCTGCTGCAGGCCCTGGGCCACTACGTGCTGGGCCACCAGACGCCCACCAACTACGGCGACTTCCTGATGCAGCGCGTCGCCACCAACTACTTCGCCGCCGCGCTGCTGCTGCCGGAGCAGGCCACCGTGGAGTTCCTGCAGAAGGCCAAGGCGGCCAAGGAAATCGCGGTGGAGGACATTAGGGACGCGTTCGCCGTGTCCTACGAGACCGCGGCGCACCGCTTCACCAACCTCGCCACGCAGCACCTGGACCTGCGCACGCACTTCCAGAAGACGCACAAGAGCGGCATCATCTACAAGGCATACGAGAACGACGGCGTGACGTTCCCGCAGGACCACACCGGCGCCATCGAGGGCCAGCCCTCGTGCAAGAACTGGACCTCCCGGGTGGTGTTCGACGTGCCGGACAAGTTCAGCGCCTACAACCAGTACACCGACACCCCGGCCGGGACCTACTGGTGCACGGCCCGGACGGAGCGTTCCGCCAACGGGGAGTTCTCGCTCTCGGTGGGGGTGCCCTACGCGCAGGTCAAGTGGTTCCGCGGCCGCGACACCACGGAGCGCTCCAAGTCGACTTGCCCGGACGAGAGCTGCTGCAAGCGTCCGCCGGCCGCCCTCGCCTCCGAGTGGGCCGGCAACGCCTGGCCCTCGGCCCGCGCCCACTCGCACCTGCTTGCCGCGATGCCGCCCGGCGCCTTCCCGGGCGTGGACGAGACCGAGGTCTACTCCTTCCTGCAGGCGCACTCCGGGAACTGAGTTCGACGGGACCCGGCACGCTCCCTCAGGTCCGTCGGGCTCGGGGAGCGTTCGGTGGTTTGGTTGCCGAACCTGTGGGAGCGTTTTCTGGGCGTGGCTGACAGGCGCGCAGACTATATTGGCCAGTGTCAGCTCATCGATCCACCTCGCGGGAGCGTGCACCCATGGCCAAGGAACTTGCCACCCAGCTTGTCGAACAACTCCAGGCTGCCGGCGTGCAGCGGATTTACGGGATTGTTGGCGACAGCCTCAATCCGATCGTCGACGCCGTCCGGAAGACCGGCGGGGCCGCGAAGGGCGGGATCGACTGGATCCACGTCCGGCACGAGGAGGCCGCGGCGTTCGCCGCCGCGGCGGAAGCCCAGCTGACCGGCAAGCTCGCGGTCTGCGCGGGGTCCTGCGGCCCGGGCAACTTGCACCTGATCAACGGCCTGTACGACGCCAACCGCTCCGGCGCCCCGGTGCTCGCCATCGCCTCGCACATCCCGAGCAAACAGATCGGCAGCAGCTTCTTCCAGGAAACCCACCCGGACCGGCTCTTCAACGAGTGCTCGGTGTACTCCGAGCTCGTCAGCACGGCCGAGCAGGCGCCGCGGGTGATGCACAGCGCCATCCAGCACGCCGTCGCGCTCCGCGGCGTCGCCGTCGTGACCCTGCCTGGCGACATTGCCGGGCTGGAGGCGACCGCCGAAACCCCGGCGCCGGCAGCCTTCCGGCCGGCCGCCATGGTGCCGGACCCCGCCAGCGTGCGGGAACTGGCGGACGCCATCAACGACGCCGGTAAGGTCGCCATCTTCGCCGGGGCCGGCGTCGACGGCGCGCACGACGAGGTGATCGCGCTGGCCGAACTCCTCGCCGCGCCGATCGGTCACTCGCTGCGCGGCAAGGACTTCATGCAGTACGACAACCCCTACGACATCGGCATGACCGGGCTGCTCGGCTACGGCGCCGCGGCCGAGGGGATCGAGGACGCGGACCTGCTGATCCTGCTCGGCACCGACTTCCCCTACGACCAGTTCCTGCCCGGGACTCGGACGGCGCAGGTGGACCGGGCCGCGCAGAACCTGGGCCGGCGGACCGACGTCGACGTCGCCGTGCACGGCGACGTGCTTCCGACGCTGACTGCGCTGATGCCGTTGCTGAAGCCGAAGAAAAGCCGCCGCTTCCTTGACGCGATGCTCAAGAAGCACGACCGGCTGATGAACAAGGCCGTCGGGGCGTACACCCGCAGGGTCGAGAAGACCGAGCCGATCCACCCGGAGTACGCGGCCTCGCTGCTGGACCAGGTGGCGGCGGAGGATGCGGTCTTCACGGCGGACACGGGCATGTGCAACGTCTGGACCGCGCGGTACATCAACCCGCTGGGCACCCGGCGGCTGATCGGCTCGTACCTGCACGGCTCCATGGCCAACGCGCTGCCGCACGCCATCGGGGCCCAGCTCGCCTACCCCGGACGCCAGGTGATTTCGGTCTCCGGCGACGGCGGGCTCTCGATGTTGCTGGGGGAGCTGATCACCGTCGCGGCGCACCGGCTTCCGGTCAACGTGGTGGTCTTCAACAACTCCACCCTGGGCATGGTCAAGCTGGAGATGCTGGTGGACGGGCTGCCCGATTTCGGCGTCGACGTCCCGGACGCCAACTATGCGGAGGTCGCCCGCGCCCTGGGGTTCCACGCCGTCCGCGTCACGGATCCGTCCCGGATCGAGGCCGCCTACCGCGAGGCGTTCGCGCACCCCGGACCCTCGCTCGTGGAGCTGATCACCGATCCCAAGGCACTCTCGATCCCGCCGAAGATCAAGGGCGCACAGATCCTGGGCTTCGCCACGGCGATGTCCAAGGTGGTGCTGAACCGGGGAGCCGGCGAGGCCGTGAGCATGGCCCGAAGCAACCTGCGCAACATCCCGCGGCGCTGACGGGCCGTCGCGCACCCGCGCGGCGCCCGGCCCGCCGCGCGCGGCGCGCCTCCATTTCGACGGTTCCGTGCGGGCTCGACGCTACGACGCATCGAGTGGGCAGGGAACCGTCGAAATGGCCAAGGGCTAGCGCGGGGCGGCCCCCGCTGGTTGACTGGCCGTGGGCGGACCTCCGCCGCTCCACGCGGTAGTACGGGCCTTGGGGGCGCGATGAAACAGAAGATTCCGGCACGCATTATTGCTTCCGCGGCGGTCGTGGCGCTGGTCCTCTCGGCCTGTGCGGCCTCGCCGCCGGCGCTGTTGAAGGCCGACGGCGTCGAACGCGTTTCGGTGGACCGCGCCGCCCACCCGGCCGAGTTGGCTCAGCTCCGGGCGGCCGCGCGGAAACTGGGCGCAGCGCTCCTCGCGGACGGCGGGGAGGCCGGAAACGGCAACGTGGTCTCGTCCCCGGGCAGCCTGCTGATTGCCCTGGCCATGCTGCGGACAGGTGCGGCCGGGGCAACGGCCGCCGAGATGGACAAAGTCCTGGGCCTCCCCGCCCAGCACCGCGACGAAGCCCTGGATGTTCTGCTTGCATCCCTGGAAGCCTTCGACGGCGACCCCGGCTCGGTGGACGAGAAGAATCCGCCCCGCCGGCCGGTCCTGCACACCGCCAACGGCCTGTTCGTGGACAAAGGTGTGCCCACCGGAGAGGGGTACCTGCGTTCCCTGGCCCGGTACTACGGCACCGGCGTGTACCCGGTGGACTTTCAGGATGAGGACACCACTAAGCCGGCAATCGACGCCTGGGTGAACAAGAACACCGGAGGCCGGATCAAGAAAGCGCCTGCGGAGTACAGCAAATACAACACCTTCAGCGTGCTCAACTCGGTGTACTTCGCGTCTGCCTGGAAGGTGCCCTTCGACCCGGCGGACACCGCAGACCGTCCCTTCACGACGGCGGCCGGCCGGCAGGTATCGGTACCCACCATGTCCGGCGTCCAGGATCTCCCCTTTGCCCAGGGAAACGGCTGGCAGGCCGTCGATCTTCCCTATGCCGAGGGCTTCGTGATGCGCCTGGTACTGCCGGATTCCGGAGCTCCCGGCACCGGGGTGCCATACCTTGCCGAGGCTGCGCGGGCCCTTGACGCGGCCGCCCCGTCGCCCACCCAGCTTTCCCTCCCGCAGTGGAACCAGAAGAGCATTTTCGAGTTGCGCGAGGTCTTCGCCAGCCTCGGCCTGCGGGAGACGCTCCAAACCGAGACGGACTTCAACTCAATCCAGCGTGGCCTCAAGATCACGCAGGCCGGCCAGTCCGCCAACATCACCGTGGCGGAAAAGGGCACGATTGCCGCCGCCGTGTCCCAAGTCAACGCGGAGGCGGTGAGCGGCGCCGCTTTCACGCACACGATCCGTTTTGACCGGCCGTTCGTCTACGAAATCGTCCACGTCGAGACCGGGCTGCCGCTGTTCATGGGCCGGGTGTCCGACCCCAGCCAATCATGAGGCGCTCGCTCAGATTCTGCCGGTCAATATCGACCGACTCCTCAATCAGTGAGGGAGCGGCTGTTCGGTAGCCGCCGGACCTGAGGGAGCGTCGTCGGCTAGCGCGGGCCGCCCTGCCAGAGTGCGTCGAACGGCGCGCCCGAGGCCACCCGGTTCCGGATCCCCGCAGTGACAAAGTCTTTCGCCGTGCGGGCGGCCTCCAGCGGCGTCGCGCCCTTGGCAAGCTCCGCGGTCACGGCGGCGGCCAGCGAACAGCCGGCGCCGGAAACGGCGACCTCGCCCACCTTCGGGGCGGAGAGGACCTCCAGCGTCTCGCCGTCGTAGTAGACGTCGACGGCGTCGGGCCCGGCCAGGCGCACGCCGCCCTTGGCGAGCACCGCGGCGCCGCTGAGTTCGTGGATGCGGACGGCCGCGGCCTTGAGCGAGTCGACGTCGGTGATCTCCAGCCCGGAGAGCGACTCGGCCTCAAAGTGGTTCGGTGTGACGAAGGTGGCCAGCGGCAGGATCTGTGCCTTGAGCGCCTGGTCGGTGTCCAGGGCGTGGCCCGGCTCCTGGCCCTTGCAGATCAGCACCGGGTCCAGCACCACGTTCCGGAACGCAGAGTCGGCCAGCGCCGACGCCACCGTGGAAATCGTCGCCGGGCTGCCCAGCATGCCGATCTTCACCGTGTCCAGCACGGACGGCGCGCCGGACGCGGCGCCGTACGCCGCCGTCGTCGCCTCCAGCTGGTCGGCGATGACCTGCTGGTCCACCGCGACGAAGCGGTGGCTCCAATTGTCTTTCGGGTCGAAGGAGACGATGCAGGTCAGGTTCGCGATGCCGAAGACGCCGAGTTCCTGGAAGGTCTTCAGGTCCGCCTGCGCGCCGGCGCCGCCGGTGGCCTCGGAGCCGGCGATGGTCAGGGCGACGGCGGGGTAGGCGCTGGCGTCGGAGGTCACGTTGTCCACGGCGTAAGAAATCATGGACCCATCCTGCCACTCGGGGAAAACGGGCCGCATTGTGCGTATGACCAATATGACCAAAACCCGAGTGTTCTGGATCACGGGAACTAAGGTGGCGGACGGTGTTGCTCTCTTGCGACGCCGGATCCAGGAAGGTTCATTGATGAGCACCCAACTGTCCGAAGCGGCCCAGACCCGAAAAGCCGTCGGCAACATCCTCAAAGGCTCGGCCGGCAACCTCGTCGAGTGGTACGACCTCTACGTCTACACAGTCTTCGCGGCTTACTTCCAGTCGCACTTCTTCAATTCCAAGGACGAGCTCCAGGCCGGCCTTGAGGCGATGGCGGTCTTTTCGACGTCGTTCCTGATGCGCCCGATCGGCGCCTGGTTCTTCGGCCGCTATGCGGACCGCAAGGGCCGCAAGGCCGCGCTGACGCTGAGCGTGACGATGATGTCCGCCGGTTCCTTCGCCATTGCGGTGCTCCCCACCCAGCAGCAAATCGGCCTGTGGGCAATGATCCTGCTGGTCCTCATCCGCGTGATCCAGGGTTTCTCGGTGGGCGGCGAGTATGGCACCAGCGCCACCTACATGTCCGAGGCTGCAACCACCAAACGCCGCGGCTTCTTCTCCAGCTTCCAGTACGTCACGCTGATCGGCGGCCAGATGCTGGCCCTGCTGGTCCTGGTCATCCTGCAGAACGTTATGCCCAAGGGCGACCTGGGCGAGTGGGGCTGGCGGATCCCGTTCGCGATCGGCGGCGTCGCGGCCCTCGTGGTGCTCTGGCTCCGGCGTTCCATGGAGGAGACCGTCTCGGCCGAACAGATCGAGGCCGCAAAGGCCCCCGCGGTGGCCGGTCAGGCGCAGCCGGGCACCATGAAGCTGCTGTTCACCAGTTACTGGAAGCCGCTGATGATCTGCATCGGCATCACGCTCGGCGGCACGGTGGCGTTCTACACGTACACGAACTTCATCCTGAAGTTCATGAATGACACCTCGGGCATCGCCAAGACAGACACCTCGGTGATCAACTTCTGGGCGCTGTTCATCTTTATGCTGCTCCAGCCGGTCTACGGCATCATCTCGGACAAGGTGGGCCGCAAGCCGCTCCTGCTCTGGTTCGGCATCACCGGCGTCCTGTTCACCTGGCCGCTGCTTTCCGCCCTGGCCGGCACCAAGGATCCGCTCACGGCGTTCCTGCTGATGATGGGCGGCCTGCTGATCGTGGGCGGCTACACGTCCATCAACGCCCTGGTGAAGGCCGAGCTGTTCCCCGCGTCCATCCGCGCCCTCGGCGTCGGGCTGGGCTACGCGATCGCCAACTCGCTCTTCGGCGGCACCGTCCCGCTGATCGGCGCGGCGCTGCAGAAGGCCGGCCAGGAAGAACTGTTCTTCACCTACGTCACGGTGGCCATCGCCATCTCGCTGCTGGTCTACATCTTCGCGCTGAAGAACAAGAAGTCCACGCACCTGGACCACGAACAGGGCCACGCCTGGGAGCCCGCGGATGCCCGTGAGGACGACGGCAAGGATCTCGTGGACGCCTCGCGCCGTTAGGGTTCCGAACGCTGCCCTGGCGCCGTTTCGACGGTTCCCTGCCGATTCGATGCTACGCAGCGTCTTGTCCGCAGGGACGGGTCCGGGCCCCGTGCCGCAGGAACCCCCAGTGCTAATACAGCCGGCCGACCCGCCCGTTCACGCGAACCGGGCCGCCGAGCGAACCACTACGAATGGAACGCCCATGACTTCCGCCAAGACCTTTCCGGCTGCCGCCCCGCCGAAGTTCGCCTCGATCGGTTCCCCATACTTCGGCATCATGCTGGCCGTGATGGCCGTGGTGCTGATCCTGTCCAACATCGGCGCCTCCAAGGGCGTGGCGATCGGCCCGATCATCACCGACGGCGGGTTCTTCCTCTTCCCGCTGGCCTACATCCTGGGCGATGTCATCAGCGAGGTCTACGGCTTCAAAGTGGCGCGCAAGGCGATCATCACCAGCTTCGCACTGTCAGCTTTCGCGTCCCTCTGCTACTGGGTCATCATCGCGCTGCCCGGCTTCGATGACGAGTATGGGGCCGCCAAGCAGTCCGCGCTGGAAGGCGCCCTGGGCCCGGTCCCACAGATCGTGCTCGCCTCCCTGCTGGCCTTTTTCGCCGGTCAGACGATCAATTCCTGGATCCTGGTAAGGATGAAGGCCCGGACGGGGGAGAAGTCCCTGTGGGCCCGCATCATGGGGTCCTCCGTGGCCGGCGAGTTCGTGGACACGCTGATCTTCTGCAGCATCGCTGCCTCCGTGATTGGAATTACCGACGCTGCGATGTTCGTGAACTACGTCCTCGTTGGATTCCTCTACAAGACCCTTGTGGAGTTCGCCTTCGTGCCGCTGACCACGCTCGCCATTGGCTGGGTGAAGAAGCGCGAACCCAGCTACGGGACTGTCTAGCTCCGCCCGCAACATCCGCCGTTTCGACGGTTCCGTGCCCACTCGACGCTGAGAAGCGTCTAGCCGACAGCGGACCGTCGAAACGGCGCGGAATCAGCCCCGGCGCCGCGGTTCAGCGCCCGCAGGACCCGGTATTTGAACTCCACCTCGTTGAACAGGTGCTTCCACTCGATTCGGAGGAACGTCCAGCCCTGCTCCGTCAGCGCCTTCTCGCGCTGCCGCTCCGCGAATAGGACCTCTCCGGTGGGCCGGTAGTCGAAGTACTTGCTCTTGCCGTCGAACTCGAGGGCAACCTTGCGCTCGGGCCAGGCTAGGTCCAGCCGGTATTCCCCGAGCGGCGTCAGAACGCTGTACTGCAGCTCGGGCGGCGCAATCCCGATCCGGTGCAGCAGTTCCCTCGTCAGGCTCTCTCCGGCTGATTCGGAGCGAGGGTCGGCCAACTCGAGGGCCCGGCGCAGCGCCACCACTCCGTTACGCCCGGCTAGGGCACCACACTGGGCGCGGATCATGCCGAGATCCGCCCCCAGGCGGGCCGCATGATCGATCAGGATCACAGCCTGCGGCACGGTGAACATCAGGCAGCAATCCACGACCGTGCGTTCCAGGGACGTGCACGGCAATCCGTCCACGAAGCACATCTCGCGGCTTGTCACCCGCCTGGTGTGGGCGACGACGTCGCGCCCGTGCGAAATCCGCGAGGGGCAGCCGTTCTGCGTCAGGTGCACGCGGTAATCGACCCTCCACAGCTGGAGTTCATGGAGGCTGGCACCTGAGATGTGGCTGTACACGAAGCCTCCCGCCGACGTCGTCAGCGTTCCGAGCGCATGCGCCGAAATCAGCTGCCGACGTCGGGCCGGGGCATCAAGGCCCCGCCACCACTGCCCGCGGGCGTAGCAGCCACGGCGCAGCCGGACGAGGGTTCCGTCCCGGACGTGCCTGGCAATGGCCCGGGAATTTCGTCCGGATGCCAAAAGCTGGTCCGTGCGCCAGAGGGTCCCGTCATCGGGAAGTTTGGTGGGCATGGGACCAGCTTTGGCCAACCGCCCGGCTCGCTCCAGAGCGCCGTGGGGGTATGTGGACAATGCCGTTTCGACGGTTCCCTGCGGTAAGGCTGCTTGGTTACATCGAACACGCAGGGAACCATCGAAACGGCCAGGACCATCGAAACGGCGAAGGCCGGGCGGTCCGTCAGGCCTTGAGCGTCCCGTCGAGGAGCTCGCGAAGCTCGCGGAAATGCCGTTCGGTGGCCTCCGGGTGGAACGCAGAGGTGTCCGCCATCGAATAGCCGTGGGGTGCCCCCGCGTAGACCTCGTTGGCAGCCTTCAGGCCCGCCGCGTCCAGGGCCGCACCGAGACGGGCAACGGCGTCGGTATCCATGCTCCGATCATGATCGGCGTGGCCGAAGACGAACCGGGCACGGGCGTTGCCGAGTCCCAGGTGGGGGCTGTCGGGCTCGTCGGTCGCCAGGCCGCCGCCGTGGAAGCCGCCGCAGGCAGCCACAGCGTCCGGGTGTGCGGTGGCGGTGCGGACAGCAAGCCGGGCGCCCATGCAGTAGCCGGTGACGCCGACCGGGCCGGGGGCGACGCCGTCCAGACCGCCCAAGGCCGCCAGCCACGCGTCGATGTCCGGCAGGGCTTTGTCCGTGGTGAGGCGGCCGACCCGCGGGAAGGCGGCCGCGCCTGCCGCCTCCCGGCCTTCCGGCGTGGTCATGTCCAGGTCCGGGGCCAGCTCGGCAACCGTTCCTTCGCGGTAGAAGACGTTCGGAGCCAGGACGACGTAGCCCCAGTCGGCGATGCGCTGCGCCATGTCCTGGATGCGGGGGCGCAGGCCGAAGGCGTCCATGTACAGGATGACGCCCGGGAACGGGCCCTCACCGGTGGAGGGGCGGGCCACCAGGGCCTCGGCTGTGCCGTCTGCGGCGGGAATCTCGATAAACATCCGGCCAGCCTATCCGACGCCATTTAGACGGTTCCCTGCGCGTTCGACGTTTACCCGCGTCGAACGCGCGGGGAACCGTCGAAGCGGCCGAAGGAGAGACGGGGGCGCGGCCGGAGCGGGAGCCTAGGAGTAATACCGGCCCAGGGTCTCGGCCTTGAATTCGAAGAAGGTCCCGGCCTCGATGGCGAGGCGGGCGTCGTCGACCATTTTCACCACGAAGCGCTCGTTGTGGATCGAGATCAGGGTGGCCGAGACCATCTCCTTGGCCTTGAACAGGTGATGGATATAGGCCCGCGAGTAGTTCAGGCAGGCGTAGCAGTCGCAGCCTTCCTGCAGCGGACCAAAATCGCGTTTGTACATGGCGCCGGAGAGGTTGTACCGGCCGGTGGGGTGGTAGAACGCCGAGTTGCGGGCCACCCGGGTGGGGGAGACGCAGTCGAAGGTGTCCGCGCCGTTTTCGATCGCGGTGAAAATGTCGTCGGGCTCGGAGATGCCCAGCAGGTGCCGCGGCTTGTTCTCCGGCAGTTCCTCGTTGCACCAGCGCACGATCGTGCCCAGGTTTTCCTTCTCCAGCGCCCCGCCGATGCCGAAGCCGTCGAAGTTCATGGCGCCGAGGTCCCGGCAGGCCTTGCGGCGCAGGTCCTCGTACTGGGCGCCCTGGATCACGCCGAACAGCGCCTGGTAGGGTTTCCCGGCACGCTCGGAGGTGAGCCGGAAGTGCTCGGTGATGCAGCGTTCGGCCCAGCGGCGGGTGCGCTCCAGGGACTCCTCTTGGTAGCCGCGGGAGTTCTGCAGCGTGGTCAGCTCGTCGAAGGCGAACATGATGTCCGCGCCGATCTGGTGCTGGACGTTCATCGAGATCTCGGGGCTGAACCGGTGCCGGTCGCCGTTGAGGTGGCTCTTGAACCAGACGCCCTCCTCGTCCACGTGGGCCAGGCGTTCCTTGCCGGGCGCGACGGCGTCGTCCGGGCCGGAGTGGTCCACCGACTTCATGTCGATGACCTTCTTGAACCCGGACCCCAGGCTCATCACCTGGAAGCCGCCCGAGTCCGTGAACGTGGGGCCGCGCCAGTTCATGAAGGCGCCCAGCCCGCCGGCCTCGTCCAGGACGTCCGCGCCGGGCTGCAGGTACAGGTGGTAGGCGTTGGCCAGCACGGCCTGCGCGCCGAGATCGGCGACGGCCTCGGGCAGCACGGACTTCACCGTGGCCTTGGTTCCGACGGCGATGAACGCCGGCGTCTGGATCTCCCCGTGCGGGGTGGCGATGGTGCCGGTGCGGCCCAGGAATTCCCCGCCGTTCGCCGCCACCTGCGCGCCCGACGGCGCACACGTTTCGCTCAAGCGCTTGCCCACCCGGAAGGAAAACTCGGATTGCCGGGCAGGCAGCGGGGCGGAGGGGGCGGGTTCAGGATTCGCTGGCACCGTTCAAGTGTGCCAGCTAACACCGCGGAACCCTTAGTGCAGCGGGTCCGATGTGGGGTAGTTCTCAGCGCGCCAGCTGTCCCAGTAGTTGCGGATGGCCTCCATCTGGTGGGCGCCGAGCTCGTAGGTGGAGACGATCACCAGGGAGCCGCCGTCGGGCCGGACCTCGGGGATGGCGGGCTGGTCCGCCACGATGACGAGGCCGTCGCCGTGTTCGGCGTACCCGTGCACGGTCAGGCCCACCTGGTGGTTGCTCCGGAACCAGACCTTCCCGGCAATCTCCTCCCCGGTGGCCAGGGTCAGCGAGTACGGCTCGCCCGGCGCGGGCACATCGGCCAGGCCCAGCTTGTCGATCGCGGAGCCACCCGTCCCGGGCACCGAGAAGAAGAACGTCCGCCGGTTGCCGTGCGGGTGGCGCTCGAGGGCGAAACGGAGCTGGTGCAAAAAGGTCAGCCAGCCCTGGGTGATGTCCTCGTCCCAGGCCGCCCACTCCGAATTGTGGTCGATCGCCGCGCGCGTCACGCTGACCTCCGTGCCGGCGGGGACCGGTTTGAGGGTGAAGATGTCGCCGCCGTCGACGACGAGCGACGAGTGGTCCGCGCTCTCGACCACGTTGGGGCTGAAGTAGATCGCGTTGATCTCGGCGGCCTGGTCGTCGGCCTCCCAGCCGTGCCACTGGGCCACCTTCGCGGGTTCGCGCAGCATCGTCCAGACCTGCGGCGCGTCAGAGTTGATCACCACGCTGAGATTGTTCGTCATGGGGCTGAATTTACCCCGCCCGGCCCTGCCCGGGTAGGGCCAAACGCCCACCGATCGGCGTCCCGGGCGGGCCGCGTTCCGCCGGCGCGCTCAGCCGCGGACGGACTCGAGTTCGTTGCTGATCCGGCGTTCTATTTCCGGGCCTCCGATGGTCTGCGAGCCGCCGTGCGCGCGCAGGAAGAGGAGCGCCTCAAGCCGCAGCAAACGCCACTCCCGCTCCGCATCCGGGTTGGCGTTGTCGATGGCGCGGAAGATTTCCTTGTCGTACAGGTTTGGCTCGTTGAGTGAGCGCTGGCGCACCTTGGCGTTTATCCGCGACTTAAACGGGTCCGTCTCCATGGCGTCCGGCGCCCGCAGGAACTTCTCATAGACGGCCGCGCGTTCGTCTTCCCCGCGCTGGCGGCAAATGTAGCTGGCCAGCGCCAGAGACGCTTCCACCGACGCCCAGCGGCCCGGGTTCCCGTCGAAGGGCAACACGTTGAGCAGGTCCGCGACGGCGAGGGCGTTGTCGGCGTCCTTGAGCACGACGAACAGTTCATGCGCCAGATCGCTGAGGTCCTTGAGGCAGCTGCCGGACTTGGTGTTGATGCCCTTGGTGAGCCGGTCGCTAAGCAACAACACGCCCAGCGCATCGGGGTGCGCCTCGGCCGCGGCCTCCACTACGGACTCCGGAGTTCCCTCCGCGATCGGGATCAAGGCCAGGTCCGCCTCGCTCGGTCCACTGACGGCCGGCGGAACCACCGGCGGCGGCGGGACGACGACGGCGGACGGCGACGTCGGGCTGCCGTCCTCCGCGGGACGGGGCGGGACCACCTGCAGTTCCGGGCCGGCGTCGTCCGCGGAGGGAGCGGCGGGTTCGCCGGAGGCGGTCTCCGGAGCATCGTCGTCCTGGCGGCCGGCGTCGTCCACAGGGGACAGCTCCGCGGCCTCGGTCGGGGCGTCCCGGACCCGGACCACGGAGCCGGCGGCGATCCGCAGCACTCCGCCCCCGGTGAGGGTGGCGCGGACGATGGCGGGGGAACCGAAATCGTCGTTGTCGACGTCCACACGCTGGATTTCGGCGGTGCGCGTGGCGTCGGGCAGGAGCAGCAGATCCCCGGTCTGCAGAGATCCCGCCTGCCGTTCGCTGTAGTTCAGTGAGGCTGTGGGGTGGGTCATCTGGAGTCCTTAACTTCTCTTTCGGTCCGCTCAACAGTCTACAAAGACCGGCGCGCGAAGTCGGGGACGCCGGGGCGGCCCGGTCGTCCCGGGGGCGGTCCAGCTGCTCCGGGCAGACTCCCTAGTGGCCGACGCCCGCGAACGCCAGTGCCTGGCGGATCAGGGCGCCGCGGCCGCCGCTGAACTCCAGCTGCACGTCCGAGCTCATCACTTCCTCCGGGGTCATCCAGGTCAGTTCCAGGGCGTCCTGCCGCGGAGAGCATTCGCCGGTGACGGGGATGATGTAGGCCAGGGCGGCGTGCTGCCGGTCGTCGGTGAAGCCGGTGTGGGACGGGGACGGGAAGTATTCGGCCACCGTGAAAGGGACCGGGCTGATCGGCAGTTGCGGGAAGGCGAGCGGGCCAAGGTCCTTTTCCATGTGGCGCAACAGGGCCGCCCGGATGGTCTCGCGGTACAGCACCCGGCCGGAAACCAGGGACCGGATCATGGTGCCGTCCTCGTCGGCCTGCAGCAGGGTGCCGACCTCGTTCACGAACCCGAGCGGGTCAAGCCGGACCGGAACGGCCTCGACGTAGACCATGGGAAGCCGGCCGCGGGCCTCGAAGAGATCCTCGTCGGAAAGCCAGCCGGGATTGGGGTCGGGGGTGCGAACGTTCATGGTTAAGTTCTACCCCATCCGCGTTCCCCGGGCGTGGTCACCCTGTCTATTCGGACCCGGGGGCCGCGGCGATCCACAGGGCGTGGGGGTGGGCGGCACTGCCGTCCGCATCGGGGTTGCCCACGTGCAGCAGCGGCAGGGCGGCCTCCTCGACCGCCGCAACGTCATGCCCCGCCTCGGCGAGCCGCTCGCGCAGAGCGTCGAGGTCGCCGTCGTATTCGAAGGCCAGCCCGGCGCTCCCGGCGCCCGCCGCGGTTCCGGCAGCGGCGCCGACCATCAGGACGCCGCCGTTTTTCGCCGTGAACGCCTCCGTTTCGACGATGTCGGGGTCGGCGTAGCCGACACCGGGTGCGCCCGGCACCGGGCGGGGGCGGGCGCCGATGTCGCGCAGGGTCTGGGTCGCCGCCCGCGGATCCTGCGCGAACCAGACGCCGACGACGGCGAGACCCGGCTCCGCCTCCGCAGACGTGGACCAGGTGCCGTCGGACGCGCGCACGGCGGGATCTGCCAGGAAGCTGAACCCATCCGGCGAAGAGACCCGGCACGAGGAACCGTGGTCGGCGTCGATGAGCTCCGCCGTGGTGCCGCCGGCGGCACCGGTCGCGGCACCGGCTTCGTTGGTCCGGCGGGCAAATTCCGCCAGGTCGCCGACCTCGACGCCGAAGGAGGTGGTGCCGTCCTCCGCGGACCCCGCCTCGGCGAAGTGCAGTGCCAGGCGTCCCGCGCCGGCGTCGAACTCCCGCCAGGTGGGCTCGTCGGCGGTCTTTACCATGCCCAGGTCGGTCAGCAGCCGCTCCCACTGATCGAGCCGGGAGGTGAAATGGATGGGGCGGACACGCAGCATTGGTATCTCCCTGATGGTTCGGGGCCGGGAGCACAATGGTGCCATGGCTGCTGAGCTAAGGGAACTGCTGGTGAAAGACGCCGCCGAGTGGCGCGCGTGGCTGGAACAGCACCACGCGGAGAGCCCCGGGGTGTGGCTGGTACTGCACAAGAAGGGCGGCTCGGTTACCGAACTGGACTACGAGGCCGCCCTGCAGGAGGCGCTGTGCTTTGGCTGGATCGACGGGCAGGGCAGGCGCCGGGATGCCGAGACGTCCTTCCAGCGGATGACCCGTCGGGGGCCGAAAAGCGTCTGGTCGGCGCGGAACGTGGAGCGCGTCGGGCGCCTCGAAGCGGCCGGCCGGATGGCCCCCGCCGGGCGCGCTGCCGTCGACAGCGCCAAGGCCGACGGACGCTGGGAGGCGGCCTATGCGGGCCAGGCCGCAGCCGAGGTGCCGGAGGACCTGGCCGCGGCGATCGCGGCGGACCCCCGGGCGCAGGCGATGTTTGAGGTCCTGACGTCGGTGAACCGGTTCGCGCTGATCTACCGGACCAACTCGGTCAAGCAGGCCGCCACCCGGGAGCGGAAGATCGCCGGCTTCGTGGACATGCTCGCACGCTTTGAAACGCCGTACCCGCAAAGCCGGCGGCCGGATCCCGGACCTTCAGCGACTTCCCGGTAACCGTCCGGGAGCCCGACAGCCTGGGGTGGGAAAATAGCCCAATGCCTACCACCCAAAGCGGGCCCTCGCGCGCCGCCGCCCCCACCCAGCGTTCGCAGCGCACGCTGTTCTTTGCCGCCGCAGGCCTGTTGGTGGCCGGCGAGGCCGTGTTCTGGCTCATGCTGGCCGCAGTCCAGACGGACTCGGGGCTCGCGTTGCTCGACGGCGGAGTCCATGACGCCCTGGTGGAGGACCGGTCGCCCCTCGCCACAGGAATCCTGGCTGCCGTCAGCACGGTCACCTCGCCAAGCTGGATGACGGTCATCGGGGGCCTGCTCGCGCTCGGCTGGGCGGTCTGGAAGCGCGAAATCTGGCGGCCGGCGTTGCTCCTCGGAGCCATGGCGGCCGCCTTCGGCGTGTCCACCCTGATCAAACACGAGGTCGCGCGCGGCAGGCCCTCGGCTACGGACTTCCTGATGGGCCCCGACGATGCCCTGTCCTTCCCCTCCGGGCACACCTTTGGTACCGGCGTCTTCCTGCTGGTGCTGGTGTACCTGCTGCTGGGCAGCGCCGGCGCCCGCACGGCGCGGCGTTCGACGGCGGTGCTGGCCTTCTCGGGGGCCGCCCTCGGCACGTTGCTGGTCGCGTTCAGCCGGCTCTACCTCGGCTACCACTGGCTGACGGACGTGGTCGCCTCGCTGGGCCTGGCGGTGGCCGTCACCGGCGTCGTGGTCCTGGTCGATGGCCTGCGCGGCGCCCGGACGGCGGACCCCCGGATGGCGGACCCGGACCAGGCGCCGGCCGCGCCGGCACTTCCGGCCTACCCGGCACTTCAGGCCGAGCCGGGTCTGCCGGCCCGGGCGGAGCAGAGGCCCTAGAACGCTACGCCGAGCGCCTGGGCGAGCACCACCGCGGAGGCTGAGGACCACGCCTGCGGGTGGCAGGAGGCCGGATACGGCACCGCGCGCCCCGACTCGGCCGCGGTGACGCCGGCGAAGAGCTCCGGGAGCCGGTGCCCGAACGACCCCGCGGCGCTCAGCAGGCCCTCGGCCAGCACCCGTGCCTCGGCGGTGAATCCCTCGCTGAGCAGGCCCCTGATCGCGATGGCGGTGTCGTGGCTCCAGACCGAGCCGCAGTGGTAGCTGAAGGGCCAGAATCCCGCCGCGCGCCGGGACAGGGTGTGCAGGCCGTAGCCGGAGAACAGCTCCGGGCTGAGCAGCCGGTCCGCCACGAGCCGCGCCTCCGCGGCGTCCAGGATCCCGGTGCCCAGCAGGTGGCCCATGTTGGAGCCCGGGATGTCCAGCGGTTCGCCGTGGCCGTCGAGCGCCATGGCGGGGAACCGGCCGCCGTCGTCCTGAACCCAAAAGCGCTCGCGGAAGTTGTGTTTCAGCGCCTCGCCGAAGTCGCGCAGCTCCTGGGCCCCGGGTTCGCCGTACGAGTCGAACAGTTCTGCCGTCCCCACGGCTGCCTGGTAGGCGTAGCCCTGCACCTCGGAGAGTGCGATCGGGCCGTCGGCCTGGCGGCCGTCGCGGAACTGCATGGCGTCCCGGGAGTCCTTCCAGCCCTGGTTGCTCAGCCCGTGGCCGGAGGTGTCCTGGTAGCTGAGGAACCCGCCGTTGCCGGAGTCTGCACCGGCCATCCCGGCGGCCAGCAGCCACTGCGCGGCGCGGGCGGCGTTCGGCAGCAGGGCGCGGACCGCGGCGTCGTCGGTGCCGGCGCGGCCCAGCTCGCCGAGCAGGCACAGCCACAACGGGGTGGAGTCCACGGCGCCGAAGTACACCGGCGGCAGCCGCAGGGCCTGGCTTTCCAGCACCAGTTCCTTGGCCCGCAGTTCGTGCAGGATCTTGCCCGGCTCCTCGGCCGCTGCAGGGTCCGTTTTGGTGCCCTGGTAAGCGGCAAGGGCGCGCAGGGTCCCGGCGGCAAGGGCGGCGTCGAACGGCAGCAGCAGCCGGGCCGCCCAGAGCGAGTCCCGGCCGAACAGGGTGAAGTACCAGGGCGCCCCGGCGGCGAGGAACGGCGCCTCAGGGGCTTTCCGGGTGGCCAGCCGGAGCCCGTCGAGCTCGTCGAGGGCATTGTCCAGGAGCAGGCCGAGGTCCCCCTCCGGCTCGGTCCGGACCCGGCGGGCGGGCGGCGGCGCGGCCACCACGATGTCCTCGGTGTCGGCCAGCACGGCCTGCCACTCGGCTTCCAGCGGCCTGCCGCGGCCGGCGGTCCCGCGCCAGATCAGCCGTTCGCCGCGGGCCACCCTGCCGGGCGCGGAAACGGTCAGGGTCTTGCCGCCCTCGCTCCAGCGCAGCGAGGAATCATCCGCCGCCGCGGGCTGCAAGGGTTCGCGGTAGCGGCCGAGCCGGATGGCCGCCATGTCGGTGAAGTCCGCAGCCAGCCGCACCTCAACCTCCGCGTCCAGGGCCTCCAGCGAGGTGCTCAGCCGCAGCGAGACGCGGACAGCGCCGGGCGTGACGGTCCAGGTCTGCACAAGTTCGACGGCGGGATCCTCGGTGGGGCCCTCGATGCCGCGCACGAGTCCGCGGACGCGGAGCACCCCGCCGGGGGAGGCCTCGACCGTGGCCGGTTCCGGGGCGAAGCCGTTGACGGTCACCTCGGCCCGACACAGCATCCGGGTGTCGCCATGCAAGAGCCCGGTGAACCAGTCGCCGGCGCCTGTGGCGGTGGCTGTACCTGCGGCGCTCTCGCCGGATGCATCGCCGGCCAGCCGGCCGTCGGCGTCGAGCCACAACTGGGTGGGGGCGGCCACGGAACAGTGCTGACGGTGGAGTGCTGGCTGAACAGTCATGCGCCCCAGCCTATGCCGGAAGGCCGGGGCGGACCTAGGCCCGCCCGCGGTGCCGCCCGCCTGCAGGTCCGCCCGTCTGCAGGTCCGCCCGTCTGCGGGCACGCCGCCCGGCCGGCGGGGCTCAGTCCTGCGTGGTGTCCTCCATCGGGAAGGCCACGGCCTCACCCACCACCCTCAGGCACAGTTCGGTGCCGGGCCGGGCGATCGACGCGTTCCAGTGCCGGATGGTGATGATCTCGCCGCCGCCGGGGTAGCGGTGGTCGGCAACGGCGCCCTCGGCCAGGACCGGAGGAACGGCCAGCTTGAGCCGTACCGTGGTCTCCGGGCCGAAGTAGTCCGTGTCCACCACGGTGCCGCGGATGGGGCCGTCCTCCGCGATCCGGATCTGCTCGGGCCGGAGCATGAGCTGCACCCGTCCCTGTGCCGGCGGCCGGCGGACCGGAATGCCGCCCAGCGAGCAGGTGGCCAGGGAACCCTCCATCCAGGCGTCGAGGATCACGGCGTCGCCCAGGAACTCCGCGGTGGCCCGGTCCGCCGGGCGCGTGTAGACCACAAACGGGTTGCCGATCTGGGCGAGCTTGCCGCCGCGCATCACGGCGACCTGGTCCGCGAAGGAGAGCGCCTCGGCCTGGTCGTGGGTGACCAGGATGGTGGTCACGCCGGCGTCGTGGAGCACCTTGCCGACCGCGCGGCGGGTGGCGACGCGCAGCCCGGCGTCGAGCGCGGAGAACGGTTCGTCCAGCAGCATCAGCTCGGGCTCGCGGGCCAGGGCGCGGGCCAGCGCGACGCGCTGCTGCTGGCCGCCGGAGAGCTGGTGCGGCCGCCGCTTGGCCATGGCCGGGTCCAGGGCGACCATCTCGAGCAGCTCCGCGACGCGGGCCTTGACTCCGCGGTGGCCGCCGGGGAGCTTGCCGGCGTCCAGTCCGAAGGAGATGTTCTGGCCCACGGTCAGGTGCGGGAAGAGGGCGCCGTCCTGGGCCACGTAGCCGACGTGCCGCTTGTGCGCGGGCACCCAGAGGCCGTCGCCGGCTACCTTGCGGCCATCGAGGGAGATGCTGCCGGTGTCGGGGTGCTCAAAGCCGGCGATCAACCGCAGCAAGGTGGTCTTGCCCGAGCCGGAGGGGCCCACGATCGCCGTCGTGCCGCCCTTCGCGACGGAGAGGTTGACGCCCTTGAGGACGGCCTGGGAACCGAAGTTCTTGGTGACGGCCTCGACTTCCAGGTGGCTGTTGGTGCTGGGCGCCACGGAGGGTGCGATCCGGGGTTCCGGAAGCCGGGAGGGGTTTTGTTCGGTCACTGTCCCGCTGCTTTCTTGGACTGCTGGAAAAGAAGGTAGGTCATCGGCGCCGAGATCAGGATCATCAGCAGGGCGTAGGGGGCGGCCCCGGCGTAGTCGATTTCGCTGCTCTTGCTCCAGAACTCGGTGGCCAGGGTGCGCGTCCCGTTGGGGGAGAGCAGCAGGGTGGCCGTCAGTTCGTTCACGATCCCAAGGAACACCAGGGCAGCGCCGCCGGCCGCGGCCGGAGCCGTGAGCCGCAGGGTAACCCGGAGGAAGGCCAGCAGCGGAGGCTTGCCGAGGGCCTGGGCCGCTTCGTCGAGCTCCTTGGGGGCCTGCGAAAGCCCGGAGCGGATGTTCACCAGCGCCCGGGGCACGAACAGCAGGACGTAGGCGGAGATCAGCAGTGCCGTGGTCTGGTAGAGGTCCGGTGCCAGCCGGATGCTCACGGTGACGAAGGCCAGGCCGACGACGATCCCGGGCATGGAGCTGGTGACGTAGTTGGAGAGCTCCAGGGCCTTGCTGAACCAGCCGGGATGCCGCACGGCGAGGTACGCCATCGGGAACGCGACCACGGTGGTGGCCAGGGCGCCGGCCAGGCCGTAGCCGAGGGTCTGCAGCAGCGCGGGCAGGAACTCATCGGCGGCCCAGATGTCCGGCCCGCCGGCGAAGATCCAGCGCAGCACGAACGTCAGCGGAAGCCCGAAAGCCAGCGCGGTCAGGGCCAGCAGGGACAGCTGCGCGGGCAGCTGGTAGGCGTGCAGCGGCAGGCGCAGTGCGCGGGCCTGGGCGCCGGAGCCCACCCGGGCGTAGCGGGCGGTGCCGCGGCTGCGGACCTCCACGAGGAGCAGGATCAGGCAGAGGAACACCAGCACGCTGGCCAGCATGTTCCCGGCCGTCCCGTTGAAGGTGGACTGGTACTGGACCATGATCGCGGTGGTGAAGGTGTCGAAACGGATCATCGCGAAGGCGCCGTACTCGGCCAGCAGGTGCAGTGAGACCAGCAGCGCGCCGCCGGTCATCGCGATCCGCAGCTGCGGCAGCACCACACGGAAGAAGGCGCGCCACGCCCCAAGGCCCAGGGAGGCGGCGGACTGCTCGATGGCGGGGTCCAGGCGGCTGAGCGTCGCGGCGGCGGGGATGTAGACCAGCGGGAAGTAGGACAGGGTGGCGATCAGCACGCCGGACCAGAGCCCGCCCATCGATGGCACGGCAGAGACCCAGGCGTAGCTGTTGACGAAGGCCGGAACCGCGAGCGGCGCCGCGAGCAGCACGGCCCACCACTTGTGTCCCTTGAGGTTGGTGCGTTCCACCAGCCACGCGCCGCCCACGCCCAGGATCAGGCAGAGCGGCACGGTGATCAGCGTGAGCAGCACGGTGTTGAGCAGGAGCTCGCCTACCCGGGCGCGGAAGATCAGGCCGACGGCTGTGTCCCAGCCGGTGGAGACTGTCATGACCGCCACGTAGCCGAGCGGGATCAGCGAAAACAGGGCGATCAGGACCGCCAGGATGGCCACCACGGAAACGCCGAAAGGCGGGCGGGGGCGTTTGCCCCTGCCCGCCGTCGGCGTGCTTCCGGTGGTTCCGGGAGCCGTTAGCGTTTTTGTCACTGCTTAGAGCAGGCCTGCCTTGGTCATCAGGTCGGTGACCTTGGCGGAGTTCAGCTTGGCCGGATCGACCTTGGGTGCCTGCAGTTCCTTGAGCGGAACCAGTTTGTCGTTGGACGGGACGTCCGAGCCGACGGCGTACTCAAAGGACGTGCCCTTTTGCAGCACTTCCTGGCCCTTCTTGCCGGTGATGAACTTCAGGAAGGCCTGGGCGGCCGCCGCATTCTTCGAGGACTTGAGCACGCCGCCGCCGGAGACGGACACGAACGCGCCGGGGTCCTGGTTCTTGAAGTAGTGCGGCGTGACGTTCTTGGAGTTCTCGCCGGTCTTGGCCTGGTCGCCGTAGTAGTAGTAGTGGTAGATCAGGGCGGCGTCCACCTCGCCGGCGTTGACGGCCTTCATGGCAGTGCTGTTGCCCTTGTACGCCTTGTAGTTCTCCTTCATGCCCTTGAGCCATTCCTCAGTGGCGGCCTCGCCCTTGAGTTCGAGCAGGGCGGAGACGATCGCCTGGAAGTCGGCGCCGGACGGCGATGCCGCCCACTTGCCCTTCCACTCGGGCTTGGCCAGGTCCAGCATGGACTTGGGCAGCTTGTCCTGGCTCAGCTTGGCCTTGTCATAGACCAGCACGGTGGAGCGGGCGGCGATGCCGGTCCACTTGTTCGTCGAGGGCCGGAACTCGGCCGGAACCTGGTCGACGGTGGCCTTGTCCACGTCCGCGAACAGCCCGGCGTTTTCCACCTGGGCCATGGCGGGGGAGTTCTCGGTGAGGAACACATCGGCGCGGGAGGCCGCGCCTTCCTGGATGATCTGGTTGGACATTTCGGTGTCGTCGCCCTGGCGCAGGGTGACCTTGATGCCCGTTTCCGCGGTGAAGGCGTCAACCCATTCCTTGGTCAGGGATTCGTGCTGGGCGTTGTAGACCGTAATCTCGCCGGCCGGCTTGCCGTCGGCTCCGGTGGTGCTGCCGGAGGTCGATGCGCCGGAGCCACAGGCTGCGAGGCTGAGGGCGGCGGTGGCGGCGAGGGCGATGCCTGCCAGCGCATTATTGCGGATCTTCATGAGGCTACTTTCTGCAAGGAAAAGGTCGTAGGTGCCTAACCTCCGTGAGCGGGAAGTTAGGGCATGCTCACTACGAAAAACTGTAGGTTAGCCAAACCTAAGCAACCAAGCCGAGAGCGCCTTAAGTGAGGAGGATCACACCAATTACGAAACTATTGCGTGACCTAATTCCCTGTGGAGGCTTCCTGGGCCGCTGTGGCGCTCGGCGCGGCGTCGCCCGCGTGGGTGGCGCCGGCCTCTGGGGTGGCAACGGCCGGAGCGCCAGCGTCTTCGGCCGCGGACTCTCCGCCGGACTCCTCGGCGGAGGGCTTCCCGACGGCGGGCAGCCTCCCGGCGATCGACGCCGCTGCCTCCATGACCATCCAGGCCTGCAGCTGCGTGGACAGTTCGACGGCGGACCCCGCCGGGTAGCTCCGGCGCGCCGGCAGCTCGGGGCGGGCCGAGAAGACCAGCCGTGCCCCGTTGCGTGCCAGCGGCTCCTGCGCCGCCACCAGGCGGCGGCCCTCCCAGAACGCCTCCGCGGTATCCGTCACCAGCAGGGCCGCCTCGGCCCGGGTCTCGGCGGACAGCCGTTCATCGACGGCCGCCAGGGCCAGGTAGCGGATGAGGACACCGGTGAAGAGGCCGCCGTCGCCGGTTCCCTCGGACCGGAGCACCGTGGCCTTGCGCCCCAGCAGCGGGGCCTGGACCGTGAGGCTGCGCCCCACCGCCGCGACCAGCGCAGCCGCCCGTTCCAGGTTCGCCTCACCGCCCAGCTCCAGCAGCGCACCCAGGACCGGGCCCTGGTTGTAGGTGTAGATGGCGCTTTCCAGCACCAGCTCTCCGCCGGGGGCGATCCGGAGGCCGTCCCGGTACATGCCCTGTTCCGGGTCGTAGAGCTTGGCGTCGAGCCAGTCGAGCAGGGCCTGTGCCTTGGCCGACTGACCGGTCCGGGCGTAGTACAAGGCGATCGGGGCCGTGGCCGGGGTGTTTTTGAAGTCGCGCTTCTTGCTCCAGAACGTGCCCCCGCCCAGGTCGTCGGTCGAGGCCGAGTCGAACTGGAGGGTGAGGCTCTTGAGGACCTTGGCGTTGCGGCGCCTGCCGGAGGTCTTGCGGGTGTCTTCGGCGAGCTTCTCCAGCCGCAGGGTGGCGAGGGCCAGCCAAGCCATGTCGTCGTAGTAGCTGTTGACGACGGTCAGGAAATTGCGCAGCCGGATGCCGGTGACCAGCCGGGAAGCCAGCTTGCCGGCGCTGGGCAGGTTGTCGCCGTCGAACTTGGCCGGGGTGTGGCCCTCGACGCCGAGTTCGCGGCGGCCGGTGTCCACGAGGCAGTCCACATAGTGTGCCTGCCACCAGTAGTGCCACGGCCGGGCCAGGTTCTTGAGCCTGCCGGAGGGGCGGGAAATCGCGGCGATGTGGGTGCCGGGCAGGAAGAAGAGGCGCTGCCCGAACAGCCGGGTCACCGAACGCGCGGCCTCATCGGCGCGGAAAGACCAATTCGGGGCGGGGGAATGGGCAGGTGCTGCGGTCATGGTTCAAGCCTAGTGGCGGCGGCGGCTCCGGCGCGGAATCTCAGGGCCGAGGTGCGCAATGTTTGCATTCCAGTTAACCTGAACTAACTAATGTTCCCTGGTGCCAGTGGGCTGCGCGCAGCTCACGGCCGGGTTCCGGTTCCACATCAAGGAGGATGCATGGACGTCTTGGGTACTGTCGCACTGATCACCGGCGGCGCTTCCGGTCTGGGGGCCGCGACGGCCCGGCGGCTGTTCGATGCCGGCGCGTCCGTGGTGCTGGTGGACCTGCCGGCCTCGGCCGGGGACGCCTTAGCCGCCGAGCTCAACGCGTCTGCCGACGGCGGCGCTGCGGGCGGCGGTGCGCCGGTACCGGCGAACCGTGCCGTCTTTGTCCCGGCGGACGTCACCAGCGAGGAGCAGGTGCAGGCCGCCGTCGACGCCGCCGTCGCCCTTGGGCCGCTGCGGATCGTGGTGAACTGCGCCGGCATCGCCACGCCGGGCAAGGTGCTGGGCCGGGACGGTGTGCTGCCTCTGGAGACCTTCAGCCGGGTCATCCAGATCAACCTCATCGGCACCTTCAACGTCATCCGCCTGGCCGCCGCGGCGATGGCCGCCACCGAGCCAGTTGCAACCGAGCTGGGCGGCGAGGAGCGCGGCGTCATCATCAACACCGCCTCTGTCGCTGCGTTCGACGGACAGATCGGCCAGCCGGCCTACTCGGCTTCCAAGGGCGCCGTCGCCGCCATGACGCTGCCGATCGCCCGCGAACTGGCGCGCTCGCTGATCCGCGTCGTCACGATCGCGCCCGGCATCTTCGAAACCCCCATGATGGCCGGGCTGCCGCAGGAGGCGCAGGACTCGCTGGGTGCGCAGGTGCCGCACCCGTCCCGGCTCGGCCGGCCCGCCGAGTACGCGAACCTCGCCGCGCATATCGTGGACAACGCCATGCTTAACGGTGAGACCATCCGGCTCGACGGCGCCATCCGGATGGGACCGAAGTGACCCTCGACGTGGGCACTTCCGCTGCCGCGGACCCGGCAGTGTCCGGGCTGCCGACTGCCGATTTCTTTGACTTTGAGTCGATGCTGAGCGCTGCCGAACAGGCGAAACTGGCCGAACTCCGGGAGTTCCTGGCCCGCGAGGTGGCGCCGTTCGCCACCCAGTGGTGGAACGACGCCGAGTTCCCGGCGCATATCCTGCCCAAGCTGGCGGCGCTGGAGCTCAGCGCACCGGCCCAGCGCGGCTACAGCAACCTGTTCGCCGGCCTGGTCATCGCCGAGATGACCCGGGTGGACACCTCGCTGGCGACCTTCTTCCTGGTCCACCATGACCTGTTCGTGGAGTCGCTCTACGGCTTTGGTTCCGAGGAGCAGAAGGCCCGGCTGCTGAAGGACGCGGCCGATCTGCGCACCACCGGGGCCTTCGCACTGACCGAGCCGGACCACGGCTCCGACGTGGCCGGCGGGATGGAGACCACAGCGCGGCGCGTGTCCGGCGGGGACAGCGGCGACCACTGGGTGCTCAACGGTGCCAAGCGCTGGATCGGCAACGGGACGTTCTGCGACTACATGCTGGTCTGGGCCCGCGACGAGGCCGACGGCGGCATCCGCGGCTTCATTGTCGACGCCACGCTGCCCGGCGTGCGCCGGAGCAGGATCGAAAACAAGATCGCGCTGCGGACCGTGCAGAACGCCGACATCGTGTTCACCGACGTGCAGGTGGCCGAGGCCGACCGGTTCGCCGGGATCAACAGTTTCGAGGACACCAACGAGCTGCTGCGGGGTTCGCGGATCATGGTCGCCTGGCAGGGCGTGGGGCAACAGCTTGCCGCGTTCGACGTCGCCCGGCAGTACGCCGTCGAACGCCGCCAGTTCGGGCGGCCGCTGGCCAAGTTCCAGCTGGTCCAGCAGCAGCTGGTGACCATGCTCGGGAACGCGGTGGCCAGCATGGGCATGATGGTCCGGATTGCCCAGCTGCAGGATGCGGGCGCGGCCGACATGCCCCAGGTGGCGCTGGCGAAGTCCTATGTGAGCGCCCGGATGCGCGAAAGCGTGGCGATGGGCCGGTCCCTGCTGGGCGGCAACGGGATCGTCACCGACTACCGGATGGCGAAGATCTTCGCCGATGCCGAGGCGATCTATACCTATGAGGGCTCGTACGAGATCAACACCCTGATCGTGGGCCGCGCCGTGACCGGGGTGTCCGCGATCGTCTAGCCAGCCGGGCCCTGCTAGGCGAAGGGCTGCTTTTCGCCGGCCTCGATCCGGTAGTCCAGGCTGTTGTTCTTCACCGGCATGGGGCAGGTGCCGTACGGGGTGAAGGCGCTGGGGTAGTTGATGGCCCGGTTGAAGTCCAGGATCACGGTGTTGTCCGGCCGCGGCCGGGCCGTGGAGACCTTGCGCCATTCGTCCGTCGTGTCTCCATTGGTCTCGTCGTGGAACGTGACGGTGAGGGCGCCGAGTTTCTCCTCCTCGGCCTGCAGGTGGCACTCATGCTCCTGGCCGGGGAGCCGGAACACGAGCTCGCCGACGGAACGGTGCACGCCGTCCACCAGCGGGTTGGCGGTCCCGATGGGCACGTCCACCGGCTCGGGATAGGGCGTAAACCGCGCCTCGATGACCAGGTCCGGCCGGTAATCAAAGGTGGGTACGCCGTCGAACCCGGTGAACACCGGCGACTTCGAATCCCGGGTGCGCAGCGCGTATCTGTTGGCCCGCATGGCGAGCTCCACCCTGACCTGCCGGCCGTCCGTTCCGCCGAACTGGACCCACAGCAGCGACTCTTCATTGCTAAGCGCCGCGCTGATGGTCCCGTCCACGGGCTCGCCGGTCTCCACCAGGGTCAGCCCGTCGGCCGCGGCTGCGGTAAGGAACGCCGTCGTCCCGTCCGTGGACCAGAGGCCGGGGACGAGTTCGACGGCGGCCGGGCTCTCCGGCAGCCACTGGAAGGAGGTCAGGGTGAGCCAGCCGTAGTCACTGGCGAGGGCCTCGTTGCGGTTCTTGCGGAAGCGCTGCCAGCGGGCGAGTTGTGCGTCAGTGGGGGACGGGGCGGCGGTCAAAGGGCACCTCTGCGGGTATCAGCCCAACTAGCTCGCAGTTGTTGTCGTTCTGAGGGCTCAAAACGGCAACAACTGTCTGTCAGTTGGGGGTGGGCGGGTTGGTCAGGGCGGCCGCAACCAGTTGGGCCGCGGTGGTGCGGGCGGCGGCGGCAGCGGCGGGGTCGGCGTCGAGCACACCGCTGGCCAGGCCGCCGTCGAGGACGAGGGTCAGGCTGCGGGCCAGTCCGTCCGGATCCTGGGCGCCGGCCTGCTCCGCCAGGTCCCGAATCCACGCCAGGATGTGCTGTTTGTGGGCGACCGTCCGTTCATGCACCCGGGTGCCGGAGGCCGACTCGGCCGCGGCGTTGATGAAGGCGCAGCCGCGGTAGCCGTCCCGGCGGCAGGCGGTGGAGAGCGCGTCGAACAGGCCCACGAGTTGATCCGCGGCGTCCGGCCCGGCGGCTTCGGCGGCGGCGTGCAGCTGCCCGGTCCAGACCCCGTCAACCTGTTCCAGATAGGCCAGGATCAGGTCATCCTTGGCCGGGAAGTACTTGTAGAAGGTGGCCTTCGCGACGCCGGATTCGGCGATGATCGTGTCGATGCCGGCCGCCCGGAGTCCCTGCGCGTAGAAGAGCCGGAAGGCCGTCGCCAGGATCTTGTCCTTGGCCTGCCCTGCCGGCGTCCGGACACTGCGCGGCCCGACGGCGATTGGTGCGGTGGCTGCTGTCGGCGTCATAACTTCATGGTACACAGACCAGTCTGTCCGGGCGCGGTCCGGGGCCGTCTGACGGGGCGGCCGGCGGAGCCAGCCGAGGCCGCTCCCAAGTCACAGTCCGCCGACGGGACGCTTGCCGTAGACAGTTCTGTCTGGTAGCGTCTCGCCCAGCGGTAGACGGACTTGTCTACCCCCAATGATCCGAAAAAGTCCTACCGAATGAGGTCCCCATGAAAATTGCAGTATTCGGCACCGGCACGGTCGGCCCCGCCGTCGCAGGCGCCCTGGCAAAGCTCGGCCACGACGTCGTCATCGGAACCCGCGATCCGCAGGCCACGCTGGCCCGGACCGAGGCGGGACCGATGGGCGGCGTCCCGTTTGCCCAGTGGCACGCGGAGCACGGCGAAATTTCCCTGACCACCTTCGCCGAGGCCGCCGCCGGCAGCGAGATCGTTGTCAACGCCACCAACGGCACCGGTTCCCTCGATGCGCTGGCCGCCGCCGGCGCCGCCAACCTGGCCGGCAAGGTCATCGTCGACATCGCCAACCCGCTCGACTTCTCCCAGGGCTTCCCGCCGTCGCTGAACCCGGTGAACACCGACAGCCTCGGCGAGCAGATCCAGCGCGCCTTCCCGGACGCGCGGGTAGTCAAGACGCTCAACACGATGAACGCCGGGATCATGGTTGACCCGGCCAGCGTGGCCGGCGGTGACCACTCGGTGTTCGTCTCCGGCAACGACGCGGACGCCAAGACGGTGGTGGCGGGGCTGCTGGCGGACCTGGGCCACCGCGACATCATCGACCTGGGCGACATCACGACGGCCCGCGGCACGGAAATGCTCCTGCCGATCTGGCTGCGGCTCTGGGGTGCCTTCGGAAACGCGGACTTCAACTTCAAGATCGCCCGCTAAGACCGCCGGGCCCCGCCGGGTCCAGCCGAACTGGCTCGCAGTTGTTGCCGTTTTGAGCGCTGAAAACGGCAACAACTGCGAGTTAGTTGGGTGCAGCGGCCGTCGTCAAGGGTCCCGACACTATCTGAGACGGATTCCCCGCGTGAGCGTGAGCCGGGTAACATCCCATGGGTACAAGTAACCCGGCTCACAGTATCCAGCGCAGTGTACGAGCCAAGTCGAACCCTCGAAAGATTGTTTCCATGGCTGACACTGCATTGACTTCCGGTACGGACCTCGCCTCCGAACTGCGCGCCGACGTCCGCCGGGTGTCCACCCTCCTCGGCGAATCCCTGGTCCGCCAGCACGGCCCCGAGCTCCTCGACCTCGTCGAGCAGGTCCGGCTGCTGACCAAGGAATCGAAGGAGGCCGCCCGGGGCGGCGCCGATGCCACCGGGCCGTGGAGCTCGTACGACGTCGTCGCCCAGGTCCGCGAACTGCTCGGCTCGCTGCCGCTTGAGCAGGCAACCGACCTGGTCCGGGCCTTCGCGTTCTACTTCCACCTGGCCAACGCCGCCGAGCAGGTCCACCGGGTCCGCGGGTTGCGGAGCCGGCAGGAAAAGGACGGCTGGCTGGCCAAGGCCGTCGAGGAAATCGCCGAACAGGCCGGATCCGCCGTGCTGCAGGATGTCGTGGATGAACTCGACGTCCGGCCCATCTTCACCGCGCACCCCACCGAAGCATCCCGCCGTTCGGTGCTGGACAAGATCCGCCGGCTTTCCGACGTGCTGGCCGAATCCACCCGGGAGGGCACCTCGGCCCGCCGCCGCCAGGACCGCCAGCTGGCCGAGGTGATCGACCAGATGTGGCAGACCGACGAGCTCCGCCAGG
Organism: Arthrobacter sp. 05N425; assembly: GCF_056397125.1. Lineage (NCBI taxonomy): Bacteria > Bacillati > Actinomycetota > Actinomycetes > Micrococcales > Micrococcaceae > Arthrobacter > Arthrobacter sp. 05N425. The sequence continues at coordinate 81,163 of NZ_JBFTMU010000014.1, forward strand.
TCCGGCCCACCCCTGTGGATGAGGCCCGGAACGCGATCTACTACCTCACCGGGATCCTCGGCGACGCCATGCCGGAGATGCTCTCGGACCTGTCCGAACTCCTCGGCGAGCACGGCGTCACCCTGCCCGTCACGAAGGCGCCGATCCGCTTCGGCTCCTGGATCGGCGGTGACCGGGACGGCAACCCCAACGTCACCGCCGGCGTCACCCGCGAAATCCTGCAGATCCAGAACCAGCACGCCGTCCGGATCAGCATCGGCCTGATCGACGGGCTCATCTCCATCCTGTCCAACTCGACCGCGCTGGCGGGGGCGGACCAGGCGCTGCTGGACTCGATCGACGTCGACCTGGGGAACCTGCCCGGACTGGACCGCCGCGTCCTGGAGCTCAACGCGCAGGAACCGTACCGGCTCAAGCTCACCTGCATCAAAGCCAAGCTGCTCAACACCGGCCGCCGGGTCGCCGCCGGCTCGGCCCACGAGCCCGGCCGCGACTACGCCGCCACCGCGGAGCTCCTGGCCGAACTGGGCCTGCTCGAGGTCTCGCTGCGGAACCACCACGCCGGCCTTGCCGCCGACGGTGCGCTGGCCCGCGTCCGGCGCGCGATCGCCTCCTTCGGGCTGCACCTCGCGACGCTGGACATCCGCGAACACGCCGACCACCACCACGACGCCGTCGGGCAGCTGATGGACCGCCTCGGCGGCCCCGGCGTGCGCTACGCCGAACTGAGCCGCGCCGAACGGCTCGAAGTGCTCGGCTCCGAGCTTGCCTCCCGCCGCCCGCTCTCCGGCCACCCGATTAAGCTCGACGGCGTCGCGGACGGCACGTACGACGTCTTCCGTGAGATCCGCCGCGCCCTGCGCACCTACGGCCCGGACGTGATCGAGACGTACATCATTTCCATGACCCGCGGCGCGGATGACGTCCTGGCCGCGGCCGTGCTGGCCCGCGAGGCCGGGCTGGTGAACCTTTTCGGCGAGGCGCCCTATGCCAAGATCGGCTTTGCCCCGCTGCTGGAAACCGTGGAGGAGCTGCGCGCCTCGGCCGAGATCGTGGACGCGCTGCTCTCGGATGCGTCCTACCGCGAGCTGGTCCGGCTGCGCGGCGACGTGCAGGAAATTATGCTCGGCTATTCGGACTCCAATAAGGAATCCGGCGTGATGACGAGCCAGTGGGAAATCCACAAGACACAGCGCAAGCTGCGCGACGTCGCGGCCAAGCACGGCGTCCGGGTGCGGCTCTTCCACGGCCGCGGCGGCTCGGTGGGCCGCGGCGGCGGCCCGACCTACGACGCGATCATGGCCCAGCCCAACGGCGTGCTCGAAGGCGAGATCAAGTTCACCGAGCAGGGCGAGGTCATCTCGGACAAGTACTCGCTGCCCGAGCTCGCGCGCGAGAACCTGGAGCTCTCCCTCGCCGCGGTGCTGCAGGGATCGGCGCTGCACCGTACCCCGCGCACCTCGGAGGACCAGCGCGAGCGTTACGGCCACGTCATGGAGACCATCTCCGATGCGGCATTTGCCCGCTACCGGACCCTGATTGACGATCCGGACCTGCCGGCCTACTTCATGGCCTCCACCCCGGTGGAGCAGCTGGGCTCGCTGAACATCGGTTCCCGCCCGTCCAAGCGCCCCGATTCCGGTGCGGGCCTCGAGGGGCTGCGGGCCATTCCGTGGGTCTTTGGCTGGACCCAGTCGCGGCAGATCGTGCCGGGCTGGTTCGGCGTCGGCTCCGGACTTAAGGCTGCGCGCGAGGCAGGCAACTCGGCCCAGCTCGTGGAGATGATGGACGGCTGGCACTTCTTCCGCTCGGTGCTCTCCAACGTCGAAATGACGCTCGCCAAGACGGACATGGACATTGCCGGCTACTACGTTTCGACCCTGGTGCCGGCCGAGCTGCACCACCTGTTCCACGCCATCCGCGCCGAATACGAGCTGACCGTGGCCGAGATCCAGAACCTGACGGGGGAGGACCTGCTGCTCGACGCGCAGCCCACGCTCAAGCGCTCGCTCGAGATCCGGGACCAGTATCTGGACCCGATCAGTTACCTGCAGGTGGAGCTGCTGCGCCGCGTCCGCGCCGAGGCCGCGGCAGGGGAGGGCACGCCCAACGCCGAGATCGACGAACGCCTCCAGCGGGCCATGCTGATCACCGTCAACGGCGTCGCGGCGGGCCTGCGCAACACCGGGTAGTCCGCGCCCCGGCTCCGGGGCGCGTCCGGCTAGGGTTGTTCCATGCCGTCGTTCCAGACCAGACTCAAAATCACCGGACTCAAGCCGGGCACCCCGCCGGAAGCCGTGATGGCGGCTGCCGTGGAGGCGCTCGGGACGCGGCACCACGTGGAGTCCAACCAGCTGGAACTCGCCGGCGGCGTCCCGCAGCTGAACCTCCGCTTCCTGGTGGACGCCACGGCCTACGCCGCGGAGAACAGCCAGGCGCTGGAGTCGGCCGCCATGATGCGTGACGCCGTCGAACGCGTGGCGGTGACCGGGAACCTGACCGTGCTGCGGCGCAACCGGGGACGCTGGGCGCCGGTGTAGCCGCGCGGGGCCCAGCAGCGCGGACCCAGCAGCGCGGGGCCCAGCAGCGCGGGCCTAGGCGGGAGCGGAAGTGCCGGTCTAGAAGTCCAGCTCCGCGTCGGGGTCCGCCTCGGGGGAGCCGGGTTGCACCACGGGGGAGCGGTTGCCGCGGCGGCGGGTGACGACCACCCCGACGACGGCGCCGATCACCAGCCCAAGGCCCACTCCGATCAGCGAGCTCGCCCAGAACGGCAGCTTGGTGGCCGAACCTGTGATGTACCCCAGGCCCACCGACCAGACCGCCCACAGGCTGCCGCCCAGCGCCGCGCAGAAACTGAAACCGCGGGTGGACACGTTGGCGATCCCCGCCGCGGCCGTGGTGGCAAGTCGGCCGCCCGGGATGAAGCGGATGCCGATGATGGCCCCGTAGGTCGACGATCGTCCGGCCCGAGCGATGGCCAGGTGCACGCCGCTGTGGAACCTGCGGCCCCAGCTCCACCGGTCCAGCACGTGGCTGAGGCGGCGCTTGAAGAGCTGGAAGACCATGATGTCCCCCAGCCAGGAGGCCAGGGCGGCGAGAATTGCCACCAGGAAAACGTTGGCCCGGCCGTCGGCAGACAGGGCTCCGGCGGTGATGACCACCATCTCGGAGGGGACCGGCGGGAAGATGGCGTCGCCGAGGACCACGGGGATGATCCAGAAATAGATCGCGGCTCCCCAGGTGTCCGCATTGGCCAGGTCCATGGGCACAAGTTACCGCATATCCGGCGGGGATCAGTGGTTGGCGCTAGTGGGCTTCGGAAAGTTCGAGCCGGCTGCGGTACTCCACCGGGCTGCCCGAGATGGGGTCCACGAAGCGGATGCCGCGGGCCAGGAGCTGAAGCGGTTTGGCGTAGTCGTCCGGCGCCTTGTCCAGCAGCTCGGGATAGAACGCGTCGTTCACAATCCCGAGTCCCAGCGACGCCATGTGCACGCGGAGTTGGTGCGTCTTCCCCGAGTGCGGCTCCAGCCGGTAGAGCGCACGGCGCGGGGCGGCGGCGTCGGGTGCGTCAAAGGTGCGCAACCGCTCGATCCGGGTCTCGGCGTTGGGCACGCCCTCGATGACCTCGGCGAGCAGGTAGCTGCGGGACTTGGTCATCCTGTTGCGCACGACTACCGGGAAGTCGACGGCGGGGTGCCCCGGGGCGGGCTCCGCGGCGGACACGCACTCGTATTCCTTCTGAACCTGGCGCTTCTCGAAGAGCACCTGGTATTTCCCGCGGGTCTCGGGGTTGGTGGAGAGCAGCAGGATGCCGGCCGTCATGCGGTCCAGGCGGTGCATCGGGATCAGGTCCGGCAGCCGCAGCTGGTTCCGCAGGCGCACCAGGGCCGACTCCTGGATGTAGGTGCCGCCCKGGGTGGTGGGCAGAAAGTGCGGCTTGTCCACGACCAGGAGGTGCTCGTCCTGGTGCAGGATGTTCAGTTCCACCGGGATGCGGGTCTCGGGGGGCAGTGAACGGTAGTACCAGATGAAGGTGTGGCGCTGCAGCGGGGTGGTGCGGTCCAGCGGTACGCCGGCCTCGCCCACGATCTCGCCGGCGTCGAAACGGTCCTCGATGCCCTGCGGGTCGATGTGCCCCCAGCGGTGCATCATGTAGTCCATGGCGGTGTCCCACGGCCCCTCGTCCGGCAGCCGCAGGCGGGTCGCGTTCACGCCGTCACGCACGGGCAGGGGGGATTGCATCACCGGTCCATTCTACTTTGCCCGCCCCGCCGCCCCGCTTGCCCGCCGTGCCCCGCCCGCCCTTTCGACGGTTCCGTGCCCGCTCGACGTTTCCAAGCACCGAATCGGCAGGGAACCGTCGAGACGGGGCCGACGACAAAAAATTTCTTGACAAATAAAACTGTCGGCAACCAAGCTTGGAGCATGTTGGACATCGAAGTGATCGAAGACCCGGCCGCGGCGGAGACATCCTTGGATCCGATCCGGACCCGCATCCTGCGCGAGCTGGCCGAGCCAGGATCGGCAACACAGCTGGCCGCGAAGGTGGGCCTGCCGCGGCAGAAAGTGAATTACCACCTGAAAGCCCTCGAGCGGCATGGGCTGGTCGAACTCATCGAGGAGCGCAGGCGCGGCAACGTCACCGAACGCATCCTGCGGGCGACGGCGGCGTCGTACCTGATTTCGCCGGCGGCGCTTGCCTCCGTGGCCCCGGACCCGCACCGGTTCTCGGACCGCTTCTCTGCGTTCTGGCTGCTGGCGCTCGCGGCCCGCATGGTCCAGGAAATGGGCCAGCTGATCGCCGGGGCCACCGCGGCCAGGCAAAAACTCGCCACCTTCGCGATCGACGGCGAGGTCACTTTCCGGTCCGCGGCCGACCGGGCGGCCTTCGCCGAAGAGCTCGGCGTCGCGGTGACCCGGCTCGTGGACAAGTATCACGACGGCGGCAGCGGCGTCCCGGCGGACGGCTCGCCAGAGTCCCCGGCAGCCCGACCGGCCGGACGCAGGCACCGGCTCGTCGTCGCACTCCATCCCTCGCTGAAGGCGACGGCACGCACAACAACCCACGCAACCCCGAAAGACACAACCACCCAAGCCAAGGAGCAGGACAATGACTGACAAGCGCGAATTCGAGATCGTTTACGACACCGAACTGCCCGGCACGCCCGAACAGGTGTGGGAGGCCGTCACCAAGGACACCCCCGCCTGGATGTTCCCCACGGACCAGTGGCCCGCGGTGCGTACTGTGGACGAGTACCCCTCGCATCTGGTCACCCGGATGGACGGCCCGGACGGCTGGTTCAACCAGCTGGAGCACGTACTGGAACCGCTAGACGGCGGCCGGGCGCGGCTCCACTACGTCCACAGCGGCATTTTTGCAGACAACTGGGATGAGCAGTACGACGGCGCCAGCAAACACACGGCCTTCTACCTCCACACCCTGGGCCAGTACCTGCAGCACTTCAACGGCCGGCCCGTCGTCTTCACGGACATCCAGGCGCCGGCCGCGTCCCAGGTCCCGGACGGCTTCGACCGGCTCAAGAAGGCCCTCGGCGTCGCCGGGTCGGCCCCCGGCGACGGGGTGGAGCTGGACGTCGACGGCGTCGGGCACCTGGCCGGCGAAGTGGACTTTGCCAACGAAAACTTCCTCGGCCTGCGGACCGCCGACGCGATGTACCGCTTCTTCGGCCGCAACAACTTCGGGGCGCCGGTGGGCATGACCGTGCACGACTTCAGCGGCAGCGGGGACACCGGGGCGACGTCGAACGCCTGGGCCGGATTCCTAACCGTCGAAACGGGCCGGGGGCCGGGTCAGGCGATGGCCGCGGCGGGCTGGGCGGGGAGGTTCCGGCGCAGCTGCGGGGAGCGGTCCAGCCGGTCCTGGGCCGCGCGCAGGGCCAGCACCGCTGACTCGAGCTGCTCCGGCGGCAGGGTGAACGGCAGCCGCAGGTAGTACTCGAAGGCGCCGCCGACGCCGAACCTGGGTCCCGCCGCGAGGCGGATGCCGAAGTCCGGGGCGAGCACCGCCAGAGCGGTACTGACGGGCGCGGGAAGACGGCACCAGACCGACAATCCGCCAACGGGCCGCTCCGGCTCCCAGTCCGGAAGATGCCCGCGGATCAGGTCCAGCAGGCAATCCCGGTTTCCGCGCAGCGCGGCGAGCCGGGCGGGCAGCGGCTCGGCCAGGTCATTGACCAGGTGCGCCGCGGCGAGCTGCTCCACCACTGGACCGCCCAGGTCCAGTGTGGTCCGCGCCGCGGCGAAGCGCTGGATCAGGGGCTCGCTGGCACGGATCCAGCCGGTGCGCAGCCCCGCCCAGTGCGACTTGCTGAGCGATCCCAGGGACACCACCGCCGGCCCGAACGCGGCCATCGGAGTGGAGCTGGCGCCGTCGAGGTTCAGCTCCCGCAGCGTCTCGTCTGCCACCAGCACGGTGCCTGACGCCACGGCGGCCGCTACCAGGCGGCGCCGCTGGGCGTCGGGCATGAGCCGGCCGGTGGGGTTGTGGAAGTCCGGCACCACGTAGGCCATCGACGGCCGCTGCTGCAGCAGCGCCGATTCCATCGCCTCCAGGTCCCAGCCTGCCTGGCCCCCGGCGCGGGCGTGCTCCGTGTGGGCGCCGCCGCCGTGGGCCGCGGGCATGGCCACCGTCACCGGGCGGCAGCCCGCGGCCCGGATCGCGTCGAGGGCATTCGGGTAGCTCGGATGTTCCACGAGCACCTTCCCGGACCGCCCGGCGAGGGTCCGGAGCACGATGTTCAGGGCGTGCTGCGCGCCGGAGGTGACCAGGATCTGCCCGGCGGTGGTGGGCACCCCGGCCGCCGTGTAGCGGGCCGCAATCGCCTCCCGGAGCGGACCCACGCCGAGCGCGTCGTACCCGAAGCCGGGCAGCAGCGCCGGCAGCTCCGTCAGTGCGGCGGCAAACGCCCGGTGCACCACTTCGCCGCTGGCTGGCAGCGAGGCGTAGGCCAGGTCGAGGATCCCGTCGGGAACCGCCAGCCCGGGGGCGCCGCTGAGCCGCAGGCCGCCGTCGTTCCCGCCGGGATGGGCCGGGCCGTGGCTCGGGATGCAGCTCCGGCTCCGGCTGCCCTGGCCGCTGCTGAGGAAGCCCTGCTCGCGCAGCAGGGCGTAGGCCGCGGTCACGGTGGTGCGGCTGATGCCGAGGGTGGCTGCCAGCGACCGCTCGCTGGGCAGTGCCACATCGAGCGGGATCCGGCCGTCGAGGATGAGCAGGCGGACGACGTCGGCCAGCTCGCGGTAGGCGGGCGAGGCGCCGACGTTCCACTTACCCAGCAGGCGGGTGAGGGAACTCGGATTCAGGGAGCCGGACATAAAGCCAGTATTCCAAACTGGCTATGGATTACAAGGCCAGTTTTCCGGCAGGATGGTGGCCATGATGACGCGCAGACTCCTCCAGCTCCTGATCGGCCTAGCCCTGTACGGCGTTTCGCTCGCCATGGTCATCCGCGCCAGCCTGGGCACAGCGCCGTGGGACGTCTTCCACCAGGGACTCGCCGGCAGGACCGGGCTGAGTCTTGGCACCGTGGTGATCATCGTCAGTTTCCTGGTCCTGCTGCTGTGGATCCCGCTCCGGCAGTGGCCCGGGGTCGGCACCGTCAGCAACGCCGTGCTGGTGGGGGTCTTCGCCGACCTCGGGCTGGCGCTGATCCCCAAGTTCTCGCACCTGGGTGGCCAGGTCGCGCTCCTGATCGGGGCCGTCCTGCTCAACGGCGTGGCCTCCGCCCTGTACATCGGTGCCCGCCTGGGGCCCGGAGCGCGGGACGGCCTGATGACCGGACTTGCACGGCGCACCGGCTGGCCGGTGCGGGGCGCGCGGACCGGCATCGAGGTGGTGGTGCTGGGCGCCGGTTGGCTGCTGGGCGGCTCGGTCGGCGTGGGGACCGTGCTCTATGCGCTGGCCATCGGACCCCTGGTCCAGCTCCTGCTGCCGCGATTCACCGTCCGCGAGCTGAAGTCCGCCGAGCTGAAGTCCCCCGGAGAGGTCCTGCCCGCTGCGGACGACCAGCCCGAAGCGGAAGCGGCCGTGGCCGGGGCCTCGACACCGGCCACCTAGATCCACGGACGGAGCCTGGCGGCCGCGCACCCGGCCGGCCGCGTCAGGCTCCGAGCAGGGGCTGGCAGCTGGGGCAGAAGTAGATGTCCCGTTCCTCGGTGCCGGTGGCCTTGGCCAGGACGCCGCGCCGGATGGGGGTGCCGCATTTGAGGCAGGGCTGGTGCTCCCGCCGGTACACCCAGTAGCCCGGCCGCCCCGCCGTCCGGCCGACCGGGACGCCGCGAGCGTTGAGCACCGTGACGCGGCGGCCCGGGCCGAGGTTGGCTGTCAGCAGGACCTTCGCGTCGGTGATCATCGCCGCCAGGTCCGGGACCGCCGAGACCGGCGACGCCGGGTGGACGCCGGACAGGAAACACGCCTCGCAGCGGTAGATGTTGCCGATGCCGGCCAGATTGCGCTGGTCCAGGAGCGCGACGCCGATCGGCACCTCGGGTGCCGCGAGCAGGCGGCGTTCGGCTTCCGCCATGTCCCAGTCCGGGCCGAGCAGATCCGGTCCGAGGTGGCCCACGACGCTGGCCTCCTCCGCCGTCGGGATGACCTCCAGCAGCCCGAGCGAAAATCCGACGGCGTCCGCCGACGCCGTGCGGAGCACACAGCGGGCGGTGAAACCGGGCTTGCGCCAGCGCCCGCCGGGGGGATAGACCTGCCAGTTCCCCTCCATCTTCAAGTGTGAGTGGATAGTGAGCCGGTCCTTCGGGGCCGGTCCCGTCACGCGCATCAGCAGGTGCTTGCCGCGGGGGACGACCTCCTGGACGGTCCAGCCGCCCAGCTTCAGCGTGGCGAAGCGCGGCACCCGGAAATCGGACGCCAGCAACTCCTTGCCGGCCAGCGCGGCGTGCAGCTGCGCCGCAGCGCGGAAAACGGAATCGCCCTCAGGCACGGATCCTCAGTCCCTTCGGGGTGGAGTAGGCGCCGGCTTGGGCCAGGGCGGCGGCAACGGGGGTGTCCAGGATGCCGTGGCCGTTGACCTTTTCCATGATGAGCTTGTCGACGGCGCCCCGGGTCACGACACCCACGAGGGCTGCGCCGGCGGCGGCCAGGACTTCGGCGTCGGTGCTGAACGCCAGCAGGGTCTTCCCGCCGCGTTCGACGTAGAGGACCAGGGCTCCGTCGACCAGCACCACCAGGGCACCTGCCTTCCGGCCCGGCCGGTGGCCGGTGCCTGCCTCCTCATTCACGGCCGGCCACGGCAGCGCGGCCCCGTACGGGTTCGCGGGGTCCGTGGCGGCGAGTGCCAGGGCGACCGGCTCGGTCTTGTTCAGCTGGGCGTCCTCGACGTAGGAGCGCAGCCGGTCCACGGTGGCCGGCACGGCGAACTGGGCTGCGCCGAGGTGCTCAATGAAGTAGCCGCGGCGGCAGCGCCCGGCTTCCTCGAGCCGGGCCAGCACCTTGTACATCAGGCCGAAGCCGCCCAGGATGTTCTCCGCCATGACCGATCCGCGGGTGACCACGCCGTACCGGTCGAGCAGGAGTTCGGCGGTGGCGCGGGCGTGGATGGTGGCGTCGAGTTCGGGGGCCGGGAGTGCGGACCAGCGCCCCGCAGCCAGGGGAGGCGTGGGGGCGGCGCCGCTGACGGAGCCGTAACGGCCGCCGGTAAGGCCCGGCGATCCGAGCAGGCCGGTCCCGTGGGCGCGTCCCAGCCGGCTGAGCCTGGGCGCACGGGCCCGCGGGGCGCGCCCGACCTGCCGGTGCGCGGTGTGCCCGCCCGCGATCAGCGCCCGGACCGGAGCGAATGTATCGCCGGTGATCCGGCCCGCCCAGGCCAAATCCCAGAGTGCGGACACGACGTCCTGGTCGCTGAGCACCGAATCCATCCCGCCGGCAATGTCGGTTAGCTGCCGGAAGAAGTAACCGCCGCCGTTGTTCCGCAGGTGGTCCAGGAGCCGCTGCTGCGCGTCGCCGGGTTCGAAGTCCAGGGCCGGGTTCAGCGTCAGTTCGGCGGAATCGGCCAGGTGCAGGCTTACCCAGCCGTCGTTGCCGGGCAGTGAGCCGGCTCCGGACCAGAGGACCTCGCCGGCGGCCATGAGCTCGTCGAGCATGGCCGGCTGGTAGTTGGAGACGCGGCTGGCCAGGACCAGCGGTTCCCAGGCGGAAGCCGGAATCGGCACGCCGGAGAGCTGGTCGATGGCGGTGATGATGCCGTCCAGCCCGCGCAGCGCCGACTGCCCCCGGGCGCCGGGTGTCCGTACGTTTTGCCAGGCCGGGAGGAACCGCCCGTAGGCGGACATATCCACGGGCTCGACCTCGGCGCGCAGCGCGGCCAGGGAGCGGCGGCGGAGCTTGCGGAGCACCTCGGCGTCGCACCATTCGCTGGCGCCTGCCGAAGGCATAACGATCGCCGGGGTCGCCGGGGTCGCCGGAGCCGTCGGTGCAGGCGCGTCCGCCGTCTCCTTGGCTGACCCGCTTTCCGGTGCCGTGACGTGGGGCCGGAACTCGCCCTCGACGGCGCGCCCATCCGCGGCCAGCCGCTTGAGCGCCGTGCCGACGACGGCGACGCCGAGTCCCAGCCGGGCGGCGGCCTCGGCGGCGGTAAATGGCCCGTGAGTCCGGGCGTACCGCGAAACGAGGTCGCCCAACGGGTCCGCGACGGGTTCGATGAACGCCAGCGGCACGCCCATCGGCAATGGAACACCGAGGGCATCGCGTAGCCTGGCGGCGTCCTCGACAGCGGCGAACCGCTCGGCGCCGCCGATGTTGACCTTGATCGCACGGTTGGCCCGCTGTAGCGCGGCCAGATGCGCCGCGGCCTCGGGGCTGCCCGCCGCGATTTTGGCGGGCTCCGGCCCCGCATCGGGCACGCCGTCGACGGCGCCCTCTCCTGCTGCAGCGTCGGCAAGCTCCGTTCCGGACGCGGCCTTGGTTGCGGCGGGCTGGATCTCGGCCTCCAGCCGGGCGGCGACTTCGTCGGGGGTGAGCGGGCCCAGCAACCGGAGCAGGTCGGCCACGCCCTCCAGCCCGCGCATTCGGCGGTCCGGCGCGAGGCGCTGGAGTTCAAGCTCGGTGGCCTCGATGACCTTCGCGTCGAGCAGTTCGCGCAACTCCACCCGGCCCAGCAGTTCGTTGAGCAGGGTGGAATCCAGCGCCAGGGCGGCGGCCCGGCGCTCGGCCAGCGGCGAATCGCCCTCGTAGAGGAACTGCGCCACGTAGCCAAAGAGCAGGGACTTCGCGAACGGCGAGGGCTGCTGCGTGGTGGTCTGCAGGATCCGCAGTTCGCGCCGCTCGATCGAGGCGGCAATGTCCTTCAGAGCCGGAAGGTCGTAGACGTCCTGCAGGCATTCGCGCACGGTTTCGAGCACGATCGGGAAGGTCGGGTACTTCCGGGCGACGTCCAGCAGCTGGGCCGAGCGTTGCCGCTGCTGCCAGAGCGGCTGCCGCTTTCCGGGGGTCTGCCGGGGCAGCAACAGGGCGCGGGCGGCGCACTCCCGGAAACGGGAGGCAAACAGAGCGCTGCCGCCGACCTCTGCGGTGACAATCTGTTCCAGCTCCTCGGGCTCGAAGAGGAACAGTTCGGCGCCGGGCGGTTCGTCCTCCATCATCGGCACCCGCAGCACGATGCCGTCGTCGGCGGCCATCGCGGAGCCGTCCATCCCGTAGCGCTGTTGCAGCCGCTGGCCCACGGCGAGGGCCCACGGCGCGTGCACCGGCATGCCGAAGGGGCTGTGCAGCACCACCCGCCAGTCGCCGAGCTCGTCGTGGAAGCGCTCGACCACGAGGGTCGTGTCGCTGGGGACCACCTCGGTGGCGAGCTTCTGCTCGGCGAGGTACTGGATCAGGTTGTTGGCGGCGAAGTCGTCCAGGCCGGTGGCCTTGCAGCGCTCGGTGGCCGGACCGACGTCGGACGCCGAAAGTTCGCGCATGAACGCGCCGAGGGCCCGGCCCAGGTCCACCGGCCGGCCGAGCGAGTCGCCCCGCCAGAACGGCAACTTGCCCGGCTGGCCGAAGGCGGGGGAGACAAGGACGCGGTCGTGCGTGATGTCCTCGATCTTCCAGCTGGTAGCGCCGAGGGCAAAGATGTCGCCAACGCGGGATTCGTAGACCATCTCCTCGTCGAGTTCACCCACCCGGCGGCCGCCCTTGGCGGTGGACGCCTGGCCCGCGGCCTTGCCGTCGCCGGTGCCGCCGGGGGAGCCGGTGCCCTCCACCTCCGTGCCGATGATGTACACCCCGAACATGCCGCGGTCCGGGATGGTGCCGCCGGAGGTCACGGCCAGCCGCTGCGAGCCGGGGCGTCCTTCGATGGTGCCGGCGTTGCGGTCCCAGACAATCCTGGGCCGCAATTCGGCGAATTCGTCGGACGGATAGCGTCCGGCCAGCAGGTCCAGCGTAGCCTCGAACGCGGAGCGCGGGAGCGAGGCGAAAGGTGCGGAGCGGCGGACGGTGGCGAACCACTCCTCGACGTCGATCGCGCCGAGCGCGGTCGCGGCAACGGTCTGCTGGGCGAGGATGTCCAGCGGGTTGGCCGGGACGTAGAGCCGTTCGATCTTGCCGTCCAGCATGCGTTCCACGGTGATGGCCGTGTGGACAAGGTCCGCCCGATGCTTGGGGAAGAGCACTCCCTGGGAGATCTCGCCGACCTGGTGGCCGGCCCGGCCCACCCGCTGCAGCCCGCTGGCCACCGAGGGCGGCGACTCGACCTGCACCACGAGGTCCACCGCGCCCATGTCGATGCCGAGTTCCAGCGAGGAGGTGGCCACAACGCAGCGCAGCCGGCCGGATTTCAGGTCGTCTTCAATCATGGCGCGCTGGTCCTTCGACACGGACCCGTGGTGTGCCCGGGCCAGGACCGGGTCGGCGCCCGCGGTGCTGCCGGCCTGGGCCATCATGTGCGCCGGCGTCGCGGTCGAGGCGGGCAGCGAACCGTCCGGCCCCGCCGCACCGCCGGCTGCCTCGTCCCAGCCGCCGCCTTCGGCCATCAGCTGGCGCTCGGCGTAGATCTCGTTGAGCCGGGCGGTGAGCCGTTCCGCGAGCCGGCGGGAGTTCGCGAACACGATGGTGGACTGGTTGGCCAGCACCAGGTCCACGATCTTCTCCTCGACGTGCGGCCAGATCGACGCGTGCGGCTGCAGCCCGGACGCCGGCCCCGAGTCGAAGGCCCCGGCGGCGCCCTGGAGATCGGACATGTCCTCGACCGGGACGGAGACGGTCAGGTCCCAGGTCTTCTTGGACGGCGGCGCGACGATCTCGACCGGTGCGGAGCCCGCCAGGAACTGCGCCACGAGTTCCTTCGGTTCCACCGTCGCGGAGAGCCCGATCCGCTGGGCCGGTTTGGGCAGCAGCGCGTCGAGGCGTTCCAGCGAGACGGCCAGGTGCGCGCCGCGCTTGGTGCCGGCCACGGCGTGGACCTCATCGACGATGATGGTGTCCACCTCGTCAAGGGTCTCGCGCGCCTTGGAGGTGAGCATCAGGAAGAGGGACTCGGGGGTGGTGATCAGGATGTCCGGCGGGTGGCTGAGCAGCGAGCGTCGGTCCGCCGCCGTCGTGTCCCCGGAGCGGACCCCCACCGTGATCAGCGGCGCGGGCAGGCCGAGGCGCTTGGCGGTCTGGGTGATGCCGATCAGCGGCGCGCGCAGGTTGCGTTCGACGTCGACGCCCAGCGCCTTGAGCGGGGAGATATACAGCACACGGGTTTTCCGCTTCGGAGCCTTCCGCCGCCCCTTGGCGGCCGCGGCATCCAGCCCGGGCAGTCCGGGAAGTTCCTCGGGGGCCGGCGGTGCGGAGACCAGCAGCCGGTCCAGTGCCCAGAGGAACGCCGCGAGGGTCTTGCCGGAGCCGGTCGGCGCCACCACCAGGGCGTGCGCTCCTGAGGAAATGGCATTCCAGGCGCCGTTCTGCGCCGGCGTGGGCGCGGAGAAAGCGCCCAGGAACCACTCCCGGGTCGGCCGGCTGAACCGGTCCATGGCCTCGGCCGCAAGTGTGCCGCCGGCGAGCTCCTGCCCCTTCATTCCTCCATCATGCCTTAAGGCACCGACACTATTTTGCGGCGCGATTTGGCGGTGGGGTCCGTTGATGGGGTCCGGCGGTGCCCTGGGGCGGACGCTACATCGCGGTGAAGGCCGAGACGGTCAGGAGCTTGATCGCCGACTCGCGGCAGGCGTCCTTGGGTGCGGCGATGAACAGCGACGCCGTGTCTTCCGGCGGGTACACCCGGAAGCCGGCAGCCGGGGTGTGGGTGCAGCTGGGGTAGTTGCCGGCCTGCGTGTAGCGCAGGGTGGCTTTTCCGGACTTGCCCGGGGCGAGCAGCACGTCGGCAACGGGCGCCGAGTCGTCGCGTGTCGCCGCGGCACCGATGGGGGCGCCGCTGGCGCCGGCGGTGAGCGATACTCCGGCGAAGCCCTTCAACAGGCACGGCTCAGCGCCGGAGTTCTTCAGGATCAGCTGCATATAGACGCTTCCGGCCGCGCCCCCGCCCCGGGCGTCGAGGGACCCCTTGAGGTTGGCGGCCTTGCAGAGGGCAGGACCGGTCGCGGTGGATGTGGTGGCAGTTGCGGGCGATGCCGTAGCAGTTCCGCCGGACGCCGTCGTGGCAGGGCTGGCGGAAGCCGTCTCGCTGGCGGAGGCCGACGGCGACGTGGCGGTCGTGGCGCCCTGGGACTGGCTTTGGGGCTGGCTTTGGCCGCAGCCGCTGAGCAGCAGCGCAACCGCGGCGGCCGCCGTCACGGAAGTAATTACCAGTTTGTTCTTCATCTGCTGAGGCCTCATGGCACAACTTTGATGTTCCACGGTTGCCTTAGTCAACGACGCCACGACGAAGGGCCCGGATTGATGCCCGGATTGTGATTTCCGGGCATCAACCGGGGGTGCGTTACTTCGCGGGTGCTGGCTTGCGGCTGCGGAGCAGGGCGATGCCGCCCAGGACCAGGCCACCGACGCCAGCGACGAGGCCCGCCCAGCTTCTGGCCTGGCCGCCGTCGTCGTTTGTCGCGGCCGCGCGGGCCGCGGGGGAGGACCCCGCCGGCTCGGCGCCGTGTGCGTCATGCCCGTCCGCCTCCGTGGCGGCTGCCGCGGCGCTCACCGTCAGCGACGGCGCCGGGGACTTCAGCGCATCGGCGTCCTGGCCCGCTGCCGGGACCTGCGACCAGTCCACCCGGCCGACTTCGCAGCTCTGCAGGGTCGGGAAATAGAGGGTCTTTCCGGCAGTATCCGGCAGCTTCACCGACAGCACCAGCGCGTCGCGGAGCTCCGGGCTCAGCGGCGCCTTGGCGGTGTAGACGATCTGGCTGGTGCGCTTGGTGATCGATGAGCCGTCGGCCAGCTTCTTCGGCGCCGCCAGCTTTTCGGTGACCTTGGCCGCCGTCCAGTTGGGGTTCACGGTGGGCTGGGCGTCGTCGAGCTCCGGCGGCAGGGTGATGGCCACCTTGGTGGTGGCGGATTCCGCGCAGCCGTGCGGGATGGCGAAGGACAGCAGGGCATAGGAGTTAGCGGTGGTCTTGTCCGGGGAGACGCCGACGTGGGCCGAGGCGCCGCTGATGCCGGCGAGCATCAGGGCGGCGGTGGCTCCGGCGGTTGCGGTGCCGGAGAGGGTGCGGCGGAGGGCGGTGTGTCGCTGTGTGGTGGTCAAAACAGGTGCCTTTCAGGCGTGCGCGCGGCACTCAGTGCGGCACTCAATGCGGCGCGCGGAAACGGGGGAGGCGCGGGGCAGCTGCCCGCCGTGCCGGGGGCACGGAGACTTTGCGGGCAGGAACGGCCGCAGCCGGAAGGAAAGTTAGGAGGAAAAGACGACGACGGCGGGCGGCCCGCGGCGGCAATCGCGCCGGAGGTTGCGCCACGGCAGCGGGACGGCGCCGACGGACCGGCGCGGCAGGACGCGCGTGAGGGCCGGACGCGGCAAGACCGCCGCGGGGAGCTGGACGAGCGGGCGGAGCCACGCGGCGAGTGACCAGAGCGCATCCTCGCCCTTGGCCAGGATCAGGGCGCAGGCAACGGTTGCCAGGGCGTGGCCGGCGAGCATGGACAGGGCCAAGGCGGAGTCCAGCTCGTGGAGCCGGAGGTGGTCCGCCGGGACCGGAATCGTGGCCAGGCCCGCGTGGTGCGCCGGCGCGGCAATTCCGCCGATTACGGTGCCGGACGCTGGCCCTGACCCTGACCCTGACCCTGTCCAGCCGGCCGGCGTGCTGAACGCGGCGAAAGCCTCATGCAGCACCACCTGCCCCGCGCCGAGCAGGCCGGTCATCGCGGGCAGGTTGAGCTTCAGCCTGGTGGCCGTGGTGGAAACCAGTCCGGTGAGGGCCAGGAAAGCGAACAGGATGGCGGGGGCGGGAAGCTGGCCTCCGGCGACAACGTGCGCTGCGGCGGCGAGCGTCACGATCGTCGTGGCGACGATGGCCGAGCGCAACGCGTGGAAGGGTGCTCTGGCGGCGGTGCGCATGGAACACTCCCTTCACCGGCGGCGGTCATGGTTGCTCCCGCGGGCGTCCTGCCGGCAGCGGGTTGTCCCTTGATTCTAGCGGCGATTTCTACAGGGCTACGAAAAAAGACTGTCTGCTACGAAGCGGACACCCCGGTCCGGGGACCGGGGTGTCGTTGTCATGACTTCCGGCGGGTGCGGCGGGACTCAGTTGCCGACGGCGGCTGCCGACGCTTCTGCGGCCCCGGCGAGCCGGATCCAGGTTTCCACCACGGTGTCGGGGTTCAGCGACACGGAGTCGATGCCTTCCTCGACCAGCCATTCGGCGAAGTCCGGGTGGTCGCTCGGGCCCTGCCCGCAGATGCCCACGTATTTTCCGCGCGCCTTGCACGCCTTGATGGCCATGCTCAGGAGCTTCTTGACGGCAGGGTTGCGCTCGTCGAAGCTGCCGGCGACGATCGAGGAATCCCGGTCCAGGCCCAGCGTCAGCTGCGTCATGTCATTGGAGCCGATGGAGAAGCCGTCGAAGTAGTCCAGGAACTCGTCCGCGAGCAGCGCGTTGGACGGAAGTTCGCACATCATGATGACCTCGAGGCCGTTTTCGCCGCGGCGCAGCCCGTTTTCCGCGAGCAGGTCGATGACGCCGCCGGCTTCGTCCAAGGTGCGCACGAACGGGATCATCAGCTTGACGTTGGTCAGGCCCATCTCGTTCCGCACGAAGGACAGGGCCTCGCACTCCAGGTCGAAGCAGTCCCGGAAGGATGGTTCCAGGTACCGCGAAGCGCCACGGAAGCCGATCATCGGGTTCTCTTCGTGCGGCTCGTAAGCGGGCCCGCCGAGCAGGTTGGCGTACTCGTTGGACTTGAAGTCGGACATCCGCACAATCACCGGCTCCGGCGCGAAGGCCGCGGCGATGGTTGCCACCCCTTCGGCCAGGCGCTTGATGTAGTAATCGCGCGGACTGTCATAGGCGGCAATGCGTTCCCGGATCTCGGCGAGCACGTCCGCGGGCTGATCGTCCATGTTCAGCAGCGCCTTCGGGTGGATGCCGATCTGCCGGTTGATGATGAATTCCAGCCGGGCCAAGCCCACGCCGTGGTTGGGGAGCTGGGCGAACGTAAAGGCCTGCTCGGGGGTGCCGACGTTCATCATGACCTTCACCGGCGCCTCGGGCAGCTGGGTGATTTCGGTTTCCTCGACGCTGAAGTCCAGGATCCCTTCGTAGATCAGGCCGGTCTCGCCGTCGGCGCAGGAGACCGTCACGTCGAGGCCGTCGGAGAGGACGTCGGTGGCGTCCCCGGTGCCGACGACGGCGGGAATCCCCAGCTCCCGGGCGATGATGGCCGCGTGGCAGGTGCGTCCGCCACGGTTGGTCACGATCGCGGAGGCGCGCTTCATGATCGGTTCCCAGTCCGGGTCGGTCATGTCCGCGACCAGGACGTCGCCGGTCTTGAACGCGGCCATCTGGTCGATCGCGGTGAGGATCCGGACGCTGCCGGCGCCGATCCGCTGGCCGATGGCGCGGCCCTCCACCAGGACCCGGCCGGAGTCGTTCAGGCGGAAGCGGCTCAGGCTGCCGGAGGCCCTGCGGGACTGCACGGTTTCCGGGCGCGCCTGCAGGATGTACAGGCCGCCGTCGAGCCCGTCCTTGCCCCATTCGATGTCCATCGGGCGTCCGTAATGGTTTTCGATGGCGACGGCGTGCCGGGCGAGCTGCTCGACGTCGTCGTCGGTCAGGCTGAAGCGGTTCCGCAGGGACGCCTCGACCGGGACGAAGTCGATGGTGTGGCCAATTTCGCGGTTGCTGGTGTACGACATCTGGAGCGCTTTTTCGCCGAGTCCGCGCTTGAGGATGGCCGGGCGGCCTGCCGCCAGGGCGGGCTTGTAGACGTAGAACTCGTCCGGGTTGACTGCGCCCTGGACTACGGCCTCGCCGAGGCCGTAGGAGGAGGTGACGAAGACGGCGTCCTTGAAGCCGGATTCGGTGTCCATGGTGAACATGACGCCGGATGCGCCGACGTCGGAGCGGACCATGCGCTGGACGCCTGCGGAGAGTGCCACCTCGGCGTGCTCGAACTTGTGGTGCACGCGGTAGGCGATGGCCCGGTCGTTGTAGAGGGATGCGAAAACGTCCTTGATGGCGGTCAGGATGTTCTCGATGCCGCGAACGTTCAGGAAGGTTTCCTGCTGCCCGGCGAAGGAGGCGTCAGGAAGGTCCTCGGCCGTCGCGCTGGAGCGGACAGCCCACGAGAGGTCCTCGGAGCCGCCGTGCTTGTCCACCAGTTTCTGGTAGGAGTCGCGGATCTGCGCTTCGAAGTGCGGCAGGAAGGGCGTCTCGCGCATCAGGGTGCGGATCTCCTGGCCCGCTGCGGCAAGGGCCGTCACGTCGTCGGTATCCAGGCCCACCAGCCGATCGGCAATCTTCTGGTCCAGTCCGGAGTCGGCCAGGAAGCTGCGGTAGGCGTCCGCTGTCGTGGCGAAGCCGTCAGGAACCTGGACGCCGGCAGAGGTGAGGTTCTGCACCATCTCGCCGAGGGAGGCGTTCTTGCCGCCTACCCTGTCCAGGTCCTTGAGTCCGAGTTCTGAGAACCACAGGATGTCCGTCGTCATGGTTGCTGCTCCTTTGCAGATGATGCCTTAATGCCGCCTGCGTGGGCGGCCGCCGTTTGCTGGGCGCAAGTCCTGTCCACAGTGACAGGTCGGCGCCGGTGATTCCACACGATGTGGTCCACGCAACAGTTGTGAAGCGTGGCCTCAGTGCTTGAGGTTCATCTTCTGGAGGATGGTGGCTGCCATTTCCTCCACGGACACGCTGGCCGAATTGAGGTACGGGATCCCGTGGGACACGTACAGCCGTTCGGCGCTGCGCAGTTCGAAGCCGCACTGCCGCAGTGACGCGTAGGGCGAGCCGCGGCGGCGTTCGGTGCGGACCTGACTCAGGCGCAGGGGATTGGTGGTGAGGCCGAAACACTTGGAAACGAAAGGCCGCAGGGGCTTGGGGAGTCCCTCGCGTTCAAAGTCCTCGTCCACCAGCGGGAAGTTCGCGGCGAAGATGCCGTGCTGCAGCGCCAGGTACATGGTGGTGGGCGTCTTACCGCAGCGGGACGGGGCCACCAGGATGACCTGCGCCTTCTCAAGCGCGCGCAGGCTCTGCCCGTCGTCGTGCTCCATGGCGTATTCGACGGCGGCCATCCGGGACTGGTAGCGGGCTGCGTTGCCCAGGCCGTGGGCCCGGCCGGGTTCCCCGCTGGCTTGCGTCCCCAAGGCCTGCTCCAACTGCCCGACGTGGGTCCCGATCAGATCCACGATGATCCCCTTGCAGGTGCCCAGCGTCTGCCGGATGTCGCTGCCGACGGCGGTGGAGAAGACGATCGGCTGCTGGCCCGTGGCCGCGAGGTTGTCGATGACCCTGACGACGGCGCGCGCCTGGTCGACGGTGGTGATGAAGGGGACCGTGATGCGGTCATATTCGTTTGCGGGGAACTGCGTCAGCAGGGTGTTGCCGAGCGTTTCCGCGGTGATGCCCGTACTGTCCGAAAGGAAGTAGACCGGGCGGGGAGCGTCATTGGTCATGAACGCATTGTGCACCAGCGGGGGCCGCGCGGTCTTCCATGACGCATGCGCCCGCCGCCGGGGTGCCGGCCGGACTGCGGGGAGTAGGCTGTGACCCACATCCCCAAAGGAGGCCGCATGAGCTACAAATACCGGACCGTCAGGGTCCGCGGTACGGACCTGGTCGGCACCATTGCGCGCAGGCACGGGGGCGCGCCCGAAATCTACGAGACCTCGAAGGACCCGAGTACTTCTGTGGTTCCCGTGTTCTTTCCGGAAACCGGCGAGATCCGCTTCTTCGACCGGTCGGTGCTGGAGGACGTTGTCAGCCCCGCGGGCTAGGAGCAGCGGCTGGCGTGACCTAGTGCGCGTTGTCCGCCCCTGGGTCGGGCTGGTCCGCTGTGGACTCGCGGAAGACCAGAACGGGGCAGTGGGCATGGTGGACCGCCTGGGTGGACACGGAACCAAGCAACAGCCCCGTGAATCCGCCGTGGCCGCGTGAGCCAACGGCAACGACGTCGGCGTCCCGCGAAGCGTCCACGAGCACCGCGGCGGCGCTGCCCTGCACAATGCGTCCGTTGATCTGAACGCCCTGGCCCCGGACCCGGGCAAGTTCCTCATCGAGAATTGACTGGGCGTCGGTCTGGAACACCTCGTAGTCCCAGGCCTGGCCGAGGGCGTCGGTGACGTAAGGGAAGTGCCAGGCCGTGAGGGCCAGCACTTCACCGCCGCGAGCCTTGGCTTCCTCGACAGCCCAGTCCATTGCCGCCCGGGACTGCTCGGAACCGTCCACGCCAACCACGATTCTGTAGCTCTCGTTTCCGGCCATATGCCTTCCTTCCGAATGCCAGGCCCGATGCCGGGCGGTGCAGTGATTCCTCATCCTGACAGCGCCGCACCCGGGCCGGGAGTGCCATTGG
Source organism: Arthrobacter sp. 05N425 (assembly GCF_056397125.1). Lineage (NCBI taxonomy): Bacteria > Bacillati > Actinomycetota > Actinomycetes > Micrococcales > Micrococcaceae > Arthrobacter > Arthrobacter sp. 05N425. Next base: position 102,053 of record NZ_JBFTMU010000014.1, read on the forward strand.
GCAGGGATCCCGCACGCGGTCCCGGTCCCGGGTGACAGTGGAGGCCGGCCGGATAGGCTGAGGACATGCCCGCTTCTCCGCTGGTCGCTGTCTGTGGCCCCGCCTCGTGGAACCACCTCATCCTCCTCGACCACCTCCCGGACCCTGTTCCGCACATGCAGTTCGCCCGCCGCGCCTGGCACACGGTGGGAGGCACCTCGGCGGGCAAGGCCTTGCACCTGGCGGAACTTGGCGTCCAGGTGCGCTTGTGTTCGCCCTTGGGCGCGGATGACGCCGGCGGCCGGGTGCGCGACGCCCTCGCCACAGCCGGCGTCACCATCGAAGCGATTACGTCGGACCGCACCGAGCGTCACGTCAACCTCATGACCGACGGCGGCGGCCGGGTATCGCTCTACGTTTCGGTGCCCTCGCCGCCGGCGGACGACGACCTTGACGCTGCCGCGGCAGTAGTGGCTGCAGCAGATGTTGCCGTGATTGACCTGAGCGAACTTGGCTTGTTGTTGCTCGAACGCGACGAGGTCCGGCAAACACCGTTGTGGGTGGACCTTCATGACTTCGACGGATCGTCCGCGTTCCATCAGCCGTTCCTGCGGGCGGCCGACACCGTCTTCATGAACGACGACCGGACCGACGATCCCTGGGAGCTGATGCGCTCCTGCCTCGCCCGGGGCCCCCGTCTGGCTGTGTGCACCCGCGGGGCAGAGGGTGCGGTAGCGCTGGAAGCGGACGGGACGCGGCATGAGGTCGCTGCTGTTCCCGCGGATGTGGTGGACACCAACGGTGCCGGCGATGCGTTCATGGCCGGGTTCCTGGGCGCGAGCCTGCAGGGCGCGTCCGTGACTGAGTCCCTCAAGGCGGCGGCCGTCCAGGCCCGCGTCGCCATTGAGAGTGAGCATCTGCACCCCGTCCTCGGGGGCTGATCCGCTGGCGCCCGATCCCGGGTTGGCAGCGGCCAGATGCCTGCCAGCGGGACCGGCTTAGAGGCCGGTCGGGAACTTAAACGTTGTGGGCATCGGCTCCGGGGCCGTCCCGTGGAACAGGACGACTTCATCGTGGGCTTTCAGGACGACAGCTTGGGCCGGCCCCGCCTGCTTGGCGCCGTTCACAGCGACGGACCAATCCGAGATGGGTGAATGCGCGGTCCCGGGCTTGCCGGTGCCGTCCAGGACACCCCATTCGGTCAAGAGCTGGCCAAGCGTGTAGGTAGCCCCGGCGACCGGCGCCTCAACGTGGATGATGCCGGTCTCGTCATGTGTGTGCAGCGCCGAGATGCCGTTGGGTTGGCCGGCCGCGGTGAAGCTGAAGCCGATGTCCGCCGGGACAGGAACAGGCTTGCCGTCCACGAAAACGTCCAGATGGGCGTGGAAGTGCTCGGCTGCGCCCTCCTCGTTGAGGACCGCCAGGCCTGCCGCTTTGATCCGTTCGGCTCCGCCCTTGGGGTTCAGCTCCCAGCCCGTGGTCGGAGCCGCGGCTGCGGCGGATGAGGTGGCGCTCGCGGCCGGGGCGGTCGGGCTCGGAGCAGGGGCGGCGGTCGAACATCCCGAGACGGACAGGCATGCAGCGCCCAGCATCACGGAAAGCGGGAGGAGCTTCTTCACAAGGGCTTCCTTCATTCGGGAGCAGGGGCAACTGTGGATCTGTGCGGGGGAGGCGAGAGGTGTTCGTGACTCCTAAGCCTACGTGGCAGGATCTTCCAGTCGTTTGCCATGGCAGGGGGCGGCCCCCCGGGACGGGGTCTGGCCGGACGAGGCTGGACAACTCGACGCTGGTGCCTCTGTCAGTCACGTTGTCGAGGTCCGGAACGGTGACGCCAACGAGGTCGAACCGCACGATTCGTGTCATGAGCGGCACCCCCAAATGATCGTTTCTGGATGGTCTAGGCCGGCGTCTACGGTGAACTTTGCGGCGGAGTCGCGGTGCGAGGAAAGGCCCTATTGCGGGGGTGAGGTTATCCCTTGCCTTGGGCCGCGGGAGGTACGAAGATGAGCGCAGAATCAGCATTTCATCCGCAATCGATTCAAGGGAGATTCTCATGTTGCTTTGGATAGCCATCATTATTGCTGTTCTCTGGCTTCTGGGCTTGATCGGGAACATTGGCGGCGGGTTCATTCACCTGCTTCTGGTGATCGCCGTCGTGGTCCTGATCTTCCACTTCATCCGCGGAAGGTCGCGCACATAGAGGCCGATCCCGAGCAATCCTGCCCACGGCGTCTTGCTGCCCGCAAATTCAACAGGCCTCACGTCTACGTCAGCCGTGGGCAGGTCCACGCACCTGCCACACCAGCAAGTACGCCGCGGCTGATCCTGGTATTGGCGCTGCTCGGCCACAGGCGTCGCCGGAAAGTCGCAGGCAATATTGAGAGCCTGCCGGGCGGCCATCTAGTGGATATGGAACGTGGCGAGTCTCCAGTAGATGAGGGCGTTGCGAACGCCGGTCAGGGCCTGGAGCGTATGGGGTCCGGTTCCGTGCATCAGGATGACGCCGCCCGCACGAACCCGCGGGGTGGTGCGGTCGCCGAATTGCACGCGGCGGATGATGGTGCCGGCTGATGAGCCGTCCCAATCGCGCGTGTCAACGGTCCAATAGGCGGGGCGGCATCCTGCACGGGCCAGGGCGTTGTAAACCCTGAGGCTGAACGCGCCGGCACCGTAAGGTGGCCGACAGAGCTTGGGTGACGTGGTGGGTATGACGCTGCCGTGCCGGCGGACCTCGGTATAGATCTGGTTGGCGGTCATGCGTGAGTATTCGCGGTGGTCAAAGCTGTGATTGCCCAGCAGTTGACCGGCCCTGGATATCTGCGTGCGATAGGTCGGGTGGGCGAGCATGCATTGGCCGGTGAAAAAGAATATGGCTTGGACGTTATAGTGACGCAGCCAGTTCAGGAGTCCGGTGAGACGAACCTGGGTGGCGCAGTCGTCGAAGGTAAGTCGCACTCTTGGCCCGTGATAGTACAGATGCAGGATCTCGGAACGCTCGGCAGATGACATCTGGGATGCAAATGGTGCCGGCGGCATGGGGTTGATGACTTTCTGGATCACATCCGGTTGTGCCGCGGCCCAGCTCGGCGCCGGAGCGCTGAAGCCGACAATGACCAGTAGGGCTACGACGATCGGTCGCCAAACCTTCATTGGGCAGTCCCCTTTTCCGCAACTGGGAATGAACTGCGATGAGCACGAGGCAGAGACCGGAGCATTCCCGGATTTGAGTGTCCCCCCGTCACCGACGCCGCAATAGGGTCAAGGGTCCTTTCCCAGGAACTGAGGCCCGGGTAGCGCCGAAGCGACGGCGGCCCGGTGATCGGCTTTTGAGGCGGAGCTGAAGCGCAAAGTCGGTGTGCGGCCCGGGCCTGCGGAATCAAGTTTTGGCCTAATCATTGCCAATGAGCCAGTCGCGGGAAAGCAAAAGGCCCCTGCTTCCCTTGTAAGTAAAGGGAAGCAGGGGCCTAGCTACGTGGCGGTGACGGTGGGATTTGAACCCACGTTGGCTTTTACACCAAACAACATTTCGAGTGTTGCACCTTCGGCCGCTCGGACACGTCACCAACCTGACTAGGGTACCGGAGCAAGCCGCCCAACCCCAAAACGGCGCCCAGATGGTCTCGCAAAACGCCTCGCCGCGCCCCGCCCGCGGCCCCGAAGCTTCCCCCTGTCCCTCCCCGGCACTAGATTCGTAAGCAAGATGAGCAACTCGAACAAGGTCAACCAGGCAACAACCACCGCAACCGCATATTGGACCGTCGGCCCGGAGCAGGGCGAACTCCGGCGCGAGCAATTGCCGGCACCCGGACCCGGCGAAGCGCTCGTGCGCTCGCTCTACTCCGGCATCAGCAAGGGCACCGAGATGGTGGTGCACAACGCCCGCGTGCCGGAATGCATCGCCGAGGAAATGGCCGCACCGCATCAGGAAGGCAGCTTCCCGTCGCCGGTGAAGTTCGGCTACCTTTCCGTCGGCGTCGTCGAGGAGGGCCCGGCCGAGTGGCAGGGCAAGACGGTCTTCTGCCTCTACCCGCACCAGGACCGCTACATCGTCCCGGTCGACTCGCTCACCCAGGTCCCGGACGACGTTCCCGCCCGCCGCGCCGTCCTCACCGGCACCGTGGAAACCGCGGTCAACGCCCTCTGGGAGGCCGGTCCCCGTCTCGGCGACCGCGTGGCCGTGATCGGCGCCGGACTGGTCGGCGGCATGGTCGCCAAGCTCCTCGGGTCCTTCCCGCTCGGCCGGCTGCAGTTGATCGACGTCGACCCCGCTAAGCGCGCCTTCGCCGACACCCTCGACGTCGACTTCTGCCACCCCGACGACGCACTGCCGGACTGCGACATCGTGATCCACTGCTCCGCCGCGCAGGCCGGACTGCAACGCGCCCTGCAGCTGGTGGGCGACGAAGGCGAGATCATCGAGATGTCCTGGTACGCGGACCGCCTGGTCACTTTGCCGCTGGGGGAGGACTTCCACGCCCGGCGGCTCTCCATCCGCGCCAGCCAGGTGGGCGTGGTGGCCCGCGCCCGCCGCCATCGGCGCACCAACGCCGACCGGCTCCAGCTCGCCGTCTCGCTGCTGGCCGACCCAGTCTTCGACACCTTCCTCACCGGCACGTCCGACTTCAGCGAGCTGCCCGACGTCGTCCAGCGCGTCTCCGACGGCAGCCTGGACGCGCTCTGCCACGTCATTCAATACCCCGCCCCTGCAACAGAAACCACGAGGTAATCCGTGTTCAGCCTGACCGTCCGCCGCAATTTCATGATCGCCCACAGCTTGCCGCGCCCTGCCTTCGGCCCTGCCCAGGGCCTGCACGGGGCCACTTTTGTCACGGAAGTGACTTTCCGCCGTCGGACGCTGAACGACGACGCGATCGTGCTGGACATCGGTGAGGCCGGCGACGTGCTGGACGCCGTCCTGGCGGGCCTGAACTACAAGAACCTCGACGAGCACCCGGACTTTACCGGCAAACTCAGCACCACCGAAGCCCTGGCCCAGTACATCGCCGACGCCGTGGCCGGCCAGATCCGCGGCGGCCAGGACGGGAAGGCCCTTGCCGGCATCGAGGTCACCCTGCGCGAAACTCCCGACGCCTGGGCCAGCTACTCGCTCGAGTTCGACGCCGGCTAGCAGCCCCGTGGATGCCCCCGGCCTCCGCCTCCTGGTGCCCGGCAACGTGCGCCACAACTCCGGCGGCAACGCCTACAACGCCGCGCTGCTCCGCGCCCTCGCAGACCTCGGGGTCGCGGCGTTGTCCTGCGAGGTCGACGGCGACTGGCCGGTCGGCAGCCCAGCGGACCGGCAGCGGTTCGGCCGCCTGCTTGCCGAGTCCGACGCCGGCCATGTCACGCTCGTGGACGGTCTGGTGGCCTGCGGGGCGCCGGACGAGCTCGAAGCCGCGGCGGCTGCCGGGGCGCCGGCCTGGATCCTGCTGCACATGCCGCTGGGGACGCATCCGGAACTGGAACACCGCGCGCTGCAGGCCGCGGCCGGCGTTATCTTCACCAGCACCTCCGCCGCGGCGGCCCTGCAGGAACGGCACGGCCTGGGCGGCTTGGCTCGAATCAGCGTCGCGCTTCCCGGCACCGAGCCGGCACCGTCCGCGGCCGGTTCCGAGCCGCCTCACCTCCTCGCACTGGCCGCGCTGCTGCCCAACAAGGACCAGCTGCTGCTGCTGCGCGCCCTCTCGGAGCTCATGGACCTGGCCTGGACAGCATCCCTTGCCGGTTCGGACACCGCGGATCCCGCCTACGCCGCCCTGCTCCGGCAGGAATCGGAGCGCCTCGGCCTGACGGACCGCGTCCGGCTACCCGGCGAGCTGCGCGGAGCCGACCTGGCCGCCGAATGGGACGCCGCTGACCTCAGCCTGCTCATTTCCCGGGCCGAGACCTATGGGCTGGTGGTCACCGAATCCCTGGCCCGCGGCGTGCCGGTGATCGTCCGGGAGGGAACCGGCGCCGTGGAGGCGCTCGCGGCCGGCACTCCCGGAGCAGCAGGCACTCCCGCAGCCGCAGCGCCGGCGCTGCCGGGCGCCGCCGTCGCACTCGGCGAAGATCCGGCACCGCTGGCAGCCCTGCTGCGCCGCTGGCTCACCGAACCGGCCCTCCGCGCCGAATGGCGGGCCGCCGCCCGGGCCGCACGGGAGCACCTTCCCGGCTGGGACGCCACGGCGCGGGCCGTGCTGGCCGTCCTGGCCGCGGCCGGCCCACCTAACTAACCCGCGCTAGTTGTCGTTTTGAGGGCTCATAACGACAACTATTGCGAGCTAGTTGGGCCAAGCGGGTGGAGAATGACCCCATGACTACCGAGCCCATGACCGTGCAACTGCCGCCCGCGGAAAGCCTCACGCCCGAGCGGCTCCGCGCCTGGTCGTGGCACCGGCAGGGCCTGGACGGCTCGCTGGCGGGGTGCACTGCGGAACAGGTGTTCGCCCGGGCCGGCTGGGCACGGTCCGTTGGCGGGGCCAACCCGTACCTCACGCTCTTCGCCCGGGCCGGCATCCGGCGCTCTCAAGTGGACCGGGACGTCCTGGCGCACCGGATCCTGGAACTCCCGACGGCGCGCGGCTGCACCTACGTGCTGGGCGCGGACGACTTCGCCTGGGCGCTGCGGCTGGGACGGGACGCCGCCGAGGCCGGCTTCAAGGTCGTCGGCCGGCTCGGCGTGGACCGCGGCGAAATTGCCCTGCTTGAGGAGCAAGTGCTGCACGCCCTTGCCGAGGCCGGGGTGCCGCTGGACCCGCGGCAGCTCAAGGATGAACTCGGCGATTCGGTCCGCAACCTCGGCGAGGAGGGCAAGAAAAAGGGCGTCACCACCACGCTGCCCACGGCGCTGGGCATCCTGCAAGCGGACGGGCGGATCCGCCGGGTCCCCGCCAATGGCCGGCTGGACCAGCAGCGCTACGCCTACGAGCCCTGGGGGCTGCCGCCGAGCACGCTCAGTGACGATGAAGTCCGCGCCGAGCTGATCCGGCGGTACCTTGGCTGGACCGGAGGAGCCACCTTCAAACAGTCGCAGTGGTTCACCGGCTTTACGGTCGCGCAGAGCAAGGCGGCGCTCGCCGCCGTCGACGCCGTCGAGGTTCCCACCGCCGCCGGCGGAGACCCGCTCTGGATGCTGCCCGACGACGTCGAACGACTCGCCGCCTTCGATGAACCGGCCGAGGAACAGATCCAGCTGCTCGCCGGAACTGATTCGCTGGTGCTGCTGCGCCGGAACGCGGGGGAGCTGCTGGCCGCGGAGGACCAGGACAAAAAGGCGCTAGGTTCGCTTGCGCTGCAGGCCGACCTGCCGGACCATCCCATCTTCGACCGCGGCCGGATCATCGGTTTGTGGCAGTACGACCCGGGCCGGGAGAAGATCGCCGCCTGGGTGTTCGGCACGCCCACGCCGGCCGTGACCCGGCGGATCGCCGAGGTGGAGGCCTGGATCAAGGAGGACCTGGGCGATTTCCGCGCCTTCAGCCTGGACTCGCCCGCCTCCCGGCAGAAGCGGATCGACGCGCTGCGGGCGTCCACGACGGCCACCGCCGAGCGGTAGCTCACCGCCGCGTTGAGGGGGCCGGCGCCCTATGGGGGCCGGCGCCCGAAAGGCAGCGTCAGGCGCCGCGGTGGCCGGCGAAGAATTCCCGCAGCAACCCGCCGCACTCCTGCTCCCGGACCCCGGCGTACACCTCCACCCAATGGTTCAACCGGCGCTCGCGGAGTATGTCGAACACGGACCCGGCGGCCCCGGCTTTCTCGTCCCACGCGCCGAAGACCACCCGCGGAATCCGCGCCAGCACCACGGCGCCGGCGCACATGGCGCACGGCTCCAACGTCACCACCAGGGTGCAGTCTTCCAGCCGCCAGCCCTCGTCGGCTGCGCCCTCCAGCGCCCGCCGCTCGCGCAGCCGGGCCGCGGCCTCCCGGATCGCCACCATCTCGGCGTGCGCCGTCGGGTCCCCGAGTGCCTCCCGCTCGTTGCGCCCGGCACCGAGCACCGAGCCGTCCGGTCCGATCACGACGGCGCCGATCGGCACGTCCTCGGTGGCCAGCGCCCGGCGCGCCTCGGCAAGGGCCAGGCCCATCCATTCCGCATGGCGTGGCTCGGGGGTAGTCATGGCTCAATGATAGTTTCGACCCTAAGCAAGCTGTGCACTTAAGCGGGTGCACCGGGAAGTCGGGAGAGGGCATTGAGCACCAAGACTGAGAGCTGGCTGATGCGGCGCTGGGGAAAGTGGGTGGTGCCCTATGCCGCACTCTGGATCACCATGCTGATCGGCGGCGTCGTCGTCGTCGCCCTGGCGCTGACGAGCGCGGAAGTCTACGACAACGTCGTGGACGACGCCGGCCTGGCAAGCCTCGACAAGCCCACGCTGGGGTTCATGCAACAGCTGCGCAGTCCCGGCCTGGACGCGTTCGTCACCGGGTTCACCAATATTGGCGGTGGAATCGGCATGCCGATCCTGGCCAGCATCCTGACGGCATGGCTGATCTGGGTCTCGCGGACCTGGCGGCCGCTCATCCTGATCGGCGGAGCCGCCGCGGTGTCGATCACCGCTACGACGGTGGGCAAGAAACTGATCGGCCGGGCCCGCCCCGACTTCGCGGACGCGGTGCCGCCTTACGAGACGTCGCCGTCGTTCCCCAGCGGCCACACGCTGAACACCACCGTGGTAATCGGGCTGGTGGTCTACCTCGCCTGCCTGCAAGTCAGACGCACCATAGCCCGCGTCGGTTTGATCACCGCGGGTGCGATCTTCATCCTTGCGATGGGCATGAGCCGCGTCTTCCTGGGCCATCACTGGATGACCGATGTGATCTTCGGCTGGGCCCTGGGGCTGGGCTGGGTGGGGATCGTGATCCTGGCCCACAGGCTGTTCCATGTGCTGCGGCACCGGGAACACACCGGCCCCGCGCCGACGTTCGACAACGATGCGCACCTGCGCGACGGCGCCCCCGCCCGCGGCCGCAAGGGCAGCACCGCGGAGCGGACCGCCGACGCCGATACCCCGGACCCCGCGGGACGGTCCTGAAGGTCCGGGTGGTAGTTTTGACCCATGCGCACTCTCGTTGTCGACCACCCGCTGGTCGCCCATAAACTCACCGTTCTGCGGGACAAGAACACCCYGTCCCCGGTCTTCCGCCAGCTCACCGAGGAGCTCGTCACGCTCCTGGCCTATGAGGCAACCCGGGACGTCCGCACCGAGCCGGTGACCATCGAGACGCCGGTCAGCACCACCGTCGGCACGGCTTTCACCAAGCCCACCCCGCTGGTGGTTCCGATCCTGCGCGCCGGTCTCGGCATGCTGGAGGGCATGACCAAGCTGGTGCCCACCGCCGAGGTCGGCTTCCTGGGCATGGCCCGGGACGAAGAGACCCTGGACATCATCACCTACGCCGAGCGCCTCCCGGAGAACCTGACAGACCGGCAGATCTTCGTCCTGGACCCGATGCTCGCCACCGGCGGCACCCTGCGCGAGGCGATCAAGTTCCTCTTCAAGCGCGGCGCGTCGGACGTCACCTGCATCTGCCTGCTGGCCGCCCCGGAGGGCCTGGCCAAGCTGGAAGAAGAGCTCTCGGACGCCAACGTGACCATCGTGCTGGCCTCCATCGACGAGAAGCTCAACGAAAAGTCGTACATTGTGCCCGGGCTGGGCGACGCCGGAGACCGCCTGTACGGCATCGCGGTCTAGCCGCCGGCATGCACTGCTGCCCTCGCGGGTAGGGCGGTTGAAACGTCCCCGCGGTCAAGGGTTCCGGCGTAAGGCGTCCGGGACTAGCCTGTGCCCATGGACTGGAAACTTGAACTCGTGTTTGTCCCCGTGTCGGATGTGGACCGGGCCAAGGACTTCTATGTGAACAAGGTCGGCTTCAACGCCGACTACGACGAACGGCCCACGCCAGGCATCCGTTTCGTCCAGCTGACCCCGCCGGGTTCCGGGTGCTCGATCGCGATTGGCGAAGGCCTCAACGACGCCCCGCCCGGCACCGCCCCCGGCCTGCAGCTGGTCGTCAGCGACATCCAGGCGGCGCACCAGCAACTCAAGGCCAACGGTGTGGACGTCAGCGACATCGATGTCCAGGACTGGGGGCATTTCGTCTACTTCGCCGATCCCGACGGCAACAAATGGGGGGTGCAGTACATTCCCAACCGTCCGAACGGCTAGCGCGGCGGCGCGGTTCCGTAGCGCGGCCCGTATTCCGCAGGCGGCGCGGCGGCAGGCGCACGTGAGGCCCCGGATCCAAGGATCCGGGGCCTCACTCATGGCATGCAGCCTCGGCCGCGCTTAGTACCAGTTGTTCGCGTAGTGGAAGTTCAGGGCGCCGCACGGTGAACCGTAGCGGTCCTGCACGTACTGCAGTCCCCAGTTGATCTGGGTCCGGTAGTTGGTCCGGTAATCGGCGCCGGCGCTGGCCATCTTTTCGGCGGGCAACGATTGGACCACGCCGTAAGCGCCGCTGCTGGCGTTGGTAGCCGTGGTCTTCCAGTCGGACTCCCTGGTCCACAACTTCATCAGGCATTGCATCTCGCTCGGGGCCCAGCCGTGGGCGGGCAGCTGAGAGGCGGCGTAGGCCTGCGCACCGGCGGGGTCGTCAATGGCGACCGGCTTCGCGGGAGCAGGCGCCTTGGCAGCCGGAGCCGGCGCCTTGGCCGCCGGGGCCTTAGCGGGCTTGATTTTGGAGGCCTGGGCCTCCACGCTCATCGGGGCGGGCGAGGTGGGCGTGTTGCTGCCGACGCGTTCGAAGTCCAGGGTCTGCAGGGACGCGGCCGTGTCTTTCGACGCTTCGGCCGTATGCGCTGCAGTGCCGGAGGCCTGGCCCGCGGCCCCTGCCCCCAGCAGGACGGCGAAAGCGGTGGCTACGACGGCGGCGCGCTTGCCGTTGGTCCGGGCACGGGGCCTGGACGGGCTCGAAGTGTGCTTCGCCGGCTCGGCGCGGTGGCGCGCGCGCTCGGCGTCGGACGTGCGTTTAGCGCCTTCTGGGCGCGTGGGTGCCTTGATTTCAGTCATGTTCGCCTCTCAACGCCTACGGAGTTAGCTGTCGGGTTCGGATGCGAAATCCGGCCGCACGGAATATCGACGTGGCGGCTTAACCCCAAGGGTGCATGGATGCAGAATGCCCGGGAACTCTGGGTTCCCCGTCTCTGCCTGGTCCATGGGAATCCGGGTAGCGGCAGAGTTTGGCGTCAGCCCGGACACGCGGCCAGATCGATGGCCGCACCCTAAAACGGTACCGGACTTTCAATCAGATGTCACATTTAGGTAACGGCGGCCCCCTGCTGCGGAGCGGCGTCTTGCCTTCACGACCGCCGCGTGGGTGCCCGTTTCGACGGTTCCGTGCCCGCTCGACGCCGGTAAGCATCGAGCGCGGCGGAGACGGAGGCAAGCGGGGGAGAGGAGCCTACTTCGCCAGCTTGTACACGGTGGCGTTCCCCACGGTCTGGGCCTGGTAGTTGGCCGCGACCCAGCTGGCGACCTCGGAGTTGCCGCCGCGGCCCCCGCCCAGGCCGCCCATGCCGCCGGAGATGAAGTAGCCGATCTCGCCGCGGTCCACCATCGCTTGGAACTGCTCGAGCGTGGGGTACGGGTCGCCGCCGTTCCAGCCGCCCAGCGCGATCACATTGGTGCCGGTGGCGAGTTCCAGGCTGGCGGCCTGGGTGGCGCCGGAGACAATCCCGGACCATTTGGCGCCGGAGGACTTCAGCAACGCTGTCAGCTCGGCCGACGCCGTATCCGCGCCGGGTCCGCCGGGCCCGCCGGCGGCCGCCCCGCTGGAACCGAGGATCCCGCCGTCCGGCCTGCCCGCCGCCCCGAAGCCGCCGCCCATCGCGGACGCGGTGGGCCCGGAGGTGGGGATTGACCCCGAATGCGCCTGGGCCGCCGTCGCCAGCGTCCAGGCGGTGGTCCCGAGCCCGCCGGCCAGCAGTGAAAGGACCACGACGCCGGCCGCAGCGGCTTTGCGGAGCCGGGCCGGGAGCGCCGCCAGGCTGTCCACCCGGAGCAGCAGCGCCGCGGCGGCCAGCACGCCCAGGACGACGGCGATCACCCGGAGCCCGGGCAGCCATGCCGGGTCGCGGCCCAGGAGCACGGCGGACCAGACCGAGGCAGCCAACACCGTCACGGCCAGGACCATCCGAGCGGGCCAGTGGGTCCGGCCGCGCCACAGTTCCGCCGAGCCGATGCCCACCAGGGCCGCGACGGCGGGGGCCAGTGCCACGGCATAGTACGGATGCACGGTGCCGCTCATGAAGCTGAAGATGCCTGCCGTGATCAGCAGCCAGCCGCCCCAGAGCAGGAGCGCGGCACGGGTGGCGGAGCTCCGGGCCTCGCGCCGGGTGAACCACAAACCTGCCACCAGCAGAACCAGGGCCGCCGGCAATAGCCAGGACACTTCGCCGCCGAAACTGGTCCCGAACATCCGGGTGATCCCGGCCGCGCCGCCGAAGCCCACGTTGCCGTTTCCGCCCGGGCCGCCGGCATTTCCGAAAGCATTTCCACCGGGCATCCCGCCGCCGGACCCGGTGATCCGGCCCAGGCCGTTGTAGCCGAAGGTGAGTTCCAGGAAGCTGTTGGTCTCCGACCCCGCCATGTACGGCCGGGCCGAGGCGGGAGTGAGCTGGAACAGCGCCAGGTAGCTGCCGGCCACGACGGCGATCCCCGCCGCGGCGGCGAGGAGGTGCAGGAGCCGGCGGCCGAGGGTGGTGGGTGCCGCCCACAGGTAGGCTAGGGCCAGTCCGGGCACTATCAGGAAGCCCTGCAGCATCTTGATCAGGAACGCCAGGCCGATTACCGCGCCGGCTGCGGCGAGCCATTTCCAGCCGGCCTTTTCGATGGCGCGGGTGGTGAGGTAGGCGGCCAGCACCAGGCACAGGGTGAGCATGGCGTCGGGGTTGTTGAAGCGGAACATCAGGGCTGCCACTGGGGTCAGCGCCAGGGCGCCGCCGGCCAGTAGGCCCGCCGCGGGACCGGACACGCGCTTGACGGTCAGGTACAGAAGTCCAACGGCGGCCACCCCCATCAGCGCCTGGGGAATGAGCATGCTCAGTGCCGAGAAACCGAAGATCCGCCCGGCGAGGGCCGGGATCCAGAGCGCGGCCGGTGGCTTGTCCACCGTGATGGCGTTGCCCGCGTCGAGGGAACCGAACAGCAGCGCGGTCCAGTCCTTGGTGCCGGCCTGGATCGCTGCGGCGTAGAAGGAGTTGGCGTAGCCGGTGGCTTCCAGGTTCCACAGGTACATCACTGCGGTGAAGACCAGCAGCAGGGCCGCCGAGGGCCGCACCCACCACCGCTGTGGTCCGAACAGCAGGCGTGCCCGGCGGTCCTGCGCGGCGGGCGCTCGAGGAGCTGCCGGGCGGGTCGCCGTCGTCGGGTGTGCGGGCGCCGATGCGGGCGTGCTGCCGGCCGGGCCGCCGGTGGCGGGGTCGAGGGTTGCGGTCATTTACTTGGCCGTTTCTGTGTGGGGGAGGGCTGAGGCGTTGGCGTTGGCGTCGGACGCCGGAGCATAGGGAACGGCGCCGGGGGCCGGAGGAATGGGGGCGCCCCGACGGCGGAAGACCACGTGCCGGAACAGCAGGAATTTGATGGCGGTGGCGGCCAGGTTGGCGGCGGTCACTGTGACCAGTTCCAGCCAGCGGTCAGGGGTTCCGCCGGACGTGCCGTGGACGAAGGCGAGCGCACCGGAGGTCAGGGCCAGCCCGATCCCGAAGACCAGCAGCCCCTCGAAATGGTGGCGGGCCGCCTGGCTGCTGCCTTGGATGCCGAAGGTGAAGCGCCGGTTCGCCGCGGTGTTGGCCACCGCGGTAGTGAGCAAGGCAAGGAAGTTGGCCAGCTGCGGGTCAATGATTCCCCGGCAGAGCACGAAGATCAGCAAGTACGCGAGGGTCGAAGCCACCCCGATGCTGCCGAAGCGCACGAGCTGGCCGAAGAGGCTTCCGCCGGGGCTTTGTTCCTGGGCCCGGGACGAAGCCGGCAGCGGTCCGCGGGCCAGGGCGGACCGGAGTTCGGGAACCGGGATCCGGCCCGAGAGCAGGTCCCGGCTCAGCCGGGCCATGCCGCGCAGGTCCGCGATGGCCGTCTGGACGATGTCCACGCTGGAGTCCGGGTCGTCGGTCCAATCGACCGGGACTTCGTGGACGCGCAGGCCGCACCTCTCGGCGAGTACCAGCAGCTCGGTGTCGAAGAACCAGGCGTTGTCCAGCGTGTGCGGGAGAAGCTGCCGGGCCACGTCCGCCCGGATGGCCTTGAAGCCGCACTGGGCGTCGCTGAAGTGGGCGCCCAGGCACGACTGCAGCAGCAGGTTGTAGCTGCGCGAGATGAATTCCCGTTTGGGTCCGCGGACCACATGCGAGTTGTGGGTCAGCCGGGTCCCGATCGCGAGGTCCGAGTGCCCCGAAATGAGCGGGGCCAGCAGGGGGCCGAGCGCCGCCAGGTCGGTGGACAGGTCCACGTCCATGTACGCCAGGAGCGGCGACGGCGAGGCAAGCCACACCTTGCGCAGCGCATTCCCGCGGCCTTTTTCGGCCATGTGGACGACGTTGATCTCCCGGAGCTCACGGGCGACGCGTTCCGCCGTCTGGAGTGTTCCGTCGGTGCTGGCGTTGTCCGCCACCGTGATCCGAAAGGAATGCGGGAAGCAGCCGACAAGGTAGGCGTGCAGCCGGCGTAGGCACGCTTCGAGGTCACGTTCCTCGTTGAACACCGGAATGGTGATATCCAGGACCGGTGTGGTGGTGCGGGTGTCGATGGCTGAACGCAGCCTCCCGGGGCCGGTGAACGCCGGGGTCAACGGGCCCGGCCCGGGCGGCGCGGCCGGGCCGGGCGGCGTCGCCGTGGAGTGGGGCTGTGGTCCTGGGGCCTGGTCTGTGAACGTCATGGCTCAACTTTCCCGGCGCCCCATATGAGGGCTTTAGGGTCAAGCTGTGCGGGGGCTGTGGAAGTGAGGACCGGCGCCGCCGTGCCGGCGTCCGGACCAGAGCGGCGGCCCGCTACGCCAGCGGAGGCGCCGCGGGCAGCCGGACGGCGAACTCTGTCCGGCCCGGCCGGGACGTGACCTCGACGGTCCCGCCGTGCGCCTCCACAATTGACTGCACAATCGACAAGCCCAGGCCGCTGGTGCCCTCGGAAGCCGCGGCCGCTGTCGCGACCGCCGACGTGCCCTCACGGCTTCGCACCGGACGGGCCGCGGGACCGGCGGCCGGGTTGGTGCGCGCGGCGTCGGCCCGGGCGAACCGGGCGAAGACCCGGCCGAGGAATTCGGGAGCGATGCCGCTGCCGTTGTCCGTCACGGTGACCACGGCGCTGCCGTCAGCCGAACGCGTGACGCCCGTGACCACCTTCGTCCCGGGGGCCGTGTGTTTGCGGGCATTGGACAGGAGGTTGGCGAGGACCTGGTGAAGCTGGGTCGCGTCCCCGCGCACCACCACGGGTTCGTCCGGGAGCTCCAGCTGCCAGAGGCGGTCGGGTGCCATGACTTTCTCGTCGCTCACCGTTTCGACGGCCAGCTGGGTGAGGTCGACGTCGGTGACCTTGAGCGGCTGCCCCTCGTCCAGCCGTGCCAGCAGCAGCAGGTCCTCCACCAGGGTGGTCATCCGCTCGGACTGGCTTTGGACGCGGGCTAGTGACTTCTCGCCGTCGGGCGTGAAATGCTCGGTCATCCGCATCAGCTCCGTGTAGCCGCGGATCGCGGTGAGCGGGGTGCGGAGCTCGTGCGAGGCATCGGCGACAAACTGCCGCACCTTCATCTCGCTCTCCTGCCGCGCCTCGAGGGCGTTGGAGACGTTGTCCAGCATCTGGTTCAGCGCGTAGCCCACGCTGCCCACCTCGGTGCCCGGATGGGCAGCCGACGCCGGGACCCGCACGCCCAGCGCCACCTCGCCGGCGTCCAGCGGCAAACGCGAGACCTTGGTGGCCACCTCGGAGAGCTGTTCCAGCGGCTTCATGGTCCGCCGGATGAGAGCGGTGCCGGCGAGGCCGATCAGCACGAGGCCGCCCGCCGATACCACCCCCAGGGTCCAGACGAGCGAGGCCAGCGTGTTCTGCTTTTCGTCCAGTGGGAGGCCGGTGACGATCACGTCGCCATAGGGTGCGCGCACAGCCGTCAGTCGGTAGTCGCCGGCCGAGAGCGTCCGGTCCACGGGCACGCCGTTCGGGGTCAGGGCCAGGAGGACGGCGTTGTCATCGGAGGACAGGCTCTTTCTGGTGGCGTCCCCGGCCAGGAAGCCTGCGCTGGCCACCGTGCCGGCCAGCAGCCGGGCGTTGAGCGTCCCGATGCCCTGACCCCGGGCTTCGAGCGGGTCAGGGCGCCTTCCCGCATCGTCCGGGGAGGGCCTGCCGAACTCGCTCGACCGGTGGGATGCCTGCTCCAGCTGGGTGTCGAGCTGCCGGGTGAGGAAAGCGTCCATGGAGGCGTAGCTGAAGACTCCCACGGCGCCGCAGATGGCCACGAGCAGCGCCATGGCGACGAGGACCAGCCGGGTACGCAAATGCCACGTGGCCGGGTTGCGCCAGTCGCGCCCGGGTACGGGTGTCACGCCGGAAAGAGCGGGCACGGATCAGTCCGCCGGTTTCAGCACGTAGCCGGCGCCGCGCACCGTGTGGATCATCGGTGCGCGGTTGGCGTCGATCTTCTTGCGGAGGTAGGAAATGTAGAGTTCCACGATGTTCGCCTGGCCGCCGAAATCGTAGTCCCAGACCCGGTCCAGGATCTGGGCCTTGCTGATGACCCGTTTGGGGTTTTCCATGAGGTAGCGCAGCAGCTCGAACTGGGTGGCGGTCAGATGGATATCCTCACCGGCCCGGGTAACGTCCCGGGTGTCGACGTTGAGCACCAGGTCACCCACCACGAGTTCGGCGGTGTCCATGGCGGCCACCCCGGAGCGCTGGACCAGCCGGTGGAGCCGGAGCAGCACCTCTTCCATACTGAAGGGCTTCGTGACGTAGTCATCGCCGCCGGCCGCCAGCCCGGTAATGCGGTCCTGGACGGCGTCTTTGGCCGTGAGGAACAGCGCGGGAACTTCCGGCGCGAACGCGCGGATCCGGCTGAGCAGTTCGACGCCGTCGAACCCGGGGAGCATCACGTCCAGCACGAGCACGTCGGGGCGGAAATCCTTGGCAAGCTTGACCGCTCCGGGGCCATCCGCCGCCACAGCCACGGACCAGCCAGCCATCCGGAGCCCCATGCTCATGAGCTCCGACAGGCTGGGCTCATCGTCCACCACCAGCGCGCGGATGGGCGAGCCGTCCGGATGCGTGAGCTGGGGCAGGATATTGGTCATGGAGTGCGAAGTGGCCATGGGACGACTCTCCGATCTGCCGTTGAGGCGCGGCTTTGGGGACCCTGTGCGGCACCTGTGAATCTCAGACTACCGAGCTGGAAGCCGCCCCGGGAGCGGGAGGCCTGGTTCGGTACGGCTGCCGACCGGACGCCCGGTCCCGCTGAAAGGTCACAGGCGCGGCTGTTGGCCCGCACAGCCCCGGCACAGGACCGCTTACCACGCTGGGGTGGACACAAATCCGCACCCCGACAGGAGAAACACCATGAGCGGTCAGCAGCCCGAATCCGGTTCCCGCCCGATCCCCGAACCCGTCTCCGACGCCCCCACCCCGGCGGCGCCCGCGCCCGTCACCACGCCCTATGCCGCCGCGCAGCCTGCCGCCGGGCAGCCGGCGGCCTCGCCGGCGGAAGCCGGACAGCCAGCTGACGGTGGGGCCCCCGGCTGGGGTGCGCCGGCCGCCCCGGGCTGGGGTGCGCCGTCGGCCGCAGCCCGGCAGACCTCGGCGGGGAAGCCGTGGACCCTCAAGCGGGGACTCGCCGTCGCGGGCGCTGCTGTTGTGCTGGCAGCCGGCGCCGGCGTCGGCGTGTATGCGCTCAGCTCAAGTTCGGCGGCGGCCAGCGGGACCGGGGTCGGGGCAGCCGGCGGGCCCGGCAGCGCCAGCCAAGGCTCCTTCCCGGGGATGCCGGACGCCCCGCAAGGAGGGGTCGCGGGAGGCGGAATGTCCGGGCAGGGCGGTCATGACGACTTCGCAGCGGGCATGGGCGGCCTGGCCGGCGGGCTGTCCGCAGCTGTGCACGCCGAATACGTCGTGCTGAACGGAAGCGAGTACACCGCCATGGCCGAGCAGCTGGGAACAGTGAGCCAGGTCAGCGCGTCCTCCGTCACGGTCAAGAGCAGTGACGGGTTCACCCGGAGCTATGCCCTCGGCAGCAACCCGGTGGTGAGCAACATGGAACAGCGGCGCCAGCAGGCCGGCGGCACAGGCTCCCAGATGAGCGTTGCGGACATTGTCGCCGGCGGGACCGTGCGGGTCGTCGCCGCGAAGGACGGATCCGGTTACACGGCCTCGTCGGTCCAGATTGTGGCGGCCACCGCCACCGGCCAGACCAACTGACTTCCGCAAACTTCCGCACCGGGCACACTGCCGGGCCACGCGGCCCGGCAGCGTGCCCACTCCTTGGACTACTGGCGGTGGCGGAACTCTTCCGGATGGATTCCGCCATTGATGCCTAAAGTGAACGTTTTCCGGCCTGAGGGCCAGAATGGCGAAGAATCTTCGGCAAGGAGCGCCAAAGAGCCGTTCGGTCGGCAAAACACATATTGATTCGCCTGCTTATCAAAATTGTGATTTACACTACAATCGCCATTTTCGTCTCACGATGCGGACTTTGGAGTCCATTGTTACTTGCTAGTTCTTATTGTTACGTTGCACACTTCAATTGTGAACAAGAACTCAACAGCACCTGCAGCCGCAGCTTCCTGGATCAGCGCACCAGCTGGTACTGAGATGCCCTGTTGTCGAATGCACGCCTAACTTCTACACCCCAGAACGTTTCTAGGCATTCGCCCCCAGCCCAGCGTCGGGCGCCCCTCCCCAGTTCTCATTGCGGGGAAATTAGCATTCGAGCCGCGATGACGGCCATTCACATTGAGGTAAGCATTCCATGTCAGTTGCATCCGGATACGTCCACATCTCCGTCCGTAACGCCAACAAGGCCGGCCAGAACGGCCTCCGCCAGGGCTTCGGCGGCCGTCCGAGCTTCCCCGCCGGATCCGGCAACAGCTTCCCCGCCCCCGGCTATGCCGCGCAGGGCTACAACCCCAGCTCCTACGGCCAGCTCCGAGCCGTCCCCGCCGCCGAGCCGGCCCCGGCCACCGCACCGACCCCGGTGATCGCCTCCGGCAACGGCAGCCCGGTCCGCCCCGTGCCCAACGACAACGTGGCCCGCGGCTTCGTGCTCTACATGGGTATTGACGAGGAGACTGCAGCCGCTGCCGGCACCTCGATTGCCAAGCTGGCCCAGGAAATCCGCGCCTACGCCCAGTCGCTTGTGGCCGGCGCCGAAAGCTATGCCGCCGTCGCCGTCGCCCCGGCGTCCGCGCCGGGTTCCGCGCTCGACGTCGTCCGGTCCACCTTCGGCGATCCCACCGCCGGTGCCCGCCAGCGCGCCGAGAACGCCCGGCTGCAGCAGCCCCAGGACCCGCGCCCGTCCGGCGTGCTGATCGACCTCGCCCGCCGCGAAGTGGCGCTCGACGGCGAATCGCTGAACCTCACGTTCAAGGAATTCGAGCTGCTCAACTACCTCGTGGAGAACGGCACCCGCACCGTGGGCCGCGACGAACTCCTTGAGGGCCTGTGGCGCAATGCCGAAGAGGTCCCCAACGAGCGGACCATCGACGTGCACATCCGCCGGCTGCGCTCCAAGCTTGGCCGCCTGGCCAATACCGTGCGGACGGTGCGCGGCCAGGGCTACCGGTTCTACGAGCACCCCGAAGTCGTAGTCTGGGCCGCTCCGGAATACTCCATCTAGCTCTTAGCTTCACGCAAAGCGCCCGCCCCTCCTTTGGGGCGGGCGCTTCCGCTTTCGCGGCACGATAGTCACGCGCGCCCGACGGCATTTTGCCGTGCCTTAGACACCTCCCTCGTTCCTCGGTCGGCGATGCGGCACTACGCAAAACGCCGCCGTCCGCGCTGTCGGGATGCGCCGCTGCGCTGCAGCGCCCTCGCAACACGAACTGACATTCCGGAGCACGGATCGACGGAGTATGTGCCTCCGCGGGGTTTGGACTCTGTTGCGTTTGGGGGCTTCGGCGTAGTCTCGGTCCCGTCGATCCGACTATTGGGAGGAAACATGTCCGTTGCACGCATTACTACCCTGAGCTCCAACTCCAAAACCTCGTTTGACGCCGCCATCAAGGAAGGCGTCGACCGGGCCAACAAGACCTTGAGGAATGTCACCGGGGCATGGGTCAAGGAGCAGAAAGTTGAAATCAGCGACGGCGCCGTCGTGGCCTGGCATGTGGTGCTGGAAGTGACCTTCGTCCTGGACGACTGACAGGTCGCCCGCTGTGGAGCGCGCTCGTGGCCAAGCCGGCCGCACTAGGATTGAGCCATGAGCGCGCATCACATCAAACGTCTGGTGCTCATGCGGCACGCCAAGGCGGACTGGCCGGGCGGCGTCGCCGACCACGAGCGGCCGCTCGAAGAGCGCGGGCACCGGGAAGCGCCGCTGGCCGGGAAGTGGCTCCTTAAACACGGTGTGGTCCCCGACTTCATCCTCTGCTCCAGCGCCCTGCGGACGCGGCAGACCTGCACCTGGGTGTGCAGCGAACTGGGGGACAAGGCCCCGACGCCGAAACTCGAGGACGGCCTTTACGGCGCCTCGGCCCTGCGCATGTTGGCGGTTATTAACCATGTCCCGGACACCGTCACGACGCTCATGGTGATCTCGCACATGCCCGGTGTGCAGGACCTGGCCATGCATCTGGCCTCCCGGGACTCCAACCATGACGCCTACATGGACGCGGCCACGCGCTATCCCACCAGCGGCCTAACGGTCTTCGAGACTGAGAAGTCCTGGGCAGAGCTGGACGGCCAGGACGCACGGCTGACCCACTTCAAGGTGCCCCGCGCGAAGTAGCAGGCCAGTGCACCGGCCAGCCGATGGTCAGCACTCTCATTGTGTTGTTTACTGATGCTGTTATTGCTTTTACTGCCGGTGTTTTCTTAGCGACCGAGGGAAAAGGTGGATCACCGTGGATTCAGGACAGCTCGTAGGAATCATCGTCGGCATCGTAGTGGTGCTCGCGATCATCGCCGTGGCAATGTATCTCAGCCGCAAGCGCAAGACGGAGGCTGACCGGAACCGGGCCGCCGAGATGCGCGAAAAAGCGGAGGCCGACCAGCTGGCTGCGAGGGACCATGAGGCCAAGGCGGCGCGGGCGGAAGCCGACGCAAAGGCCGCCGAAGTCGAAGCCGAGCGCCTCCGCATGCAGGCCCGCGGCACACAGCAGGAGGCAGAGACCGTCCGTGCCGGTGCCGAGGAGCAGCTCCGCCGGGCCGACGATGTCGACCCGGATGTCGTAACGACCGAACGCGGCGATGACCAGGCCCAGGAGACACGCACCCACGATGCCCACCCGCACGAGGGACTTCACCCGCACGAGGAACTGCGCCGGGACCGGGGCGAGCGCGATCGCGCGGCAGGAACCGGCGACGCCGCAGGGTTCCGCGAGGAAACGGTGGCGGAGCGCCGCGACACCGAGGACCCGCACGGCGAACGGCCGCGCAATCTCTGAGGCGCGGCAACGGCGACGGCCGCGGGTGCGATGACCCCTCGACATTCCGGGCTTGCCCTGCTCGTCGCCGTCTTGTGGGGCGTCAACTTCGTTGCCATTGACCTTGGCCTGCACCCCGACGGCGCGCAGATGCCGCCGCTGCCGTTCGTGGCCATGCGCTTCGCCCTCGTGGTGTTTCCCTGCATCTTCTTCATCCGCAAGCCGGACGTCAGCTGGAACGCCATCATCGGCGTCGGGCTGCTGATGAGCGCAGGCCAGTTCGGCCTGCTCTACCTGGCCATGGCCCTCGGCATGCCCGCGGGCCTGGCCTCGCTCGTTCTTCAGGCCCAGGTCCTGCTGACGGTCCTGCTGGCGGCGGGAATCCTGGCCGAACGGCCAACCCGGAGGCAACTCGCCGGCGTCGTGCTGGGGATTGCCGGGCTCGCCGTGGTGGCCGTAGGCCGCAGCCTCGTGGCCCCGCTGCTGCCCCTGCTGATCGTGCTGGCCGCGGCTCTGTCCTGGGCCGGGGGCAATATCGTGGCGCGGAAAGCGAAGGCCGCCTCCGGGCTCGGGCTGGTGGTGTGGTCCGGCGCGGTGGTCCCGTTGCCGCTGGCCGGACTCTCACTGCTGGTGGACGGGCCGGCGGCGGTGTCGGATGCCCTGGTGCAGCTGCAGCCGGTGACGATGCTCAGCGCGCTCTACACTGCCGTGTTCGGCTCCCTCGTCGGGTACGGCATCTGGAACCGCCTGCTGGGGCTCTACCCGTCCTCCGCCGTCGTTCCCTTCACCCTGCTGGTCCCGGTGGTCGGCATGACAACGGCCTGGCTGGTGCTGGCCGAGGTGCCCTCGGCGGCGGAAGTTGCCGGCGGACTGCTGCTCCTGGCCGGCGTGGCGATCGCCGTGCTGCGGGGTGGTCAGCGCCGGGTGGGGGCTTTGGCGGCGGGGCGGGCCGGGGCCTTGACCGCCGGTTTCGCCGGCGCCTTGGCAGCCGGCTTGGACCCCGACGACGCCGCCGGTGACACCGGCCGCTTGCCGGCCGGCACGGCGGAACGTGGCGCCGAAGCCCGCGGAGCGGCGGAGCGCGGAGTTGCGGGCCGTGCCGCGGAGGCGCGCGGCGTCGCGGACCGTGGCATCGACGCCCGGGCGGCAGGGCGGGCAGCGGGTCTGCGGGGCGCCGCCCCACTGGACGCCGAAGCCGGGCGCCGGGACGCATAAGGGGCGCGGGGTGCGGGTCGGCGGCCGGGCAGGACGGTGCCGGCGAGCAACAGGACCAGCGTGAGCGCTCCGGCGGCTGCCGAGAGGTAGAAGTACAGGTCCGGATGCTCGGTATCAACGTTGGTGGACAACGCGTTCGGATCCGGGTTGAAGGCCAGCCCCCACTGGCGCAGGAACGCGATGCCAAAGGCGATGAAGAGGATGCTGCCGACGCCGCTTGCCAGCAGTGTCTTGTACCGCCGTCGGACCAGCACCTCGGCCACGGACGCCACATAGGCGACGGCGGAGGCGGCGAGGAACCAGAGCCCCACCGTTTCGTGCAAGGTGACGCCGGTCAGGGCCAGCAAGGCCAGAGCGGCAAGGGATGCTCCGATGGCAGTCTTGCCGCTGTTACCCATGTGGTGCATGTGACTAATCATCCCCGAGCGCGACTACTTCACAACGTAGCCACGCATGATCGCCATGATTGCGGCGACACTTTGCGCCCGGGTGCGTTCGGGGTTGTAGGTCTGCCGGTCCAGCCCCACGACAAAGCATGCCCCGAAGATGGCCGTCTCCAGGCTGCCGCGGGACAGCTCGGGATCCACCGGGTACTTGGTGGCCACGGCCTCGATAGCGGCGCCAATCACCCCGAGCAGCCGGCCGCGGAGCTCGGTGAAGGTGTCCTGCCACTCGCTGGGCGTCCGCCAGTTCTCGCTGACCCACAGCCGGGCGAAGGAAGGGTATTCGGCCATGAAGTCCATCGCCTGGCCGATCATCTCGTCCATCGCCTCCAGCGGGTCCGCGGACCCGTCCTTGACGCTCAGCAGCCGTGCCATCAGGATGTCCACACCGTGCCGCAGCAGTTGGGCGATCAGATCCGACTTGCTGCCAAAGTTGTAGTACACCGTACCCTTGGAGACCCCCGCGGCCGCGGCGATCTCGTCGACCGTCACGCCGGCGGCCCCGCGCTCGCCGATCAGCTCCATCGACGCCTCGAACAGCTTCTGCTTGGTGGCGTTGGTGCGTCCGGGCCGCAGCTTCTTCCCTGCGTCGGCGGCGGTCGCCACGTCCACGCGGGGCTTGGTGCTCATACGGCGATCTCCGGCTTCAGGGTCTTGAGGGTCCAGAACTTGTGTTTCCGGACGGCGACGGCGGACATGGCCAGTCCCAGCAAAGTGTAGCCAACCAGGCCCAGCATGGTGGGCAGGATGCTGGCCAGATCGGCTCCGTAGATCAGGTGCCGCATGCCATTGACCACATAGCCCATTGGCAGCAGCTGGTGCACCACGTGCAGTGGCTCCGGTGTGGTCTGCCAGGGGAAGGTGCCGCCGGAGGAGACCAGCTGCAGGACCAGCAGGATCAGCACCACCAGCTTGCCGGGCGAGCCGAGCAGCGCCACCACACCCTGGATGATCGCACTGAAGGCCATGGCAGCTGCCAGCATCAGGACCCACATCAGCACGGGATGGGCGGGATCGAGGCCCAGCCCCACATCCACCACGAGGGTCAGCAGGCTGGCCTGGACCGCGGCAACCGCCAGGAACGGCAGCCAGCCCCCGACGGCGATCTTCCACGTCGGAGCGTTGGACGCCAGGGCGCGCTGGGTGACCGGCCGCATGGCCTGGATCAACATGAAGACACCGATCCACAGGGCCAGGGTCAGGAAGAACGGAGCCAGTCCGGCCCCATAGGAACCCGCCTTGGCCTGCGAGACGTTGCTGACGGCCACGGGGTCCGCCATGACCTTGGCGAGGCTGTCCTTCTTTGCATCGTTCGGGTTGGGTACCTTGCCCGCGCCCTTGGCCAATTCGGTTGCGAGGGTCCCGGCGCCGTCGGACGCTTTCGCCGAACCGCTCTCGAGCCGCGCTGCGCCGTCGTCGAGCTGCTGGGCGCCCTGGGCGAGTTTTTCCGCGCCGGCCAGGGCGTTTTGCTGACCGGCGGCGAGTTCCGCGGTGCCGCCGGCGAGCTGATCCGCCCCGGCGGAGGCCTTCCCGACGGCGTCGCTCAGGGCCGGGGCCGCGCCCGCCAGCTGCGCGGCACCCGCGCTGACTGCGGCGGAACCGTCCGCCAGCTGCTGCACCTGGGCCGCCGCGCCTTGGAAAGCGCCCGCCGCTCCGGAAGGCGCCGGCGCGGTGTTGGCGTCGTAGTCGGCCAGGATGGCATCGGCCTGGGCCTGGGTAATGACGCCGGCGGCGACCAGGCGGCCATTGGAGGCCACGACCCGGCCGCGCTGGGCCTGCGCCGCGGCCTGTTCCGCGGACGCGAGCTGGCCCGCCATGCCTTGCAGCTTCGTGTTCAGTGCGGCGTTTCCGGCGGCCACCTGGGCGGCGCCGTCGGCCAGCCGCTGCGTATCCGCGGGCAGCGTGGATGTCTTGCTGTTGAGCTCGCGCAGGCCGCCGGCGAGCCGCCCGGCCCCGGCGTTCAGGGTGTTGGCCCCGTCGAGGAGTTTGCGCTGCCCGGCCACCAGTTCGCCGGTCCCGTTCCTGAGGGAGGAGGTGCCCTGGTGCAGGCTGGCCGCGCCGTCGTGCAGCGAGGACACCCCGCCGGCGAGGTCCCGCGCGCCGTCGGCGGCTTTGAGCATCTGGGAGTGGATGGTGCCGAAGCCGGTGAGGAGCTGGTTGGCGGTCTCCTGGCCCACTTCTTTCGCCACGGTCGAGTGGACGGCGGTGGTGAGCTTGTCCACGATCGTGCCGAGCAGGTAGTTGTTGGCGTCGTTGGTGGTGACGTTCAGCATGGCCTGGTTGGCGGCGTCGAAGCTGCCCGGCGAGACCAGGTTCGCGGAGAAGTCCCGGGGGATCTTGAGCGCGAACGCGTACTGGCCGCTGCTCACGCCCTGGTCCGCTGCCTCCGCGCTGGAGACGGTCTGCCAGTTGAAGACGTGGCCCTCGACGAGGCTGTCGGCGACCTTCCGGCCGGCCTCCAGCCGGGTGCCGTCGGCGGAGCTGGCGCCGGTGTCCTCCACCACCAGGGCGGCGTCGATCTGGTTCAGCTTGCCGTAGGGATCCCAGTTGGCGTAGAGGTACACCGCCCCGTAGAGCAGCGGCACCAGGGTTAGCGCCAGGATGGTCAGCTTCGGCAGCAGGCCGCCGGTCATGCGTTTGAGTTCGGAACGGGCCAGCCGCAGCACGGTCATCGGGCATCCTCGGTTTCGCGGTCGTGGTGGACATCCGCCGTTTCCGGCGCGGGGACGGCGTTGCCGATCTCCGCGACTGGACCGGTCCAGTCCGGCGGGAGGCTGCCGATGGTGGCGACGACGGCGAGCGGACGGCCGCCGTCGTACGCCAACTCCTGAAGCCGCGGCAGCCAGTCGGCCGGATCGCCGCTGTGGCGGTCCGGGGAATCGACCACCAGCAGGTCGGTGTGCGGATTGGCCAGGGCCAGCGCCGTCAGCAGCTCGAGACGGCGGTCGGCGGGCAGCTCCTCGGCCCAGCGCCCGGCGATGTCCTCGAAGCGGTTGACCTTAAGCCACGGCGTGCTGAGCAGCGCGCCGCGGTAGCGGCGGGGGATCAGGGCGAGGTCCTCGGTGACCAGGTCGCGCACGCTCAGGTGCTGCTCCGGCTCGTTCACCCCGGGGGCGTCGACGACGGCGCTCGCCTGCCGCAGCTGCTTGATCCGGCCGCCGCCGTCCCACTCGAGGCTTCCGGCCGAGGGCTTCATCCGGCCGCTCAGGGTCAGGGCCAGGGCGGTGCGCTGGTCCTGGCGTTGGCCGGTGACGAGCAGGAGTTCACCCCGGGCCGCCTGCAGCGAGGTGGGCGGGAGCAGGTAGTCCCGCCGGCCCTTCACGTGAAGCTGTTGAACGCAGAGCAAGGAAAGCCTTTCGCAGAAATGATCTACTCCAAGGCTAACTAAACTGACCGGTCAGTTCAAATAGATGTGGGCAAACAGACACCGGGGCCCCGAAACCGACGGTTCCGGGGCCCCAAGTGTCTGTTCGCGCTTAGAGGCCGTACTCCTCGAGAAGCCGCAGCCACACCTCGCTGATCGTGGGATAGGACGGGACGGCGTGCCAGAGCCGGTCCAGCGGGACTTCGCCGACGACGGCGATGGTCGCCGCGTGCAACAGCTCGGCAACATCCGGCCCGGCGAAGGTGGCGCCCAGCAGCACTTTGCGGTCCTCATCGACCACCAGCTGGGCCCAGCCCTTGTAATGCTCGGAATGCAGCGAGGAGCCGGCCACCTGGATGGGGAGCTGCACGGAGGTGGCCCGGTAGCCGTCCCTCTCGGCCTGTTCCAGGCTGCGCCCGACATTTGCCAGCTCGGGGTCGGTGAAGACCACATTGGGGACGGCGTGCTCGTCCGCGGTGTGGGCGTAGCGGCTCCACGGGGCCGGCTCGCCGGTGAGCGTGCCCTTGGCGCGGGCGGCAATCGCGTCGCCGGTGGCCCGCGCCTCGTATTTGCCCTGGTGGGTGAGCAGGACCTTGCCTGCGGCGTCGCCGACGGCGTAGAGCCACGGGCTACTGTCGTTGCCGTCGGCTCCCCGGACGAGCCCGCTCGCGTCCGTCTCGAGCCGCGGGGCCTTCCCGTCGTCGGCGGACAGGCCCACGCTCTCCAACCCGATGCCCTCCACGGCGGGGTGCCTGCCGGTGGCGACCAGGAGCTTGTCCACCGTGACGCTGCCGCCGCCGTCGAGCGTCAGGGTCAGGGAGCCGTCGTCGTTCTCATGGACGCCTTGGGTGCCGGTGCGGAGGTGGAGTTCGACGCCGTCGGCGCGCAGCCCCGCCTGGACCAGCTCGGCCGCCGGGGCCGGAAAAGCTCCCAGCAGCCCGCCGCGGGCCACGACCGTCACGGTCGACCCGAGCCGGGCGAAGGCCTGGGCGAGCTCCGTGCCGGCCACGCCGCCGCCGAGCACACCGAGCCGCGCCGGGATCTCGTGCGCGGAGGTGGCCTCCCGGGTGGTCCAGAAGTCGACTTCCTCGAGGCCTTCGATGGGCGGGATGGTGGGGCGCGACCCGGTGGCCAGCACGATGGCGTGGCGCGCCACGAGCTTGTAGCTGTTGCCGTCCACGCCGGCCACCTCTGCCCGGCGGGCCCCGGTGATCCAGCCGTGGCCGCGGAGCAACTCGATCCCGGTGTCCTCGACCCATTTGACCTGGCTGTCGTCCTGCCAATTGGAGGTGAAGTAGTCCCGCCGCTTCAGCACGGCCGCGGCGTCGAGCACCCTGGTGACCGCCTCCCCGGCGCCCGGCACGGTCTGGGCGCCATGGAGTGCGGTGCCGGGCCGGAGCAACGCCTTCGATGGCATGCAGGCCCAGTACGAACACTCGCCGCCCACCAGCTCCGCCTCCACCAGGACGGCCGTCAATCCGCCCCGGACCACGCGCTCGGCCACGTTCTCGCCCACCGCGCCTGCCCCGATCACGATGACATCGAATTCACGCTCAAAGTGTGCCGTCATGGCAACAGCCTAACCCCGCCGGGAGGGGCTTTGACGGGACACTGGGCAGGAGGTGGGACGTCCGCTACCCTGAGGATCACCTTTGGGGAGGAGTCCAGCCGTGTGCGCAGCCAATTCGGACGCGGGCGACGCCGGGCCGCCGCGCCGGTTTGGCGCGCAGGCCCGGCTGCGCGCCCTGCAGGCCGACATCATCGAGCTGATCCTCGAGCGGGAGCTGGAACCCGGCGACCCGCTGCCCACCGAAAACGAACTGGCGGCGCTGCTGGGGATCGGCCGGAACACGCTGCGGGAGACGCTGAAGGTGCTCCAGGCCCTGGGCGTGATCGAGATCCGGCACGGCTTCGGCATGTTCGTGGCCGCGAGCAACTTGGAGGCTCTGGTTGGCGGGCTCAGCTTCCGGGCGCGGATGTCGCTGCGGCACCGGGGGCGGGAGGCGCTCGAGCTGATCGAGGCGCGGCGGCTGCTGGAGTCGGGGCTGATCGGCGCGTCCATGGCGCGCATGACGGCGGACCACCTGACGGGACTCGAGGCGGCGGTGCTGCGGATGGAAGAGCTGGCCGGGTCCGGGGAACACTTTGTCGAAGCCGACGCCGACTTCCACCGCAAACTGTTCGAGCCGCTGGGCAATGAGCTGCTGCTGGGCTTGGTGGACGCATTCCAGGCGGTCTACCGCCGGATCCAGCTTGAACTGGGCGGCGACGCCCGGCCGGCTGCCGCCGACGTCGAACCTGTCCGAGCCGACACCGCCGACGTTGGCACCGCCGACGTCGGCATTGCCGCGGGGGCTGCGCTGCACCGGGGCATCTACGCGGCTGTGGCGGCGGGCGACGCCGTCCTCGCCGCGGAACGGCTGGGCAGCCACTTTGACGGGATACGCCGGCGTATCGCGGCTGCCGTGGGGGAGTAAGTCGCCGGCCGTGGCCCGGTTTCCGCTACCGTTTGAGACCGGTGCGGCCCGGATCGGACCTGCCTCTGTCCGGAACCGCCGCGGATTTCTGAAACAAGCCGGGAAAGCAAAAGATCCGCACCGGCGGACCGGTGCGGATCTTTTCTATCTGTGCGCCCAAAGGGATTCGAACCCCTGACCTTCTGTTCCGTAGACAGACGCTCTATCCAGCTGAGCTATGGGCGCATTCTCGGCTCTTCGGGAACTTCTCGCTCCCCGAACCTCGAATTACTTTACGCGAGAGGGGCCCAGAGTTCCAAATCGAGAGCCATGTAATCTGCCCGACTAGACCGGTCTACGTGACCTTGATCACAAAAAGACCAGCGCTCGGAGATATTAAACCTTGATTTTCCGGGGATTTTGGATCTCGGCTCCATCGTCAACCCGTATTTGGGCCTGAAACTGAATCACCCGCGAGACCTAGCATTTAGGACACACCACTGAACCCGAGGAAGGGAACCGTAATGGGCGATCTGGCGCGACTGCCGCTGCTTGAGAAAGCACCCACCACACATGCTCGACTGCTGGCATGGGTTGAAGAGGTTGCTGAACTGACCCAGCCGGACCGGATCCACTGGGTTGATGGCTCGGAAGAAGAGAACACCCGGCTCACGGACGAGCTCGTGGCGGCCGGCACCCTGACCCGGCTGAATGAGAAGCTGTTCCCGAATTCCTTCGCGGCATTCTCAGATCCCGCCGACGTCGCCCGCGTCGAGGAGCAGACCTTCATCTGTTCCGAGAACGAACGCGATGCGGGCTTCACCAACAACTGGATGGCTCCGGCGGAGATGAAGGAGAAGCTGCGCGGCCTGTTCAGCGGCTCCATGCGCGGCCGCACCATGTACGTCATCCCCTTCGTCATGGGCCACCTCGACGCCGAGGACCCGAAGTTCGGCGTGGAGATCACGGACAGCGCCTACGTTGTCGCCTCCATGCGCATCATGGCCACGATCGGCACCGACGTGCTGAACAAGATCACCGCCACCAACGCCTTCTTCGTCCCGGCCCTGCACTCCCTGGGCGCCCCCCTGGCCCCGGGGCAGGCTGACGTCGCCTGGCCGTGCAACCCGGACAAGTGGATCGTGCACTTCCCGGAGGAGCGTTCCATCTGGTCCTTCGGCTCCGGTTACGGCGGCAACGCCCTGCTCGGCAAGAAGTGCTACGCCCTGCGCATCGCCTCGGTCATGGCCCGCGACGAGGGCTGGCTGGCCGAGCACATGCTCATCCTCAAGCTGACTTCGCCGGAGAAGAAGAACTACTACATTTCCGCGGCGTTCCCCTCCGCCTGCGGCAAGACCAACCTCGCCCTGCTCGACCCCACGATCGAGGGCTGGGACGTCGAAACCCTCGGCGACGACATCACCTGGATGCGGATCGGCAAGGAAGGCGAACTGCGCGCCACCAACCCCGAGGCCGGCCTGTTCGGCGTCGCCCCGGGCACCGGCTGGGGCACCAACCCCAACGCCATGCGTGCCATCGCCAAGGGCCACAGCATCTTCACGAACGTTGCCCTCACGGACGACGGCGGCGTGTGGTGGGAAGGCATGACCGACGAGGTCCCCGCGCACCTGACCGACTGGCAGGGCAACGACTGGACCCCGGCGTCGGACCAGCCTGCCGCGCACCCGAACTCCCGCTTCTGCACCCCGATTTCGCAGGTCGACATGCTGGCCGAGGAGTACTACAGCCCGGAGGGTGTGGAGCTCTCCGCGATCCTCTTCGGCGGCCGGCGCAAGACCACGGTGCCGCTGGTGACCCAGGCCCGCAGCTGGACCAACGGCATCTTCATGGGCTCGACGCTCTCCTCGGAGACCACGGCCGCCGCGGCCGGACAGGTCGGTGTGCTTCGCCGTGACCCGATGGCCATGCTGCCGTTCATCGGCTACGACGCCGGCGACTACCTGAAGCACTGGATCAGCGTCTCCGGCAAGGCCAACCCGGAGCGGCTGCCGCACATTTTCCTGGTGAACTGGTTCCGCCGCACGGCTGACGGCGGTTTCGCGTGGCCCGGCTTCGGCGACAATGCCCGTGTCCTCAAGTGGGCCATTGAGCGCATCGAGGGTAAGGCCGACGCGGTGGAGACTCCCATCGGCTTCGTTCCGACCGGCCATTCGCTGGACCTCACCGGCCTGGACCTGACCCACGCCCACGTCGAGGACGCCGTCCGCGTGGACCGCGAGGAATGGGACGCCGAGCTGGCCTCCATCGAGGAGTGGTACGCAAAGTTTGGCGACTCGCTGCCGGACGCGCTGCGCGCCGAGCTCGACTCGCTCAAGGAACGGATGTCCGCGCACTAGCAGGCGGCTGATCCAACGACGGCGGCCCCGCACCTTGTATATGGTGGGGGGCCGCCGTCGTTCCCTCATCGATTGTCCCCACCGGTTCCCTAGCCCCACAAGTTCGGCTGGGGAACCCTCCCGGCGTGGCCCCACCGCGGATGCCCTTTTGAGGCCTCAGAACGGCCGTTGCGGAGCAGCCGATGAGTCATGGCGGGGCCCCGGTGGCTGCCGGGACCAAGGCCCCTAGCCTGTAGTCGGGAGCGGCCGTAGGCTCGTCGCATTCATCAGCCGGGCCTGACGCTGACTGCCAGGGATGCGGGGAACATCCCGGGCGCGCGGCGGCGTGCCCTCCGCCTGCCCCGGCAGGCGAAACCCCAGGAGCACTCATGCTTGTCACCGAGGATATCCAGGCCCTGTCCGAAGCTGTCAGCGGAACGGTCGCTTTGCCGGACAGCCCAGAATTCGCGGCCGAGACGTTCGCGTTCAACGCCGCTACCGTCCACCGGCCCGACGTCGTCCTGGGCGCCAGCACCGCCCAGGACGTCGCGGCCGGGGTCAAATGGGCGGCGGAACGCCGGCTGCCGGTGGCGGTCCAGTCCACCGGGCACGGCGCCGACTCAGTGGTCGAGGGCGGCCTGCTGATTAACACCAGGCGGTTGCAGGAGCTGCACATCGACCCGGTGGAGCGCACCGCGAGGGTGGGGGCAGGAGTGAAGTGGCGCAGCGTCCTGGAAGCGAGCGTTCCGCTCGGGCTGGTGGGACTGCACGGCTCGAGTACCGACGTCGGCGTCGTGGGATACACCGTCGGCGGCGGGCTTCCAGTGCTGGGCCGCGCCCACGGCTTTGCCGCTGATCATGTCCGGAGCATGGAAGTGGTCACCGCGGACGGTGCGTTGCGCCGGATTGACGCCGAGGCCGAAGCCGAGCTGTTCGCGATGATGCTCGGCGGCAAGGGCAACTTCGGGATCGTGACCGAACTCGAATTCAGCCTCTTTCCGCTGGGCGAGTTCTACGGCGGCGGCATCATCTATCCGGGTGCCGATGCCGGCCTCATCCTGGCGGCGTTCCGGGAGTGGTTGCCTACGCTGCCGGAAGACGCCTCGCCCTCGATTTCGCTGCTGCGGCTGCCCGACATGGAGTTCGTCCCCGCGCCGCTGCGGGGCCAGTTTGTGGTGCACCTCCGCTTCGCCTTTCTGGGGAACCGCGAGGCCGGCGATGCGCTGCTGGCCCCGATGCGCGCCGTTTCGAGCCCGTTGATGGATACGGCCGGCCCCATGAGCTACCTGGACGTTGACCAGATCCACATGGATCCGGCGGATCCGCTCCCTTTCACAGCCGGCGGAGCGCTGCTGAAGGATCTCGGCGACAGTACCCTGGCGGAGTTGCTGAACCACACCGGCGAAGGCTCGGACTGTCCGCTCCTCCTGGTCGAAATCCGGCCGCTGGGTGGCGCCTTGGCCCGTGCCGGGGCGCTGCCGAACGCCGTGTCGGGGCGGGACGCGGCATTCCTGCTCTTCCTGCTCGGGTTCAAGATGCCCCCGGTCGCCGAGGCCGTCTCGGCAGCCATCCGCACGGTCCTGGCCGCGATGGCTCCGCACTCGACGGGTTTTACCCTGGTCAACTTCCACGGCGAACCCGGCGATGAGGCTGACCGTTCCAGGGCATGGTCGCCCGCCGTCTATGAACGGATGAGGGCCGTGAAGTCCAGCTACGACCCCGGCAATCTCCTGCGGTTCGGCCACGCGATCACCGGTGTGCCGTCGTTCTTTCATCGATTGCTAGGGAGTCAGTTGGCGAGCCAGATGTCCGGCCCGAAGACCTCGTAGTGGATCTTGGTGGCGGGGATGCCCGCATTGATGGCCTCGTTGCGGATGTTCTTCATGAACGGCAGCGGACCGCACAGGTACAGCGAGGCGTTGGCCGGCAGGTCCACGTCGCGCAGCGACATGAAGCCTTCCTTCGCCCCCGCCTCCGGCCGCTCGAGCCAGAGCTGCAACTCGGCCGCTTCCAGGCGCTCGACGTCGTCCGTCATCTGGGAGCGCAGCGCCCAGCTGTCCAGGGTGCTTTCCGCGTGCAGGACCAGCACCTGTCGGTCCGAACCGGCCTCGGCAAGGGCGCGCAGGATCGAAGCCGACGGCGTGCAGCCGATGCCGGCCGACGCCAGGACCACGGGGCCCTCGCTCTCCTTGAGGGTGATTTCGCCGTAGGGGTTGGAGATCTCGAGGATGTCCCCGACCTCGACGTGGTGGTGCAGCACGGGGGAGACCTCGCCGCCGTCGTCGAGCTTGGTGGTGAAGCTACGGCTGGTGCCGGCGTCGCCGGAGAGCGAGTACTGGCGGACCTGGCGCAAGCCCTCCGGCAGGGTGACCTTGACGCTGACGTACTGGCCGGGGAGGGCCGGGGTGATGGGGGTGTCGTTGGCCGGTTCCAGGGTGAACGTCATGGAGCCGGTGCCGGCGGGGGTCTTCGCGGCGACCTTCCACGGGGACCACATCTTGCCGTTGGCCTGGCCGGCGTAGAGGCCCTTCTCGAGCTTGATCAGCGCGTCGGCCATAAGCCAGTAGACCTCGGTCCAGGCCTCGGCGATTTCCGGGGTGATGACCTCGGCCAGGTCTTCGGCGATGGCGGCGAAGAGGTGCTCGTAGACCACCTGGTACTGCGGCTCGGTGATGCCGAGCGAGGCGTGGCGGTGCGCGATGCGCGACAGCACGGTCTCCGGCAGGGTGCCCGGGTTGCTGACGAGGTGGCTGGCGAAAGCGGCGATGCTCCCGGCCAGGGCCTGCTGCTGGTTGCCGGAGCGCTGGTTGGAGCGGCTGAACAGCCCGTCCAGCAGCTCGGGGTGGGCGCCGAAGAGCCGGGCGTAGAACTTGGGGGTGATATCGCCGATCCGGGAACCGACCAGCGGCAGGGTGGCCTCGATGACGGGGAAGGACTTGTCCGAGAGCATGCTGACTCCTGAGATAGTGGCCCGGGGTCTTCAACCGGACCGTTTCTGAAATACCTGCATTTGAAATACGAGTATTTATGCCTCAGTTCTACACGGCGTAGAAAACGGTTGCAAATCGGGTGACGCCCGGGCGGGGCGGACTCCGGAGGGGGATCGCGGCCTCGGATGCCGGGGCCGCGCCTGGTTAGAGGCTGGCTACAGGCCCGGGCGCAGGCCGATGGCCTGGAAGACTGGATTCATTTGCCGGGAGGTCGGCAGCGAAGCGACGACAATGTCATCAAGCTCACGGTAGAACGCCTCACGCGCGCGGCCCAGGGCGCTGCGCAGCCGGCACTCGTTGATGAGCGGGCAGGCGCCCGCGGCAGCCACGCAGTCCGCCGGGTCGGTCCGGGTGTCCAGTGCGCGCAGCAGCTGCCCGACGGTGGCGGCCCGGCCGGCGCCGCTGAGCCGGGACCCGCCATTGCGGCCGCGTTCGACGTCGATCAGGCCGAGTTCGCGCAGCTTTGCCATTGCCTTGCTGACGTGGTTGTAGGGCGTGCCGACGGCGTCCGCGATGCTCTGGGTGGTGAGCAGTTCGCCGTCGGCTGCGGCCGCGAGCACCATCATCGCGCGCAGGCTCACGTCCGCGAAGGCGTTGATCTTCATGGCACCGGCTTGGTCTAGTCCACCCAGACGGCGGGTTCGTTGGTGTCGGCGGAAAGCTCGCCAAACTCCAGCTCGTGCGTCGCCGGGTTCGCGCCGTAGGGCAGTACCGCTGCGAAGACGGAGCCGTCCTGGTGCTCGGCGGCCACGTGGATCGCGTCCGAGTCCTCTTCCAGCAGGGTGATGTCACAGACGATCGCGGCGGCGCGGAACTCGTCCCGGTGCTGCCGGAGCAGCTCGGTGAGGTCGTTGATCATGCCGTCGGCGTCGAAATCGGCGTCGCTGTCCCCGGCTGCGTCTGCCGGGGTGACAGCCACCAGGCGGACTTCGCCGTCGTTCTCCACCACCAGGGCGAAGGGCAGGAAGCCGCCGTTGCGCTCGAGCTGCTCCTGGGCCGCCCCCACTCCGGTGCCGAGCAGGTTCTCCAGGTCGGTGGCGATGGCATCCGGCACCGAGCCGCGCCAGGAGTCCTCAGCCGGATCCGCCGGCTGCAGGACGGCCCCCTGGGTCTCCGGTGAATCGGTCATGGCGATCAGCCCCGGACCAGGGCCAGGACCCGGTCGCGGACGCGTTCCATGGTTTCCTGGTCCGTGGCCTCGACGTTCAGGCGGAGGAACGGCTCGGTATTGGACGGGCGCAGGTTGAACCAGTAGCTTCCGTCGGCGGCGATGAAAGTGCTGCCGTCGAGGTAGTCCACCTCAACGTCTTCGTCGTAGAAGTCCACGCGGACACGCTCCACGGCGGCGGCCTTGTCCTCGATTTCCGAGTTGATCTCGCCGGAGGACTTGTAGGGCTCGTATTCGCGGCCGAGCTCCGACAGCGGGCCGTCCTGCTCGCCGAGGGCAGCCAGGACGTGCATGGCGGCCAGCATGCCGGTGTCCGCATTCCAGAAATCGCGGAAGTAGAAGTGGGCGGAGTGCTCGCCCCCGAAGATCGCACCTTCGGCCGCCATCACGGCCTTGATGAAGGAGTGTCCCACCCGGGTGCGGAACGCGCGGCCGCCGTCGTTGACCACCAGTTCGGGCACCGCCCGCGAGGTCAGCAGGTTGTGGATAATCGTCGGCGTTTCCTCGCCGTTGGCCTTGGCGCGGGCGATCTCGCGGCGCGCCACCATGCCGGTGACGGCCGACGGCGAGACCGGCTCGCCCTTTTCGTCGATCACGAAGCAGCGGTCGGCGTCGCCGTCGAACGCCAGGCCGATGTCCGCGCCGTGCTCGACGACGGCGGCCTGCAGGTCGCGCAGGTTTTCCGGCTCCAGCGGGTTGGCCGGGTGGTTCGGGAAAGATCCGTCGAGCTCGAAGTAGAGCGGGATGATCTCGAGCGGCAGCTTGGGCAGCAGCGTGTCACCCAGCACGGCGGGGGTCGTCATGCCGGCCATGCCGTTGCCGGCGTCCACCACGACCTTGAGCGGTCGGGATCCGCTGAGGTCAACGAGGCTGCGCAGGTACTCGGAGTAGTCCTTGAGGACGTCCCGCACGCTGATCAGGCCGCGGGGGCCGTTCGCGGGGATGGTGCCGGCGTTGAGGTATTCCTCGGCCAGGGCCTGGATCTCCTTCAAACCGGTTTCGGAGGAGATCGGCACGGCGCCGGCCTTGGCCATCTTGATGCCGTTGTACTCGGCCGGGTTGTGGCTTGCGGTGAACGTGGCGCCGGCAGCGTTCAGGGCGCCGCAAGCGTAGTACAGCTCGTCCGTGGAGATCAGGTCGAGCAGCTGGACGTTGGCGCCGCGGGTTGCCGCGCCGTTGGCGAAGGCCCGGCTGAACTCGGGGGAGGAGGGGCGCATGTCGCCGCCGACCAGTACTGTCTGCCCGGCCAGGTCCAGGACGTCCACGAAGGCAGCCCCGACGGCTTCGACGATTTCCGCGGTGATGGATTCGCCCACAATTCCGCGCACGTCGTAGGCCTTGAAGGAAGCCGAGAGGTCAAAAGTCTTCGTCTGGTCGCTAGTCACGGCTCCCATCTTACGTGGAAGCTGCCGCGGACCGTCCGCGCCGGCCGCGTATGTGGATACGGATTGTCCACATACGACTCCGCCCGCTTCGTGGCTGTCGGAGGGGACTGGGATACTGAAGCAATGGCCAATAACCAGAACGCTGCAGTCCTTTCCGCCCCCGAGTCACCCTCCGCCGGGGGTACTGGGACGCGTGAGCAGGCCCAGACGGTGCTGC
Source organism: Arthrobacter sp. 05N425 (assembly GCF_056397125.1). Lineage (NCBI taxonomy): Bacteria > Bacillati > Actinomycetota > Actinomycetes > Micrococcales > Micrococcaceae > Arthrobacter > Arthrobacter sp. 05N425. The sequence continues at coordinate 139,138 of NZ_JBFTMU010000014.1, forward strand.
GCGAACTTGTGGGGCACCCGGATGCTGAGTTCCACGACGGCCAGTTCGAGGCTATCGAGGCCCTCGTGGACGGCGGCCGGCGCGCCCTTGTCGTGCAGCGCACCGGCTGGGGCAAGTCGGCCGTGTACTTCGTCGCGTCCTTGCTGCTGCGCCGCCGCGGAGCGGGCCCGACGCTGATCGTGTCCCCGCTGCTGGCGTTGATGCGGGACCAGGTCGCCGCCGCCGCGCGGGCCGGGGTCCGGGCCGTGGCCATCAACTCGGCAAACCAGCTCGACTGGGACACCGTCCGCGAACAGCTCGCGGCCGACGAGGTGGACGTGCTCCTCGTGTCCCCGGAGCGGCTCACCAACCCGTCGTTCCGGGAGAACCAGCTGCCTGAGCTGGTCCGCCGGACCGGGCTGCTGGTGATCGATGAGGCGCACTGCATCTCGGACTGGGGCCACGACTTCCGGCCGGACTACCGGCGGATCGCCGACCTGATCACCCAGTTGCCGGACAGCGTCCCGGTCCTGGCCACCACCGCCACCGCCAACTCGCGGGTGGTGCACGACATCGAGGAACAGCTCGGTGAGGGCGTGCTGACCATCCGCGGCGCCCTGGGCCGTGAGTCCCTGCGGCTGGGCGTGCTGCGGCTGCCCGACTCCCGGGAGCGGCTGGGCTGGCTGCTTACCCACCTGAAGGACCTTCCCGGCAGCGGCATCATCTACACCCTCACCGTGTCGGCGGCGGAGGACACCGCCCGGCTCCTGGCCGAGGCCGGCCACGAAGTGCTCGCCTACACCGGCCGGACCGACCCCGCGGACCGGGAACGCGCCGAGCAGCTGCTCAAGGACAACCAGGTGAAGGCGCTGGTGGCCACCTCCGCCCTCGGCATGGGCTTCGATAAGCCGGACCTTGGCTTCGTGGTGCACCTCGGGGCGCCGTCGTCCCCGGTGGCCTACTACCAGCAGGTCGGCCGTGCCGGCCGCGGCGCGGCAAACGCCGACGTGCTGCTCCTGCCCGGCTCCGAGGACCGGGACATCTGGCAGTATTTCGCCACCGCGTCGATGCCCTCGGAAGAAAAGGCCTCTGCGGTCCTGACCGCGCTGGCCGAGGCCGGCACCGCGGTGTCCACCGTGGCGCTTGAGGCCCGGGTGGACCTGCGCCGGACGCCGCTGGAGCTTTTGCTGAAGGTGCTGGCCGTGGACGGGGCCGTCGAGCGCGTGGGCGGCGGGTGGCGTTCCACCGGCCAGCCGTGGACCTACGACGCCGAGCGGTACCGCCGGATTGCGGAGGCACGCGTTGACGAGCAGGACTCCATGGTGATCTACCAGGACACCGCCGGCTGCCGGATGGAGTACATCACCTCGGTGCTCGACGACGAGACCGCCACCGCCTGCGGCCGCTGCGACAACTGCGCCGGCCGGTGGTTCCCCGCCGACATTGCCGCCGACGCCACCGAAACGGCGGGCGCGACACTGAACCGGGCCGGCATGGTGCTGGAACCGCGGCTGCAGTGGCCCAGCGGTATGGACCGCCTCGGCGTGAACGTAAAGGGCAAGATCAAGCCGGAGGAAAGCCTGGCCAATGGACGGGTGCTGGCGCGGCTGACAGATCTGGGCTGGGGCGGCGCGCTGCGCGAGACCTTCGCCGCGGGTGCCCCCGACCGGGCCGTGGACCCCGGCATGCTGCGGGCCTGCGTGCAGGTCCTCCGCGAATGGGGCAGCGGCGACGCGCGCAACCCCGGCTGGAGCGGCGCTGGCCGTCCGGCCGCGATCGTCAGCGTCCCGTCCCGGGGCAAGCCCGAATTGGTGGAGTCGCTGGCGCGCGGTATCTCCGAGATCGGCCGCATCCCGTACCTGGGCCAGCTGCAGCTTGCCCACGGCGGCCCCACGGGCGGCCGCGGCGGAAACAGCGCCTACCGTCTCGCCGGGGTCTGGGACCGGGTCGTGGTGGGGCCCGAGCTGGCCGCGGCGCTGGACGGCATCCAGGGCCAGAGCGTCATGCTGGTGGACGATCTGGTGGACAGCCGCTGGACCGTCACCGTGGCCGGACGTGCCCTGCGGCTCGCAGGCGCCGGGGCAGTGCTGCCGCTCGTGCTCGGCCAGGCGGGCTGAGCCGAGGCCATCCCGGGCAGGGCTTTTAGCAGCGCTTTTAGCCGCGTGCTTAGCTGCGCGCGCTTCGTTGCGCGCGCTCAGCTGCTGCGCGGCCGCCCGGACTCCAGCACGGCCATGGCGGCGTTGTGGCCGCCGATGGCGCTGACGGCCCCGCCGCGGCGGGCCCCGGAACCGCAAAGCAGGAGTTGCGGATCGTCCGTAGCGACGCCCCAGCGCTGCGCCGGGGTGTCCAGGGGTGCGTCGTCGTCCACGAAAGGCCAGTCGAGGCCGCCGTGGAAGATGTTGCCGCGCGGCATGCCGACGGCGCGTTCGATATCCAGGGTGGTCTTGGTTTCGATGCACGGGCGGCCGTCCGGACCTGTCAGCAGCAGCTCCTCGACCGGCTCGGCGAGGACACTGTTGAGCGAACGCAGCACCGCGGCCTGCAACTCCGCCCGCCGGGCGTCGTTGTTCTGCGCGGTGACCAGCCGGTCCGGGACATGAAGGCCGAACACTGTGAGGGTATGCGCGCCGGCCGCCTGCAGCTCCGCGGACAGGATGCTTGGATCGGTCAACGAATGGCAGTAGATCTCGCACGGCAGGGGATCCGGAACAGCCCCTCCCGCGGCGGAGACGTACGCCGCATCCAGCTGGGACCACGTCTCGTTGATGTGGAACGTGCCGCCGAAAGCCGCTTCCGGACTGACGGCGTCGTCCAGCAGCCGGGGCAGCCGCTTGAGCAGCAGGTTCACCTTGACCTGGGCGCCCTCGCGGAGATGGTTCGGGTTCTGCGTGGCGTGCTTGGCGGGTGCAGTCCCGCCCTGCGCGGCCGCAATCGGACCGCCCGACGCAGCGTTGCGCAAGCGGTCCAGGACCACGGGGGCCACATTGGACAGGACCCACGGGGCGGAGACGGTGTGGTGGGCGCCGTCGTGCAGGTAGCTGACGACGCCGCCCGGGCGGACGGAGGTGGCCTCCGCAGAGGTGAGGATGGTCGCGCCCGCGACCCTGGCCGCACGTTCCAGCTCCCCGGACACCGCGCCCATCCCGCCCACGGGCACGTCCCAGTCACCGGTCCCGCCGCCGATCAGGTGGTACAGGAAACAGATGTTCTGCTGGAGGTCGGCGTCGTCGGCGCGGGCAAAGGTGCCGATCAGGGCGTCGGTCAGGACCACGCCGCGGACCAGGTCGTGCCGGAGTGCCTCGGCGATGGCGTGCCCGACCGGCTGCTCAACCATGGCCTCCCACGCCTCCGCGGCGCCGGCCAGGCGGGCGAGTGACTTCGCCGCCGACCGGGTGGGCAGCGGGGCCGTCATGGTGGGCCAGAGCGCCCGGGTGAGCCTCCCGCAGCTGGCGTAAAACTCGTTGAAGGCGCGGAACTCGTCGTCGGACGCCCCGATCGCACCGAACGAGGCGGCCGTGGACTCGGCGTCCTCATTGTCGATCAGGAGCGCCCGTCCGGGATTGGCCGGGTCCGGGGTGTACGAGGAGTACCGCCGCCGCGCCAGCGTGATCCTCAGACCAAGGTCGTCGATGATCTGCTGCGGCAGCAGGCTCACGAGGTAGGAATAACGCGAGAGCCGTGCCCCGACGCCGTCGAACGCCTGCGCGGACACCGCGGCGCCGCCGGGCTGGTCGAGCCTTTCGAGCAGCAGGACCTTCCGGCCGGCCTTGGCCAGGTACGCCGCCGCGGCCAGGCCGTTGTGGCCGCCGCCTACGATGATCGCGTCAAACGCGTGGTTGGTCGACATGCGCCCATCCTGCCATCCGGCCGGCCCGTCACGGACGAAGCTCGCCCGGGTGGAGGCGCAGAGCGGGACCAAGGGCCCCGGGAACGCAAAAGGCCCCGGTCCAGGACCGGGGCCAAACGCGGAGACGGGGGGATTTGAACCCCCGGTGGAGTTGTGCCCCACACTTCATTAGCAGTGAAGCCCATTCGGCCGCTCTGGCACGTCTCCAATTGCTATTACTAGCCAACCAAGGATACGCAGAAGGGGCCATGCAGTGCAAAACGGTCGACGCGGGGTCACTTACGGCCGGTCCAAGCGCCCGGGATGGGTCGTAAGTGACCCCGCGTTGCCCGTCCGTGGGAATTACACCTAGGCCGCCCGGCCCGCCAGGGCGCGCCAGAGGAAATGCTGGCTGCGGCTCTGCAGGGCTGCGGCCTGGCGGTTGTCCGAGGCGCCGGCGTGGCCGCCCTCGAGCGCTTCGTGGAACCAGACATTGGGGATGCCCATGGCCTGCATCCGGGCGGCCATCTTGCGGGCCTGCACGGGACCCACACGGTCATCCGAGGTGGCGGTCCAGATGAAGGTCTCCGGGTACTCCACCCCGTCGCGGAGCAGGTGGTAGGGCGAGAAGGTCCGGATGAACTCCCACTGCTCGGGCACATCGGGGTCGCCGTATTCGGCAATCCAGGAGTACCCCGCGGAGAGCTTGCTGTACCGGCGCATGTCCAGCAGCGGCACCCCGCAGGAGACGGCGCCGAACAGGTCCGGGTACTGGGTGAGCATGTTCCCCACCAGCAGGCCGCCATTGGAGCCGCCCACGCAGCCCAGCCGCTGGCGGGACGTCACGCCACGCGCGATCAGGTCCTGCGCCACGGCGGCGAAGTCCTCGTAGGCGCGGTGCCGCTTGTCCTGCAGCGCGGCGCGGTGCCACGACGGCCCGTACTCGCCGCCGCCGCGGATGTTCGCCACCACGTAAACGCCGCCCCGGCTGTGCGGCACGTCGCCCACGGCGCCCGCTGATTCCTCCGTGCGCCGCTCCAGCCAGGCCCGACCGACGGCGCCGCTGTAGGCAGGGGTGCGGGAAATCTCGAATCCGCCGTAGCCGGAGAGCTGCGTAGGGTTCTGCCCGTCCAGCACCAGGTCCTTCGCGGCGATCTGGAAGTAGGGCACACGCGTGCCGTCCGTGGACACGGCGAAGTGCTGCTGGACCTCGTAGGCGTCCTCGTCGAAGAACGACGGCGCGGTCCGGACCACCTCGTGCGTGCTGACGACGCCGTCCGCGCCGGCGCGCGTGAGCGTGCCGCGGGTCAGCGTGCTCGGCGTCGTAAACCCGGTGGCGACCAGCCAAAAGTCGTTCCCGGCCCCGCCACTCCCGTCGCCGTCGTCGTCGCTGCCGTCTTCATCGTCCACGGCGTAGGCGTTGACGTCATGCAGCGGCGGGCAGGCATCAAGCACGCTGGAGGCCCAGGCGACGTCCGCCCCGGGCCGTTGCGGATCGAGCACCCGGATCTCGGAGGAGACGTCGCGGAGCAGGTTCAACAGCAGGAAGTCCCGGGTCCAGCTCCAGGACTGCAGGGAGGTTTGCGCATCCGGGGTGAACAGCACGGACAGTTCCCGGCTGCCGGCCAGGAAGTCATCGAAGCGCGCCGCCAGCAGGGACCCGGCCGGGTAGCTCGTTCCGTCCAGGGTCCACTCGCCCTGCGGACGGAAAAGCAGCCATTCCCGGTGCGAGCTAAGGTTCACGTCCTCGGGCACGTCCAGCTCGACCCAGACGCCGTCGCGCAATACCGAGGTGCGCTTTTCGAAGAAGCTGATCCAGTCCACCGCGAAAGTCCGCTCGAAGCCGGGGGTGGAGTCGTGCGCCAGGAGCGCCATCATGTGATCTTCCGGAATTTCGAACAGCCGCTCGGCCGAGGCCAGGGACTCGCCGCGGCGCAGGACCACTCCGGTCCGGGCGTAGGAAGAGGTGGTGGTCGGCAGTCCCGCGGCCGTGCTGGCGACCAGCAGGGTGTCCGCGTCCAGCCACGAAACGTTGCCCTTCGCGGTCGGGAGGTCAAAGCCGCCCTCGGCCGGGTCGACAAAGCTGCGGGTCTCGACGTCGAACTCCCGGTAGCGGTTCGCGTCGCCGCCGTCGGGGGAGAGCGCCAGCAGGGCCAGCCGGTGCGGCTGCCCGGCCGCGGGGCGGAGGAAGCTGGCGCCGTGGAAGACCCATTCCTCGCCTTCGGCTGCGGCCAGGGCGTCGACATCGAGCAGGGTTTCCCACGCAGGGGAACCCGCCCGGTAGCTCTCCCAGTCCGTGCGCCGCCACAGGCCCTTGGGATTCTCGCGGTCCTTCCAGAAGTTGTAGTACCACTGGCCGTGCTTGCCCACCATGGCGATCCGGTCGGTGGAGTCCAGCACCTCCAGGATCCGGTCTTCGAGTTCGCCGTACTCGGCATCCTCCAGCAGTTCCTCGGTGCGGGCATTTTGTTCCCGGACCCAGGCCAGTTGTTCCTCGCCGTAGATTTCCTCCAGCCAGATGTTCTCATCGACGGGTTCGGGGGCGGTCCCGGAAAGCGCGCCGGAGGGCTCGCCGGGCGCGGTGGGGTACTCAGCTGAAGTGGTGGTCATGGGCCCATCCAAGCAACACCGGTGCCGGGCAGGCAAGTCAAGGCGGCAGCGCGGATGCGGATACGCTGGATGCCGTGGGTAAATCGCAGAGCATCCGGACGGCACTGATTGGCGCCGGTCCCCGGGGTACCAGCGCGCTGGAGCGGTTGCTCGCCAACTGGGCCCCGACCACCCCTGAAGCCTGCCTGCACATCGACGTGATCGACCCTTATCCCGCGGGCCCCGGCCACGTCTGGCAGCCCGGACAGTCCCGTCTCTACCTGATGAACACCCAGTCCTTCTATCCCACGGTGGTCCCGGAGGATCCGGAGCTTGCGGTGCCGCTGGCCGGGCGCACCTTTGACCAGTGGCGGGAGCTGCAGCGGAAGGATCCGGACCCGGCATTGTCGGCCGATGAACGCACCGAGTTGTCCGGCCTGGGTTCCGCCGGCTTCCCCAGCCGTGCGCTGTACGGCCGCTACCTGAGGTCCACGCTCGAGGAGCTGCTGGAGAAGCTGCCCGCCGGGGTCACCGTGGATTTCCATCAGACCACCGCGACGTCGGTCCGGCCGGCCGCGGGCCCCGGGAACGCGGGGTTCGACGTCGCACTCGCCGACGGGACCGAGCTCACCGTCGGGTCCGTGGTGCTGGCGCTCGGCCACCTGGACTCCCGTCTCAACCCGGAGCAGCGTGAGCTCCAGGCGGCGGCGGACGAACTCGGGCTGAAGTACCTGCCGCCGGCCGCCCCGGCCGACGTTGATTGGTCCGGAATTCCCGCCGTCCAGCCGGTGCTGGTGCGGGGCATGGGCCTGAACTTCTTCGACGTGATGGGCCAGCTGACCGAGGGTCGCGGCGGCAAATTCCTGCCCGCACCGGACGGGGCGGGGCTGACGTACCTGCCGTCCGGCCGGGAACCGTCCATCATCGCCGCCTCGCGCCGCGGAACCCCGTACCGGGCGAAGGCGACCCTGGCCGGCTACTACCCGGCAGCGGTGTCGCTGAGGTACTGCACCGAGGATGCGCTCGCCAAGTTTGCCGCCGCCGGTATCCTGCCCGCTTTCGACCACGACCTGTGGCCGCTGCTGCACCGGGATGTCGTGTGGGCCTACTACTCCACCCTGGCGCGCACGCACCCGGACGCCGTGGGCGCGGACCCGGCCGGCTTCCTGGCCGGACTGGAGGAGGCGCTGCAGCCGCACGCCCACTCCACCGTGAAGTGGGAAGAGGCCGCCGGCGCGGTGATCGACGCCCACGTCCGCCCTGCCTACCGGCTGGACCTGCTGGGACTTGCCGCGCCGCTGGCGGGCCGCAGCTTCGCGTCCCGGGCGGAACTGGATGCCGCCGTCGTCGACTATCTGCTCGACGACGCGAGGCGCTCCGCGCTCGGTGAGGACGATCCGGTGAAGATGGCGATCGGCGCCCTGCATCACGGCCGGGCAGTGCTGAAGACGGCCGTGGCCGACGGCGGCATCACCGAACAGTCCTGGGTCGCCGGCCTGCGCGGCTGGTTTGAGTCCTTCGTGGAAGGGCTCGCGAGCGGCCCGCCGGCCCTCCGTGCCGAGCAGCTTGCGGCCCTGGCCCGCGCCGGCGTGGTCAGCTTCGTGGGACCGGACCCCAAGTTCGGCGTCGACCGCAAGGCCAGGGCGTTCACGGCCGCCTCCCCATGGGTGGCCGGGCGGGACGGCGGCGGCGGTGAGGCAGTACAGGCCGCGGTGCTGATTGAGGCGCTGGCCCCTGCCAACCGGGTGGCGATCAACGCGTCGCCGCTGCTGGAGCAGTTGCTCGCGGACGGCCTGGTGCGCCCGCGCCTCATGATGAGCGTGGAAGGCACGCCCGTGCAGAGTTCCGGGCTGGAGGTGCTCCCGCATCCCTACCGGCCCGTCGGTGCGAACGGATCGGTCACGGAGGGGATCTACGTGCTGGGCCTGCAGCTCTCCGCCGCGCAATGGGGCACCGCCATCGCCGCGGAGGCGCGGCAGCAGCAGGGGCCGGTCTACCGCAGCGGACAGCGCACGCTGCGCGACGCTGACGAGATTGCCCGGGACATCCTCGGCCGGTAGCGCCCTGGTTCTCGGCGCCGGGGTGGATGCCGCGGGTTTCGGAGCGTTCATCCGGGTCCGGATCCAGTCCGAGGGATAGTGCCTCATCCGCCACAGCAGCCCCGCCCGGGTTTGTGAAGTGGGCGACCTCAGGGCCAACGAAAAATGAGCATGTCCCCTCCCCGGGCCGGGCAGTGGACACTTGCACAATATGTCCACCGCTCCGGCCGGGGGAGGGGCATGCTCACTGAGGCTGGGCTACGGAACTAGCCCTTCAGGCATTTCCGGTACGCGGCCATTGCCGTGCCGTAGTTGGCCTGACCCACGAGGTCCGCGGGCCGCTTCGGTTTGACCGGCGCGGTGCACTGCGGCGGGACCGGCACGCTGGCCGCGACCAGCACGTCCGCCTTCACCACAGTGCCGGACTCGACGGCGGTGAGCACCAGGGTGCCCGTGCCCGCAACAGCGCCGGCCGGCACCAGCACGCTCACGGTGGCCGCGCCGGCGGAAACCGGCACCGTCCCGAGCGCGGTCACGGTGCCCGCGGCGTCGGCGAACTCGGCCCGCAGCGAGGTGTTGGCCGGGCTGCCGAGCGAGGTGAGGTCCAGCTTGGAGACCGCCAGGGTGATCGGCTCCCCGCTCTTGACCTCGGCCGCGGTGGTGTTCACCACGGCCACGGAACGGCGCGCGAAGTCCGGCGAGACGGGCGTGTGCGTCTGCAGGTACTTGATCCACGCGTCGCGGTCTACCAGCCCTGAGTCCTTGGTGCCGGTGCCGGACTTGAAGATGCGGAAGTTGTCGCCGCCGGTGGCCAGGAAGCTGAACGTGCCGATCCGGTAGGACTTCGCCGGATCGATCAGCGCACCGTTGACCCGGATCGCGGTGATCCGGTCACCCGCGGCGCGGGCTGCGTCGTAGGTGTAGTTGACGTTCTTGGACAGGCCCAGCTGCTGGTAGGCGCGGCTGGGGACCGTGCCGTCCGGGTTGGTCTGCCACTGCTGCTCCAGCAACGTCTTGAACTGCGCGCCCGTGAGCGTGGTGGTCCAAAGGTTGTTCACGAACGGCAAGACCGCGTTGGCCTCGGCGTAGGTGATGGTGCCGTCCGGGGCGTAGTAGAGCTCGTTGCGCAGGCCGCCCGGGTTGACGACGCCGATTTCTGCGGCGCCGAGCTCCGGTGCCTTGAGCGCGTCCACGAGCGAGTCCGCCACGAGGTTGCCCAGCGTGGATTCGCTCGCGCGGTCGTCACGCACGGCGGGGGTTCCGCCGAACGCCGTCGTGATGTCCGCGGTGACCTTGCCGACCGGCTGGTTGCCGATCACGGCGGCGTCGGCGACGGCCTTGTCCACGATGGCCTTGACCGCGGCCACCCGCGGGTACGCGGCGACCAGGTCGGCCGCCGGGTCCGTGGTGCGCTTGACGTTGGCCGCCTTGTAGCCGGTGACGGACATGGTCTTGGTGTCGATGGTGAGCTGGATCTGTCCGATGAACTCGCCGTAGTTGCCGGTCTGGACGATCGGACGGGTCTTGCCCGTGGGCTGCCCGGCAGAATCCAGCACGGGTGCGTCCCAGGCGTACTGCTTGTGGGTGTGGCCGTTGAAGATCGCGGCGACATCCGGGGTGACTTCCTGGACCATCTTGGCGAAGGGGCCGCCCGCGGCGACCTCCTGCTCCAGGGTGGCGCCCTCGGGAGTGCCGGAACCGGCGCCGTCGTGGTTCTCCACGATGATCACGTCGGCGAGCTTGCCCGCCTTGATCTTCGCGGCGACCCGGTTGATGGCATCGACGGGATCACCGAACTCAAGGTCCGCGATCCCGGCAGGGGTGACCAGGGACGGCACTTCCTGCGTGACTGTGCCGATCACGGCGACCTTGATCCCGTTCATGTCCAGAACGGTGTATTCGGGCAGCGCCGGCTCGGTGGTGCCCTTCTGGTAGACGTTGGCGCCGAGGTACGGGAACTTTGCGTTGCCGCCGCCGGCGATGACCCGGTCGCGCAGGTCGGCCCAGCCGCCGTCGAACTCGTGGTTGCCCACGGCCGAGGTGCGGAGGTCCAGGGCGTTAAGGACATCGATGGTCGGCTGGTCCTTGGCGACGGCCGAGGCAAACAGCGAGGCGCCGATGTTGTCGCCGGCGGAGAGGAACGCGGTGGCGCCGGGGGCCGCGGCGGCCCGGAGCTTCTCGATCGTTCCGGCGAACAGCACCGTGTTGGAATCGATGCGGCCATGGAAATCGTTGATGCCCAGGAAGTTCAGGTCAACGCTGGCCGGGGTGGTGGGCAGGTCCAGTCCGACGACGACCGGATCGTGGTCGCTGGCGCGGAACTGGTTCGGAGCGTAGTAGTCGGTGACGTTGTTGTTGTAGCGGCTGTATTCCAGCGCCACCGACTCCACCGAGTTGATGTTCCAGATGTCCGCGCCGGTGACGACGGCGTTGGCCGCCGGCGAGGCGAGGATGTGGTCCAGTGAGCCCACCAGGCCGCCGAAGAGGTAGGAGTGCTTGGCGCTGCCGTCGGCGTTCTTGGCCTTTTCGTCCTGGTTGACGTACCCGGCTGCCGTGAGGACGTTGATCGGGTCCTCCTTGGCGTAGGAGTTGAAGTCGCCGATCAGGAAGACCTTGTTCGTGCCCTTGGACTTCTGCAGCTCGTCGGAGAAGGCCAGCAGGGACTGCGCCTGGGCGGTGCGGGCGAGGTTCGAGGCGCCCTGGCCCTTGTCGGTGTCGTCCGGCGTTGCAGCCGAGCCCTTGGACTTGAAGTGGTTGGCGATCGCGATGAACTTCTTGTCATCGGCCGCGCCGACCGGCTTGAAGACCTGGGCCAGCGGCTTGCGGGCACTGGCGAAGGCAACTGTGTCGTTGTGGATGATGGATTCGCCCAGCGGCTCCGCCGCGGCCTTCTTGTAAATGAAGGCGGTGCGGATCATGTCCTCATCGGCCAGTGGGGGTGCGTTGGCGGGGGTGCGGACGTAGTCCCAGATGCCGGGGGTGGCGACGTTCAGGGCGTCGACCAGCTTGGCCAGGGCGTCGTCCCGGTTCTTGCCGAACTGGGCCGAGTTCTCGACCTCCATCAGGGTGACGACGTCGGCGCCGGACTTGGAGATGGCGGCAACAATCTTGTCCTGCTGGCGCTTGAGGTTTTCGGCGTTCGCGGCGCCGCGGACGTTGCAGCCGCCGCTGACGGTGATGGGGTTGCCCGCCCGGTCCGTGTAGAACTTGCAGCCGGCGACCTGGTCGCCGGTGGTGGGGAAGTAGTTGAGCACGTTGAACGAGGCAAGCTTGAGGTTGCCGCCCACCGCCGTCGGGGCCTCGGCGCGGGTGGCGCCGAAGCCGGCCGGCTGGACCGTGTCCGCGTTGGCGGCGGTCAGCTGGGTCAGCGGCTGGAACTTCCAGGCGCTGTTGGCGTAGCTGAGCACCACGTTGGTCTTGAACGTCACCGGCGCGCCCACCCGGACGTGATCCGCGGTGGTCAGGTACGGCAGCGTCAGTGCCTTGTTGGTGGCGTCCTTGAGGAAGTTGGTGCTGGCGCCGTCGTCGAGCTTGATGCCGCGGGCGGCGTTGGCCGCGACGGTGGCGGTGTATTCGGCGGAGCCGTAGGGGGCGACGGCGGTGGGCTGCTCCAGCGGGGTGGTGCCGCCGGCCAGGCCGATTTCGCCGTACTGGTTCAGCGAGTAGTTGTCCGCAACCGTGACCGGCCCCTGCGGCGTCAGCAGCATGGCCTCGAGGGATTCGCGGAACGCCTCGTCGGCCGGAAGGGCGAAGCCGGTGGCCTTGACCTCGGGGGCGGCGTCCGTCAGCTTAGTGACTCCGGCGGCGCCGGCGACGTTGAGCTGGGTCATGCCGTAGTACTCGGCAACGTCGCCGGTGACCTCGACGTAATCGCCGATCTGCACTCCGGCGACGGCGGACGGCGCGTAGACGAAGATGGCGTCCGACGCCGTGTGGTTGGCCGGGGCCAGATCGCCGCCGGTTCCGGGCGTCTGGATGTAGAAGCCTGCGAAGCCGCCTGTCGGGAAGGTCGCCGTGACCTTTCCGCGGGTGGTGACGGGGGTGCCGGCGAGCGGGCTGGCCGCGCCGGTGCCCTGGATTTCCGCGATGCTCTTGGCCGTCGGGGGAGTGACCGGTCCCGGATCGACCGGGGCGGTTTCACCGTTGGCCGCCTTGGGCGTGATGGCGCCGTTAAGCGTGAAGTCAGCGGCGTTGTTGTTGCTGTCCGCACCGCCGCTGCGGTTCATGCTCTTGACATCGGTGTTGCCCGACGGCGCCGTTGCCGCCTGGGTTTCGAAGGTGTTGGAGCTGCCGTAGCCGAGCAGATCGGCGACGTTCGTGGGTTCGACGACGGAGCCGGTGGCCAGCGTAGTCAGGGCGGTGGCCTGCTTGGCCAGGACGATCGTTCCGCCGGCGCCGGCCGGGTTGAAGCCGGTGGCGGTGACGTCCGCGGCGGGCAGATCAAGTCCGGCGGTGCCGTTGCTGCCACCCTTGAGCAGGTAGTACCCCTTGGCGGCGACGGTGCCGGACAGGGGCACCGTGGTGCTCGGGGCGGTGGTGCCCGTGGCGGAGCGGTACTGGATGGACCAACCGTCCAGCGCGACCGGGGCGTCCGAGGTGTTGTACAGCTCCACGAACTTGTTCTTGTAGGCCGCTCCGGCGCTGCCGCCGCTGAGGTAGGCCTCGTTGACGATGACTGGCGAAGTTCCGGCGGCTGCCGGTGAGACCTCCAGTGCGGCGGCGGGCAAAGCGGTCAGCGGCGCTGCGATGAGCCCCGCGGACAGTGCTGTGCCCAGCGCTGTTTTCCAAGGTGTGATTTTCATCCGCTCTAACTCTCATTAGGGTGCCCGGGTAAGGGCTGGGTGCGATGTCCGGGTAGGTGGCCCGCGGCCCGGCCGGTCTGCTCCTGGTCAAGCAGATCCCGGCACAGCAAAACAGGGGTGAATGAACACAGGGTGGATTGAGTGTGCATTCGGCGAGACGGCCCCCAGCGGAACGCCTCACAGCCGGCACGGAACCCCAACAAGGTGCCCCAGCGACGGTGTTGGTAGAGCTTTTTTGACTGCCCGGCCGTCCCCCTGGCCCGGGCACTCAAAAGAATACCGGCCAGTAGGCGCTTGGGAAGCGGCTGGCCGGTATTTCTTGTGGCAATTTTTCCAAAGGATTTAGTTGGCCCTGGCTCAGGCGTTAGGGGCGGCGGAAAGGCTCCGCCCGGAGCGCCGGTTCAGGCCTGGTTGAAGCGGACCATGTTGCCGGACGGGTCGCGGAAGGCGCAATCCCGCGGTCCCCACGGTTGCACGATGGGTTCCTGGAGGACTTCCGCGCCGGCGCCGCGGACAGCCTCGAAGGTGGCATCGAGATCGTCCGTGCGGAACACGATCACGGGCAGGACGCCCTTGGTGAGCAGTTGCTGGAGCGCGTCGCCGTCGTCCTTGGAACGGCCGGCGTGCGGGGGAGAGAGCACGATCTCCAGATCAGGCTGTGCGGCGCTGCCGAGGGTGACCCAGCGGTGGCCGTCCGAGCCGACGTCGTTGCGTACCTCCAGGCCCAGCACGTCGCGGTAGAAGGCGAGCGACTCGTCGACGTCGTTGACGGTGATTTGTGCGTACTGCAGTGAAATGTTCATGACTCACACGCTACGACGGCGGGAGCGGGGGCGCTTCTTCAATCCTGCTCGGCTTCCGCGACGGCCGCGTGTGCTGCCGGGCGACGCAGGACGGCATGGCCTTCACGGCACGGTGTTCCCGGTCGCGGTACGCGCTGGGGGCCATCCCGACGATCTCTGTGAACCGGGAACTGAAGGAGCCCAGCGAGGTGCAGCCGACTTCCATGCAGGCGTCGGTCACGCTGGCACCGGCTCGCAGCAGCGCCATGGCGCGTTCGATCCGCCGGGTCATGAGGTAGTTATAGGGCGTCTCGCCGTAGGCCGCCTTGAACTGGCGGGAAAAGTGCGCGGGGGACATGAGGGCGCCGGCGGCCATGGTGGGCACGTCGAGCGGCCGGGCGTAGTCGCGGTCAATCAGGTCCCGGGCCCGGCGCAGGTGGCCCAGGTTGGCCAGCTCCTGCGGTGTCATGCCGCCATCTTAGCGCTGGTCAGGACCCGTGCGGGATGCTTCGCCCGGCCGGCTATCTGCTCGGCCCCGGTCTTTCACCAGGCCAGAGATTTTGCCTGTCGCGACTTGATTGCCGAAATCTGGCCGCAGTTCGAGCACGTGATCCGGTAGGTCTTGGAGGTGGTGAAGATGGGGATGAAAAACAGCGTGAACTTGGTGGCGCGTTGCTGCAGGTGGTGGTGAACGAACTGGCCGCAGTGCTGGCAGGTGGCCAACCGTCCGGGCAGGTCGTTGAGGACAGTCTTAAGGCCGAAAAGGAGGAACATTGCGTGGCACCTTTCGAAAGAGGTTAGGCCGTGGGCGACAGGCGGGCTGCAAGGCCCGTCAGCAGGATGGTGATGCCTTCGTCCAGCTCGGCCATTCCGTCGTAATCGGCGAGGACCGGCGCCAGGGCCCGGAGTCGGGGAAATTCCTTCGGCGGCAGCCGGTGCAGGCCCAGGCGGAGAAGAGCCTCATTTTCCTCGGGATCCACGATGAATTCCTGCAGTTCATTGAGGATGTGGCCGTACAGGTAGCCGTAGTAGGCGCGATAGACGTGCAGGGCGTCGGCCGGCGCGAATCCGGCGTCGATCAGCAGCGCGAGAATCTGTTCCAGCGGACGCAGGGTCCCCAGCGGCCGGAGTCCCAAGGGCGTGGACAGGGGGCGTGTTACGAGCAACGGCACAACGTTCGGGTGCCGGAGCGCGAGCTCGCGCAGACAGTGCGCGATGCGCCGGAGCTGGGCCTGCCAGTCCGGGTCGTCGGGGACGATTTCGAGTTCGTTGAGGACTAGTTCGGAGACGCCGTCAAGCAGGGCGGCGCGGTTTTCGGCGTAGCGGTACAGGCTCATGGGGTCCCGGCCGAGTTCCTGCCCGAGCCGGCGCATGGTGAGCGCGTCCAGTCCTTCGGAGTCAACCAGCGTCAGGGCCGCGGACAGCACAAGCTCCCGGCTGAGGCGGCTCTTGGGAGCCGGGGCGGGCGCCGGCTTTTCTGCGGGGGACATGGAATCCGATCCTGTCGGGAGGGGCCAGTCCCACAACGGGGCCGTCCCTGGAAATTGATCAACAAGCTTGCTTACAGTGAAGTCTACGCCTATTGTCTACATTGTAGATACATCCTGGATCTTGCCGTACTGCGGCATCCGGACCCGCTTGGCGCCCCGTGCATGGCGTTCAAGTACCAGCTGCTGTAGCCCTCGGCGGCGCCCTGTGCACCCGGCGGAAACGAGCCACCATGGCAGATTCGCAATATGACCAGTTCCTTCAAGAAGCCACCACCTCCGACGCCGCATCCGGTTCCGTCCTCGGACGGGATTGCCTTTACGGGGTCTACACCAGCTGGTGTTTCCTGTCCCGGAGTGCGCCCCGGCCCGAAGATGCCTTCTGGGCGGCCATGAAGGAGAAAAAGATCCGTCCCGGGCATACGCCGCTGCGCATGAAGGGCCCGGCCGCCGCGGATTACATTCTCTCCAGCTTTCCCGGCCTGGTGTGAGTCGGATGGCCGCCACTTCGGGCACCTACCGGCCGGTCAGCGCCAACCAGCCCCGTGGCCGCCGTCCCTGGTGCGCTGACTGCCGCAGCGACCGGCACCTCCTCGCCGGTTCCGCTGCCGTTCTGGATGCCGGGGACGAAACCCTCGCCCTGGCTGTCACCTGCACGCGCTGCGGTCTTTCCAGGGTGCTGGCGACCACTGCAACATTTGCCGCCGCCATTGCCCGTCGGCGGAACAGGTAAGGCCGGTGGTGGCAATCTTTCGATCGCCGCCACCGGCCTCTGAACCGCGCAAAATCTGCGCTCCCGCGGAAGGTAAGAGATTCGAACTCTTGGTACGGGGTTACCGCACACTGGTTTTCAAGACCAGCTCCATCGGCCGCTCGGACAACCTTCCCTGAAGAGTAGTGTTTCATAGCCGGTAGGCAGCCACAAAAGTGGCGGCGCTCGCAGACGACGCCGGTTTGGCCACCTACTCTGGAAACGGGAGTTGCCCGCGCCGCGTGCGCGGACGCCCCGCCCGCACGAAATCAGTAAGGAATCGGGAGTTCTCCATGAAGGCTGTCTACATCTCAGAGCCCGGCGGTCCGGAGGTCCTGGAGGTCCACGAGGTCCCGGCACCCGTTCCCGGCCAGGGCGAGGTGCTGATCGATGTGGTTGCTGCCGGGCTCAACCGGGCGGACGTCCAGCAGCGCATGGGGTTCTATCCGCCGCCCCCGGGCGCCTCGGAAATTCCCGGACTCGAAGTCTCCGGGCGAATCGCGGGCTTCGGCCCCGGTGTCACCAAGCCCTTCTCCGTCGGGGACAAAGTCGTCGCGCTGCTGGCCGGCGGGGGCTACGCCGAGCAGGTGGCCGTTCCGGCCGGGCAGGTCCTGAGGATTCCCGACGGCGTGGACCTGGTCACCGCCGCGTCGCTGCCGGAAGTCGCGGCCACGGTCTATTCGAACCTTGTCATGACGGCCCAGCTGCAGGCCGGGGAAACGGTGCTCATCCACGGGGCCACCGGCGGCATCGGCACCATGGCCATCCAGCTGGCGAAGGCCCTCGGCGCTCGGGTGGCGACCACCGCGGGCACCGCGGAGAAAGTCGGCACCGCGAAAGCCTTCCTCGGTGCCGACATTGCCATCAATTACGCCGAGGAGCACTTCCCCGAGAGCCTCCGTGCCCAGAACGGCGGGAAGGGCGCCGACGTCATTCTCGACGTCGTGGGCGCCAAGTACCTCGGACAGAACGTGGACGCCCTGGCGGAATATGGCCGGCTCGTCGTCATCGGGCTGCAGGGCGGCACGAAGGGCGAACTGGACCTCGGACAGCTGCTGCGGAAACGGGCGGCCATCATCGCCACCTCGCTCCGTCCCCGCCCGGTGGAGGAAAAGACGGTCATCATGAACGCGGTCCGCGACGCCGTGTGGCCGCTGCTCGCCGACGGCCGGATCCGGCCGCTCGTGGCGAAGACCTTTCCCCTCGACCAGGTCCAGGCAGCCCACCGGTACTTCGACTCCGGTGAGCACGTGGGCAAGGTCCTGCTCGTCACCTAGCCCCCTGTGACGGACAGCATACGCGGATTGGCATATGCGAAGTGGCTGTCCCGGGTAAACGACGATAATGTAATTCCATACGCGGTATACACGCGTCTTGGGGCGCGTGTATGCTGTCGTCCTGCTACCGTCGGGGGCACCATGTCTATCCGCCACAGCCTTCTCGCGCTGCTGCAGGACCGGCCGCGCTACGGGTATCAGCTCAGGACCGAGTTCGAGGATCGCACCGGCTCCTCCTGGCCCCTCAACATCGGGCAGGTTTACACCACCCTCGACCGCCTCGAACGTGATGGACTCGTTCAAAAAGACGGCGCAGACGGTGAAGGCCACATCGTCTACAGCATTACCCCGGCTGGCCTCGCCGAGGTCCGGGACTGGTTCCACGCTCCCGTGGGCCGTTCCAATCCGCCGCGCAACGAACTGGCCATCAAGCTCGCCCTCGCGCTGACGCTGCCCGCCGTCGACGTCGGCGGACTCATCCAGGCACAGCGCGCCGTCTCCATCCGGGCGCTGCAGGAGTACACCAAGTCCCGGCGCGAGGCCGTGGCGCATCCTCGCCCCGCGGACACGGCCAGGCTGCTGGTCCTCGACTCGCTGATCTTCCAGACCGAGGCGGAGGTCCGCTGGCTGGACCTCTGCGAAGCCCGCCTCATGCAGCTGGCCGGGCCGGCCTGACAAGCACCCCCGTTGTGACGCCGTTAACCGCGGACTCTGCACCGCTTGGCGAGCCGCCGGGCGTCCCTGCCCCGGGTCCATGTCCATTCGGATGCCGCGTTGATAGGGTGCCATGGGGCAGATCTGACTGCTGATCTGTCAGATGGGGTTTCTCAAGGAGGAGACATGGGCACAATGCCAGATGGCGGGCCAAACACCGCACGAGTCGACGACGGCATCACGCCGGTTCCGGGCCTTCCGGCCACGGCCGTCGACGAATCCGTCCGCGAAGCGGAAGAGCGCAAATGGACACCGGCGAAAATCGCGCTCTGGGCGGCGATCGCACTGCTGGGCGGCGTCGCCTGGTTCATGCTCGCGATCGTCCGCGGTGAGACGGTCAACGCGATCTGGTTCGTGTTCGCCTCGGTCTGCACATACCTGATCGGCTACCGCTTCTATTCCAAGGTCATCGAGCGGTACATCACCAAGCCGAACGACCGCCGCGCCACCCCTGCCGAATACAAGGCGGACGGCAAGGACTACGTCCGGACCGACCGCAACGTGCTGTTCGGCCACCACTTCGCCGCCATCGCAGGCGCCGGCCCGCTCGTCGGCCCGGTCATCGCGGCCCAGATGGGCTACCTGCCCGGCACCATCTGGATCATCATCGGCGTCGTCCTCGCCGGCGCCGTCCAGGACTACCTGGTGCTCTTCTTCTCCATGCGCCGCGGCGGACGGTCGCTCGGCCAGATGGCGCGCGAGGAACTCGGCGTAATCGGCGGCACCGCCGCCCTCGTCGCCACCCTGCTGATCATGGTGATCATCGTGGCCATCCTGGCCCTCGTCGTCGTCAACGCCCTCGGCGAAAGCCCATGGGGTGTGTTCTCCGTCGGCATGACGATCCCGATCGCCCTCTTCATGGGCGTCTACCTGCGCTACCTCCGCCCCGGCAAGGTCATGGAAGTCTCGCTCATCGGCTTCGTGCTGCTGATGGCCGCCATCATCGGCGGCGGCGCCGTGGCCGGCACCGAGTGGGGTGCCGCGTTCTTCCACCTGGACAAGGTCACCATCGCCTGGGGCCTGATCATCTACGGCTTCATCGCCGCGATCCTGCCCGTGTGGCTGCTGCTGGCACCGCGCGACTACCTCTCCACATTCATGAAGATCGGCGTGATCGTGATGCTGGCCCTGGCCATCATCGTGGTGCGGCCCGAAATCACGGTCCCGGCGTTCAGTGAGTTCGCCTCGCGCGACAACGGCCCGGTCTTCTCCGGGGCCGTGTTCCCGTTCCTGTTCGTGACCATCGCCTGCGGCGCCCTCTCCGGCTTCCACGCCCTGATTTCCTCCGGCACGACGCCGAAGCTCATCGAAAAGGAACGCCAGACCCGCCTGATCGGCTACGGCGGCATGCTGATGGAATCCTTCGTCGCCATCATGGCGCTCGTGGCGGCGATCTCGATCGACCGCGGTATCTACTTCGCCATGAACGCCCCGGTCGCCCTGACCGGCGGCACCGTCGAATCGGCCGCGCAGTGGGTCAACAGCCTGGGCCTGGCCGGAGTCAACATGACCCCGGATGTACTCGCCCAGACCGCCAAGGACGTCGGCGAGCAAAGCATCATCTCCCGCTCCGGCGGCGCTCCCACGCTCGCCGTGGGCCTGGCGCACATCATGCAGCAGTTCATCGGCGGCACCGCGATGATGGCCTTCTGGTACCACTTCGCCATCATGTTCGAGGCGCTCTTCATCCTCACGGCGGTCGACGCCGGCACCCGCGTCGCGCGGTTCATGCTGCAGGACTCGATCGGCAACTTCGTGCCGAAGTTCAAGGACCACTCCTGGCGGCCGGGGGCCTGGCTCGCCACTGCGGTGATGGTCGCCGCGTGGGGCCTGGTGCTGCTGATGGGCGTCACCGACCCGCTGGGCGGCATCAACACGCTGTTCCCGCTGTTCGGCATCGCCAACCAGCTGCTGGCGGCCATTGCCCTGTCGGTGGTGCTCGCCATCGTTGCCAAGCGCGGCACCTTCAAGTACCTCTGGATCGTGGCGCTGCCGCTGGCCTTCGCGTCCGTCGTCACCATCACCGCGAGCTTCTACAAGATTTTCTCGCCGGTCCCCGCCGTCGGGTACTTCGCCAACAATGCGGCGTTCGCCAAGGCACTGGCCGACGGAAAGACCTCCTTCGGCACGGCCAAGACGCAGGCCGCCATGGAAGCCGTCGTCCGCAACACGATGATCCAGGGCTGGCTTTCGATCATCTTCGTGGTGCTGAGCATCATCGTCATCATCACGGCCCTGATCGCGACGGCAAAGGCCTTCCGCAATGCCTCCGCCGGCATCGCCAACGTCGAATACGAGGACCCGGCCCAGCCGTCCCGCGTGTTCGCGCCGGCCGGGCTGTTCCCGACCGCGGCCGAGCGGGAGCTGGACGCGGAGTGGAAGAAGCTGCCCGCAGACCAGCGGCTCGAACACGCCGCACGGCACTGACGGTTGCTGCCATGAATGCATTCGTAGCGGGATTCCGGGGCTTTGCTGAGTACTTCAGCGGTGTCCTCGGTGCCGATGCCTACAAGAAGTACCTGGAGCACCATGAGGCCTCCGGCCACGACGGTCCGCCGATGTGTGAACGGGACTTCTGGCGCGACCACACGGACCGCCAGGACAGCAATCCGCAAGGCCGTTGCTGCTGACACCGCTGTCGCAATCCGGAAGGCGCCGTCGGGAACACCCGTTCCCGACGAGAGTATGAAGCCATGAGCGATCCGATCGACACTCAGTCCGGCGACGACACTCCGGTGGAGGGCATCACCACGTCCGCCCCGCCGCAGGACGCACCCGACACCGAAGCGGCGGCCACGGGCCCGGCCCAGGGCCCCTCGGATTCCCGCGGGCCGGGCGTGCGCAACCGGGCCAGCCACCTGCAGGACCTGGTGGACGAACCCGCCAAGGTCATGCGGATCGGCACCATGTTGAAGCAGCTGCTCGACGAGGTGAAGTCCGCCCCGCTGGACGACGCGGCTCGGATCCGGCTGGCAGAAATCCACGAACGCTCGATCAAGGAACTGGAAGACGGGCTCGCGCCCGAGCTGGTGCAGGAACTCGAGCGGATCCATCTGCCGTTCCCCGAGGACGGCACCCCTTCCGACGCGGAATTGCGCATCGCCCAGGCCCAGCTGGTCGGTTGGCTGGAGGGACTCTTCCACGGCATCCAGACCGCGATCGCGGCCCAGCATGCCGCCCGGGAGCACGCGGCCGCGCAGCTGCAACTCCGCCAGCTGCCGCCCGGCACCATGATCGCGCCCGGCGTCATCATTGGGGAAAACGGCGAACCGCAACGCGCCGCCGAGCCCCAGCCCGGCGCGGATCCCACGCAGCCGGTCCGACCCGCCGACCCGGACCACGGTCCCGGCCAGTACCTCTAGGCCACCGTTGGGTTTCTTTAGCGCGGCACGGCAGGGACGCAAGGACGACGCCGAACTCGGCAAGGGCCTGTGGCGGCGCGCCCACGACCGGTTTGTCCGGGGACTGGACCGTTACCACCAGGTCCTCGAAGGCGTCGAGGATGAGGCCCTCTACGCGGAGCTGGTCGAGATCGCCAACGAACTGTCCGCCCTGGCCGGGCGGGTCCGGCAGATCTGCGTGGAGGCTCAACGCCGCTCGCCCAGCGACGGCCTCGACATCCCTGGAGCCCTGGCCGGCGTGCACCGTTCCCTGTCCACGGCCGGCAACTCGCTGGCCATGACCGCGGAAGCAGCGGCGATGCTGCGCCTCGCCGTCGGGCCGGTCCCGGTCGGTGCGGCGTCCGTGCGCCGCCGCGCGGAGTCCGTCGTGGAACACATCGACGACGCCGAACGGCGGCTCGCGGACGCAGCAACGCAAGGCTGATGTTGCGCCCACATCGCGGCGGGTGACCGGGTCGAAACACCGGGTGCTAAGGATATTCCGGGTTAAGCGCCTAGCTTAGCGGCGTCAAAACACTGGCCTGAGGGGCAGCCGCTTGGCAGGATGGACGAATGACTTCTTCACCCGAACTGACATTCAATGACGGCAACACCATCCCGCAGCTCGGCTACGGCGTGTGGCAAGTTGAGGACGACATCGCCGAGAAGGTCGTCGTCCAGGCGTTCGAGGCCGGCTACCGGCACATCGACACCGCCAAGATCTACGGAAATGAAGCCGGGGTAGGCCGCGCGATCCAGCGTTCGGGCCTGAAGCCGGAGGAAATCTTCATCACCACCAAGCTGTGGAACGCGGACCAGGGCTACGAGTCCACCCTGAAGGCGTTCGAGGAATCCATGGAACGCCTTGGCCTCGAGACCCTGGACCTCTACCTCATCCACTGGATGCAGCCCAAGCAGGACAAGTACGTTGACACCTGGAAGGCCCTCATCGAGCTGCAGAAGCAGGGCCGCGTGAAGACCATCGGCGTCTCCAACTTCACCAAGGAGGGGCTGCAGCGCCTGATCGACGAAACCGGCGTGGTTCCGGCGATCCACCAGATCGAGCTGCACCCGTTCTTCAACCAGGCGGAGCTGCGTGAATTCAACGCATCCAACGGCATTCTCACCGAGGCATGGTCGCCGCTGGGCCAGGGCGGCGAGCTGCTGGAAAGCCCGGTCATCGCCCAGATCGCGGCCAAGCACAACGCCACGCCGGCGCAGGTGGTCATCGCCTGGCACCTCGCGATCGGCAACGTCGTGATCCCCAAGTCCGTCACCGAATCGCGGATCCGCGAGAACTACGCGGCCCTGGACGTCACCCTCGACGAGACGGACGTGCAGGCCATCAACGGTCTGGACCGCTCCGCAGAGGGCGCCGGCCGCATCGGTGCAGACCCGGCGGTCTCAGACTTCGCCTAGCCATCCCGGTGAATTAGGGGTTCCTCCCAGGAGGTAAGAAGTGAGCGGTCCAGGGCTATTGGCCCTGGACCGCTCTTTTCGTCGGTCTTCTTTGCATCGGCTACAGGTGGTCTTCGCGCAGTCAGGCGCCGGGACTGCAGGGGGCGACGTCGAAGGCCCCGTCCGGAGCGTCGGCGAAGGCGCGGATCTTTGCGATAAGTGCCCGCGTGGCGGAATCCTTTTCAAGCTGGGCGTAGACCGGGGCCGCCGCAGCTTCGAATGCTGCGATC
Organism: Arthrobacter sp. 05N425; assembly: GCF_056397125.1. NCBI lineage: Bacteria > Bacillati > Actinomycetota > Actinomycetes > Micrococcales > Micrococcaceae > Arthrobacter > Arthrobacter sp. 05N425. Next base: position 162,452 of record NZ_JBFTMU010000014.1, read on the forward strand.
TGCTCGTCCGTGGCTGCGACGATCGTGCCGCCGCTTCGGCAGTAGGCTGCCGCCTCGTCGGCGGTGTGGACCATGGAGCTCGTTACTGCTTCCCGGGTCTTCGCGGCCGCCTCCATCAGGATCCGCCGGTCGTCTGCGGCCAGGTGCGAATAGGTCTTGGTGTTAATGGCCAGCGAGTTGACCTTTACGTACAACGGCAGATTCCCCGTGGTTGTGCTGGGCCGGGGAAAGGTTCCGGCCCGGGTGAAGGATGACTCGGCGGCCTTAACCGTGCCTTTGTTCAGCGCGTCGGCGAACAGTTCCCCCGCCAGTGACTGCGGGCTGGCCCCCAAGGCCTTCAGGGTCGCGTATCCCGTGCTGGAGCCGGGGGCGCGGACAACTTTTCCGGCCAGGTCCGCCGGTGCCGTTACGGGTCCGTCGAAGGAAAAGAGCATCCGCGGCCGGTCGGGCAGCAGGGCGAGCCCGGTGAGTCCGATCGGCCTCAGCCCTGCCATCATGCCGCCGGCGATCTCCGGCGCGACGATCTTCGCCACCACCTGATCCGAGGCCCGGAGGAAAGGTGCCGAGAGTGCCGTGAAGGACAGGACACCCTCCGACTCCCAAGTCCGGGTGGGGACCAGCGCCATGTCGAAGTCGCCGCCTTCGGTGGATTGGGCCACGGCCTGGTCCCATGCGCCTGCTTCGTCGGCGGCCGCCCTGAGCACGAGTTCGATCCGGATCGACCCGCCGGAGAGTTCCTTCACCTGGCTGGCGAATTCCCGGACTTGCGCTGCGGAATGACCGTCGGGACCGCCAGCGGTGGCCAGGGTCAGGACCATCGCGTCAGCGGACTGCTGATCAGCCTGGGCAAGTCCGCTGGCCCCGCATCCGGCCGCCGCCAGGACAAGGGCTGCCGCCGCCATGATCGCCGCACCACGCATCCGTGCTTGCATGCTGGCCTCTTTCCGGGTCCAAGGCGAAGCTCCCAACGTAGCTGACACCAGAAGAGGAAGCCTCCACTCCGAAAGTTACTCCTTCGGGACGTCCGCCAACAGGCCATCCGGACGGACTTCCGGGCTCCCTGACGAGCCAGGACCTTCGCACGAGGTCCGAGGTTGCCCTCCCGTCTACGCTGCGGCCCGGCCCTGACGCGGCAGCACGGCGTCGATGACCGCCCAGCCGTGTTCGTCCTGGATGCGCCGGCTGGCAAAGCGCTCGGCCGCAGCGGCGTCGTCGAACGCTTCGGTGCGGATCCGGCCGCACTCGGTGTCCAGGTAGGTGACTTCCCAATGCTCTGCCGCGGACGGGGCTGCTGCCTGCCGGGCTGCCGTGAACTCCTGATGTTGGAAATCCTGATGCTGTTCCATGAATTAAGTCTGCAACCGCCCTCTGACAGTAAGTGGTCATCCGCCCGGCGTGTTGCCCAGCCGCAGCACCCGTTCCCGGGCCAGGTCCTCCCGGCGGCGGTCTTTCTCCGCCGTCCGGGCTGCCTGCTGCGCGGCAGCCGAGGCCAGTTCGAGCCGCTTTCGGGCCTGCCGCAGCCCGGCCTCGGCACGCGCCAGCTGTTCCCTGAGCCCGGCAGCCTCCTCCGTCAGTGCAGCCGCAGCGTCCGTCGCGTCCTCTAGTTCCCCGGATGCGCGTTCTGCTTCGGCGGCGCTGGAAAGGGCGGCGTCGGTGGCTTGCCGGAGGGCGGCCTGGGCGCGCTCCCTGGCCGAGGGGGTGGGCGCCGGCCGTTCCTGCTGGACGGCCCGCAGGCGCGGCTGGCCGGTTGCCGGGGGCGTGCCCGGTGCCGGGGGCGCAGCGTTCTCCGGGGGAGCGGCCGGCGGCCTTGCCCCGATCGCATCCGGGACGGCGACGGCGCCGTCGAGGTCAACGACGTCGACGCCATCGGCGGAGAGCGTCCGGAGCAGCCGCCCGCTCCGGACGGCGGCAGCGGCGCCCTCGTCAGCCGTGGCCGCACGCAGGGTCTGTTCCACTTCCGCCGCGACGGTGCCGCTGATTTTCCGCCCCTGTTGCTCCGCCACGGCGCGGGCTGCGTCGACCGCGCCGGCCAGCATGGTCCGCCGTTCGCGGGAGAGGCTGCGGAGCGTTGCCGCGTCGAGGGAGGCCTGGGCCTGGCGCATTGCGAGTCCCAGCTCGGCCAGGTCACGGAGTGTTTCCGGCCGCCGCCAGGCGAGCATGTTGACGGCCCAGGCGCTCACTGAGGGTTTGGGCAGGGAGCGCACCTCCGCCGCGCGGGAGCGTAGCTCCGGCGTCGCGCGCGTTGCGGAGAGCAGTTCCTTGGCCGCGGCATTGCGTCCTGCGACAAAGCTGTCGAACGGCATCCCATAGAGCTGCGCCGCAATGTCCGCGAGCTCACGTTTTGCCATGCAAGAATCATAGAAGCTCCGGCCCCCACGCCGGGGGCGCGCAGCACACGTCCACCGTAGGAGATTCCACGTGATTGAAATAGGCGGCCTCCCGGCCCACATCCTTCTGGTCCACGCCGTCGTTGTGCTTGGCCCGATCGCCGGCCTCGCCGCCATCGCCTACGCTGCCGTAACCCGCTGGCGGCGGTACCTGGCCTGGCCGCTGGGTGTTCTCTCGCTGGGGCTGGTTCCGGTCGCGCTCATCACCGCGCAGGCGGGGGAGCAGCTGCAGAAGGCCCGTCCGTCGACGGAATTGGTCCGGGAACATGCCGAACAAGGTGACGTGCTGAAGGTGGTGTCGATCATCTTCTTCGTGATCGTCGCGGCGATGATTATCGTGAGCTTCGAACCGATCGGCCAGCGCTTCGCCTTCCTCGGCGGCCTGCGCGAAAACCGGGTCCTGCGGACCGTCTTGCTGGTTGCAGGAGCCTTGGCCGGCGCCTTCTTCCTGTACCAGAGCATCATCACCGGGCACTCCGGCGCCGCGTCCGTGTGGGCACGCTGACGGTGCGCTGACGGTGCACTGACCATTCCGAGGGGCGCGCCCGGGCCTCAGGCCCGGCGCGCCCTTCGCACTGTCATGAGCAGCAGCACCAGGGCAGCCGCCTGCAGCGCGGCGACCGCTGCGATCAGCGCGGGCCACGCCCCGTAGAGGGCGCCATAGAGCGCGCCGCCGGCCAGCGCGCCGGCTCCCTCGAAAGCCGCGAAGACCCCGTACGCCGATCCCTGCCGCGGCTCCGGCACGAGGTCCGCCACGAGCGCCTTGACCGTCGAGTCCTGGATTCCGGTGGCGGCGCCCCAGCTGGCCACGCCAGCCACCACCAGGGCCACGCCGGTGGAGAATGCCAGTACGGGCACGGCCGCAATCAGCACCGGCAGCGCCAGCAATACGGCCGGGCCCGCGCGGTCGTAGAGGAAGCCGCTCCCCAGCGCGCCGAGTGCCGCCGCGCCCATGGCCGCGGCGTAGAGCAGCGGCACCACGGGCGCCGGAACCGCCACAGTAGCGGTCAAATGGTAGGAAATCACGCCGAAAGCCACCAGACCCGCACTCCAGAAGAAGGCGCACACCGCGAACAGCAGGAAAACGCCGGTGAACAACGACGGCGGTTTGCCCGCCGTTCCAGGCGGCGCCGGAGTGCCGCCGGGCTCCGCGACGCGGCGGCGCAACCAGAGCAACAGCGCGAGCGCCACCACAGCGGGAACAGCCAGGACCGCAAAAGCGGCCGAGATGAGGCCGGTGGCCGCCAGCACGGCCGCCACGATCAGCGGACCGAGGAGCGCGCCGGTGAGATCCAGGGACTTGTGCACGGCGAAGCCGCGGCCGCGCCCCACCCGCTTGGCCACTGAGGCGAGCAGCACGGTCTTTGCCGGGCTCCGCACGGCCTTGCCCACCCGGTCCCCGATGATCAGCGCCGACGCCAGGACCAGCCCGGCGGCACCCGCGGCCGGGGCGACGGCCAGCAGCGGCACGCAGAGCGCCGTCAGGGCGTAGCCCGCCAGCGTGAAGGTCCAGTACCGGCGGGTGCGGTCCGCCCAGGGCCCAAAGACCAAGCGCAGGCCCTGCGCCGCTGCCTCGGCCCCGCCGGTGACAAGCCCCACGATGAGCGCGGAGGCGCCGAGCTGCGCCAGCAGCGGTCCGGCGAGCGGGCGGGCGCCGTCCGAGACGACGTCGGTCGCCAGGCTGACCAGCCCGAAGCCCACCACCGTGCCCCACGGCCGGCGGCCGCCTGCCCGTGATGCAGTGGGGGACGCGGCCGGTGCCGGTCCCGGTGCTGCCATCCCGGGTCCGGTCGGCGTCGCGGCGGGGTCCGGCCCGGGAGGGGCGGGCACCTCGCGCTCAGGCCGGTCCATTTCCCAAGGGTCGCGGACGGGGGCGTGAATGACAAGAGCAGCCGGGGTCCGGGCCGTGCATGCCGCGGCCGCAGCCCCGGGCACTATTGGACCAAACGCGGGCACGCCGGCCGCTACGTGCCCGGCGTGCCCGTGTCGAAGTCCCCCCGGACCCGGACCCGGACCCGCATCCCGGGCCGGACCGCGTGGGCGGACAGCAAAGAACCCCTGGAAATCAATGATTTCCAGGGGTTCTTTGCTTCGAACTTCCGAGCTTCCTATCAGAATCGAACTGATGACCTTCTCATTACGAGTGAGACGCTCTACCGACTGAGCTAAGGAAGCAACCGCGTGAAACCCTGGCGAACCGGGCGGATCATGCAAGAGACAACTGTAATGGAGTCCCCGCGCCCGGGTCAAAATGAGCCGCGAGGGTGCCGTGGACCGGTCAGCAGACGGTGTTGTCCGCCGGTGTCTTGCCGTCCACGAGGTACCCGTCCACGGCCTTCTCAACGCAGCTGTTGGAACGGCCGTAGGCGGTGTGGCCCTCGCCCTTCCAGGTCAGCAGCGCGGCGGTGCCCAGTTGCTTGCGCAGGGCGACGGCCCATTCGTACGGTGTGGCGGGGTCGCCGGTGGTGCCCACGACCAGGATGTCGGCCGTGCCCTTGTACTGGGCCGGAGCCGGGGTGCGGAGGCTCTTGTAGGGCCAGTCCTTGCAGCTCGTGCCGCCGTACGCAAAGTAGTAGCCCAGAGTGGGGGAAAGTTGGCGGAGCCGCTTCTCCTCGGTCCGCATCGCCGCCGTGCCGGTTTCCATCGAGTAGTCGAGGCAGTTGATGGCATTGAAGGCGAACGCGGAGTTTGCCGAGTAGGTGCCGTTCGGCTCGCGGTCCGCGCCGAAGTCGGACAGCCGGAGCATCGGGGACAGATCGCCCTTCATCGCGCTGTCCAGGGCCTGGGTCAGCACGGGCCAGTTGTCGTCGTTGTAGAACGGCAGGATGAAGCCGCTGACGAACATGGACGCGTTGACCAGCCGGCCGTCCTTGGCCGGCTGCGGGTTGGCTTCCACAGCCGCGATGAGGTCCTGGATCTGCCGGACGGCCTCGTCCGGGGTTCCGCTCAACGGGCAGCCGCTGTTTTGGAGGCAACTGGTCGCATAGGCGTGGATGGCCTTCTCGAAAGCCTTCGCCTGGCCTGCGGTCAGCTCCTCATTGCTCAGGGAGGGGTCCAGGGCGCCGTCCAGGACCATCCGGCCCACGTTGTCCGGGAAAAGCGAGGCGTAGGTCGAGCCGAGGAAGGTGCCGTACGAGTAGCCCAGGTAGTTCAGCTTGGTGTCGTTGAGGACGCCGCGGAGGACGTCGAGGTCCTTGGCGGCGCTGACGGTGTCGACGTGGCCCAGGACCGGCCCGGTCTTCTCGGCACACTTGGCGGCGATGGCTTTGTTGTCGGCGAAGGCTTCGGCCAGTCCTGCGTCGGTGTCCAGCTTGTAGATCTTGGCGCGGTTGGCGTCGCGTTCCCGGTCGGTGAGGCAGGTGACCGGAGCGGAGCGCTTCACCCCGCGCGGATCGAAGCCGACGACGTCGTAGTTCGAGCGCACCTTCTCGGAAATGTTCGTAGAGCCGGCGTCCCTGACGAAGTCGTAGCCGGAACCGCCGGGACCGCCCGGGTTAACCAGCAGGCTGCCCTTCTTGCTGCCGCCCTTCGATGCCAGTTTGATGACGGCAAGTTCGATCGTGTCGCCGTCGGGCTTGCTGTAGTCCAGCGGAACCTTGACCTTGGCGCACTGGAAGTCCCCCTCGCAGGCCGACCATTTGAGCTGTTGGGAGTAGAAGCTCCGCAGCTCGGCCGGGGCGGCTGCGGCGATCGAAGGGTCGGCCGTTGCGGAGGAGCTCTTTGGGCCGCCGTCGCCGGAGCCGAAAAGCGTGCAGGAAGACAGCACCAGGGACAGCACCAGGCCCAGCGCCAAGGCGCCGGCAGCCCGCACCCCGAGCCCCAAGGTTCGGCTGCCTGCCGGGGGTGGTGGTGCTGACGTCATGCGGTTCTCCTTGGGGATGTGGAACTGGGCGGATCGAAGCGGGTGGAGCGTTGCTGACGGGTCAGATCAGGCTGGCGGCCATGGACTCGATGGCCAGCAGCGGGGCCACATTGGTCGTCGTGATCCGTTTGCGGGCCTTGTTGATGGCATCCATCCGGGCAAGCGTCACCTCGGCCGTTGAGCGCCCGGCGAATTCCTGCAGCTCGCTCCTCAGCTCAACGTTGACCAGTTCCACGGCGTTCCCCATCTGGATGATCAGCACATCCCGGTAAAAGGACAGCAGGTCGGTCAGGGTACGGTCAAGCGAGTCGGTGACGGAGCGCTTGGCACGCCGCTTCTGGTCGTCCTCGAGTTGCTTGACCTGCCCGCGCATGGCCGGCGGGAGCGGCCCGCTTTCGGGTGCCCCCAGCGTGGCGAGCAGCGCTGCCTTTTCGGCGGCGTCGCGCTCGTCGTTGGAGCTGTTGGCTTCCTCCGTGGCGATCTTGACGAGCTTGTCCGCCATCATCACGGCCGCGGTGATGCCCCGCAGGTGCAGCGGGAACCGCACGGTCTCCAGTCGGCGTTCGCGGGCCTCTGGGTCCCTCGCCAGCCTGCGGGCGATTCCCACGTGGCTTTGCGCGGCGCGGGCGGCGCGTTCGGCAACCTCCGGTTCGACGCCGTCGCGCTTGACCAGGAGGGCCGCGACGTCGGCCGCCGGCGGGAGCCGCAGCGCCACCGGGCGGCAACGGGAACGGATGGTCACGAGCACATCCGCGGGAGACGGCGCGCACAGCATCCAGATGGTGCGCGGGGTGGGCTCCTCGATGGCCTTGAGCAGCACGTTGGTGGTGCGCTCCGCCATCCGGTCCGCGTCTTCGACGACGATGATGCGCCAGCGGGCGGAGGAGGGACGGTTGCCCGCGGTCGAGACCAGTTCGCGGGCCTCGTCGATCGTGATGGTGACCTTCTCGGTGCGCACGAACGTGACATCGGAGTGCGTCTCGCCAACGATGGTCTGGCACGCAGGGCATTCGCCGCAGCCGCGCTTCGTGATGTCTTCCTGGTCGCAGTTCAGTGCCGCGGCAAAGGCCTTCGCGGCGTTGGACCGGCCGGATCCCGGCGGGCCGGTGAACAGCCAGGCGTGCGTGAGACCGTCGCCCTCCGCGGCCTGGCGCAGTTGGGCGACGACGGCCGGCTGGCCCTGGAGGTCGTCCCAGACGCTCATGCCGAGCTGCTTTGACGGAGCGAGAGCAGCGTCTCGACCCGTTCGAGGATCCGGGCAGCCAGCTCCGACACGGGCAGGTGCGCCGCGAGAACCAGGTATTTTTCCGGCCGGGCCGCCGCCAGCGCCAGGAAAGCGGCGCGGATCCTGGCGTGGAAGTCGTCGGCCTCGGATTCGAGCCGGTCCTCCGCGGCGTCGCCGGCGGTCCGGCGCCGACGCCCGTCGGCAGGGTCGACGTCAAGCAACACCGTCAGGTCCGGCTGCAGGCCGGAGGTGGCCCAGTCATTGATCTCACGCACCGCATCCGTGCCGAGGTGCCGGCCCGCGCCCTGGTAGGCGACCGAGGAGTCGATGTACCGGTCGGTGAGGACCACCTCGCCCCGCTCCAGCGCCGGACGGATGACCTGCGCGGCGTGCGCGGCGCGGGACGCTGCAAAGATCAGGGCCTCGGTGTGGGCGTCGATGTGCCCGTGGCCATGATCCAGCACCAGGGACCGAAGCTTCTCGCCGATCGGCGTGCCGCCCGGTTCCCGCGTCCGCAGCACCGTCAGCCCGCGGGACTCGAGTGCTCCGGCGAGCTCCGCGGCCTGGGTGGACTTGCCGGCACCGTCGCCGCCCTCAAAGGCAATGAACAGTCCGGGGAAGGGTCCGGGAGTCTGGGTAGTCACTGCTCTAGCCTACCGACAATCACCGACACCATGGCGGCCAGCGCGTAACGCCTTACGGGCCCGGCGCGGCTCCGAAGTACCCTGTCACCATGAGTCTCTCCGAAGAACAGGCAGCCTCGCTCTCGGCCGAAACCGTGGTGGTGGCCGCAGGCCGTCCTCCGCGCGAACGCGACGCCCCGGTCAACCCGCCGATCGTGCTGTCCTCGACCTATTTCGGCACCGGTCCGTTGGGCCCCGGCGACCGCGGCTACGGCCGGTATTCCAACCCCAGCTGGGACCCCTTCGAACAGGCCCTGGCGCAGCTGGAAGGCGCCACGCTGCCGGGCCTGCTGTACGCCTCCGGCCTCGCCGCCGTAAGTTCCGCGCTGTCCCTGGTTCCGGCGCAGGGGGTGCTGGTAATGCCGTCCCACAGTTACGCCGGTTCGCTCGTGATGGCGACGGAGCTGGCGCAGAAGGGTGCGCTGGAGCTGCGCACCGTGGACATTGCGGACACCGACGCCGTGCTGGAACAGCTGGCGCCCGCCGGCGGAACGCCTGCCAGCATGCTGTGGCTGGAGAGCCCCACCAACCCGATGCTCGGCGTCGCGGATATCCGTGCGCTCACCGCTGCAGCGCACGCGGCCGGCGCCCTCGTCGTCACCGACAACACCTTCTCCACCCCGCTCGTGCAGCAGCCGCTCAGCCTCGGCTCCGACGTCGTCCTGCACTCGGTCACCAAGTACCTCTCCGGCCATTCCGACGTCGTGCTGGGCGCCCTCGTGACCTCCGACGCCGAGCTCCACGCCAGGCTGCTGCACCACCGAACCATCCACGGCGGCATCGCCGGGCCGTTCGAGGCATGGCTGGCGCTGCGGGGGCTGCGCACCCTGGCCCTGCGGATTGAGCGCTCGCAGGCCTCCGCGGCGGTGCTCGCGGAGCGGCTGAGCCGGCACCCGCAGGTCGGCAGCATCCGGTACCCGGGCCTGCCCTCGGACCCCGGCCACGAACGGGCCAAGGCGCAGATGAAGGGCTTCGGTTCCGTGCTGTGCATCGAAATGGCCCCGGGGGACGGCCCCGACGGCGGGTTCAGCGGCGCGGAGGCGGCCGACCGGATGATCCGGGCCCTGCAGTTGTGGCTGCCGGCCACCTCGCTGGGCGGGGTGGAATCCCTGATCGAGCGCCGCCGCCGGCACACGGCGGAACCGGAGAGCGTACCGGAGAACCTGGTCCGGCTGAGTGTCGGAATTGAAAACGTCGAGGACCTGTGGGCCGATTTGCAGCAGGCTTTGGCAACACTGGACGGCTAGGCTGGGGGCATGGACGGAAGAACGCTGACTGAAATTGCCGATAGAGGGATCTACTTCCTGCTGGCGCTCGTAGCCCTGGGGCTTGAGGTGTGGGCGTTCTTCGATTGCCTGCGGCACAAGGCCAACGCCTTCGAGGCGGTGTCCAAGCGGACCAAGACGTTCTGGCTCGCCCTGACCGGGGGTGCCCTCTTCATCGGCCTGCTGTCCATTGTCGGCGGCGGCGGCGGGTTCTTCGGCCCGCTGGGGCTCTTCGGCCTCGCGGCCGTGACGGCCGCATCCGTCTACCTCGCCGATGTCCGTCCCGCGGTGAAGGATGCCGGCCGCGGCGGCAGCCGCAACATGGGCCCCTACGGCCCCTGGTGACCTGCCTGCTGTAGTCCGTCAGGCGCCACGGCTTCCCAGTCCACGGTCAGCTCACCCAGGCGCCACCGCGCCGGGCCGTCCTGCACTGGCCAGCCGCCGTCGCGCAGTGCACGGCACATTGCCGTCCAGCGCTGCCGGTTCCCAAACGAGGCCAGCGGCGCCGCCTCAAGCCAGGCCTTGTCCAGCGCCTGCAGGTAGGAATGGATTTTCTCGCCGGGCACGTTCCGGTGGATAAGCGCTTTCGGTAGCCGTTCGGCGATATCCGAGGGCAGCTCGAAGCCGCCGAAGCGCATGGACAGCCCCAGGCTCAGCGGCCGCACGTCGTCGAGCGCCACCCAGGTAACCCGGCGTCCAATCTCGTCACAGGTGCCGTCGATGAGCAGGCCGCCGGGGGCCAGCCGGTCCTGCACCAGCCGCCAGATGGCGGGAACATCCGCCTCCTCGTACTGCCGCAGGACATTGAAGGCCCGCACCAACACCGGCCGGCCCGGAACTGGGAGTTCGAAGCCGCCCAGCTGGAAGCTGAGCCCGGGACGCTCCAACGCCTTGGCCTGCCGGACCCGCTCCGGCTCAATCTCAATCCCGACTACGCGCACGTCGGCGCGGATGGCGGAGAGGCGTTCAAAGAGTTCGACGGCGGTGGCCGGGGACGCGCCGTAGCCGAGGTCGACGACGAGCGGATCCTTCGCGCCGCGCAAGCGCCAGGCCTGCGGCCCGGTGAGCCAGCGGTCGACCCGCCGCATCCGGTTCGGGTTGGTGGTTCCGCGGGTCACGTTGCCCACGGGCCGGCCAGACCGGGTGCCGCCACCCGTCCCGCCCCGGGTCCCGGGTGACACCACCCGCTCAGCTTTCTGCACCACACGCCAACCCTATCGTCCAACGCGGGGTCAGATACGGTCCATGCCGGGCCCGGGGATGGGCCGTAGCTGACCCCGCGTCGCGGTAGCAGCCGTGGGTGTAACGCTCGGCACGGCCCGGGACCGCTCGGCTAGGATGAAAAGCATGACTTACAAGCTGATTCTGCTGCGCCACGGCCACAGCGAATGGAACGCCAAGAACCTGTTCACCGGCTGGGTGGACGTCGACCTGAACGACCAGGGCCGTGCCGAGGCGGTACGCGGCGGCGAGCTGCTGGTGGAGAACAACATCCTCCCGGACATCCTCTACACCTCGCGCCTGAAGCGGGCCATCAACACCGCAAACCTCGCGCTGGAGAAGGCGGACCGCGGCTGGATCGACGTCAAGCGCGACTGGCGCCTCAACGAGCGCCACTACGGCGCGCTCCAGGGCAAGGACAAGGCCCAGACCCTGGCCGAATACGGCGAGGAGCAGTTCATGACCTGGCGCCGTTCCTACGACACCCCGCCGCCGCCTCTCGCGGACGACTCGGAGTTCTCCCAGGTGGGGGATCCGCGCTACAAGGATCTCGGCGACGCGGTGCCGCGGACCGAATGCCTCAAGGACGTCCTGGTCCGGCTGCTGCCCTACTGGGAATCGGACATCAAGGAAGACCTCAAGGCCGGCAAGACCGTGCTGGTCACCGCCCACGGCAACTCCCTGCGCGCGCTGGTCAAGCACCTTGACGGCATCAGCGACGAGGACATCGCCGGGCTGAACATCCCCACCGGCATCCCGCTCGTCTACGAACTGGACGAGAACTTCAAGCCGCTGAATCCGGGCGGCACCTACCTCGACCCCGAGGCCGCCGCCGAATCCATCAAGGCAGTGGCAAACCAGGGCAAGAAGTAACGCCTTTCGCACCCCGGATACGACGACGGCGGCCGGTCACCTCCAAGGCCTTCTGCGCGACGGAAACGCCGTGGTCCGCGAAGCGCTCGAAGTAGCGGCTGGCCAGGGCGACGTCCACGGTGGTGGCCGCGGATTCCGCCCAGTCGCTGCGCGCGATCGCCTTGAAGACGCTCAGGTGCAGGTCGTTGACGGCGCTGTTGGCCTTGAGGATGTCACGGGCCACCTCGAGGTCGCGGGTCTCCAGCAGCACGGTGAGCTTCTGCGCGATTTCCAGGTCGTGTTTGGCGAAGCTCTTGAAAGTCTCCTGCAGCTGCTGCGGGACCACGTTCGCCGGGTAGCGGAGCCGGGCGAGCTGGGCGATGTGCCGGGCGAGGTCGCCCATCCGCTCCAGCGAGGCGCTCATCCGGAGCGAACCCACGATCATGCGCAGGTCGCTGGCCACCGGGCCTTGCAGGGTGAGGATGTCGATGGCACGCTCGTCGAGGCTGTTCTGCAGGAAATCGATCCGGGCGTCGGCCGCGATGACGTCCTCGGCGAGGTCGATGTCGGCGCCCTCGAAGGCTGTTGTGGCCTTCTCAAAGGCCTCGCTGACGAGCTTCGAAATTTCGACGAGCTGCTCACCGACCTGGGCGAGCTCTTCCTGAAAAACCTTACGCACGGGTGCGTCCTTTCCTCGGAAACATTGCCGGGCACCTCGGCGCCCGGCCGTTTCGTTTCACCGTAGCGGCGTTCAACCTGCCACCCTTCCAGCCTCCGGTGAACTGTTACGCCTCAATAGGTGAACGTTAGCTGAACCAGCGCCGCAATCGCACAAGTTTTCGATTTCCGGCGGGCCGCAGCGCATAAGCTGGAGCCGTGGATCCAATGCTCATCGGTGTGATCGCGGGCCTGGTCGGCCTGTCGCTCGGTATATTTGGCGTGCTCGCCTTCCGGATCAGTGAGCAGCAGCGCAAAATCAGCGACGTCGAGACCGGCGATCCCTCGCTCCCGGAGGGCGCCGCCGAGGTGCTGGCCGTCGTGGGGCGCGCCTTCGTGGTGGTGGACGCGATCGACGGTGTTGTGCGCGCCAGCCCGGCCGCCTACGCCTACGGCCTGGTGCGGGGGCATACCGTGGTGCACCAGCAGCTGCTCGAAATGACCGGCAAGGTCCGGCGCGACGGTGTGATCCTCGAGAAACAGCTGGAGCTGCCGCGCGGCCCGCTGGGCCAGGGAACCATAGTGGTGCAGGTCCGCGCAGCCATGCTCGGCGAGGAATATATCCTGCTGCTCGCGGACGACCGCACCGAGATCACCCGCACCGAAGAGATCCGCAACGACTTCGTCGCCAACGTCTCGCACGAGCTGAAGACCCCCGTCGGCGCCATCTCGCTGCTGGCCGAAGCGTTGGAAGCCTCGCCCGATGACGAGGAAGCCGTCCGCCGGTTTGCCAAGCGCATGCACAAGGAATCCACCCGGCTGGCCGCCCTCGTGCAGGACATCATCGAACTTTCCCGGCTGCAGGGGGCGAACGTGGCCCAGCAGGCCCACCCCGTGGACATCAACAAGGTGGTCGCCGAGGCCGTGGACCGGTCCCAGCTTCCCGCCGAAAGCAAGAACATCGAGATCGTGGTCGGCGGCCGGACCGACGCGATGGTCTACGGCGACCAGGACCTGCTCGTGACCGCGCTGCGCAACCTGATCGACAACGCGATCCGATACTCGCCGGAGAACACCCGGGTGGGCGTCGGCGTGCGCGCCCGGGACGGCCTGGTAGCCGTCTCCGTGACCGACCAGGGCGAGGGACTCAGCCCCGAGGACCAGGAACGCGTCTTTGAACGCTTCTACCGCGTGGACTCCGCCCGCTCCCGCCACACCGGCGGCACCGGCCTTGGCCTGAGCATCGTCAAGCATGTGATGGCCAACCACGGCGGGGAGGTGACGCTCTGGTCCCAGCCCGGGCAGGGTTCCACCTTCACCATCCGCCTCCCGGAGATGGAGGGACAGGACGACCCCGCCGCGGATCCCCGCCGATCCGCGGCAAATGCACGACACGACCGACGCGACGCCGCCGGCGTCCATGAACAAGGAGCTAGCGCTTGAGCCGGATTCTTATTGTCGAGGACGAGGAATCGTTCAGCGACCCCCTCTCCTACCTGCTGGGCAAGGAAGGATTCGAGGTGGAGGTCGTGGACAACGGACTCGACGCCATCACTGAGTTCGACCGCAACGGCGCCGACCTGGTCCTCTTGGACCTGCAGCTGCCCGGCCAGTCCGGGACCGAGGTTTGCCGCCAGCTGCGCCAACGATCCTCCGTGCCGGTGATCATGCTGACAGCCAAAGACGCTGAGATCGACAAAGTGGTGGGCCTTGAACTGGGTGCCGACGACTACGTCACGAAGCCCTATTCTTCCCGGGAGCTGGTGGCCCGGGTCCGGGCCGTGCTGCGCCGCCACGGCGAGCCCGAGGAACTGGTCTCCAGCACCGTCCAAGCCGGGCCGGTGCGGATGGACATCGAGCGGCACGTGGTCAGCGTGAATGGCGAACAGGTGTCACTGCCGCTCAAGGAATTCGAGCTGCTCGAGATGCTGCTGCGCAACTCCGGCCGGGTTCTCACCCGCGGACAGCTCATCGACCGGGTCTGGGGCTCTGACTATGTCGGCGACACCAAGACCCTGGACGTGCACATCAAGCGGTTGCGCAGCAAGATCGAACCGGACCCCTCGGCCCCGCGGTACCTGATCACGGTCCGCGGGCTGGGCTACAAGTTCGAACCCTAGGCGCCAGGCGCCCGGGCGCCCTCAGGGCTGCGGAACGCAAGCCACAGGAACGCAAAAGGAGGGGCACCCGGTGCGGGTGCCCCTCCTTTTGCGTACTGGAGTGCTACGGAGTCGGAGTGGCCGACGGAGTCTCCGTGGGGGTTTCCGACGGAGCCGACGACGGCGACGGCGTGGCCGTACCCGAGGCGGTGCTGGAGCTGGTGGGCTCGGCGGTGGGCAGGTACTTCTTGTAGTCCGTGATCGTGGCGTCCAGGACGGGCATCTTGAACTTGGCGTCCAAGTTGGTGCCGTCTTCGCGGATCGTGACCTCGACCAGGGAGCCGGGCTTGCCTCCGGAGGTGCTCAGGATCGCCGGGTCGGCGGAATCGTTGAGCAGGACGTAGGAGTTCTTCTTGACCGGAACCTGGGTCTGCGATCCGCCGGCACCGTTGATGGTCAGCTTCACATCATTGGCGGAGGTGTTGTACACGGCACCGATGACGCGGCCCGGCTTGTCCTCGCCGTCGGAGATGATCATCATGTTGCGGAGCTGGAGCGGTCCGAGGTCGGTCCGGGTCCCGTCCGACGCCGAGTACTGCTCAGTGGTCTGCTGGGCATTGATATAGCCGCAGCCGGTCACCGACAGCAGGCCAATGCCAAGTGCAGCCGTTGCCATTGCCAGCTTGCCGCGCCGGCCCAGGGTCATCGCAGTGAAACGCACGTCACGCACTCCTTGAGAGTCTTGAAACATTATTCAGCCATAGCCTATCCGCAATGGAGCGCAAACGCGGATTCGGGGGAGTACACAAAGGCGCCCGCAGGGGAGCGGGACCGGCTGCCGGTCCGGCTGCCGGTCCGGCTGTGGAACCGGCTGCCGCCCCGCCCAGGGGCCGTCCGGCGTCGAACCGTGAGGCTCTTGGCAGCGGGTGCCCAATGCACTATTATCCGCATCCGTCAAGGGTTTTATGGAGCCGATTCGGGCCATTTTCCGCGGATTTGCGCGGTTTCGGGGCACGATCCATGGCAGTTGTATGCCTTAATCGTGATAAACTGGTCTGCGGGAAAGGGGAATGTCCACATGGTTTTTGAGGTCGGCGAGACAGTAGTTTACCCTCACCACGGTGCAGCCAAAATTGAAGAAATCAAGATGCGCACTGTCAAGGGCGAAGAGAAGATGTATCTCAAGCTCAAGGTGGCTCAGGGTGATCTGACCATTGAAGTTCCAGCAGAAAACGTTGACCTTGTTGGGGTCCGGGACGTAGTGGGCAAGGAAGGCTTGGAGCACGTATTCGACGTGCTGCGGGCCGAGTTCACTGAAGAGCCCACCAACTGGTCGCGTCGTTACAAGGCAAACCTGGAGAAGCTTGCTTCCGGTGACGTCATCAAGGTGGCAGAGGTCGTCCGCGACCTGTGGCGCCGTGACCACGACCGGGGTCTCTCCGCAGGGGAGAAGCGCATGCTGGCCAAGGCCCGCCAGATTCTGATCTCAGAACTGGCACTGGCTGAGAAGACTGATGAAGAGAAGGCCGCAAGCGTTCTCGATGAAGTCCTGGCTTCCTAACTAAGAATCGAACCCCGGTGGCGTTACGGCCGCCGGGGCTTCTTTTTGCCCAAACCGGCCCAACTGACTCGCAGTTGTTGTCCTTTTGGGCCCTGAAAACGACAACAACTGCCAGCTAGTTGGGCTTGGGGCGCGGCGCCGGGACGTAGTCTTGTCCGCATGAACACTGCATCGACAGCTCACGTCACAGCGGTCATCCTCGTCGCCGCCGGATCCGGCCAGCGCCTGGGCTACGGCATGCCGAAGGCCAAGGTGCCGCTGGGCGGTGACAGCATCCTCATGCACGCCCTGCGGGGCGTCGCCGCGGCCGGCATCGCCCGGCAGATCTGCGTCGCGATCCCGCCGGGGGACACTGAACTGCGGGCCCAGTGCGAAACCTTCAGCGCGGAACTGCATGCCGAACACCGCCGCACCGCCGCGCCTGGAGCAGCCGTGCAGCTCCCCGACGTGACCATTGTCGACGGCGGGGCCAGCCGCGCCGAGTCCGTGCGCGCCGCACTGTCCGCGCTCTCGCCGGGCACGCAGTCCGTCCTCGTCCACGATGCCGCCCGGGCGCTCACCCCGGAAGCCGTCTTCCACCGCGTGGCCGCCGCCCTCACCGCCGGCGCCGTCGCCGTCATCCCCGTGATCCCGGTCGTCGACACCATCAAGACGGTGGACCCAACCTTCGGCGACGAAACCGACGTCGCCCCTGAAGTGGTCACCGGCACCGCCCCCCGGGAAATGCTGCGCGCTGTCCAGACGCCGCAGGGCTTCGACCTGGCCACCCTGCTGGGCGCTCACGAAGCAGCCGCTGGATTCGACGCGGCCCAAGCCGCTGCCGTCACGGACGATGCGATGCTGGTGGAACTGCTCGGCGTCCCCGTGTACGCCGTGCGGGGCGCCAGCCAGTCGCTGAAGATCACCACGCCGCTGGACCTGATCCTCGCCGAGGGCCTCCTCGAAGGTCCCCTGGGCGCGCGCTGGGTGGAGGGCTAAGGATGGACGGGAACCGGCCGCAGCAGCCCGGAGTGCCGATCCCGCGGACCGGGATCGGCATCGACGTCCACGCCTACGCCCCCGAGGACGCGCCACAGCCGCTCTGGCTCGGCGGCCTGCTCTGGGAGGGCGAACGGGGCCTGGCCGGCCATTCCGACGGAGACCCCGTGGCCCATGCCGCCGCGGACGCGCTGTTCTCCGCCTGCGGGATCGGGGACCTCGGCACGCACTTCGGTACTGACCGGCCCGAATACGCTGGCGCCTCCGGCGTGACGTTGCTGGCCGAGGCGGCCCGGATCGTCCGCGCCGGCGGCTTTGAGATCGGCAACATTGCCGTGCAGTTCGTGGCGAACAAGCCCAAGTTCGGTCCCCGGCGGGAGGAATCCCAGCGAGTCCTCAGTGAGGCCGCCGGCGCGCCTGTGAGTGTGTCGGCCACTACCAGCGACGGCCTTGGCTTCACCGGCCGCGGCGAAGGGATCGCCGCCACAGCCACTGCCCTGGTCTACCCGGCCGTCTGAGGACGGCCGGGCCGGGCGGGGCAATCGGGCCTACGCTTAAGGGACAACCCCTCCGCACCTCTCAGGAGACCTCCCGTGAAAAAGCTGCTTCCCGTCGTCGCCCTTCTAGCCGGAACGCTGCTGTCCGGGTGCGCCGGCGCCGCGACGCCGCCCGCTACCACCACGCCCCGGATGAGCGTTGAGGAAAGCTGCAAGTTCCTCACCACCGACACCTTCGTGCCCAAGGGGAGCGACAAGGAAAAGGCCACCCAGATCGGCCAGCACTACCAGGAGGTCGCGGACAAGGTGGCCCCGGAAGTCTCCGGACCGATCCAGAAGATGGCCGACATCATGAAGCAGGTTGGAGCCAGCCCCACCGGCAGGCAGACCTCCGAGCAGCTGACGCAGCTGCGGCAACAGATGGACCAGATCGGCGTGCACTGCAAGTAGCCCGCCGGGCCGGTTCCCGGGCATCGGCTAATCTGGAGCGGTGACCCTGCGCTTTTACGACACTGCTTCCGCCGAAGTCCGCGACTTCGTCCCCCTGGTTCCCGGCAATGTGAGCCTGTACTACTGCGGTGCCACGGTGCAGGGCATGCCGCACGTTGGGCACATCCGTTCCGCGATCGCCTTTGACCAGCTCACCCGCTGGCTGCAGTACCGCGGGTTCCGGGTCACGGTGGTCCGCAACGTTACCGACATTGACGACAAGATCCTGGCGAAGTCGGCCGAATCGTTTGCCCCTGAATTCGAGGGCGAGCCGGGCGCTGTCCGCGAGGAGGAATGGTGGGCCTTGGCCTACCGGTACGAGCAGGAATTCCTCAAGGCCTACGACACCCTGGGCGTCTCCCGTCCCACCTACGAGCCGCGCGCCACCGGCCACATCCCCGAGATGCACGCCCTGATCCAGCAGCTGATCGACCGCGGACACGCCTACCCGGCGCTCGACGATTCCGGCGACGTGTATTTCGATGTGCGCTCCTGGGCAAAGTACGGGTCATTGACCCGGCAGAAGCTCGATGACATGCAGGGAGCTCCCGACGCCGACCCCCGGGGGAAGCGGGATCCGCGCGACTTCGCGCTCTGGAAGGGCCACAAGGAAGGCGAGCCGGCGACGGCGGCCTGGGCTTCGCCGTGGGGCGCCGGACGGCCGGGCTGGCATCTGGAGTGCTCCGCAATGGTCACCAAGTACCTCGGCACCGAGTTCGACATCCACGGCGGCGGGCTGGACCTGCGCTTCCCGCACCACGAAAACGAGATGGCCCAGTCCCAGGCCGCGGGCCACGGCTTCGCGAACTTCTGGATGCACAACGGCATGGTCACCTACGCCGGCGAAAAGATGTCCAAGTCCATCGGCAACACGGTCAGCCCGGCCGACATGCTGGAACTCGCGTCGCCGCGGGTGGTCCGGTACTACCTCGGCCAGGCGCAGTACCGCTCGGTGCTGGACTACCAGCCCACCTCATTGAGCGAGGCCGCCGCCGCGATGGAGCGGATCGACGGCTTCATCAGCCGCGCCGTCCGGACCCTTGGCGGCGCCGACGGCGGGGCCCCGGCCAGTTTCGGCTCCTTCAGCTACGGTGTCGTCCCGGACGCCTTTGCCGCGGCGATGGATGATGACCTCAACGTCCCGCAGGCCCTCGCCGTCCTGCACGACACCGTCCGGGCTGGCAACACTGCGCTCACCGCCGGCGAGCTGGACGACGCCCGGCAGGCACTGGCCAGTGTCACGGACATGACGCGTGTCCTTGGTCTCAACGACACGGCAGCCCCGGCAGTCGACGAGCAGGCCAACACTGCCCTCGGGGTCCTGGTCGAGGCCCAGCTCGCGGCCCGCGCCCAGGCCCGCGCCGGCAAGGACTGGGCCGCCTCGGACGCCATCCGGGACACCCTCGCGGCGGCCGGCGTCGTCGTCGAGGACGGCGCGGACGGCGCCAGCTGGAGCCTCAAGCGCGGCTGAACCCGTCCCCGCCCGGCGGGTCGAAGCGGGCCGCCGGAGGAGCCCCCGGTCGAGGATTTAACGCGAGTCAGTAGACTGGAGTTCAGACTTATCAACGAATCGCGTAGTTAAAAGGGTGAAACTCATGGCCAACAACGGTCGCCGCTCGGTCAAAATGAAGAAGGGCCCCACCGTCGGGACCGGCGGTCACGGCCGTAAAGCCCTCGAGGGCAAGGGCCCCACTCCCAAGGCGGAGGACCGTCCCTACCACAAGGCCCACAAGAGCAAGCAGCTCGCGGAACGCTCCGCAGCCAAGCGCGGCACGGGCACCCGCAACCCCGGCGCCCGCTCGGGCCCGAAGGGACGCGCCACCGAGGAAGTCGTAACCGGACGCAACTCCGTCGTCGAAGCCCTCCGCGCCGGCATCCCCGCCAAGGCCCTGCACGTCGCCATCCGGATCGAAATGGATGACCGCGTCAAGGAATCGCTCAAGCTCGCGGCCGAACGCGGCATTCCGCTGCTGGAGACCGGCAAGCCCGAACTGGACCGGATGACGGACGACGCCATCCACCAGGGCCTCGTGCTGCAGATCCCGCCGTACGAATACCAGGACGCCTACGAGCTGGCCGAAGAGACCCTTGAGAGCTGGAAGAAGGGCCACGTCGCCAACGCGCCGCTTTTCGTCGCCCTCGACGGCATCACCGACCCCCGCAACCTGGGCGCGATCATCCGCTCGGTCTCGGCCTTCAGCGGCCACGGCGTCATTGTGCCGGAACGCCGCTCCGTCGGCGTCACCGCCTCGGCCTGGAAGACCAGCGCCGGCGCCGCCGTCCGCGTCCCGGTGGCCCGCGCCGCCAACCTGAACAGCACGCTCAAGGCCTTCAAGAACATGGGCATCTACGTGCTGGGCCTGGACGGCGACGGCGACGTCTCGCTGCCGGACCTTGCCCTGGCCACCGAGCCGGTCTGCATCGTCGTCGGGTCCGAAGGCAAGGGCTTGAGCCGCCTGGTCCGCGAAAACTGCGACCAGATCGTCTCCATCCCGATCGACTCCGCCATGGAATCGCTCAACGCCTCGATGGCCGTCGGCATCTCGCTCTACGAGATCTCCCGCCAGCGCGCCGCCAAGTAAGTAAAACGCGGGGTCACTTCTGGCCCATCGGGGTGCCCCGGATGGGCCAGAAGTGACCCCGCGTTGCTAGAACTTGTGGCGGTTGGCGAGGACCGGGAGCTTGGCGCGGGCGTCCTCGACGACGGCGGGGTCCAGGTCGGCGAAGAGCATGCCGGGGGCGCCGTCGAGCTCCTGGAGGACCTCCCCGAAGGGCGAGACGACGGCGGAGTGCCCGACGCCGGTGGGGGCGGACCCGGCGGGCTCGGTGCCAACGCTGGCCGGGTCGCCCTGGCCGCACGCCAGGACGAACGTCGTTGAGTCCGCGGCCCGGGCCCGGGACAACAGCTTCCACTGCTCGACCTTGCCCGGCCCGGCACCCCAGGAGGCGCAAACAATGTTGACCTGCGCCCCGCGCTCCGCGTTCTCCGTGAACAGGTCCGGGAACCGCACGTCGTAGCAGGTGGCCAGGCCAAAGGTGATGCCGCCGGCGTCGAAGGTGACGGGTTGGGTGCCGCCGTCCACAGTGTCCGACTCGGCGAAGCCGAAGGCGTCGTAAAGGTGGATCTTGTCGTAGCTGGCGTCTACGCCCGGGCCGGTGACCAGGAGTGTGTTGCGGACCTTGCGGGTGCCGGCGGTAGACGATCCGGGGGTGAACATGCCGGCCACGATTACGATGCCGAGCTCGGCCGCGATGCCGCGGACCTCTGCGGCCCACGGCCCGTCCAGGGGTTCGGCGATGTCCAGCAGGGAGTTGCCGAAGGCGCGCATCGTCGCTTCGGGAAAGACCACCAGTTCCGCCCCGCCGTCCTTGGCCCGGCGGGCGTAGTCCCGCACGAGGTCCAGGTTCCGTTCCGTTTCGCGGCCGGTGATGATTTGAGCCAGTGCTATTCGCACAATTACCTCCAGTTCGGCGCCTACTCCCAGTATGCGGGTCGCTTTGTGAACGGTCTTTGACGTCCCGCGGCGAAAACCAGGGTCATTTGTTATCCCCAGCTAAGCTTTAAGCGATGGTCAAGTCCTATGTAGATCCAGCTACCACCGTAGACGCCTCGTGGCCGTTTCCGCTCGGTGTCAGCGTCCCGCGCACGGGTTCCGCGGCGACGGACGACCCTCGGGGTGCCTTCGCCAATGTGGCCGTCTACGCGCCGGGGGTGGCTAACCTGGACATCGCCTACCAGGCCCCGGGGGGCAGCTGGCAGCTGAAGACCCTGCCCAACATCACGGACGGCGTCCACCACGGCATCGTCGAGGGACTGCCGGCCGGTTCGCGCTACGGCCTGCGCGCCTCGCCGGAGCCGGAGGCCCTGCCGCTCTCCGTGCCGACGTTGGACTTCGACGCCGACGGCGCGCAGCCGCTGCTGCTGGACCCGTACGGCCGCGGCGTAGACGAACGCGAAGACTTCATCACCAGCGTCCGGATGGCCGGCGACTTCGACTGGGGCATGGACCACGGGCCGCGCACCCCCTGGCGCAACACGATCATCTACGAGGCCCACGTCCGCGGCCAGACCATGCTGCACCCGGACATCCCGGAGAACCTCCAGGGCACGTACGCGGGAATGGCGCACCCGGCCATGGTCGAGCACCTGATCTCGCTGGGCGTCACGGCCGTGCAGCTCCTGCCCGTCCACTTCCACATCGACGAGCCGCACCTGCAGAACCTTGGACTGCCCAACTACTGGGGCTACAACACGGCCGCGTTCTTCGCGCCGCATCCCGGCTACGCCACCCAGGCGGCCCAGGACGCCGGGCCCCACGCGGTGCAGGACGAGTTCAAGGGCATGGTCAAACTGCTGCACGCCGCCGGTCTCGAGGTGATCCTCGACGTCGTCTACAACCACACTGCGGAAGGCGGCCCGGACGGGCCGACGTTGAGTTTCCGCGGTCTGGGCGAGCTGGAGTACTACCGTCACGACGGCCACGGCAAATACGTGGACACCACCGGCTGCGGCAACACCCTGAACTTTGGCGAGCCCCGGGTGGTGCAGCTGGTTCTGGATTCCCTGCGGTACTGGGTGAACGAGTTCCACATCGACGGCTTCCGGTTCGACCTCGCCGTCACGCTGTGCCGCAACGCCAACAACGAGTTCGATCCGCGCCACCCGTTCCTGGTCGCGATCGCCGCGGATCCGGTGCTGTCTGAAACGAAGCTCATCGCCGAACCCTGGGACGTCGGTTACGGCGGCTGGCAGACAGGCCGGTTCCCCGCGGGCTGGGTGGACTGGAACGACCATTTCCGCGACGCCGTCCGCACCTTCTGGCTGGCGGACCGCGCCGCGATCGACGCCGGCGGGCAGGGCGGCTCGGTGGCGCGGCTCGCCGATGCGCTGTCCGGTTCCGCGGGCCTGTTCGCGGCCTCGGGCCGCAGCCGGCTGGCCTCGGTCAACCTCATCACCGCGCATGACGGCTTCACCCTGGCCGATCTGGTCTCCTACGACCGCAAGCACAACGAGGCGAACGGCGAGCAGAACCGCGACGGCCACGGCGACAACCGCAGCTACAACCACGGCTTCGAGGGGCGCACCGAGGACGAGGAAGTCCTCGCGCGGCGTGCCCAGACCAGCCGTAACCTGATGGCCTCGCTGATGATTTCCCAGGGCGTGCCCATGATCACCGCCGGCGACGAGATCGGCCGCAGCCAGCAGGGAAACAACAACGCCTACTGCCAGGACAACCCCATCACCTGGATCGACTGGACCAGCACCCCGGAATCGCACGCGATGCTGCGCAGCACCAAACGCGTGATCCGGCTGCGCAAGGAGTTCCTCGCCGGCCAGCCGCACGACTACCCGGCACGGGACCAGCAGTCCTATTTCCACTGGTTCGATGTCCACGGCGAACCGATGTCCGGCGACCGCTGGCAGGATCCCGGCCACCGGGTCGTCCAGCTCCTGCTGGGGTCCGACGACGGCCGCGTGGACGGCCTC
The DNA here is from genome assembly GCF_056397125.1 of Arthrobacter sp. 05N425. Taxonomy (NCBI): domain Bacteria; kingdom Bacillati; phylum Actinomycetota; class Actinomycetes; order Micrococcales; family Micrococcaceae; genus Arthrobacter; species Arthrobacter sp. 05N425. The sequence continues at coordinate 185,716 of NZ_JBFTMU010000014.1, forward strand.
GTGGTGGTCAACGGCAGCGCCCAGGACGTCAAGGTCACCCTTCCCGTCATCCCCGCGGACGACGGCGGCGGCCACCGGCTCTATGAACTCCGGCTGACCACCTCGGAACTCCACGACCGCCGCCAGGGCGTTCGGATCTCCTCCGGCGAGCGGGACGTGGTCCAGGCCAACACCATCAATATCTACCGCGTCTAGGGTGTCCACACGCCAGGCATGGGGGAAACACGAATGAACGTCCGGCGGCTCACCGCCCTGCTCGCCGTTCTGCTGGGACTTGTGGTGCTGGCCTTCGTGCTGGCCGGCCTTCCGCAGACCGGCACAGCCCCGCCGGACGCCGGCCGGAGCGGCCCCGCCCCCAAGGCGACCGTCTCCCAAACCCCGACGCCGGGCAGGGCCCCGGCGGCCGGCGTCGCCAATCCCTCCCGGCTGCCGGAGATCAAGGCGTCGGAACTTCCGGCCGAGGCGCGGCAGACCCTTGCCCTGATCGCCAGGGGCGGTCCCTACCCGTATTCTCGCGACAATGTCCCGTTCGGGAACTTCGAAAGGATTCTCCCGCGGAAAGCCTCCGGGTATTACCGGGAATTCACCGTGCGGACTCCCGGGGAGTCGGACCGGGGCGCGCGCCGGATCGTGGCGGGTGCGGCCGGCGAAAAATACTACACCGCCGACCATTACGAAACGTTCAAATTTATTGCCGAAGGCAAGTAGGGAAACCATGAAGATTTTCTCCGCCGACACTTGGACCCTCGAGGAATTGCAGGCGCAAGTCCACGACGCCGGCCGCCGGGCGCTCGTGATCCCCGCCGCGGACTCCAAGAAGGCGGTGCTGCGGACCTTCGGTGAGGCGCTGGACTTCCCCGAGCACTACGGCGTGAACCTTGACGCCCTCAACGACTCGCTGCACGACTTCGCCGACGCTGTCAGCGACGACGGGCAGCGGCCGGTCACCCTGATCTGGCAGGTCCCGGCCGCCTTCCGCGGCGACCGCACCTTCGGCGTCATCTGCGAAATCCTGCAAGACGCCGAACGCTACGCGGGCAAGGACCTGACCGTCATCGCCGTCTGCCTCTAACCCCCGCAAGACCCCTCAGCGCCCTAGAAGGCGAGCTGATCCGAAAGCGCGAGAACAACCGAGCAAATCCGCTAACCGGCTATGCGTTCACGATCAGGCCCAGCTCGGCCTTGGACGCCAGCCCCTCGTGCTTGGGCAGCACCCGGACGGTGTAACCGAAGGATCCGGACCGGTCGATCACCAGGGTCCCGCTGAACAGGTACCGGCCCTTGCCCAGGTCTTCCACGGACTGCAGCTCCGCCACGGTGACATCGGTCAGCTCATCGCTGTCCTCGGCCCGGCCGAAGGCCACCTCCACCGCCACATCCTCCGGCCGCAGGTTGTGGAGTGCCACGTAGGCGTTCACCTGCAGGTCGTCGCCGATCTGCGGGTCCTCGGAGACGCCCACCGAGTCCACATGCTCAACCTGGATCTGGGGCCAGGCGGCGCGGAGCTGCGAGGACCAGGCGGCGAGCTCCTTCGCTGCGGCAAAGTTGTCCGCCGACGCCTTCCGCCCGGCCACCGCGGCCGGCCGGTAGAGGACGTTGACGTAGTCCTGCAGCATCCGGTCCGCGGACACGGCCGGACCGAGGTGGGACATGGTGTGCTTGATCATCGAGACCCAGTGCGTGGGCACCTTCTGCGCCACGGACTGGGAGGGGCCGGCGGCGCCCGCCTCGTCGGAGACGGTGAGCCCGTAGAACTTCGGCGCCACCTGGCTTTCGAGGAGCTCGTACAGGGCCGAGGCTTCAATGTCGTCGCGTTCCTCCGGGGACGCGTCGTTGTTCGCCGTCGGGATCGCCCAGCCGTTCTCGCCGTCGTACATTTCATCCCACCAGCCATCCAGCACGGAGAGGTTGAGCGAGCCGTTCAGGGCGGCCTTCATCCCCGAGGTGCCGCATGCCTCGAGTGGGCGGAGCGGGTTGTTCAGCCACACATCGCAGCCGGGGAAGAGGGTCCTGGCCATGGCGATGTCGTAGTTGGGCAGGAACGCGATCCGGTGCCGGACCGCGGGGTCGTCGGTGAAACGAACCAGATCCTGGATCATCTTCTTGCCGGCATCGTCCGCCGGGTGCGACTTGCCCGCAATAACCAGCTGGATCGGGTGGGTCTTATGCAGCAGCAGGGCCTTGAGCCGGTCCGGATCGCGCAGCATCAGGGTGAGGCGTTTGTAGGTCGGCACGCGGCGGGCGAAGCCGATAGTGAGGATGTCCGGGTCCAGCACCGAATCCGTCCAGGACAGCTCGGCGTCGGCGGCGCCGCGCTTCTTCCAGGCGGCCCGGAGCCGGCGGCGGACGTCTTCGACCAGCGAGACCCGCATTTCGCGCCGCAGCGCCCAGAGGGCTTCGTCGCTAACGTTGTAGGCCAGGTCCCAGCGGCCCTCCGTCTCGGCGTCGGCGCCGAACTGTTCACGGGCCAGCTGGGATACGCGGGGATCCACCCAGGTGGGCACGTGCACGCCGTTGGTGACCGACGTGATGGGCACCTCGGCATGGTCGAACCCGGGCCAGAGCGCGGAGAACATGCCGCGGGAGACGACGCCGTGCAGCTTCGCGACGCCGTTGGCGCGCTGGGCCAGCCGCAGCCCCATCACGGCCATGTTGAAGACGAACGGGTTGCCGTCGGCAAAGTCCTCGCGGCCCAGGTCCAGGATCTTTGCGATCGGCACATCGGGGGCCAAGCCCGCGGTGAAGAAGTGCTCGATCTGCGAGGTCTCGAAGCGGTCGATTCCGGCCGGGACCGGGGTGTGCGTGGTGAACACGGTGGAGGCGCGGCCCGCGGTCAGGGCTTCTTCCCAGCTGAGCGGGTGCTCCCCGGACATCAGTTCCTGGATGCGTTCGACTCCCAGGAAGCCGGCGTGGCCTTCGTTCGTGTGGAACACCTCCGGCGCGGGGGCGCCGGTCAGCCGCTGGTAGGCCCGCAGCGCCTTGACCCCGCCCATCCCCAGCAGGAGTTCCTGTTGCAGCCGGTGGTCGCCGCCGCCGCCGTAAAGGCGGTCGGTGACGCCGCGCGCCGCGTCGTCGTTGCCCGCCACGTTGGAATCCAGCAGCAATAGCGGGACGCGTCCGACGTCGGCACGCCACACGTGCGCCAGTAGGCGCCGGCCGTGGGGGAGCGGCAGGGAGATCTGGATGGGCCGGCCGTTACCGTCCGGGGCCGGCTCACGGAGCAGGGTCAGCGGCAGTCCGTCCGGGTCGAGGACGGGGTAGGTCTCCTGCTGCCAGGCGTCGCGGGACAGGGACTGCTTGAAGTAGCCGGCCTGGTAGAGCAGGCCGACACCGATCAGGGGTACGCCAAGGTCCGAGGCCGCCTTCAGGTGGTCGCCGGCCAGAATGCCGAGTCCGCCGGAATACTGCGGCAGCACCTCGGTGATGCCGAACTCGGGCGAGAAGTACGCGATGCAGCGGGGCGCGTCCTCGCCCAGGCTCTGGTACCAGCGGGGCTGCTCCAGGTAGCGGTCCAGATCCTCGGCGGCCGCGTGGACACGGCGCACCACGTCCTGGTCCGCGGCGAGGCGCTGCAGCTCTTCCCTGCTGACGAGGCCCAGGAAGGTCACCGGATCGTGGGCGCTCTCGGCCCAGATGGCCGGGTTTAGCTGCTCGAAGAGCTCCCGGGTCGGCAGGTGCCACGACCAGCGCAGGTTGGTGGCGAGCCGCGCCAGGGGCCGGATCGATTCGGGAAGAACAGTTCGGACGGTAAATCTGCGGATAGCCTTCACCAGCGAAACACTAACGGACAACGCAGAGCCCCGGAACAGCTTTGGGTTTCTTTCCGGTAAATGTCGGATTGACCTCGGGATTCACCCAAAAAACTGAGCAGCCTTAGCATTCTGTGCGATTTGTAGATAACGTCGAGGCTGTGACGACTAACTCGCGAACCAGTGCCGTGTCCAAGCAAAAGCCGAAGGCCCTGATCACGGAGGGCCTCAAATTCGGCAGGTTTCCAATCACCGCCGTGCAGCCCGCGGTCGAAGACGGAAAGTTCCCCGCCAAGGCGGTAGTCGGCGAGAGCATCGTGGTCGGCGCCACTGCCTTCCGTGAGGGCCATGACATGCTCGGCGTCAGCGCCGTGCTCCTGGACCCGCGGGGTAAGGAGCGGCAGCGCGTCCGTCTGGCCCCGCCGCGCGGGGACCGGGGCAAGGGCACCGACCGCTGGGAAGGCCTGCTCACCCCGTCCGGCACCGGCAAGTGGTCGTTCGTCATCGAGGCCTGGCACGACCGCTACGGCACCTGGCACCACAACGCCGAAGTCAAGATCGAAGCGGGCATCGACGTCGAGCTGATGCTGGCCGAGGGCGCCGCCCTGCTGACCGAGGCCTCCGAGGACGCCACCCGTCCCTCCGCCGACCGGCGGACCCTGCGGATCGCCGTCGTCGGCCTGTCCGATGGTTCGAAGACCCCGGAGGAGCGCCTCGCCGCCGGCTTCAGCGCCGACGTCGCCGATGTGGTTGCGCGCCAGCCGATCCGGGAACTGGTGACCGTCTCCGAGCCGTATCCGCTGCTGGTGGAGCGCGAGCTCGCCGGCCGAGGCGCCTGGTACGAGTTCTTCCCCCGCTCGGAGGGCGCCGTCCGCAACCACGAAACCGGCGAGTGGACCTCCGGGACGTTCCGCACCGCCGCGAAGCGGCTCGACGCCGTCGCCGCGATGGGTTTCGACATCATCTACATGCCGCCGATCCACCCGATCGGTACCCAGCACCGTAAGGGCCCGAACAACACCCTGCTGGCCGGCCCGCACGACCCCGGCTCCCCGTGGGCGATCGGTGCCAAGGAAGGCGGCCATGACGCCATCCACCCGGACCTGGGCACCTTTGAGGACTTCGACGCCTTCGTGGCGCGCGCCGGCGAACTGGGGCTGGAGGTGGCGTTGGACCTCGCGCTGCAGGCCGCCCCGGACCACCCCTGGGTGCAGAGCCATCCCGAATGGTTCACCACCCGCGTGGACGGCAGCATCGCCTACGCCGAAAACCCGCCGAAGAAGTACCAGGACATCTTCCCGCTGAACTTTGACAACGACCCGGCAGGCCTGTCCAACGAGATCCTGCGGATCGTCCAGCTCTGGATCAGCCACGGCGTCAAGATCTTCCGCGTGGACAACCCGCACACCAAGCCGGTGTGGTTCTGGGAATGGCTGATCGCCAAGGTCAACAAGAAGAACCCCGAGGTCGTCTTCCTGGCCGAGGCCTTCACCCGGCCGGCGATGATGCACGCGCTGGGACGGGCCGGGTTCCAGCAGTCGTACACCTACTTCACCTGGCGCAACACCAAGGAGGAGCTGGAGGAGTACTTCCAGGAGGTCAGCCACGAATCCCCGGCCTACTTCCGTCCGAACTTCTTCGTCAACACCCCGGACATCCTCACCGAGTACCTGCAGTTCGGCGGACCGGCGGCGTTCAAGATCCGTGCCACGCTTGCCGCCACCGCCAGCCCCATCTGGGGCGTCTATGCCGGCTACGAACTGTACGAGCACGTCGCCCGGCCGGGCGCGGAGGAGTACATCGACAACGAGAAGTTCGAGTACAAGGCCCGCGACTGGGACGCCGCGGCGGAGTCCGGCCGCACCCTGGCCCCGTACCTCACCCGGCTCAACGAGATCCGGCACACCCACCCGGCCCTCGGCGACCTGCAGAACCTCACGGTGCACCAGAGCACGGACAACGCCACCGTGGTCTACTCAAAGCACAAGACCCTCCCGGACGGCAGCAAGGACACCTTGATCGTCGTGGTCAACGTGGATCCGCATGGCATCCGGGAGAGCACGGTGACGCTGGACGTGGCGGCGCTGGAGCTGGACCCTGAGGACCTGACGCACAACGGCCGCTTCGTCGTCGATGACCTGCTGACCGGCGAAAGCTGGGAATGGGGGGAGTACAACTACGTACGCCTTGACGCACATGTCGAACCAGCCCACATCCTGAGCATCCGGAGGCAGCGCCCGTGAGTTTCAGCCCGAGCAACCCCAACCAGCACTTCACCCCGAAGGGGACTTTCGAACTGAACGCTCCCGGACTCCAGCACGACCCCCACTGGTACCGGAAGGCGGTCTTTTACGAGGTCCTGGTGCGTGGTTTCGCCGACGGCAACGGCGACGGCTCCGGCGACTTCCACGGCCTGATCGAGAAGCTGGACTACCTGCAGTGGCTCGGCGTCGACTGCCTCTGGCTGCCGCCCTTCTTCCAGTCTCCGCTGCGCGACGGCGGCTACGACATCTCGGACTACAATTCGGTGCTGGACGAATTCGGCACCATCAGCGACTTCAAGCGGCTCGTCGCGGAGGCCCACGCCCGCGGCGTCCGGGTCATCATCGACCTGCCGCTGAACCACACCTCGGACCAGCACCCCTGGTTCCAGGAGTCGCGCAAGGACCCGGACGGCCCGTTCGGAGATTTCTACGTGTGGAGCGACACGGACGAGAAATACCAGGACGCCCGCATCATCTTCGTGGATACCGAGGAATCCAACTGGACCTTCGATCCGATCCGCCGCCAGTTCTTCTGGCACCGATTCTTCTCCCACCAGCCGGACCTGAACTTCGAGAACCCCAAGGTGATCGATGCCCTGTTCGACGTCGTGCGGTTCTGGCTGGACCAAGGTATTGACGGCTTCCGCGCCGACGCCATTCCCTACCTCTTCGAGGAGGAGGGCACCAACTGCGAGAACCTGCCGGCCACCCACGAGTTCCTGCGCCAGCTGCGCCGGATGGTCGACGAAAGCTACCCCGGCCGTGTGATCATCGCCGAAGCCAACCAGCCACCGGCCGAAGTGGTGGAATACTTCGGCACCGAAGAGGAACCGGAATGCCACATGGCCTTCCACTTCCCGATCATGCCGCGGCTGTACTACGCGTTGCGGGACCAGAAGGCCGCGCCCATCATCGAGACGATGAAGGACACCCCGGACATACCGGAGGGCGCCCAATGGGGCACCTTCCTTCGCAACCATGACGAGCTCACTCTGGAAATGGTCACGGCCGACGAGCGCGCCGCGATGCTCGGCTGGTACGCGCCGGACCCCCGCATGCGCGCCAACATCGGCATCCGCCGCCGGCTGGCCCCGCTGCTGGACAACTCCCGCTCCGAGATCGAACTGATCAACGCGTTGCTGCTCTCGCTGCCGGGAAGCCCGTTCCTGTACTACGGAGACGAAATCGGCATGGGCGACAACATCTGGCTCGAGGACCGCGACGCGGTCCGCACCCCGATGCAATGGAACCCGGACCGCAACGCCGGGTTCTCCAACGCCGACCCGGGCAAGCTCTACCTCCCGGTGATCCAGTCGCTGGTCTACAACTACAGCATGGCCAACGTTGAAGCCGAGGCCGCCCACTCCGGCTCGCTGCTGCGCTGGACCCGTCAGATCCTCAGCGTCCGCAGGAACCACCCTGCCTTCGGGCTCGGCTCGTTCCAGCACGTCGAGGCGGACCACGACGTCGTCCTTTCCTACCTGCGCGACCTACCGGCGGGCAACGCCGCCGGCGAGGAGGCAGAGACCATCCTGTGCGCGTTCAACCTGTCCCAGCACCCGGTGGCCACCACGCTGAGGGTGCCGCAGTATGCCGGCCGCGGGCTCCGCGACGTTTTCGGCGGTCAGGCGTTCCCCGCCATTTCCGACGACGGCACGCTGACCCTCACCCTGGGCAGCCACGACTTCTTCTGGCTGCGGATCCGTTCGGCCGCATCCAACCCGGCCTCGCCCCACACCCAGGCGATGCCTATCCTGTCCATCGAAGGCTGAAATGACCCGACCCACCCTTTCCCCCGCGCTGGACGCCCTGCTCCGCAGCTGGCTGCCGCGCCAGCGCTGGTTCCCCGTCAAGAGCGCGCACTTCAGCTTCGAGCCGGCGGGCCGTGTGCGCCTCGGCGCCGGCCCGGCGGCCGCGACGCCGGAGATCGGCGCGGAGCTTGAAGTTCTGCTGCTCGCGGTGACGTACCCGACGGCGGACGGCAACCGCACCGACGTCGTGCAGGTGCCGCTCAGCTCCCGCGCCCTGCCGCTGGCGGGCGCGGGAGCCGCCCTGCTCGGGGAGATTCCCGCGGACGGCACGGACGCGGCACACGGCTGGATCTACGACGGCGTGCACGACCCGGCGTTTATCGCGGCCTGGCTTGAACTCATGCGCGAACGCGCCGCCACAAGCGACGGTACGGCCGCCGGGCACCTGGTGGAATCCGATTACCGGCTGCCGTTCGCCACTGGCAAGGTCCGGGTGCTCTCCGGCGAGCAGTCCAACAGTTCGGTCATAGTGGACGACGGTGCCTCCGCGGCGATCCTCAAATTCTTCCGGGTGCTGTCCGAGGGGCAGAATCCCGAAGTCGAGATCGGCGCGGCCCTGACCGCCGGCCGCACCGTTGAGGTCCCGGCCACCCTCGGCTGGGTCACCGGCGAATGGACCGTCCCCGGGGGTGCCTCGACCGCCCGCGGCGAGCTCGCCGTCGCGCACGACTTCCTGGCCGGCGGCCTGGACGCCTGGCGCCTGGCCGTGGACGCGGCCAGCACCGGCACCGACTTCACCGCCGAAGCCCGCGCCCTGGGCGTCGCCACGGCCACCGTGCACCGTCGGCTCGCCGAGGCGCTCGGCACCGCAGCGGAGTCCGTGCCGGGCGGGGACATCGCGCCCGGCGTCGCCCAGCGGGTCCGGCAGTCGTGGGCGGAAGCCGGCGCCGCCGTCGGGCCCTTCGACGATGAACTTGAGGCGCTCCTTACGCGGCTCGAAGGCAGCAGTGCCGGCCGGCTGCAGCGGATCCACGGCGACCTGCATCTCGGCCAGATCCTGCAGGTCCCCGGCGGACCCGGGAAACCGGCCCGCTGGGCGATCCTGGACTTCGAAGGGGAGCCGCTGCGCCCGATCTCCGAACGCAACTTCCCGGACGTGCCGCTCCGCGACGTGGTCGGCATGCTGCGGTCCTTCGACTACGCCGCCGGCGCCGCCGTCCGCGAGTACGACGACGCCGTCGTCCCCGCGGCCTGGGTGGACGACTGCGCCGAGGCCTTCCTGGCCGGCTATGCGGAAGTCACCCCCGGCACGATCGACCGCGACTCGCCCCTGTTCGTGGCGTTGTGGCTGGACAAGGCTCTCTACGAAGTTGTTTACGAACTACGGAACAGGCCGGACTGGCTCGCCATCCCGGTGAATGCATCCCGTCGTCTCCTCGGCAGTACAGGCCCCGGCGTTCCCGCCGAAGCCGCAGCGGAAGGTAACAAAATGACAGGTTCAGCACGTACCGATCGACCCGGAGTCCCGCTTCCCGTGGACGCGGAGACCCTTGCGCGCGTCGCCGCCGGCGAGCACCACGCGCCGCATTCGGTCCTTGGCGCGCACCTCGACGACTACGGCCACGTCACCATCCGCACCGTGAAGCACCTTGCGGAAGCCGTCTCCGTGGTCACCGCGGCCGGCAGTTTCCCGATGTCGCACGAATCCGGCGGCGTGTGGGTGGCCGTGCTGGACCCGCTGGACGAAGGGCACGTTCCGGACTACCGGCTTGAGGTCACTTATGAAGGCCAGGCACCGCAGCAGGCGGACGAGCCTTACCGCTACCTGCCGACGGTGGGGGAGATCGACCTGCACCTGATCGGCGAAGGCCGCCACGAGCGCCTCTGGGATGTGCTGGGCGCACACGTCCAGCACTACAAGTCCGTCCTGGGCGACGTCGACGGCGTGTCCTTCGCGGTGTGGGCCCCGAACGCCCAGGCCGTGCGGGTCAAGGGCGACTTCAACGGCTGGGACGGCCGGGAATTCTCCATGCGCTCCCTCGGCTCCTCCGGGGTGTGGGAACTGTTCATCCCCGGCGTTATAGCAGGGGCGTGCTACAAATTCGAGATCAAGACCAAGCACGGGCACTGGGTGGAGAAGGCCGATCCGCTTGCCTTCGGCACGGAGGTTCCTCCGCTGACGGCGTCCCGCGTCGTCGAGCCCTCCTACGCCTTCAAGGACGAGGAATGGATGAAGGCCCGCGCGGCCCAGGATCCACACAATGCCGCGATGAGCGTCTACGAGGTCCACCTTGGGTCCTGGCGGGTCGGGCTCGACTACCGCCAGCTGGCCAAGGAACTCGTGGAGTACGTGAAGTGGCTCGGCTTCACCCACGTGGAGTTCATGCCCGTCGCGGAACACCCCTTCGGCGGATCGTGGGGCTACCAGGTCACGTCCTACTTCGCACCCACCTCGCGCTTCGGGCACCCGGACGAGTTCCGGCACCTCGTGGACGAACTGCACCAGGCCGGGATCGGCGTGCTGTTGGACTGGGTGCCGGCGCACTTCCCCAAGGATGCCTGGGCGCTGGCCCAATTCGATGGTGGGCCGCTGTACGAGCACTCCGATCCGAACCTGGGCGAACACCCGGACTGGGGCACGCTGATCTTCGACTTCGGCCGCAGCGAAGTCCGCAACTTCCTGGTCGCCAACGCCCTCTACTGGCTGGACGAGTTCCACATCGACGGCCTCCGCGTCGACGCCGTGGCCTCGATGCTCTACCTGGATTACTCCCGTGAGGAGGGCCAGTGGCAGCCGAACCGCTTTGGCGGCCGCGAGAACCTCGAGGCGATCTCCTTCCTGCAGGAGGTCAACGCAACGGTCTACAAGACGCACCCCGGTGCGGTCATGATCGCCGAGGAATCCACGGCATTCCCGGGTGTCACCGCCCCCACCAGCCAGGGTGGCCTGGGCTTCGGCATCAAGTGGAACATGGGCTGGATGCACGACTCGCTCAAGTACATGGCCGAGGACCCGTTCAACCGGAAGTGGCACCACGGCACCATCACGTTCTCCCTGGTTTACGCCTACACGGAAAATTTCCTGCTGCCGATCAGCCACGACGAGGTTGTGCACGGCAAGGGCTCGATGCTGCGCAAGATGCCCGGCGACCGCTGGCAGCAGCTCGCGAACCTGCGGGCCTTCCTGGGCTACCAGTGGGCCCACCCGGGCAAGCAGCTAATGTTCATGGGCACCGAGTTCGGCCAGGAAGCGGAATGGTCAGAACAGTACGGCCTGGACTGGTGGCTGGCCGACATCCCCGCGCACCGCGGCGTGCAGCTCCTGACCAAGGACCTGAACGAGCTGTACAGCTCCACTCCGGCCTTGTACGAACGCGACAACGACCCCGACGGCTTCCAGTGGATCAACGGCGGGGACGCGGACCGGAACGTGCTGACCTTTATCCGCCGGGACGCCGCCGGCAACGAGCTGGTGTGCGCCTTCAACTTCTCCGGCTCCCCGCACCAGGACTTCCGCTTGGGCGTCCCGGCCGTGGGGCAGTGGCAGGAAGTCCTGAACACCGACGCCGCTGCCTACGGCGGCTCGGGTGTCCTGAACGAGGGCACCCTGACAGCGGCCGACGGCGGCACCGACGGCCAGCCCGCCACGCTCACCGTGACGTTGCCTCCGCTGGGCGCCGCCTACTTCAAGGCGATCAGCTAGCCACGCGACGGCATGGCTGTGACGGCCATCTCGATCGGAGGGCCCGGAATCCTTGGGATTCCGGGCTTTTCCGTGTCCTGCGCCGTCCGCCGATCCGGGGCCGCAGGAGAGACCGCCGGGGCCGCTTTGTCACCCGGCTCAAGTGGTGGTAGAGTTTATTTCCGCGCTGCTCCCCGGAGTTGATCCGCTAAGAAGACCAAGAAGCCTATGGCAAGACTGAGTCGGACCGCTGATTTGACTAGGGTCAAGCACGCGGGTAAGTTTGAAAAGTTGCTCCGGAGCGATCCTGGACCGTTGGGTTTGGGTGGTGCCGGGTGTGTCTGTTGTTTGAGAACTCAATAGTGTGCCAAGTTTGTTGATACCAATTTTGTATTGAATTGGTTGATTGTGCCGGGCCTGCCA
>NZ_JBFTMU010000015.1:0-51029 GCF_056397125.1 Arthrobacter sp. 05N425
GTCAGCATCGACCTCTGGTTGTCGATCTCCTGAGAACCGGCCTGCAGCTTCGTCCCAAGAGTCTTGAGCTGAGCAACATCTGCACCCCAAATAGCCATTCGAAAAAACTCCTTAGTTCACCGGACCCGAAACTCTCGGCATCCCCAGCGGCCCCCGGCTGATCCGGAAGATCCAATGCCTCGAACCTACCCTGCCGCGCAAAAAACTGTCGATGGGCAGCACTCCCCATCGGGTTACTTGCCGAAGCTGCGCAGCCGCAGCGAGTTGGCCACCACCAGCACGGAGCTGGCCGCCATCGCCGCGCCGGCGATCATTGGGTTGAGCAGGCCCAGCGCAGCAACCGGAATGCCGATGGCGTTGTAGAAGAAGGCCCAGAACAGGTTCGTCTTGATCGTGGCCAGGGTCCGGCGGGACAGCTCGATGGCCTGCGCGACCTGCCCCAGATCGTTGCCCATCACGGTCAGGTCCGCGGCTTCGATGGCGACGTCGGTGCCGGAGCCCATCGCGATGCCCAGATCCGCCTGGGCCAGCGCTGCTGCGTCGTTCACGCCGTCGCCGGCCATGGCCACCGTGGCGCCGCCGGCCTGCAGCCTCCGCACGGCGTCGACCTTGCCCTCCGGCAGGACCCCCGCGAAGACGTCCTCCGGCGGGATGCCGACGGCGGCGGCCACCTGGCCGGCCACCGCGGCGTTGTCGCCGGTCAGCAGGATGGGCCGCAGCCCCAGCTCCCGCAGCCGGGCGATTGCCGCAGCGGAGCCGGGCTTCAGCGTGTCGCGCAGGCTGACGATGCCGGCCGGTTCGCCGTCGACGGCCACCCAGATGGCGGTGGCCCCGGACTGCTCGGCGGCGGACAAGGCTTCGCGCTGCGCTCCAGAGACCGCAACGCCGTTCCCCTGCAGCCAGCCGGACCGGCCCACCGTAACGAGGCGGCCTTCCACGCTGCCGCGGACACCGCCGCCCGGGGCCGAATGGAAGCCGACGACGGCGGGCAGCCGCGCGTCGTCGCCGCGCCCACGCTCCGCGCTGAGCGCCGCTGCCGCGATGGCCCGGGCGACGGGGTGTTCGGACGCGGCCTCCGCTGCGCCGGCGAGCCGCAGGACCTCGTTTTCGCTGAACGGGGCGAACGCGCTGGTGCCGGCGACGGCAAGGTGCCCGGTGGTGACGGTGCCGGTCTTGTCCAGCAGGATGGTGTCCACGGTGCGGGTGTCCTCGAGCACCTGCGGGCCCTTGATCAGGATGCCCAGCTGGGCGCCGCGGCCTGTGCCAGTGAGCAGGCCGACCGGGGTGGCGAGCCCCAGGGCGCACGGGCACGCGATCACCAGCACCGCGACGGCCGCCGTGAAGGCGGCGCGAAGCTCGGCGTCGCTGACCTCCGGCCCGGCCAAGAGCAGCCACGCACCGAAGGTGAGCGCGGCGATGGCGAGGACCACGGGGACGAAGACGGCGCTGATGCGGTCTGCGAGCCGGGCGATCGGGGCCTTCCCCGACTGCGCCTGGGAGACCAGCCGGCCCATCTGGGCCAGGGTGGTGTCGGCGCCGACCCGCGTGGCGCGGACCAGGATCCGGCCGGAGGTGTTGATGGTGGCCCCCGTGACGGGGCTGTCCGGACCGACTTCAACCGGCACCGATTCCCCCGTCACCAGGGAGGCGTCAACGGCGGACGCGCCCTCGATGACCACGCCGTCGGTGGGGATCTTCTCGCCCGGGCGGACCACGACGACGTCCCCGACCCGGAGCCGGTCCGCGGGCACCGGGAACTCGGTGCCGTCGCGGAGCACGGTGGCATCCTTGGCGCCCAGATCCAGCAGGGCCTTGAGCGCGTCACCGGCCTTGCGCTTGGCGTTCGCCTCCAGATAGCGGCCGAGCAGCAGGAAGGTCGTGACGACCGAGGCGACCTCGAAGTACAGGCCGGCCGAACCCATGCCCTCCATGCCCGGGTGCTCGGTCAGGCGGGGATCGGCCAGGAGCTGCCAGGCCGAGAAGATATAGGCAGCCGATACGCCGATCGACACCAGCGTGTCCATGGTGGATGACAGGTGCCGGGCGTTCACTGCCGCGGCCCGGTGGAACGGCCACGCCGCCCAGCTGACCACCGGCAACGCCAGCGCGGCGGCAACCCAGCCCCAGTTCGGGAACTGGACGGCCGGGAGCATCGAGAGCACGAAAACCGGGACGGTGAGGGCGGCCGCGACAACCAGCCGGGGCTTCAGCGTCGCCGCAGGTCCTGCGGCAGTCTCCTCGGCCGGGGAGGCAGGCTCCCGCAGGGTCCGCACTGTGGCCTTGTAACCGGCGGCGTTCACTGTCGCAGCGATCTGCTCGTCTGAGATGTTGGCCGGGACGGTGACCCGGGCGGACTCCAGCGGGAGGTTAACCGAAGCCTGCACGCCGTCGAGCTTTCCCAACTTGCGCTCGACCCGGCCGACGCAGGAGGCGCAGGTCATGCCCTCGATGTCGAGTTCAATCACCCGGCTTCCGGACTGGTCCAGCAGTTGCGCGTTGCTCACGGTATGTTCTCCTCGGTCGTGCTCGGTGAAGTCCTGCTCAGGTCCCGCTTTCGGGAGGCCGCCCGGCGCCGGGCTCAGGCCTCGTTCGCGACCACCAGGTAGCCCGCCTCGGCGACCGCTTCGCCGATTTCGGCGGGCGAGAGTGCCTTGTCGGAGGTGATGGTGACGGTGGAGATCCCGCCCGCGTTGAGGTCGACATCGACGCTTTCGACGCCCGCCAGCGCTTCAAGTTCTTCGGAGACGGAGGACACGCAGTGCCCGCAGGTCATCCCGGATACCTCGACGGTGGTGGAAACGGTGCTCATGGCTTGCTCCTTGGTGGGGGACTGGTTTACCAGTCCGGTCGTGTTGTGGGAGGTGTGGTGAGTGGTGTTGCCGCTACCGCAGCAGGCGCCCGATGGCATCGGTGGCCTCCTTCACTTTGAAGTCGATGGCTTCGGCGCGAAGTTCCGGATCCGGTTCCGCGGCCGCCCCGACCACGCAGTGGCCGATGTGTTCTTCCACCAGACCGAGGCTGACGGCGTGCAGGGCCTTGGTGACGGCGGCGACCTGGGTCAGGATGTCGATGCAGTACTTGTCCTCATCGACCATCCGGGCAATGCCGCGGACCTGGCCCTCGATCCGTTTGAGCCGCTTGAGGTAGGCGTCCTTGTTGGCGGTGTAGCCGTGCTGCTGGGGCGGTGCGCCCTCCAGGGGCGCCACGATGGAGGCGTCGGACTCGTTCATCCCATCAAGTTATACCCCCCAGGGGTATATGGCAAGTACCCTCCGGGGGTACCGTGACGGGAAGAGGAATTCTGTCCGGAAATTAAAGAGCTCCGGAGTGCGTTATTGGGGGATACGCACTCCGGAGCAGCTATGGGGTAGGGGTTTCCCGCCTACGAATACAACCTTACTTGGCAGTAGAGACGATGCGCCAGCACCTCGAATAACTACTTTCGCTTTATTTTCCCGGGCCGGTCAGGAGCCGCGGCGGGGCCTGCCCGCCCCGCTGGACCGCACCGGGACGATGAGGACCGGGCGGTCCTGATGATGGCTGAGCCAGGCGGCCACCGATCCGTTGAGTGCAGCAGTGAGCCGGTGCCCGAGTCCGGGTTCGGGAGTACCGACGATGATCATGGCCGCACCGGCGTCCGCCGCCAGCCGGCCGAGCGCCCGGGCGGGATCCCCGGCCAGGGTCCGCAGGTTCCATTCCACCCCCGGGACATCGCAGACGGCGGCGATCTCGGACCGCAGCCGCTCGATGGCTGCCCGGATCTCCGCATTGTCGGCCTCCGGGTGGAGCGAGAGCCGGTGCGCGGACCGGGCCGGATCCCACTCCACGAGGTAGCTGGCCTCGTCCACGTAGGCACAGACCAGCGGGGCGGAAAGGCTTCTCGCCAGTGTCACCGCCGTTTCAAGCACCTCCGGGGGCTGGCCCGGGAGGACGCCGACAACCAGAGGTGCTGGGCTCATGCGCTCTGCGGGCATACCCAATTCTTGCCCCGCTCTTCCGGCCCGGCTAGGGCCTTCCTCCCTTGATCGACTCCGGCGCCGGGCCTACGGTTGGAGGACACGGGAAGGGCGGCAGCGGTGGAAATCTTCATGTGGTGGCTGGACCTGGACCTTGCCAGCAAGGAATGGCTGCGCGGGAACCTGCGGGCCGAGGAGTTACCGCTCCCGGTGCTGCAGGGCATTGCCGAGGCCGGCGGCCCGCATCCGGACAAGGCCACCGGCGTCCTGAGCGCCGCCGACTGGGACTTCGTCGAAACCCAGTCTGAATTCGTCGATTGACCCCCGAAAAACCATTGCGGCAGCCGGGCCGCGGTGGTTGCATGTAGGGCATGGCTACCGCAGAAAGTTATGTCCTGGCGATCGGCACCAAGAAAGGGCTCTGGCTGGCCAGCAGCCCGGACCGGCAAAACTGGTCCCTCTCCGGCCCGCATTTCCTGATGAGCGAGATCCCAAGCATCGGAATCGACACGCGCGAAGGCCGGACCCGCATCCTCGTCGGCGTCCGCTCGGAACACTGGGGTCCCACCGTCTTCCACTCCGACGACCTTGGCGAAACCTGGAACGAGCCGGAAAACGGAGCCATCCGCTTTCCCGAGGACACCGACGCCGCGCTGGAGCGCGTCTGGCAGATCCACCCCGACGCGGAGTCGCGCCCCGGCGTCGTCTGGGCCGGGTGCGAGCCGATCTCGGTCTGGAAATCCACCGACGGCGGCGAACACTTCGAGCTCAACCGCGGCCTCTGGGACCACCCGCACCGCAGTGAATGGGGGGCCGGCTACGGCGGGGCGGCGGCACATTCGATCGTCGTCAACCCGGACGGGGAGAAGGTACACGTCGCCATGAGCACCGGCGGTGTCTACCGCTCGCTCGACGGCGGGACGTCCTGGGAGCCGCGGAACAAGGGGATCTCGGCTTACTTCATGCCCGATCCCAACCCCGAATTCGGCCAGTGCGTCCACAAGATTGCCGCCGACGCCGCGGTGGACGGGCGCCTGTACGCGCAGAACCACCACGGCGTCTACCGCAGCGATGACGACGCCGAGAACTGGGAATCGATTGCCGAGGGCTTGCCGGCGGACTTCGGCTTTGTCATGCTGACGCACCCGCGCCGCGCGGGCACAGCCTGGGTCATCCCGCTGAAGGCCGACGGCGAACGGATCCCGCCCGGCGGAAAGCTTGCCGTGCACCGGACCGACGACGCCGGCGGGAGCTGGAAGCGGCTGGATGCCGGCCTGCCCGGGGCAGAGTTCAATTCCGTGCTCCGCGACGCGGCCTGCGTCGACGCCGCCGAACCCGCCGGAGTCTACTTTGGGACCCGCGGCGGCAGCGTCTACGCCAGCGCCGACGAAGGCGAACACTTCACCGAGGTCGCCTCGCACCTGCCCGACGTGCTGTGCGTGCGGGCCGCGGCTGTTGTCGGCGCCCCGGCGCCTGCGGCGCGCGTTGCCGCGGCTTCCGCTTGAGGCTAACTGTGCCTGAGATCAGTGTGCTGCTTCCCAGCGTCCTGCAACCGCTGGCCGGCGGGCAGTCCATCCTGACTGCGCCCGCGGACGGGGCCGTAACGGTCCAATGGGTGCTGGATACTGTGGCCGGGGACTTCCCCGCCCTGTCCCGGCGGCTGCGGGACGAAACCGGAGCCGTCCGCCGCTACGTGAATATATACGTCAACGGGAATGAAATCCGGCGGCTGCAGGGCCTCGGCACGGAAGTGGCGCCCGGCCAGGAGGTCCTGATCATCCAGTCCGTCGCCGGCGGCTAGCTCGTTAGGCCACACGCCAGAGGGTGCACTCGTCGGCGTTGACCGCCTTGCGCGTGCCCGATTGCCGGTCCAGGATCCAGACGACGCCGATCCCCGGCGCCGTTTCCTGCACGCTGCCGCGGCGGATCACGACGTCGTCGTAGTTGGGGCCGACGCGCAGGCGGGCCTCGATCTCGTCGCCGCGGTGCAACTGGTCGAGGGCGCGGATGCGGGTGGTCTGGGCTTTGGCTTCCTTCAACATGGCGGGCCTCCTGGACTGGAGCTGGTGCCTGCTCTTGCCGGCACTTCCAGTGTCCTGCGCCATTGTTGCCGCTGCGTTTCGGCCCGGTAAGCGGTGGGTTAGTTTTCCGGGCCGTCCTGATTTCCGCGCCAGGGCCGCCGGCCCAGGGGCACGCAGGCTCTGTCGTGGAAATCCGCACGACGGTCGGCCGCTAGCCCCCGGTCGGCCGCTAGCCCCCGGCTGGCCGCCCGGGGGTCGACGTCGGCGGCCGGCCCGGACAGAATGGGCCGTATGCGACTGCCGCTGATGCCCCCGATCGCGCCGATGCTGGCGAAAGCCGTAAGCGCCCTGCCGGAGGGTTCGATGAGTTTTGAGCCCAAGTGGGACGGATTCCGTTCCATCATCTTCCGCGACGGTGACGAGGTGGAGATCGGCAGCCGCAACGGCAAACCCCTGACCCGGTACTTCCCGGAGCTCGTGGAGTCACTCAAGGCAAACCTCCCGCCGCGCTGCGTTCTCGACGGCGAGATCGTCCTGGTCGGCGCCGCGGGGGACCGCCTGGACTTCGATGCCCTCCAGCAGCGGATCCACCCGGCGGCGAGCCGCGTCCGGCTGCTCGCCGCCCAGACCCCCGCAAGTTTCGTTGCCTTCGACCTGCTGGCCCTCGACGACGAGGATCTCACCGCCCGGCCCTTCGGGGAGCGCCGGGCGGCCCTCGAGCGGGTGCTCGCGGACAGCTCCGCGCCGGTGCACTTAACCGCCGCCACCGCGGACCGGGACACCGCGGCGACGTGGTTCCGGCAGTTCGAAGGCGCCGGCCTGGACGGGATCGTGGCCAAGGCGCTTGACTCCAGCTACCAGCCGGACAAGCGCACCATGTTCAAGGTCAAGCACGAACGCACCGCTGACTGTGTCCTCGCCGGTTACCGGGTGCACACCTCCGGCCCGGACCGGATCGGTTCGCTGCTGCTGGGGCTCTACGACGACGACGGCGTGCTCGCCAACGTGGGTGTGGTGGGTGCGTTCCCGATGCAGCGCCGCAAGGAGCTGTTCGAGGAACTCCAGCCACTCGTCACCGATTTTGCCGACCACCCGTGGGCGTGGGCCAGGCAGGAGGAGGGGGCCCGGACGCCGCGCAACGCCGAGGGCAGCCGGTGGAGCGGGGGCAAGGACCTGGGCTTCACGCCACTGCGCCCGGAGCGGGTGGTGGAGGTGAAGTATGACCACATGGAGGGCGCGCGTTTCCGGCACACCACCCAGTTCGTCCGCTGGCGGCCGGACCGGGAGCCGGGGTCCTGCACCTACGCCCAGCTGGAGGAGCCGGTCAGCTACGACCTGGCCGCCGTGCTGGGCGCCGGCCAGGGCTGAACTCCCGCCGTCGGGCGGTCCACACGACGCTCCCGCCCGGTTCTTCCGCCCGCAACACCGCCGACACGCGGAAAAGCCCGGCGTGCTCACCGAACACGCCGGGCTTTTCCAATAAGAACTGGGCGGGAGCGTCGCGGATGCCCTTGCCCGTCGGGGGCCTTAGCGCAGGCCGAGCTCCTTGGTGGGAACCTTGAAGGTTTCCTTGGCGGTCAGCGCGGAGATGGCGGCGATGGCGCAGATGATCCCGGTGAAGATGGTGATCTGAACCCAGCCACCGGGCTTGATGCCGCCCATGGCCGCCACGATTGCCGGGGCGAAGCCTGCCATCAGGAAGCCGAGCTGGGTGCCGATCGCCAGGCCGGAGAAGCGGACCCTGGTGCTGAACATTTCGGCGTAGAAGGACGGCCAGACGGCGTTGGAGGCCGCGTAGCCGAAGGAGAAGAAGCCGATTGCGGCCAGGAACATCAGCGGGACGCTGCCGGATTCGAGGCTGAGCAGGAATACCGGGGTCAGCAGCGCGCTGGAGAGAGCGCCGTAGATGAAGACCGGCTTGCGTCCGATCCGGTCGGCCAGCTTGCCGAAGAGCGGCTGGGTACCGAGTGCCACGAGGTTGGCGCCCACGACCAGCCACAGCGTGACGGTGCCGTCCACGTTGGCGACATTCTTCGCGTAGCTGATGGCCAGGGTACCGAACACGGTGGAGACGGCGGCGATGAAGGCGCATGCGACAACGCGGAGCACGTCGCGCCAGTGGTGCTTCAGCAGGTCGGCGACCGGGAGCTTGGAAATCTGGGCGCTCTTCTGGGCCTCCTCGAAGGCCGGCGGCTCGTGCAGGGTGCGGCGGATGAAGAAAGCAACCACGACGACGACGGCGCTGAGCCAGAACGGGATGCGCCAGCCGATGCCGTACTTGACCTCGTCAGGCAGGGCAAGGACGGGGATAAAGACGAGGGCGGCAAGGATCTGGCCGCCCTGGGTGCCGGTCAGGGTCCAGGAGGTGAAGAACGAACGGCGGTTGTCCGGTGCGTGCTCCAGGGTCATGGAGGAGGCGCCGGCCTGCTCACCGGCGGCGGAGAGGCCCTGGCAGAGCCGGGCAATCACCAACAGCACGGGGGCCCACCAGCCGACGGTCTTGAAGTCCGGCAGGCAGCCGATCACAAAGGTGGAGGCGCCCATCAGCAGCAGCGTGAACATCAGGACCTTCCGGCGGCCCACCCGGTCACCGAAGTGGCCCAGGATGACGGCGCCGACGGGACGGGCCACATAGGCGAAGCCGAAGGTCGCGAAGGACATGATGGCGGCGTTGGCGTCCGCGTCCGGGAAGAAGACCTTCGGAAAAATCAGGGCGGCGGCGGACCCGAAAATGAAGAAGTCGTAGTACTCGACGGCGCTGCCCAGGAAGCTGGCGAGGGCCGCCTTCTTAGGCGTCCCGGCCGGTGCGGCAGTGCCCGGCGTCGTAGACGGGAGTGTCTGGCTCATGGTGTTCCTTTAATGTGACGACGTTGTCGCGGATGGATCGGGAGGGTCCTGCCGGCCGGTGGCTTCAAGTGTGCGGCAGCCGGTGGACCGAGGAAAGACCCGGACTAGTAGCCACATGGTGGGAGCTACTTGTGCGATGTAGCAAGCATGGCTGTGAGCGCGGTCACTTGTCAAGAAAAATAATCACGATCTAGCAATAGCTCTCACTATGTGAGAACATCGATGCATGAGTGTGAATCAAGACACAGAGCCGGACCTCGCTGCCGGGGCCCCCGATGAAGAGACCGCGAAGCCTGCGCGCCCGGCCAGGGAGGACTCGCGCACCGATATGGTGGGCAAGGCTCTGGGCCTGCTGGTCCTGCTCGGCGATGAACCCCGCGGAGCCAGTGCCGCGGAGCTCTCGCGCCGGGCGGAACTGCCCTTCAGCACCACGTACCGCCTGCTCGGTTCGCTGACCAGGGACGGCTTTGTGGACTACGAGCCGGACGGCCGCCGCTATCATCTGGGCCTGCGCGTCTTCCAGCTCGGCCAGCGGGTATCCAACCACCATGGCTTCGCCGGCACGGCGCTTCCCATCCTGCGGCGCGTCACCGAGGAGACCGGCGAGGCCACCATCCTTTCGGTGCGTGACGGAAACCACCACCTCACCGTCAACAAGGTCGACGGTCCGCAGACCTTCCGCGTCACCTCCGATCCGGGCCACCTCGGCGCGCTGCACACTACCTCGGTGGGCAAGGCGCTGGTTGCGTTTGCCGACGATGCCACCCGGGACCGTCTGGTGCAGGACCTCGAACTGGAGCCCCTGACGGAACTCTCCATCACGGACCGGGATGCGTTCCGGGCCGAAATCGAGCTGGTCCGGAAGCGGGGCTACGCCACCATGGACGAGGAAAACGAGCTGGGCATGCGCGCCGTCGCCGTCCCGGTCTTCAACTCCCAAGGCCATGCCTTCGCCTCGCTGGCCACCGCTGTGCCCGTCTTCCGGATGAGCATGGAGGCCCTTGTGGCCCTCGTGCCGCTGCTCCAATCCGCCGCGGCCGAGCTCTCTGCCCGGCTGCCCCAGCAGTGAAGAAATATATGTTCGTAATAAGAACATCAGTGCAATATGTGAACACTTGCGGTAATGTAATCCCTACCACCCGGCCTGCCGCCCACATTGCGGCCGCCGAGTGCCGTTGTCAAAGGAGCTAGACGGATGAGCAATCGAGCAGAGTCCTTCCTCGTGGGCCTCGTAGGCGATGGCGTGACGCCGTCCCTCACGCCCCCCATGCATGAACGCGAAGGCGATGTGCAGGGCCTCCGGTATCTTTACCGCCCCATTGACCTCACCGAACTGGGCCTCCCCGGCCAGGCCGTCGGGGAACTCCTGACCGGCGCCCAGCGGCTCGGCTTCAACGGATTGAACATCACCCACCCGTGCAAGCAGTTGGTGCTGGAACACCTCGACGAGATCTCGCCGGACGCCCGGCGCCTCGGTGCCGTCAACACCGTGACCATCCGCGACGGCCGCTTCATCGGCCACAACACCGATTTCTCCGGCTTTGCCTCCGCCCTCGCCTCCGGCCTGCCCGGGGCGAAGCTGGACCGCGTCGTGCAGCTCGGCGCCGGCGGCGCCGGGTCCGCTGTCGCCTACGCACTGTTGACTGCCGGGGTCCGGCGGCTGGACCTCGTGGACACCGACGCGGCCCGCTGCGCGGACCGGGCGGCCGAACTGGCCGGGTTCTTCCCGCACAGCCAGGTCACGGCCCGGACGACGGCGGAGCTTCCCGGGCTCATGCCGCTCGCCGACGGGCTGGTGCACTGCACCCCGGTGGGCATGGCCGCCCACCCCGGTGTCCCGCTGGACATGTCCCTGCTGGAACCCCGGCACTGGGTCGCGGACATCGTCTACCGGCCGATCGAGACCGAACTGGTCCGCGAAGCCCGCGCCAAGGGCTGCGAGGTGCTCGACGGCGGCCGGATGGCCGTGGGCCAGGCAGCCGACGCGTTCCGGATTTTCACCGGCCTCGAAGCGGACGCGGACCGGATGCGGGCCCACTTCCTGGAGCTCGTGGCTGCCGAGGAGGTGGCCGCCTGATGCGCACCGGAATCGCCACCGTCTGCCTCTCCGGCACCCTGAAGGAGAAGATGCACGCCTGCGCCGTCGCCGGGTTCGACGGGATCGAGATCTTCGAGCAGGACCTCGTGACGTCCTCGCTGAGCCCGGAGGAGATCCGATCGATGGCCGCGGACCTGGGCCTCGGCCTCGACCTGTACCAGCCGTTCCGCGACTTCGACAGCGTGCCGGAGGAGCTGCTCGCCGCCAACCTGCGCCGGGCGGAGGCCAAGTTCCGGCTGATGTCCCGGCTGGGCATGGACACCATCCTGGTCTGCTCCAACGTGGCCACCGCCAGCATCGACGACGACGAGCTCCGCGCCGGGCAGCTGTCCCGGCTCGCCTCGCTCGCCGGCGAGCACGGTGTGAAGGTCGCCTACGAGGCCCTGGCATGGGGCAAATACGTCAACGACTACGAGCACGCCCACCGCCTCGTGGAACTGGTGGACCACCCGAACCTGGGCACCTGCCTCGACTCGTTCCACATCCTGTCCCGGGACTGGGACACGGCCCCGATCGAGCGGTTCAACCCCGAGAAGATTTTCTTCGTCCAGGTGGCGGACGCCCCGAAGCTGTCCATGGACGTGCTGTCCTGGAGCCGGCACTACCGGGTCTTCCCGGGCGAGGGGCAGTTCGAGCTCGCCAAGTTCATGGGCCATGTGGTCCGTGCCGGCTACTCCGGCCCGGTCTCGCTGGAGGTGTTCAACGACGTCTTCCGGCAGTCCGACGTCGAGCGCACTGCGGTGGATGCCATGCGTTCGCTGATCTGGCTCGAGGAACAAAGCGCACAGTGGCTGGAGGCGCACCCCTCGGCGCCAGAGGCGGCCGAAACGGCCGCCGGGACCGCCGGCCGCCGTCGTCATCCGATGGAACTGGCCACGCTGCCGCAGGTGGCCGAACCGGCGGGCTTCAACTTCGCCGAGGTGCGGGCCGCCGACACCGCCGCCCTGGAGACCCTGCTGGGCCAGCTCGGCTTCGCGTTCAACGGCCGGCACCGGACCAAGAATGTGCAATTGTGGACCATGGGCCACGCGCGCGTGATCATCAACGAGGAAGCCCCCGCCGCGGCGGAGACCGCCATTGCCGCGGTCGGCTTCGACGTCGACTCACCCGTGATCGCCGCCGCCAGGGCGCAGCAGCTCAAGGCCCCCGCAGTGCCGCGCAAGAGCCAGGCGAACGAGGAAATCTTCCAGGGCTTCGCCGCCCCGGACTCCACCGAAATCTTCCTGTGCCAGGGCAGTCCGGACGGGACCGCCGCCTGGGTCAACGAGTTCGGCACGCCCGCCGGAACTGGAAACGGCACTGGAGACGGCGCTGCCGGCGCAGCCGCAGGCAGGGCTGCGGGGCCGCAGGCCGTGATCGACCACGTCAACCTCGCCCAGCCGTGGCAGCACTTCGACGAGGCCGTGCTCTTCTACACCAGCGCCCTGGCCCTCGAGCCGCAGCCGTACGCCGAAGTGGCCAGTCCCACCGGGCTGGTCCGCTCCCAGGTGATGACCACCCGGGACCGCGGAGTGCGGCTGGTGCTGAACCTGGCCCCGCTGCACCAGCAGGAGGGCGGCCAGGACGCAGCCGGCGGCGCACCCACCGGAATCCAGCGCCGGACCTACCAGGAACACATCGCGTTCGCGGTGGATGACCTTGTGGCCGCGGCCCGGGCCGCCCGCGGCCGCGGCCTGGACTTCCTGCGCATCCCGGCGAACTACTACGAGGACCTGGACGCGCGTTTCGACCTGGATCCGGGGTTCCTCGCCACCCTCCGCGAGCTGAACCTGCTCTACGACCGTGACGCCGACGGCGAATTCCTGCACTTCTACACCGCGACCGTCGGCAGCGTGTTCTTCGAAATGGTGGAACGCCGCGGCTCCTACGACGGCTACGGGGCCCCCAACGCCCCGGTCCGGCATGCCGTGCAGTACGACCATCTGCACCAGCTCAAACTCACCGCCTGACCGCTCCCGGCCAGGTTCGACCCACCCCAACGAAAGGAGGCTGCTGTGCCTGAAGAAATCAACCTCGAAATTTTCAACGCGGACCCGATCACCGAAGACGTGTCCGACGCAGCACCCGAGGCTACACCGCAGGCCGCCGCGCAGGCTGTTCCGGCCCTGGACACTGCCGCGGAATCGCAGCAGATCCTCAGCGACGAGATGAAGGCACTGGGCGACGCCTACGCGCAGGCCCGCCTCAACGGCGCCGCGGCGGAAACCCAGCCGCGGCTGGACTACCCCCCGTACCGCAGCAGCATCCTCCGGCACCCGACCAAGAGCCTGCAGCACGCGGACCCCGAGACCATTGAGCTGTACTCGCCGGCCTTCGGACACATGGACGTGCACGCCCTCGAATCCGACCTCACCATCCAGCACAACGGCGAACCGATGGGCGAGCGGATCATCGTCTCCGGCCGGGTGCTCGACGGCGACGGCCGGCCGGTGGCGGGCCAGCTGGTGGAAATCTGGCAGGCCAACTCCTCGGGCCGCTACATCCACAAGCGCGACCAGCACCCGGCCCCGCTCGACCCGAACTTCACCGGCGTCGGCCGCTGCATCACGGGCGCGGACGGGTCCTACAGCTTCACCACGATCAAGCCCGGCGCTTACCCGTGGAAGAACCACCTGAACGCCTGGCGGCCGGCCCACATCCACTTCTCCCTCTTCGGCCAGGAGTTCACGCAGCGGATCGTCACGCAGATGTACTTCCCCGGCGACCCGCTCTTCGCCCTGGACCCGATCTACCAGTCGATCGTGGACCAGGACGCGCGGGACCGCCTGGTCGCCAGCTACAACCATGATCAGACCAAGCCGGAGTGGGCGCTGGCCTACAACTGGGACATTGTCCTGACCGGTTCGAAGCGGACCTGGACCGAGAACGAGGCGCTGGGCGCAGAAGGAGACGACCATGAGTAAATTGACCCCCACACCCGGCCAGACGGTGGGCCCGTTCTACGGCTACGCACTGCCCTACGCGAAGGACCGGGAGCTGCTGGCCCCCGGGTCCGCCGGCTCGATCCGCCTGCAGGGCACCGTGTTCGACGGCGCCGGCCATCCGGTCCCGGACGCCATCCTGGAGATCTGGCAGGCCGACGCCGAGGGCCAGGTCCCGCAGCGCACCGGCTCCCTGGTCCGTGACGGCTACACCTTCACCGGCTTCGGCCGCAGTGCCGTCGGCAACACCGGCGTCTTCACCTTCACCACCGTCAACCCGGGCCCCACCGCGCCCGGCGCCGCACCGTTCATCTCCGTGGTCGTGTTCGCCCGCGGCCTGATGAACCGGCTCTTCACCCGCGTCTACCTGCCGGAGAACGAGGAGGCCCTCGCCGCCGACCCGCTGCTGTCCGCCCTGGAGCCGGCACGCCGCCGCACCCTGATCGCCCGGCGCGATCCCGACGGCGGCCTCAGCTGGGACATCCGGCTGCAGGGCGAGGGCGAGACGGTGTTCCTCGATTTTGAAGGCGACGGCGCTGAAGCCAGTAGCATCGAGGATGCCGGCGTTCAGGACGCTTCGCAGTGACGATTCCCAACGGTGACGCAGCTGCCGGCCGGGACGGCGATTTCGGCCTGCTAAGCCCCGTGTCGGCGTCGCCCCGGGTGGCGGCGCTGACCGGGGACCGCGCGGTGCTCGCCGCCATCCTCCGGGTCGAAGCCGGCTGGGCCGCGGTCCTCGAGGAAGCGTCCCTGGCCCCGGCCGGGTCCGCCGCCCTCGTGGCGGAGGCCGCCGACGTCGGACGCTACGACATCGCTTCAATCGCCGTCCGAGCCCAGGGCGGCGCCAATCCGGTGATCCCGCTGCTTGCCGACCTCCGCAAGCAGGTCACGGCCCTCGACACGGCCGGCATCGGCGCCGGACGCGCCGTGCACACCTCGCTGACCAGCCAGGACGTGCTCGACTCCGCCCTGATGCTGCTGGCAGCCGGAACCGTTGGGGAACTGCTCACCGACGTCAAACGCACGACGGCGGCCCTCGCCGCCCTCGCGGAGCGGCACCAGCAGACGCTGTGCGTGGGCCGGAGCCTGACCCAGCACTCGCTGCCGTTCAGCTTCGGGCTCAAAGCCGCGCAGTGGTTCCACGGGCTCGCCGCTGCCGCGCGCCGGCTCGAGGCACTGGAGCTGCCGGTGCAGACCGGGGGAGCCGCCGGAACCCTGGCGGCCGGCACCGTGCTGACCGAAGGCTCGGCCCTCGCGCCGCTCGACCTGGCCGACCGCCTGGCCGCCCGGCTGGGACTGGCCGCTGCCCCGGCGCCCTGGCACACCAACCGGCTCGCGGTCACCGCGCTCGGCGACGCCCTGGCAGCCGTGACGGACGCCGCTGGCAAAATCGCCGCCGACGTGCTCTTCCTGAGCCGCCCGGAGGTGGCCGAACTCGCCGAACCGCGGGCCGCGGGCCGGGGAGGCTCCTCGGCCATGCCACAAAAGCAAAACCCGGTGCTGTCCGTGCTGGTCCGCAGCGCCGCGCTGCAGGCACCGGCGCTGGCGGCGCAGCTGCACCTCGCGGCGGCCAATTTCAACGACGAACGTGCCGACGGCGCCTGGCACAGCGAGTGGCCCGCGCTGCGTTCCCTGCTCCGGCTGGGCCTGGGCGCCGCCGGACAGCTCCGCGAACTGGCCGAGGGCCTGCAGGTCTTCCCGTCGGCGATGCGCCGGAACCTGGACCTGTCCGGCCCGCTGCTGCTCTCCGAGGCGGTGACTGCCGCCGTCGGCCCGCTGCTGGGCGCGGACGGCCCACGACGGCTCCAGGACGTGGTGGACCAGACCCTGCAGGCGCCGGCGGCCGAACAGCCAAGCACCTACCGCAAGCTGCTCCGCGCGGCCGTCCCGGCCGAACTGCTCTCCGACGAGCGGCTTGAGGAGTTGCTGGACCCGGCCAACTACCTCGGCCAGGCCGCCGAAATCTCACGACGCATCCTCGCGGCGTGGCCCGACTTCGCGGCGGCCCTGCCCCCTCATATCGAACCGAACCAAGCGACCGAAGAGAACGGAGCCCACCGTGGCTAGACCAACCGTCAAGGCCGTACTGCTCTCGCCCGTGCGCGAGCTCGGCGATAAGCCCCTCCTCGTGGTGGGCCCGTCGCTGGGCACCTCCACGCTGCTCTGGAGCCAGGCCGGCGCACTGCTAGGCAACGACGTCGACGTCGTCGCCTGGGACCTGCCCGGCCACGGCGTCTCCCCGGCCGCCGCCGAATCCTTTTCCGTCGCCGAACTGGCCGACGCCGTCATCGAACTGGTCGACTCGATCGCGCCCGGCGCGCGGTTCCACTACGCCGGAGTCTCCCTCGGCGGGGCCACTGGCCTGCAGCTGGGCATCAGGCACGGCGAACGGCTCAAGAGCCTGTCCGTGCAGTGCAGCGGCGCGAAGATCGGCACCCCGGAAGGCTGGCTGGAACGGGCCGAAACCGTCCGCAACCAGGGCACCGGAGTGATGATCGAGGGCTCCGCCCAGCGCTGGTTCGCGCAGGGCTTCATGGAGCGTCAGCCCGAGCTCAGCAGCCGACTGCTGCACACCCTGCGGGACGCGGACCGGTTCAGCTACGCCTTCTGCTGCGAGGCCCTGGCCGGCTTCGACGTGCGGGACGAACTCGGCAGCATCCGGGTCCCCACCCAGGCCCTGGCCGGCGCCGAGGACACCGTCGCCCCGCCCTCGTTCGCCGAGGAGATCGCCGCCGGCATCACCGCCGGCGGGGGCACGGCCAGCGCCGCGACGCTGGAGGGCGTATCCCACCTGGCACCCTTCGAGGCCCCGGGGCACGTGGCCGAACTGCTGCGCAGCCTGATCAGCTGGACCGAATCCCGCGGAGCCGCAAAGTGACCGGCCCCCGGCCCGGCGGCCCGCAGGCCGGCCCGGAACGGAACGGCGTCGTGCAGCCGGACGCCACCAGCCAGGAGATCTACGACGGCGGCATGAAGGTCCGCCGCGAGGTGCTCGGCGCGGCCCACGTGGACCGGGCCAACGCCAACAAGGATTCCTTCACCGAGGACTTCCAGGACATGATCACCCGGATCGCCTGGGGCGGGATCTGGACCCGGCCCGGGATCAGCCGCCAGATGCGCTCCGCCGTCACCATCACCGCGATGGTGGCCCACGGCCACTGGGAAGAACTCGCGATGCACATCCGTGCCGCCATCACCAACGGCCTGAGCAGGGACGAGATCAAGGAAATCCTGCTGCAGACCGCCATCTACTGCGGCGTTCCCTCCGCCAACACCGCCTTCAAGACCGCGCAGCAGGTCTTCCACTCCATGGACGAGGCCACCCCACCCAACTAGCTCGCAATAGTTGTCGTTTTGAGGGCTGAAAACGACAACAACTGCCAGCTACTTGGGCCCCACCGAGAATTCAGAGGAAATCATGATTCAGGCTTTTGTTTACGACGCCGTGCGGACCCCGTTCGGCAAGTTCGGCGGCGGACTTGCCGGCGTGCGCCCGGATGATCTGGCCGCGCACGTGATCGGCGAGGCGGTCAGGCGCGCCCCGGGCCTGGACGCAGCGCGGATCGACGAGGTGGTGTTCGGCAACGCGAACGGCGCCGGCGAGGAGAACCGCAACGTGGCCCGGATGGGCACCCTGCTGGCCGGGTTGCCGGTCTCGGTCCCGGGGACCACGGTCAACCGGCTGTGCGGTTCCTCGCTGGATGCGGCGATCATCGCGTCCCGGCAGATCAACACCGGGGACGCGGAGCTGATGCTGGTCGGCGGGGTCGAATCGATGTCGCGGGCGCCGTGGGTGCTGCCGAAGACCGAGAAGCCCTACCCGGCCGGGGATCTGACCCTGGTCTCCACCACGCTGGGCTGGCGGCTGGTGAACAAGGACATGCGCCCGGACTGGACCATCTCGCTGGGCGAGGCGACCGAACGGCTGGCCGAGAAATACGGGATCACCCGCGAGGCGCAGGATGAGTTCGCGGCGGCCTCGCACAACCTGGCCGCCGCGGCCTGGAACGAGGGTTTCTACGACCGGCTCGTCACCGCGGTCCCGGGCACGGACCTGGTCCGGGACGAGGGCATCCGGCCCGGATCCTCGGCGGAGAAGCTCGCCTCGCTCAAGACCGTGTTCCGGAGTGAGGCCGGGACGGTGACGGCCGGGAACGCGTCGCCGCTTTCGGACGGCGCCTCCGCGGCGTGGCTCGGGTCCGAGGACGCCGCCGAGCTCCTGGGCCTGGAGCCGCTGGCCCGGATCGCCGGGCGCGGCGTGCATGCGAACGATCCGCAGTTCTTCGGCTACGCCCCGGTGGAGGCCGCGAACAAGGCTCTCGCCAAGGCCGGGATCGGCTGGGACCAGGTCGGCGCCGTCGAGCTCAACGAGGCGTTCGCCGCGCAGTCCCTGGCCTGCATCAACGCCTGGGGCATCGACCCCGCAATCGTGAACCGGCACGGCGGGGCGATCGCGATGGGCCACCCGCTCGGCGCCTCCGGCGGACGCATCCTCGGCACCCTGGCCCGGTCCCTGCAGGCCTCCAGCGAACGCTGGGGCGTCGCCGCGATCTGCATCGGCGTCGGCCAGGGCCTCGCCGTCGTCCTCGAAAACATGACCGTTGCCGGAACCAACACAGGAAAGGCCTAAGGGAATGCTCAACTTCGTAGATACCGTCGGCGAGGCCGTCGCCGGGATCCAGGACGGTTCCACCGTGATGATCGGCGGTTTCGGCAACGCCGGGCAGCCGTTCGAACTCATTGACGCCCTGATGGACTGCGGGGCCACGGACCTCACAGTGGTCAACAACAATGCCGGCCAGGGCGACCAGGGCCTTGCGCTGCTGATCAAGGAGGGGCGGGTGAAGAAGATGATCTGCTCCTTCCCGCGTCAGTCCGACTCCTGGCACTTCGACGCCAAGTTCCGGGCCGGGGAGATTGAACTCGAACTCGTGCCGCAGGGCAACCTCGCCGAACGGATCCGCGCCGCCGGCGCCGGGATCGGCGGCTTCTTCACCCCCACGGGCTACGGCACCATGCTGGCCGAGGGCAAGGAAACCCGCTTCCTGGACGGAAAATGGCAAGTGTTCGAGACCCCCATCCACGCCGACGTCGCGCTCATCAAGGCGCTCACGGCCGACGGCAAGGGCAACCTCGTCTACCGCAAGACGGCCCGCAACTTCGGCCCGATCATGGCCGCCGCGGCCAAACACAGCATCGTCCAGGTCTCCGAGATCGTCCCGACGGGCGGCCTGGACCCGGAGGTCATCGTGACCCCCGGTATTTACGTCAACAGCATCGTGAAGGTGGCCTGATGAGCAGCGCGACGAGTATCCAGACGTCCGACAAGCCGCTGGGCCGCGACGACCTCGCCCGCCTGGTGGCCCGGGACATCAGCCCCGGCTCCTTCGTGAACCTCGGCATCGGCCAGCCCACGCTGGTGTCCAACTATCTCGAACCGGAGCAGAACATCACGCTCCACACCGAGAACGGCATGCTCGGCATGGGCCCGGAAGCCACCGGCGACCAGGTCGACGGCGACCTCATCAACGCGGGCAAGATCCCCGTGACCGAACTGCCCGGCGCCTCCTACTTCCACCACGCCGACTCCTTCGCGATCATGCGCGGCGGCCACCTGGACATCTGTGTGCTGGGCGCCTTCCAGGTCTCCGCAACCGGTGACCTCGCCAACTGGCACACCGGCGCACCGGACGCAATTCCCGCCGTCGGCGGCGCCATGGACTTGGCGACCGGAGCCAAGGACGTCTTCGTGATGATGACGCTGCTGACCCGCGAGGGTGTGTCCAAGCTGGTGGAGTCCTGCAGCTACCCGCTGACCGGGATCGGCTGCGTCACGCGGGTCTACACCGACAAAGCCGTCTTCCTGACCGGCCCCGACGGCGTCCAGGTCCGGGAGACCTTCGGCTGCACCCTCGAGGAACTCCAAGCGCTCGTGCCGGTGCCGCTCGCCGCCGCCGCCTCAGCCTGACCACCCACGTGCGAACGAACGCTTGGGGCCCCGGCCGGAGAGCCGTTTCGGGGCCTCAAGTGTACGTTCGCGCGTATAAAGTGATGCGTGATCGAGAGGCGTGAAATGACTGAGGCAGCAAAGGCCACCCGTGCCGACGGGGCGCCCGCAGCCAGCGACCAGTACGTGCAGTCGCTGGCGAGGGGACTGGCGGTGATCCGGTCCTTCGACGCGGAGCACCCGCTGATGACCCTGACCGAGGTCGCGGCCCGGACCGACCTCACCCGTGCCACTGCGCGGCGTTTCCTGCACACGCTCGTCGAGCTCGGCTACGTCCGGACCGACGGCAAGGCGTTCGCGCTGACCGCCAAGGTGCTGCAGCTCGGTTACGCCTACCTCTCCGGGCTGTCGCTGCCGCAAATCGCCCAGCCGCACCTGGAGGAGCTGTCCCTGAAGCTCGGGGAGTCGACGTCGGCCGCCGTGCTGGACGGGACGGACATCGCCTACATTGCCCGGGTGGCGACGCGGCGGATCATGACCGTCGGCATTACCGTGGGAACCCGCTTTCCGGCCTACGCCACCTCCATGGGCCGGGTCCTGCTGGCCGCCCTGCCGCCCGCGGAGCTCCAGGACTACCTGGACGCGGCCCGGATCCGGCCGCTCACCCCGCGCGCCATCGGCACCCGCGAAGAACTGCTGGCGGAGCTGGCTACCGTCCGGGCCCAGGGCTGGTGCCTGCTGAACCAGGAACTGGAGCTCGGGCTGATGTCCCTGGCGGCGCCGATCTACGACGGGCCGGACAAGGTGGTCGCCGCCATTAACGTCTCCCTGCAGGCGCAGGCCGTTGCGGCGCAGCCGGACCCGGAGGCGTATTTGGATTCGGTGCGCGAGGCCGCCGTCGCCACCGCGGAGCTCATCTCCGCGGACCTCTCCGCCGGACGCTGACGCTGCCGGACGCTGACTGGTCCTAGCTTCGGCGGGACTGGGCGAACAGTTGCCGCAGCGTGAAGAAGCAACCCAGGGCGCTGAACAACAGCGCCATCAGGAACTCGCCCTTTAGGCCCTCGACCAGGTCCGTGTTGTTGGCGAGATTGTAGCCCAGCAGGTCCCAGGCCTGCGGTTCGACCAGCAGTGCCAGCGGTGAGCCTCCAAGGTAGTCGGCCAGATCCAGCCAAATGGTGCCGAGGAACGAGAGCAGCACCGTCGCCACTGTCACGGCCACGACAACCCATGCGCCGCGCCTCGTCATGGTGCCGCCGCTGCCCACGGTGCTGCCGGCGACATACAGCCGGGCGGCGCCGGCCGCCGTCACGAAGGCCACAATCGAGGCCATCCAGCCAAGCTTCCACAGGATCAGCCACAGTCCGACGCCGACCGGGATCACGGCCAGGGCAAAGACTGCGCCCCGCACCGAGTGTTCCAGGGACTCCGTCCGGATCCGGGGAAGGGGCAGCGGTGGCAGCTGCGCCTGCCGGCGTTCGGAGGAATCCGGCCAAGGGGCCCCGTCCGGCCAGCGCTGACTGTAAGACGGCTCGGCCCTGCCGAAGGATTCGGATTCTTTTCTGGCGTCAGAATTTGCGCGCTCTGTCATCATTCCCCCAAATGAGATGAGTGTCCCGGCCCACTGTATGCCGGTAAATCCCGCTTAGTCTGGCACACAAAGGGAGGGAATTGATGATTTGAGCGGCTTTATTTCCGCCCGGGCGTCAGCCGGCGGACTCCGCCGCCGTCGACACCGTGATCGTGACCCCCGCCGCGTCGTCACGGATTCTGAGGTGCAGCGGCCGGTCCACGAGGCTGGCGTGCATGTCTTCGCTGTCTTCCGGGGCAAGTTGCTCCGCCAGCCGGGTCAGGGCCAGCGCCATCGCCCGGCCCCAGTCGTGCGGATCCCTGCTCGAGGCCTCGGCTTCGGCTGAGTAGTTTTCCTCTGGTTCGGTCATGTGGCCGCCTTCCGCGCCTGGAACGCGGCCACCCCGGCGGTTCCGGGACGGCATCCGGCCAGGCCGGCACGCTTCAGTTCCTAAACATGGCCAGTGTAGTGACCCGCCGGACAGCGCGTCCATGATTCGCTGCCATGGCGCGCAAGTTATGCCGCCCCACCCCGATAAGATTTCCTTGCGGGGCCTATCCCGCCACATGCCCGAAGGACGCCATGCCCCAGACCAATGCCGCCCAAGACAATGCCGCCCAGGACAGTTCCGTGCAGGCCAAGCGCGCCGCCGTGATCATCAACCCCATGAAGTCCTCCGGCGAGGATTTCAAGGCTGCGTTCTACCGGCTCTGCGAGACGCAGGGCTGGAAGGAGCCCCTCTGGCTCGAAACCACGGCCGAGGACACCGGACTGGGCCAGGCGCGTGAAGCGCTCGAAGCGGGGGTCGACGTCGTGATTGCCGCCGGAGGTGACGGAACAGTCCGCTGCGTGGCCGAGGTCCTCGCCGGCACAGGCACGCCGATGGGCCTGGTCCCGATGGGCACCGGCAACCTGCTGGCCCGCAATATCGGCGTCGACATCACTGACCCGGTGGCCGCCAGCTACGACATCCTGAACGGCTCAGACATCAAGGTCGACGTGGTGAAGGCAAGCCTGGACCACGCCCGGGACGAACAGCTTTTCCTGGTCATGGCCGGCCTTGGCTACGACGCGGCGATCATGGCGAACACCGTGGACGAACTCAAGGACCGGGTGGGCTGGCTCGCCTACGTCGAGGCCGGCATCCGGCACCTGCCCGGCAAGCCGGTGAAGGCGCAGATCAGCATCGACGGGCAGCACCCGGTCCGGCGCCGGATCCGCAGCGTGATGGTGGGAAACTGCGGCCAGATCACGGGAGGAGTGGAAGTATTCCCCGACGCCAAAATCGATGACAACATTCTCGACGTCGTGGTTCTGGCCCCGAAAGGCAAGCTCGGCTGGTTCAGCGTGCTCGCCGGCATGTTCGGCCGTAAGAACGCCAAGAACAAGTCGGTCGAGTATTTCGCCGGCAAATCCGCGGAAATCACCCTCGACCATGAGCAGGAATTCCAGCTCGACGGCGACCACATTGGCAAGGCCAAGCACCTCAAGGTCGCGGTGGAGCACGAGGCGCTGACCATCCGGATGACGAAGGCGGCCTAACCGTTCCGGGCCCGGGACCCGGAGCTACCGCCAGGTAGTATCCGGGCCGTGCCAGGCCGTTGGGTGAAGGCCTCGGCGGGTTCGGCCGGCCGGTGCGGCCGCCCGAATTAGCGGCCG
Source organism: Arthrobacter sp. 05N425 (assembly GCF_056397125.1). NCBI lineage: Bacteria > Bacillati > Actinomycetota > Actinomycetes > Micrococcales > Micrococcaceae > Arthrobacter > Arthrobacter sp. 05N425. The sequence goes on from NZ_JBFTMU010000015.1 coordinate 23,020, forward strand.
TGTTTCCCCGAGAGCTCGACCGTGCGACCGCCGGGGAGCCCGGATGTGTCTTCGCCGCGGTCGGGATGCCCGGCGGTCCCGCCGTCGGCGTCGGGATGCCCGGCGGTCCCGCCGGTGCCGGCCAGCCCGGCCAGCAGGTCGCGGATCTCCGCCAGCAGTGCGGTGTCGGCCGGGACCGGGTTCTCCTCCGGCTCCGCGGCGGCCAGCCGGTGCTTGACCATCCTGTTGATCCGGTTCATCGGAGCCACAAAGATGAAGTACACCACCGCCGCGGTGATGAGGAAAGTCACGAATGCCGTGAGGACGGCACCGATATTGACGAAGGTCTTCGCATTTCCGGGCCAGACGTAAAAACCGAGCCCCTGGGTTTCGACGCCGCCGGCTGCCGCGATGATCGGGTTCACGATGTTCGTGGTGAACGCCGTGACCAGGGCGGTGAACGCCGTACCGACGACGACGGCGATGGACAGTTCGATCACGTTGCCGCGCAGGATGAAGTCCTTGAATCCTTTGAGCATGGGTCCTCCGGAAGATGCCGTGTGGGTGGTTCAACCGATAGACGCTACCACCATGCCGATCCCCCGCTTGTTCCGTTGAATGGAATTCGAAGCCTGCCGGCCGCGGTTGCCGGCGTACGATTCAGCTGGATGCCAGTGCCGCCGTCGTTCTCAACCGACTGCAAAGGAAGACCCATTCCACCTGTGAAACCCGCGACATTGTTCGGCGAGATGTTCACCATGGCTCCAGCCAACAAGGACCACCAGGCCGCGGTCCGTTGCGCCGTCGGCGTCTTCGTCCCGCTGATCACCCTCGTGCTGCTGGGCCGGCTGGATCTGGCCATCTTCGCCTCCTTTGGGGCCTTCGCCGGGATCTACGGCCGGAACGAGCCCCACGGCCGCCGCTTCGTGCTGCAGTTGCGCGCCGGCACCCTCATGCTCGCGGTGATCCTGCTCGGCGCCTTGGCGGCCCGCGCCGGGGCGGCGTTGGCGCTCACGCCGTCGGGCACCGTCTGGCTGCAGGTCCTCGCGACCACAGTGGTGGCCGGCGGCTGCTCCCTGATCGTCGCCTGGTGGCGGCTCCGCCCGGCAGGATCGCTTTTCCACATTTTCGCCTTCGCTGCCATCGCCTCCATCCCCAGCCAGCCACCGCTCTGGCAGGGCATGCTGGTGGCCGTCCTGACCGTCGCGCTCTCGCTCGTGATCGGCTTGTCCGCCCGGGTCGCCCCGAGCCGCCGGAAGCCGTGGTCGTGGCCCCGGCCGGTCCGGCTGACCACAGCGGAGCGCCGCGTTGCCAAGCTCGAAGCCGTGGGCTACCTCGTGGCGGCCGGCCTGGCCGGCACCCTCGCGACCCTGGCCGGCGAATGGCTCGGCTTCGGCCACAACTACTGGGCCATGGTGGCCGCCGTCGTGCCGCTCGTGGGGCACAGCACGCGTCACCGCGTCAGCCGCGGCGTTCAGCGCATCATCGGCACCGCGCTCGGGCTGGTGCTGCTGGCCGCCATCCTGCTGCTGCAGCCGGCCCCCTGGCAGACCGTGCTGGTGATTGCCGCCTGCCAGTTCGGCGCCGAGATGTTCATCGCCCGCCAGTACATGCTGGCCCAGGTCTTCGTCACCCCGCTGGCGCTGATCTCGACCCTGCTGGTGGCGCCGGTGCCCGCGGGGACCCTGCTGCGCGACCGGTTCCTGGAGACGGTCATCGGAGCCGCCGTCGGCGTCGCCGTCGTGCTGGCGCCGGCCCTCTGGCGCCGGGTGGCCGCCGGCCACCGTTCAATGGAAGACTGATCCCAGGCAGTCAACAGTTCGGGGAAGCGGGAAGCGTGGCCAATTCCGGGTCGGGGGACTCCGTGGTGGACCGCGTGGTGCGCCTGATCGAGGCCTTCCCCGAGGGCTCTGCCGCCCTGCAGCTCTCCGAACTCGCGGACCGGGCCGGACTGCCCCTGACCACCGCCCACCGATTGGTCCGGCAGCTGGCCGGGCACGGGCTCCTGGAGCTCGGCAGCGGGGGGTCGGTCCGGCTGGGGCTGCGGCTGTGGGAGCTGGTCAACCGCAATTCGCCGACCCTGGCCCTGCGGCAGGCGGCGATGCCGTTCATGGAGGACATCCAGCAGGTGCTCAACCAGAACGTGAACCTGGCTGTCCTGGACGGCTGGGACGCCTTGTTCGTGGAGCGTCTGTCGCGCCGCGGCTCGGTCGCCAACCGGGCGAAAGTCGCCGGGCGGATGCCGGTGCACCTGTCCTCGGCCGGGCTGGTGTTGATGGCCCACCAGCCGGCCTCGGTGCAGGCGGCATACCTGCGCCAGTTCAACGACCCCGCAGGCAGGCTCCGCGCCGGGGACCTCCGCTCGCTCCTGGCCGAGGCCGCCGAGGAAGGCTACGCCCAGCTGGCCGGCGTCGTGGACCCCGACACCTGGGGGATCGCCGTCCCGGTGCGGGACACGAGGAAGCGGACCGTCGCTGCCCTCGGCGTCGTGGTTCCGCTGCGGGAGATGCGGCTGCAGGCGCTGGTGCCGGCGCTGCAGACCGCGGCGCGGGGCATCGGACGCCGGCTCGGGGACTCCCGCACGGCGGCCGAATTCCGTTCAACGGAAGACCTGTAACGCAGATCACTGCTCCGGGCGCACACTGTTAGCCAGAAGACCGATCCGGTCCGGAGCCGCGGCGTGCGGCCGACAGCTTGGCGCGCCGCTCCGGGCCCCGCAACGAAGCGAGGACAACATGGCAGCCCGAAAAGTCATCACCACCCAGGTGGCCATCGTGGGCGGGGGCCCCGCCGGGCTCATGCTCTCCCACCTGCTGGCCAAAGAGGGCATCGAGTCCACCGTGGTCGAACTGCGCAGCCGGCGCGAAATCTCGGAAACCGTCCGTGCCGGCATCCTCGAGCACGGCACCGTCAACCTCCTCGTGGACACCGACGTCTCCGATCGCGTGCTGCGCGACGGCGACCGGCACGACGGGATCGAGCTGCGGTTCAACGGGGAAAGCCACCGCATCGACTTCCAGGACCTGGTTGGCGAGTCGGTCTGGCTCTACCCGCAAACCGACGTCTTCATGGACCTCGCCGCGCGCCGGGAGGCCGACGGCGGCGACGTCCGGTACAGCGTCACGGACACCAGCGTCCATGACATCGAGGGTTCGCCGAAGGTGTGGTTCACGGACGCGGACGGCACCGAGTTCGAGCTTCAGGCCGACTTCATTGCGGGCGCGGACGGCTCGCGCAGCCACTGCCGTGTCCAGATTCCCGAGGCTGACCGTAAGTGGTACTTCCACGAGTACCCCTTTGCCTGGTTCGGCATCCTGGCCGAGGCGCCGCGCAGCTCCGACGAGCTGATCTATGCCAACTCGGAGAACGGCTTCGCCCTGATCAGCCAGCGGACCGAGACGGTGCAGCGGATGTACTTCCAGTGCGACCCCGGCGAGGACGTCAACAACTGGGACGACGAGCGGATCTGGGAGGCGTTCCGCAGCCGCGTGAACGGCAACGGCTTCGAACTCAAGGAGGGCCCGGTCATCGACAAGACGGTCCTGAAGTTCCGCAGCTTCGTGCACGCCCCGATGCGGCACGGCAAGCTGTTCCTGGCCGGGGACGCCGCCCACACCGTCCCGCCCACCGGAGCCAAGGGCCTGAACCTGGCCATCCACGACGTCAAGGTGCTGTTCGAAGGCCTGGACAGCTTCTACAAGACCGGCTCCACGAAGCTCCTCGACCTGTACAGCGACCGCGCCCTGGACCGGGTCTGGAAAGCGCAGCACTTCTCCTACTGGATGACCTCCATGCTGCACACCCCGACCGGAGCCGACGACTTCGCCCGCGCCCGCCAGCTCGGCGAACTCAATTCGGTGGTGTCCTCGCGGCACGGCCGCGCTTACCTTGCCGAGGCCTACACGGGCTGGCCGGCAGGGAACTAGGACGTCCTCCGGGACTCCGGCAGCTCCGCATCTTTCCATCGACAGCACCCCGGGCCAGGACTAGCCTTTAACCGTCCCAGCATGACCCGACAAGGACGACGGAGAGGTGTCCGATCATGGGAAACGCAGAGAATGTTGAACTGGTCCGGCGGGGGTACGAGGCCTTCAACGCAGGGGATATGGCGACCCTCAGCGAGCTGTTCGCGGAGGACGCAGTCTGGCACGTGGCCGGAAGTGGCGTGCTATCGGGGACGAAACAGGGCCGCGACGCCATCCTGGCGTATTTCGGCGAACTGGGAGCGCGCACGCAGGGAAATTTCCAAGCCAAGGTCCAGGACATCGTGGGCGGGGAAAGCCACACGGTCGCGATCCAGCAAACCCACGGGGAGGGCAACGGCAAGACCCTGGACATGGGCACCGTCATCACTTTCGTGGTCCGCGACGGCAAGATCGCCGAGGGCCGGGAGTACTTCGAGGACACGGCCAAGTCAGACGATTTCTGGACCTGACGGTCCGGGCCCGGCGGCACTGGCAACGCAGGCACTGACAGCGCAGGCGGCACGCAGCGACGCGCGGCCTCACGCCATGGCGGTGTGCGCGGCGCTGTGCGAATCGATCGGCTTCGCGTAGCAGTACGAATGCTCCACGCCGATGTATGGGCCGAAGTTGGGCACGGCCACAAAGCCCGAGTTCTGGTAGAACTGCCGCCCGTCGGTCTGCGCCGACCCCGCCTCAGCGGTCAGGGTGGTGACGCCGAGGGCCTGGGCGTGCCCCTCTAGCGCCGCCAGGATGGAACTGGCCACGCCCGAACCTCGCGTGTACGGCAGCACGTAGAGCCGCTTGATCTCGGCGGTGTGCTCGTCCAGCAGGCGCAACCCGCCGCAGCCCACCGGCTGGCCCGACGCCTTGTCGTGCGCCACCAGGAACACCGCGGTGTCGACTTCCGACGGCGGTGGCCCGGACTCGTGCCCGCGGTGGCCGAAGCGGGCGTCCAGTTCCGCCTGCTGGGCTGCCCGCAGGTCGGCTCCCACCGGGTTGGACCAGGGGACCTGCCGGATGTTGAGCCGCGGGTTGGTCTGCATCGCTGCCTCGATTCGCCGAAGGGTTATGCAGACCAAGGCTATTGAGCGGCGGTTTCCGTGGTGTTTCGGCCACGTAAGGGCTTCGAGAACTCGGTTTCCGCGATTTCGACGAGTCGGCGCACATTCGGCGTCCGGAAACGCCCGTCCGGCAGGGAAACGTCTAAGCGGAGGGTTCGGCGGGGCGGCCGGTGGGGTCCTCCGCCGTCGGGTCCGCCAGGGCCAGTCCGCCCACCGGGCTGTCGTCCCAGTGGATCAGCCGCCAGCCGGCGTCGGGATCGCCTTCCAGCGCCACGATGCCGGTGTTGGCGAGCACGTGCCGCGCRGCGAACTCCGCCTCGACATTGGCGGCACGCAGGCCGGTCCAGACCCGGATCGCGGCGCCGTGGCTGACGACGGCGACGGCGGCGTCCCCGGCGGCGGAGGCAGCGGCGGCGATCCTCGCGATCGAGTCGTCGTAGCGTTCGAAGAAGTCGTGGCCGTTGGGGCCGGAGGGCATCCGCCGGTCCAGTTCGCCCGCCGTCCAGGCGAACACTGTGCCGAGGTAGCGCAGGTGGGATTCGCGGTCGGTGAGCTTCTCCAGCGCCCCGGCTTCGATTTCCCGCAGCCCTCCCAGCACCTCAATCTCCAGCCCGCGGGTGGTGGCGAGCGGTGCGGCCGTGAGCTGGGTGCGGACCAGGGTGGACGCGTAGAGCAGTCCGATCTTTTCGTTCGCCAGGGAGCGGGCCAGCGCGGCCGCCTGGCGTTCGCCCAGTTCGGTCAGTCCGGGGCCCGGATGGGCGGTGTCCAGCTGTCCCAGGACGTTGCCCGGGGTCTGGCCGTGACGGATCAGCAGAAGCCTCATGGCAGCGATTTTACCGGCTGGGCCGGGGCCCGGCGCGGCCCCGCTTGCCGCCCGTGATTCCGGCGGTCAAGGGATCCGGACCGTGGCCTGGATCGGGGCGTGGTCGCTGGGGTACCGGTCGTCCAGCCGGAAGGTGTTGACCGCGGCCTCCGCGACCTGGATCTCCGGCGTGACGGCGATCCAGTCGATGCGGCTTTCGCCGATGACCGGGTCCTTGTAGTTCGGGAACGTCCCGTACTCCGGAGTCAGCCGCTGCTTGGCCGCGGTCCAGGAGTCCCGGAAGGTGCCGCTCCCCACCAGGGTGCTGTACGCGCCGGAGGCACCGGCGTCGGCGTTGAAGTCGCCCATCAGCACGGTCGGCAGCCCCGGCTCGAAGCGTGTTGCGTGCTCCACGATGGCCTCGGCGCTGCGCAGCTGCGCGTTCTCGGACTCGTGGTCGAAGTGGGTGTTGACCACCATCAGCTCACGTCCGGTGTGGTTGTCTTCGAACCGGCCCCAGGTGGCGATCCGGGTGACGTGGTTGCCCCACGTCGCCGAGCCGGCCACCGTGGGCGTGTCAGAGAGCCAGAACTGGTCCCACGTCCGCAGCTTCAGGCGGCGGGCGTCGTAGAAGATGCAGGAGTGCTCGCCCCGGCGGCCACCTTCGCGGCCGTGGCCGATCATCCGGTAATGGTCCGGAAGGGCCTCGCCGATCACGGCCAGCTGGTGCTCCAGGCCCTCCTGGATGCCCAGCACCTCGGGCAGCTCCTCGGCCAGTACGGCCTGCAACGCCGGAACGCGCTCCGGCCAGTAGTCGGCCTGGCCCGGCAACGTCGCCGCGATGTCGCAGCGGATGTTGAAGCTCATCAGGCTCAAGGCAGCCGGGTCGGCCGCGGCGTCAGCAGCCGCGCCGGCTCCTGGGCCGGGGTCGGCGTCGGGACCGGCCGCTGGGCCGGGGTCGGTCAGAACGGTCCGTGCTGTCGACGGTGCGTCGCTCGGCAAGGGGTCTCCTCGGGTCGGTAACAGCCCCAGCTTCCTTTCTGAAGCTGGCCAGTCCTCGACGGCCGCGTAAACGGCGGCCTGCCGGAAGGTGAATTCGGGGCGAGCACGGCTAGGCCAGGTGGCCGACCAGCTTGTCCGCGATGCCGGTGTACTTGCCCGGGGTCAGCGCCAGGAGGCGGGCTTCGGCATCGGCTGACAGGCCCAGGCCCTGGACGAATTCCCGCATCCGGGCGGCGTCCACCCGCTGGCCGCGGGTCAGGTCCTTGAGCCGCTCGTACGGGTTTTCCATGCCCGCGACGCCGGCGATCGCCTCGGCCCGCATGACCATCTGGATCGCCTCGCCGAGGACCTCCCAGTTGGTGTCCAGGTCCCTGGCGAGCACGTCCTCCGCCACGTCCAGGCGGTCCAGTCCCTTGGCCACGTTGGAGATGGCCAGCAGGGAATGGCCGAAGGCCACGCCGATGTTGCGCTGCGAGGAGGAGTCGGTGAGGTCGCGCTGCCAGCGGGAGGTGACCAGCGTGGAGCCCAGTACGTCCAGCAGGCCCGAGGAGATTTCCAGGTTGGCCTCGGCGTTCTCGAAGCGGATCGGGTTGACCTTGTGCGGCATCGTGGAGGACCCCGTGGCGCCGGCAACCGGGACCTGCGCGAAGTAGCCGATCGAGATGTAGCTCCAGATATCGGTGCACACGTTGTGCAGAATCCGGTTGAAGCGCGCGACGTCGGCGTACAGCTCGGCCTGCCAGTCGTGGCTTTCGATCTGCGTGGTCAGCGGGTTCCAGCCCAGGCCCAGGCCTTCTACGAAGCTCTTGGCGACCTGCTCCCAGTCCGCCCCCGGCACGGAGGCGACGTGGGCGGCGTAGGTGCCGGTCGCGCCGTTGATCTTGCCGAGGTACTCGGTCCGGGCAATGCGGTCCAACTGGCGGGTCAGCCGGTGGGCGATCACGGCCAGTTCCTTGCCGAGCGTGGTGGGGGTGGCGGGCTGGCCGTGCGTGCGGGACAGCATCGGGACCGCGCGGTTGGCCTCGGCCATCGCGCTGATCTGCGCGACCAGCTTGCGGGCCGCGGGCAGCCAGACGTCCTCCACGGCGCCCTTGACGCCGAGCGCGTAAGAGAGGTTGTTGATGTCTTCCGAGGTGCAGCCGAAGTGCACCATGGCGGTCAGGTGCTCGATTCCGATGCCCGGCAGCCGGCGGCCGATGTAGTACTCCACGGCCTTGACGTCGTGCACGGTGACGGCCTCGATTTCGGCCAGTTCGGCGACCGACGCGGCGTCGAACTCGGTGACGATGGCGCGCAGCTGCTCCTGCTGCCTCGCGCTCAGCGGTCCGGCCCCCGGCAGGACGTTGTTGTTGGTCAGGTGGATCAACCACTCAACCTCGACGGCGACCCGGTCACGGTTGAGCGCGGCCTCGGAGAGGTAGTCCACCAGCGGCGCGACCGCCGACTGGTAGCGGCCGTCGAGCGGGCCGAGCGCGATCTGGTGGTCGGACGCGGCGAGGGCCAGGCGTCCGGACGGCGTGCGGGTCTCAGCTGTGGCGGCAGTTTCAGGCATGGTCCGATTCTTTCACGAAGTGCCGCCGGGCCTTAAGCGGGCAGTTCCTTATGACATTTCCCCCCCGCGGACGGGACCGTTCCGCCCCCTGCGCGGGCGGCTGCTTTTCCACATAGCTGTCCCGGCCGCTTCCGGCGCCGCTGGCCGGCCCCTAGCGTCGAACCCGGGACTGAACTGCGAATGAAAGGGGCCCGGACCATGAGCGGCACGTTGACAGCGGCGGAGGCGGCGGCGTGCGCCTCACGCAGCTACGAGGTCCAGCAGCTGGCTGCCAGAGTCGCGTCATGTGCGGACCAGGGCGGTGCCGCCTTGGCCGCACTGAGCCGGCTGGAACTCCACGGCTGGCAGTCCCCGGCCGGCCGCGCCTACCGCTCTACGCTGTCGCTTCAGTCCGCAGCCTTGCGGCGGGGCCGGGACGGGCTGCAGGACGCGGCAGCGGTGGTCCTGCGGCACGCCCAGAACGTGACGCTTTCGTCGGGACGGCCGGGGTACTGATGGCGGAGGCGACCCCGGCGGGCTCCGGAGGCGYCCCCCGCCCCTCCGCGCCGCCCCCGGACGGGATGCTCCGGATCCGTGGCGGGATCGGCGGCCTCAGCTTCCAGTTCGAGGAACTGCTGGCGGGCGCGGCGGCCCTGGATGGGGTGGTGCGCCAGCTCTACGCCCTGGAGGCGGAGGCCGACGGCGTCCGCCGCGCTCTGTTCGACTACCAGCCCGACTCTTACCGCAGCGGCAGCGACGCCATCATCGCGGTGGGGGAGGCCGGCCGTGACGTCAGCCGCGTCAGGGCCGAATTGGAACACATCGCCGCCCAGGTCCGGGCCAGCCACCGGGAGTACGAATTCACCGAAGCCCGGAACGCCTTGCTGCTTCGGATGGGGCTCTCCGCCCCCGGGTACGGCTCCCCGCAAAGTCTCTTCGCGCTTCCCGGGATCCGCGACCAGGTCGAACACGGCGTGGCCATGGCTCCGCGCAGCCTGGCGCTCCTGTTGGGCCTGCCCGTTCCCCTGGCCGGGGCCGTCGGCGCGCTCAGCGGGCCCACTGACGTCCGGCGCGCAATCCGGGACCTGGCGGCCGCGCCGGGACTGGGGTTCCTGAAACCGCGGCCGGTCACAGTGGTCGGCAGCGAAACAGCCGCCGCGGACGTGGACCTCTCCCCGGCGGGCCTGTTGCGGCGGGCGGACGCGGTGGGCCGGAACAGCGGCGACATTGAAGTCATCCGGGTCGAGGGCGGCAGCCGGCGCGCTTGGGTGGTCATCATCCCGGGAACCCAGCTCGGCGGGCTGCCCGCGGGAACCAACCCCTTCGATACGGCAGGCATCGCCGAGGGGCTCGGCTACGATTCGCAGGCAACCACAGGGGCCATCAGGCAGGCACTGCGCGAGGCCGGTGTGGAGGCGGGCGAGCAGCTCGCCGTCGTCGGCTACAGCCAGGGCGGCATCCACGCCATGAACCTCAGCAGGGACAAAGCCTTCCTGGCCGAATTCGACCTGAAGTTCGTACTGACCGCCGGTTCCCCGGTGGGCGGCATCACCCCTGAGCCGGGCATCGGCAGCCTGCACCTGGAGCACCAGCACGACTGGGTGCCGGGAGCCGACGGACTGGCCAATGCGGACACCAGGGACCGCGTGACCGTGACCTTGACCAATGACCTGGTCATGCCGCCGCCGCAGGATTTCGGTCTCGGTCCCGGCCATCGGCTGGAAAACTACACGGCCGGTGCGGAGGCGGTCGCGGCGAGCCGGGATCCCTCGCTGCGGGCATCCACCGCCGCACTGGCCGCCGTGGTCGGTGCCGGGGGCGCCGCAACGGTGACCCGATTTTCCCTGCGGCGCGAACCGCAGCCGGCGCAGGGCGTGGTCACGGCTCCGGGGCCCAACCGCTCGACCGGCGTATTGCCCTCAGCCCGCGTCGCGACGGACGCACGACCCGCTGCGGCACCGGCTGCGGCGGGGATGTCCGGCTAGGGGCTGGGCGGGGAGTGCCGGCGGGAGTGTCCGCGGAGGGCCGGCTAGCGGCGCCGGCCGCCCGGGAGCCGCCCGGCGACGAGGGACACCACGGTGATGATGATGGCTGCGAATACCGCGGTCCAGAAGAAGGAATCGATGGTGAAGTGCACCGGCGTGTAAGAGCTCAGCCAGGAGGTGAGGTACAGCATCGCGGCGTTGATGACGATCGTGAACAGCCCCAGCGTGAGGATGGTCAGTGGCAGCGACAGCAGGCTTACCAGCGGCTTGACGAGGGCGTTGACGAGGCCGAAGATCAGCCCGATAAACAGGTACGCCAGGATGATCCCGATCGTGTCCGTGCCCTGCGTGACGCCGCTATTGGCCACGGCCCCGGTGGTGGCGGACGTGGAAATATCCAGCCCGGGGAGGATCCAGCTGGCGATCCAGAGGGCCAGAGCATTGACGATGACCCGCACGAAGAGTGAGCGCATGGCCCCATGCTGTCACATCACCGGTCGTACCGGCAGGAGGGCGAAGTAGGCTAAGACGCATGACTTCATCAGACAAGCAGGCCGGAGGGATCCGCCCGCGGCCGGTAGTAGACCTCCTTCCCCGTTACGCAGCCGGAAAACCGCCGGTCCCGGTCGAGGGGCTCGTGAGCTACAAGCTTTCCTCCAACGAGAACCCGCTGGCTCCGATCCCTGCAGTGCAGCAGGCCATCGCGGCGCAGACCGACTTCAACCGCTACCCGGACCCGTTGAGCAGCAAGCTGCGCGGTGCGCTCGCGGGCTTCCTGGACGTCCCCGCCGAGGACATCGTGACCGGCGCCGGCAGCCTCGGTGCGCTCAACCAGCTGCTGGCCACCTTTGCCGGCCAGAACGACGACGGCAAGGCCGACGAGGTCATCTACGCGTGGCGCTCCTTCGAGGCGTATCCCATCAGCGCGGGCCTGGCCGGCGCCGAGAGCGTGCAGATCCCGCTGACGGCCGACGGCCGGCACGACCTGGACGCGATGGCTGCCGCGGTGACGGCCCGCACCCGGATGATCCTGCTGTGCACCCCGAACAACCCCACCGGCCCCATTCTCACGACCGAGGAGACCGAGCGGTTCCTCAAGGCCGTCCCCTCGGACATCGTGGTGGTCATCGACGAGGCCTACCAGGAGTTCGTCCGGGCCGAGGATGCCGTCGACGGCATCGAGATGTACCGCAAGTACCCGAACGTCGTCGTCCTGAGGACCTTCTCCAAGGCGCACGGCCTGGCCGGACTGCGCGTGGGTTACAGCGTGTCCCAGCCGGACCTCACCCAGCACCTGCGCGTCACCGCGACGCCCTTCGCGGTTTCCCAAATCGCGGAGGCGGCGGCTGTCGCCTCGCTGCAGCACTTTGGCGAGGTTGTAGAAAGGGTACAAAGCCTGGTCGATGAGCGGGACCGCGTGACCGAGGGCCTGCGTGAGCTCGGCTGGTTCGTACCGGACGCCCAGGGCAACTTCGTCTGGCTTAATCTGGGTACCAACAGTGCGGAATTTGCCGCACTGGCGGGGGAGCGGGCACTGTCCGTCCGGGCCTTCGGCAACGAGGGGGTGCGGGTGAGCATCGGCGAGGCCGAAGCCAACACCCGTTTCCTCGAATTGTGTGCGATCTATACAAAACCCCCACAGCGTTCCTAGCGCTTAACACGAAGTCCGCCGAAGGTACGCTGCGGATAAAGTAGGGACGAGTAAGCCAAAATATATGCCGGACCTGGAATGCATGCCCGGTCCGGCATATATCCCAGCGATTGCGGCGCATTCGGATGCGGCAGGCAAGGAGACGGTATGGGCGCCACACATCTGCCCTCTACCGAGTTCGACGGAACCGACGTGGATGACCAGCTCGAGGCGCAGGCCGAGGCGGTGCTGGGCGACCCCGCTGTCCCGATGGTCCAGCTGCTGGGTCCGGACGGCACCCTGGGTTCGGATCCGGTGTTTTCCGAGTACGCCGCGCGGCTCGACGCCGGGAAGCTCCGCGGTTTCTACGCGGACATGGCAAAGATCCGCCGTTTCGACGTCGAGGCCACCGCGCTGCAGCGGCAGGGCCAGCTGGCCCTGTGGGTCCCGCTCACCGGCCAGGAAGCGGCGCAAATCGGGTCCGGCCGGGCGAGCCAGCCGCAGGATTACATCTTCCCGACCTACCGGGAGCACGGCGTCGCGCTGACCCGCAACGTCGACCTGGCCGAGCTGCTGCGGCAGTTCCGCGGGGTGTCCAACGGCGGCTGGAACCCCAAGGACACCAACTTCCACCTCTACACGCTGGTCCTCGCCGCCCAGACGCCGCACGCGGTCGGTTACGCAATGGGCATCCAGCGCGACCAGAAGCTCGCCGCGGCCCAGGCGGCAGCTGGGGAGGCGCCGGCCGGTTCCCAGGCGCCCAAGGCCGCCGTTATGGTCTATTTCGGCGACGGTGCCAGCTCCGAGGGCGATGTCCACGAGTCCATGGTCTTCGCCGCCTCCTACAACGCCCCCGTGGTGTTCTTCTGCCAGAACAACCACTGGGCCATCTCGGTTCCCACCGCCGTCCAGACCCGCATTCCGCTCTCCAACCGCGCCAAGGGCTACGGCTTCCCGGGCATCCGGGTGGACGGCAACGACGTGATCGCGGTCCACGCCGTCACCGAGTGGGCCCTCGAACGCGCCCGCGAAGGCGAGAGCCCGGTGCTGATCGAGGCCTTCACCTACCGCGTCGGCGCGCACACCACCGCCGACGATCCGACGAAGTACCGCGGCTCGGATGAAGAGGCGCAATGGCGGGCGAAGGATCCGCTGGAGCGGCTCGAGAAGTACCTGCGCGCCGAAGGCCTCGCCGACGACGCCTTCTTCGAGCAGGTCAAGGCCGACGGCGACGAACTGGCGGCGTACGTCCGCAGCACCATCCACGACCTGGGAACCCCGGACATCCGGACAGCCTTTGCCAACACCTACGCCGAGGCACACCCCCTGGTGGCCGAGGAGCTGGCGTGGTTCGAGGAATACAGTGCGGGCTTCGCCGACGAGGTAGACGGAGCCGAGGCAGGCGCTGCCGGGTCCGAAACGGCCGCGGCACACACAGAGGGGGCGGTGCGCCGATGACCGCCATGACCATTGCCAAGGCCATCAACGAGGGCCTGCGCGCGACGCTGAGCAGCAACCCCCGGACCCTGCTGATGGGCGAGGACATCGGCCCGCTCGGCGGCGTCTACCGCGTCACCGACGGCCTGATCGGGGAGTTCGGCGCCGACCGCGTCGTGGACACCCCGCTCGCCGAGTCCGGCATCATCGGCACCGCGATCGGCCTGGCGCTCAGCGGCTACTTGCCGGTCTGCGAGATCCAGTTCGACGGCTTCGTCTTTCCCGGCTTCAACCAGATCACCACGCAGCTGGCGAAGATGCATTCGCGCAGCAACGGCAACCTCACCGTCCCCGTCGTCATCCGGATCCCCTACGGCGGCGGCATCGGCTCGATTGAACACCATTCCGAGTCCCCCGAGGCGCTGTTCGCCCATACCGCCGGGCTGCGCATCATCACCCCGTCCAACCCGCACGACGCCTACTGGATGATCCAGCAGGCGGTCGACTGCCTGGACCCCGTGATCGTCTTCGAGCCGAAGCGGCGCTACTGGCTCAAAGGCGAGGTCGACACCGACTCCCCGGGCCAGTCCGCGGACCCCTTCAGGGCCCATGTGCTGCGTGAGGGGTCGGACGCTACCGTCGTGGCCTATGGCCCGCTGGTTCCCGTGGCCCTCGCGGCCGCCTCTGCGGCGGCCGAGGACGGCCACAGCGTCGAGGTGATCGACCTGCGCTCCATTTCGCCGATCGATTTCGACACCGTCACGGCCTCGGTCCGGAAAACGGGCCGGCTGATCGTGGCGCATGAGGCGCCGACCTTCGGCGGTATCGGCGGCGAGATCGCGGCGCGGGTCAGCGAGCGGGCCTTCCATTCCCTCGAAGCCCCGGTCATCCGCGTCGGCGGCTTCCACATGCCCTACCCGGTCGCCAAGGTGGAAGAAGACTACCTCCCGGACATCGACCGCATCCTTGAGGCGCTGGAACGCGCCCTCGCCTACTGACGGGGACCTCCATGACCGTGAACAAGTTCAACCTTCCTGACGTGGGCGAGGGCCTGACCGAGGCCGAAATCGTGTCCTGGAAGGTCAAGGCCGGTGACACCGTGGCCGTCAACGACGTGCTGTGCGAAATCGAGACCGCCAAGTCCCTCGTGGAGCTTCCTTCCCCCTACGCCGGAACTGTCACCGAGCTGTTAGTCCCGGAGGGCGTGACGGTCGACGTCGGAACGCCGATCATCAGCGTTTCCGACGCCGCCGCCGAACCCGCCGCGCCGGCCGCAACCCCGGCGGTTGCCGCCGCTGCCACAACAACTCCGGCGGCTACTCCTGCTGCCGCTGCGCCGGCGCCCGAGGCGCCGATGTACGGAAAGCTGGAGCACGACGCGTACGACACCGCCGAGCCGGCCGGGCCCCCGGCCGGCGGCCCGCTGGTCGGTTCCGGTCCGAAGGCCGACGCCGTCAAACGGCGCCGCCGGATCTCCGCGCCGGTTGCGGCGGCCTCCGCCCCCGCCGTCGAACGGGCCGGGATCGAGGCGCACGACATCTGGATCAGCCCGTCCGCGGCCACCCAGGCTGAACCGCCCGTCGCGGCGGAAGCCGAAGCTGTCGACCAGCGCCCGACGCTGGGCGGGGCCATCACCGGCCTCGTCAACCGCGTCCTGGCCAAACCCCCGGTCCGGAAGATTGCCCGCGACCTCGGCATCGACCTGGCCGACGTCGTTCCCACCGGCGCGCGCGGCGAAGTGACCCGTGAGGACCTCGTCAGCTATCAGGCCCAGCGCGACGCCGAGCTGGACCAGGCGGATTCGTTCTGGGGCAAGACCGGCCGCCCCCAGGAGCAGCGGATCGAGCGCATTCCGGTCAAGGGCGTCCGCAAGGCCACCGCACGGGCGATGGTCGAGTCCGCCTTCGCTGCCCCGCATGTGAGCATCTTCGTGGACGTGGACGCCAGCCGCACCATGGAGTTCGTCAAGCGGCTCAAGGCTTCCCGCGATTTCGAGGGCATCAAGGTTTCGCCGCTGCTGATCCTCGCCAAAGCCGTCATCTGGGCCGCGGCGCGGAACCCCAGCGTCAACGCGAGCTGGGTGGATGCCGAGGACGGCAGCGACTCAGCCGAGATCCACGTCAAGCACTTCATGAACCTCGGCATCGCGGCCGCGACCCCGCGCGGGCTGATGGTGCCCAACATCAAGAACGCCCAGGATCTCTCGCTGAAGGAACTGGCGCTGGCCCTCAATGAGCTGGCCACCACCGCCCGGGCGGGCAAGACCCAGCCGGCGCAGATGCAGGGCGGCACCCTCACGGTCACCAACATCGGCGCCCTGGGCATCGACACCGGAACGCCGATCATCAATCCCGGCGAGGTGGCGATCGTGGCTTTCGGCACCATCAAGCAGAAGCCCTGGGTGCTCGACGGCGAGGTGATCCCGCGCTGGATCACCACGCTCGGCGGTTCGTTCGACCACCGGGTGGTGGATGGAGACCTGTCGGCCCGCTTCATGGCCGACGTCGCAGCCATCCTCGAAGAGCCAGCACTGCTGCTGGACTGAGCCGGGCGGCCGCCGGTCCGGCCCCCGCTCCGGGGCGCTGGCCGCCGACGCTCCTGCCCAGTTGTTCCCGGCCAGTTCCTGGCCAGTACCCGGCCGGGCGGCGGGATCCCGCGGTTCTCCGGCGCCGGGGCGGACCCCGCTGCAGTAGAGATGCCCAAAAACCGGGCGGGAACTCGGGGTCCGGGCGTGTTGCGCCTAGTTCGACCCGTAGGCGGCGAAGGTCGAGAGCAGCTCGGTCATGCCCGGGTCGCTGCCCCAGCCGGCAACGGCGGCCGCTGCGGCAAACACCACGCCGGCGAAACCGAAACTGCCGGCCGTGACCGCGCCCAGGAACTTCCAGTCCTCGCGCAGGATGCTCCGGACCGTATCGGGCATCCGCAGCGCCGGGGAGATCAAATTGGGGGCGCTGTCCACCGAGCCGTCGTCGAGGTACGCGACCACCCGGCCGGCGGCACGGTCGACCCGCATCGTGCTGATGTGGTTTCCATGGCGGGCCAGCAGAATGTCGTGGCCGACGAGCTGGCGGCGCTGAAGAACAGGCATGGTTTCTCCCCGGGAGGTGGCGGATAGGTCTGTCCGCACCATCGGGGGCACCTCCAATTTTACCGCCGCGCGCCGCGCCGTCGCCGGTAATTCCGGGTGAGGCTGCCCACGACAGAGGGTGACCGCGGTCAAATCCAGGCGAATCCTGTCCCGGAACCGCGCGGCGGCACTAGAGTGGCACCAGCCGCCGCCGAGCCGGCGAACGCCGATCAAAGGAGATTTTGCGTGTTCTCGAGCCCGTTCCCCGCTGTAGAAATTCCCGACGTCAGCCTTTACGAGTACCTCTTCGGCGGCCTGGAGGAGGCGGACCTGGACCGGGTCGCCGTCGTCGACGGCAGCAGCGGAGCCGAAACCAGCTACCGCGAGCTGCGCGACCGGATCAACGCTCTCGCGGGCGCCGTCGCCGCCAAGGGGCTGGGCATCCACGGCGTCGCCGCCATCCTATGCCCGAACATCCCGGCGTTCACTGTCGTGTTCCACGGCCTGCTGCGGGCCGGCGCCACCGTCACTCCCGTCAATTCGCTGTACACGGCCGATGAGATCGCGAAACAACTCACCGACGCCGGAGCCAGCTGGCTCTTTACGATCTCGGCCCTGCTGCCCGCCGCCCGGGAAGCGGCCGGCCAGGTGGGCATCCCCGCGGAGCGGCTGGTGGTGCTCGACGGCGCCGAGGGTCACCCCTCGCTGACGGAGCTGCTCGCCAGCGGCGCACCCGCCCCGGATGTCAGCTTCGACCCTGCCACCCACCTCGCCGTGCTGCCGTACTCCTCGGGCACCACCGGACGGCCCAAGGGCGTGATGCTGAGCCACCGCAACCTCGTGGCGAACGTGGAACAGTCGCGCGGGCTGCTCAAGGTCCGGCCGGACGACCGGCTGCTGGCACTGCTGCCGTTCTTCCACATCTACGGACTCACGGTGCTGCTGAACCTGGCCCTCCGGGAACGCGCAAGGCTGGTCACCATCCCGAAGTTCGACCTCGCGGAATTCCTGCGGATGGTCCAGGACCACAAGTGCAGCTATCTCTTCATTGCCCCGCCGGTTGCCGTGGCACTGTCCAAGCACCCGCTGGTGGCGGAATACGACCTCAGCTCCGTGCACACCGCGTTGTCCGGCGCGGCGCCGCTGGACGGCGAACTGGGGGCGCGGCTGGCCGAGCGGCTGGGCTGCCGGGTGCTCCAGGGTTACGGCATGACCGAGATGAGTCCCGTTTCCCACCTGATCCCGGTCGACGCGACGGACGTTCCGGTCAGCTCGGTGGGCTACACCGTCCCCAACATGGACTGCCGGCTGGTGGATCCGGCCACGGGCGAGGAAATCGAGGTCCCCGCGGAGGGAACAAGCGCCCCGGGCCACCTGCTGTGCCGGGGGCCCAACGTGATGCTCGGTTACCTGAACCGGCCGGATGAGACGGCTGACACCCTCGACGCGGACGGCTTCCTGCACACCGGGGACATCGCCACGGTGCGGGCGGATGGCGTGGTGTCGATCGTGGACCGGCTCAAGGAATTGATCAAGTACAAGGGGTACCAGATTGCGCCGGCCGAGCTTGAGGCGCTGCTGCTTACCCACCCCGGCATCGCCGACGCCGCCGTGGTCGGAACCGCCGACGCCGACGGCCAGGAGGTGCCGATGGCTTTCGTGGTGCGCCAGCCGAACGCCGAGGGCGAGCTGCTGGACGAAGCCGGGGTGCAGGAATTCGTAGCCGCCCGGGTGGCGCCGTTCAAGAAGATCCGGCGCGTGGAATTCATCGAGGCGGTGCCGAAGTCCTCGTCCGGCAAGATCCTGCGCCGGATGCTGAAGGCAGTGGATGCCTAGGACGGCAAAGCCGGCGCAGCAGCCCTAGGGCTGCTGCGCCGGCATCTGCAGTTGCGCCGCTACTCGGGGCTGTCGGTCTTGGCGATGTAGACGTCGCAGGGGGCGCCGTGGGCCACGCTGTTGGCAACGCTGCCGAGGACGCGCCCCAGGCCGCGCATCCGGCGGTTGCCGACCACGATCATCTGCGCGTCGGAACGTTCCGCCTCGTGGATCAGCGCTTCCGCGGGCTTGCCCCGGGCTGCCGCGTAGGTGACGTTGATCCCGGCCGTCCGGAGACTGTCGGCTACACCCTTGGCCACCTTCTCGGCGTCGTCGGCGTCGGAAACAATCCACCGGTCGCTGCCGCTGCCGAACACCTCGGTCCGGTCGCTATCGAACGCGCTGACCACGTGCAGCGTCGCGCCGAGCGAGACAGCCAGGTCCCGGGCCGTTTGGGCCGCCTTCAGGGCAGTCTCGCTGCCATCGACGCCGACAACGATGATTCCGGTCATAGGGGACTCCTCTGGTCAGGCATGAATACGTCAGGCGACGTTCAGTCAACAGCAATAGTTCAGGCTACAACGCCGCGACTGCTTCCCGCAGTACCGGCGCCAGACGCCGGACGCCTTCCTCGATTGCGTCCGGCGGCACCGCACTGAAAGCGAGCCGCAGCTTGTTGGAGGGCTCGTCCGAGTGGGTAAATGCTGCACCGGGAATGAAGACCACTCCGGCATCGATGGCCTTCTGCAACAGCGGGTAGGTGTCGATGCCCTCGGGCAGCGTGACCCAAATGAAGAAGCCGCCCTGCGGGCGTGTCCAGCTCAGCCCCTCGGGCATGTACTTCTCGAGGGCTGCGAGCATGGCCTCGCACCGCTCCTGGTACAGCCCGCGGTAGGTGGCAATCTGGCCGCGCCAGTCGTAGTCGCGCAGGTACGCGGAGACCAGCATCTGGTTGAGCGTCGGCGGGCACAGGGTGACGGCTTCCGAGGCGAGGTAGTAGCGGCGCTGCAGGTGCGCCGGGACCAGGGCCCAGCCGATCCGCAGTCCCGGGGCGAAGATCTTGGAGAAGGAGCCCATGTAGATCACATCGTCCGGGTTGCCGGCCCGCAGCGGGGTCAGCGGTTGGCCGTCGAAGCGCAGCAGGCCGTACGGATTGTCCTCCAGGACCAGAATATTCGCGTTGCGGCATATATCGACTACCTGCTGCCGGCGTTCGGCGGCGAGCGTGATACCGGACGGATTGTTGAAGCTTGGGATCGTGTAGAGGAATTTGACGTTCTTGCCCGCGGTCTGCAGGGCCGCGATCCTGGCCTCGAGGAGGTCCGGGATGATCCCGTGCTCGTCCATCGGCACCGTGCCCACCTCGACCTGGTAGGCCTCGAAGGTGTTCAGTGCACCGACGTAGGTGGGATCCTCCACGAGGACGACGTCGCCCGGGTTGCAGAAGACCTTGGTCGCGACGTCCTGGGCGGACTGCGAGCCTGCGGTGATGACGACGTTTTCGGGCTTCGCGTCGAGGATCCCCTCGGCGGCCATGACCTCGCAGATCTGCGCGCGGAGCTCTTCGGTACCCTGCCCGCCGCCGTACTGCAACGCCGTCAGGCCGTGTTCGGCGATGATTTTCGCGGCGGACTGGCCCAGCCGCTCCAGTGGAAGGGACTGGAGGTAGGGGCTGCCGCCGGCGAGGGAGACCAGGCCCGGACGCAGGGAGATGTCGAAGACGTCCCGGACGGCCGACTGCTTGATATTTGCTGCGCGCTCCGAGAAAAGCCTCTCGTGGCGGTGGGCGGACGTAGCCGCACGTTCGATTGCGTCAATTGCCTCGGCCGGAAGGAGCTCTGCGGCGGCATCAAGTGTTTCGTGGGTCACAATCCTAGGATACAGGCCCGCGTTGTCACGGGGAAAACTTTTGTTCACAAGAACGGCAAGGGGATCCCGGACACAGGACACCCCCGGCAGTGGGGGGCGCTGCCGGGGGTGTCGGTCTGTGATGAGCCTGCTTAGGCGGCGTCGGCGGTACGGGCTTCGGCCAAGGCTTCGAACACGCCCTTGATCTGCTCCACGACCTCGGCGTCGTCCTTCGGGTGGACCTCGGCGAAGCGGACCATCGAACCGGGGACGGCAAGCTTGACGTCTTCGAGCACCTTGGCGCCGGCGATGCCGACGGCCTTTCGGGCCTCGTCCTGGGCCCAGACGCCGCCGTACTGGCCGAACGCGGTGCCGACGACGGCGGTGGGCTTGCCGCTCAGGGCGCCGGCGCCGAAGGGCCGGGAGAGCCAGTCGATGGCGTTCTTCAGCGGTGCGGGAACGGTGCCGTTGTATTCCGGGGTGACCAGGAGCAGGGTGTCGGCGTCGTTTGCGGCGGCACGCAGCGCTGCGGCGGCGGCGGGAACCTGGCCCTCGACGTCGATGTCCTCGTTGTAGAACGGAATGTTGCCGAGGCTCTCGTGGATGACGACGTCGACCTGCTCGGGAGCGTTGAGCTGGATGGCTTCGGCCAGCTGGGCATTCGTGGAGCCGGCGCGCAGGCTGCCGACCAGGGTGAGAACGGTGTTGGTAGTCATGTGAACTCCTTGAAACGCGCCGCGGAGATTCCGGCGGCTGGATGGTCGCGGAGGCTTTGATGGCCTTCACCAAAGCTAAACGGACTGCGGTCCGCTTATTATTCCCCCGGGGCTAGAATGGGCGTTGTGAGCCTCATCCCAATTCGGCCCGGCGGGCAAGCAGACGACCCCCCGGCCCACTCCGGTAATCGTCCCGGCGTCCGGGGCGCGGCCGAGTCTGAACGCCGGGATGCCGCCCGCAACCGTGAATTGTTGCTCCGGGCCGCCCGGGAATTGATTGAGGAGTGCGGGGCGGACGGCCTCACCATGGCGTCCCTGGCCGGGCGCGCCGGCGTGGGCAAGGGGACCGTCTTCCGGCGCTTCGGCAGTCGGGCGGGACTCATGATGAGCCTGCTCAGTGATGCCGAGGCGCAGTTCCAGGGCCGGTTCATGTTCGGGCCGCCGCCGCTGGGGCCCGGTGCGCCGCCCCCGGAACGGCTGATTGCCTGTGGCGCGGAACGGATTGCCTGGGTGCTGGAATTTGGTGAACTCGCCCGCGCCGCGGATGCGTCCGCCCACAACCGGTTCGATGTGCCCGCCGCCGTGCTCTGGCACCGGCATCTGGAACTGCTGCTGCGCGAAGCCGGGGTCAGCGCGGATCCCTGGCTGATGGCGGGCGCCCTGAGCGTGACCCTCGAGCCGGAGCGCATCCTGCATGCGGTGCGGGTCCACGGGGTCGCCCCGGACCGGCTGGTTGAGTCCTGGCGGGAGCTGGCCACCCGGGTGGTGCGCGGCGCGTAGGCTAGCCGACCCGCGCGGAGACTGCCAAGTCAAATCAATTCAAATGAGTTATTCATAACRATCTGGTAGTGGGCATACCGTTTCGCCCCCTTTCGCGCGCCTCCCCGCAATTTCTATGTGGTAGTTTCCTCTGGAATGTGACCCGCAACATAGCCCGGCTGGGCTGGCCGCAAGGCCTGCGGGGGGCCAGGCACCCGCTGGCCGAGATCCCGGATCGGCAGCGGACACCCCGCTGCCTTATGGGGGGGACGACGGAAGGATCCACGCTGTGAATGTTGTAACGACCCCGGCCTGCGGACAGGCTGGCCCAGCCCGTGCGGTGGCCTCCGGAACCGCGCAGACCACGGCGATCCTGAACTAGCCCCATGCTCCGATACCTTGCCAAACGTGCCGTCACGTATGCATTCATGATTTTCCTGACCACCAGCGCCGGGTATTTCCTGGCGGTCACCAGCCTGCAGCCGGCGCTGCTGGAGCAGGAAAAAATTCCGCGCCCCACGCCGGAACAGGTTGCCAACTCCTTCCGGCTCAAAGGACTGGACCCGGCCCTGAGCCCTTGGGAACGCTACGTGGACTGGCTCACCGGAATCGTCACGCGCTGGGACTGGGGACGCAGCCCCAACGGCGCCTTCGTGAACGCCGAGTTCGGCGACCGGGTCTGGATCTCCACCCGGCTGTTCCTGGCTTCGATCATCCTCACCCTGATCATCGGCGTCGCCCTCGGCGTCTACACCGCGGCCCGGCAGTACAAGTTCTCCGACCGCGCGATCACCTCGTACAGCTACCTCGTGTACATCGTGCCGGCCCCGATCGCCTACTTCCTGGTACAGCTCGGCGCCATCAACATCAACGAAACCGTGGGCGACCGGATCTTTTTCGTCACCGGCATCTCCACACCCGGGCTGGACGGTGACGGCTGGGTGCAGTTCGTCGACATGATGGCCCACTACGCCGTGCCGACCTTCGCGATCACGATCGTGGGCTGGGGCGCCTACCAGATCGCCCAGCGCCAGTACCTGCTGGACAACGTCAACGCCGACTTCGTCCGCACCGCCCGGGCCAAGGGCCTCACCCGCAACCAGGCCATCAGCCGGCACGCCCTGCGGGTCTCGTTCATCCCGGTGGCGCAGAGCATCGCCTTCACCATCCCGGCCATCTTCGCCGGCGGCTTCTTCGCCGAGAAGATCTTCGCCTGGCACGGCGTCGGCTCCTGGAGCATCGACGCGATCGCGCTGCAGGATGTCAACGCGGCCACGGCGACACTCGCCTACGGCTCCGTGATCTTCGCGATCGGGGCGATCCTCGCCGACTTCGCCACCACCCTTGTCGACCCGAGAGTGCGGGTGCAGTAGCCATGACGAACTTGAACGCCATCGATCCGGCCGCCGTCGCGGAAGAAGCCAAGATCGAGAACAACGACGTCGTGATCGCGAAGTCGCGGATCATCGTGCGGCGCTTCCTGCGCAACAAGACCGCCGTGACCGGCCTGGCGATCTTCGTCCTGCTCACCGTGCTGTCCCTGATCGGCGGGATTTTCTCCAGCTGGGACAAGGAGACGATCGACCCCTTCAACATCGGCATGGGCCCTTCCTCGGAGCACCTGCTGGGCACCTCCCAGGCCGGCATCGACCTGTACGCCCTGACCGTGGAAGGGACCCGGGTCTCGATCCTGATCGGCCTGGTCGTCGGCCTCGTGTCAGTGCTGATCGCCGCGGTGTACGGCTGCACCATGGCCTACTTCGGCGGCAAGGTCGACAAGGTGATGCTGTTCATCCTGGAAGCCCTGATCATGATGCCGGCCCTCCTGGTCGTGGCCGTGGCCACGAGCGGCGGCGGCAACGGGCTGCAGCAGAACCTCCCCAGCTGGCTGCTGCTGATCATCGTCCTGCTGATCTTCAACTGGATGGGCACCGCCCGCCTGATCCGCTCGCTCTCGATGTCGCTCATGCAGCGCGACTTCGTCAAAGCCGCCCAGTACATGGGCATCCCCGCGCGCCGCATCGTCTGGCGCCACCTCGTGCCGAATATCGGTTCGCTGCTGGTCCTGGACATCACCCGCGGCGTGACCGGCGCCATCCTCGCCGAGGTCGCGTTCTCCTTCATCGGCATCGGCATCAAGGTCCCGGATGTGAGCCTGGGCGTGCTGATCGGCCAGGCGACCTCCCAGGTCTCCACCTTCCCGTGGATGTTCTGGGTGCCGCTGACCGTGATGTTCCTGCTGACCGGTTCGCTCGCCATGATGAACGACGGTCTCCGTGACGCGTTCGATCCCAGCTCCAGCTCCATTGGCAGCGCCAAGGAAAAGAAGAAGACCTCATGAGCAGCGATACCACCGCCACCGACCTCAGCACCGCCGAACGGCTGCACGTGGCCGGCCTGCACACCGCCGGCGGGCACTACGCAGATGCGCCGGCGGGTGCCGTGCTCTCCGTCCGCGACCTCAACGTCCGCTTCAACACCGAGAACGGCGTGGTGCACGCTGTGCGCGGCATCGACTTCGACCTGATGCCGGGAAAGACCCTCGGGATCGTCGGCGAATCCGGCTCGGGCAAGTCCGTCACCTCGATGGCCATCATGGGCCTGCTGCCGGATACCGCCGAGGTCACCGGCTCCGTCCGGCTCAAGGGCCAGGAACTGTTGGGGCTCAGCGACAAGGCCATGTGCCGCTACCGCGGCAACGAGCTGGCCATGGTCTTCCAGGACCCGTTGTCCTCGCTGACCCCGGTCTACACCGTAGGCAACCAGATCATCGAGGCGCTCACGGTGCACAACCCGACCATGAGCAAGCAGGCCAAGGAGGCCCGCGCCGTCGAACTCCTGGGCATGGTGGGCATTCCCAGCCCCAAGGACCGGCTCAAGGCCTTCCCGCACGAATTCTCCGGCGGTATGCGCCAGCGGGTGATGATCGCCATCGCGATTGCCAACAACCCGCGCGTTCTGATCGCGGATGAGCCGACGACGGCGCTCGACGTCACCATCCAGGCGCAGGTGCTCGAGGTGCTGCACACCGCGCAGGAGGAAACCGGCGCCGCCGTCGTGATGATCACGCACGACCTGGGCGTCGTGGCCGGAATGGCCGACGACATCATGGTGATGTACGCCGGCAAGCCGGTGGAGACCGGCAGCGTCGACGACATCTACTACAACCCCAGGATGCCCTACACCATGGGGCTGCTGGGCGCCGTTCCCCGCGTCGACGTGGCCGAGAAGACCTCGCTGGTGCCGATCGAGGGCATCCCGCCGAACCTCATCCACGCGCCCACCGGCTGCTCCTTCGCCCCGCGCTGCCCGCTGGTCAGCGAGGCCTGCCTGCAGGGCGAACCCGAGCTCTGGCCGGTCAGCGGCACCGGCGACGGCACCCTGGAGCACAAGGCCGCCTGCATCAAAACCGATTCCCTTGCCACCGAGGTGGACGTCCACGAAATCTTCCACGCCCCCGCGGTGCCCGTCTCCCGGTTCGACGCGGTGCCCCGGGCCGAGCGCAAGGCTGTCCTGGAGCTCAAGGACGTCAAGAAGCACTTCCCGCTGATGAAGGGCGCCCTGCTCAAGCGCCGGATCGGCACGGTCAAGGCCGTGGACGGCCTGAGCTTCGACATCCGCGAGGGCGAATGCTTCTCGATCGTGGGCGAGTCCGGCTGCGGCAAGACCACCACGCTGCTGGAAATCATGGAATTCCACCGCGACCAGGACGGCGAGGTGACGATCGGCGGCCTGAGCAACAAAGCCGCCTCGGACGCCAAGACCAAGGCCGCCATGCGCAAGGAACTCCAGATGGTGTTCCAGGACCCCACCGGCGCCCTGGATCCGCGCTTCACCGTCTACGAGGTGCTGGCCGAGCCGCTGGAGAACTCCGGGATGGCCAAGCCTGCGATCCGGAAGCGGATCATGGAGCTGATGGAGCTCGTGGGCCTCCAGCCGGACCACGTCAACCGCTTCCCGAACCAGTTCTCCGGCGGCCAGCGCCAGCGCATCGGCATCGCCCGCGCCCTGGCGGTGAACCCCAAACTCGTGGTCCTGGACGAACCGGTGTCCGCGCTGGATGTCTCCGTCCAGGCCGGCGTCATCAACCTGCTCGACCAACTCCGCGCCGAACTCGGGCTGAGCTACCTGATGGTGGCCCACGACCTGTCCGTGGTGCGCCACATCTCCAACCGTGTGGCCGTGATGTACCTGGGCAAAATCGTGGAAATCGGGGACGTCGACAGCGTCTTCGACAACCCGCGCCACCCCTACACCCGCGCCCTGCTCTCCGCCATCCCGGTGCCGGACCCGCAGCTGGAGCGCACCCGCGAACGCATTATCCTGCAGGGCGACCTGCCGTCGCCGCTCGATGCGCCGAAGGGCTGCAACTTCGCCACCCGCTGCCCGGTCTTCGCCGCACTCCCGGCCGCCAAGCAGGAAAAGTGCCTGACCCTGGAGCCGCCGCTGGAAACCGCGACGGCGCCTGCCCCGGCCACCGGCCCCCGGACCGACGCCTCGCCGTCGGCCTCCACAGACCAGCAATTCGCCTGTTTCTACCCGGACGGCGAACTGGACGCGGACATGTTGGTTGTCCACGAGTCCCTCTGACGCACCAAACCGCACCTGAACCACAACTCGCACCAAAAATGAAGGGGATCATTATGAAGAATCTGACCAAGATCGGCGGGGTGGCCGCCGTAGTGGCAGCCCTCGCGCTGACCGGATGCGGCGGAGGCGGCGCCACCACGACCGCCGAGAGCGCCAAGGCCCAGGACGCCAACGGCGACCTCAACAAGCTCGTCAGCGTCAACGCCAAGAAGGCCGACGAACTGAAGCAGGGCGGCACCGTGACCCTGCCGGTCGGCAACATCGGCCCGGACTTCAACGGCTTCTCCAATGCGGGTAACTCCGCGGACAACACCGAGCTGCACTACCCGATCGACGAAGCCGGTTACGTGGGCTGCTGGAAGCTCGACTTCGACGGCACCGCGAACCTGAACAAAAACTTCTGCGAAGACTTCAAGAGTGAGGTCAAGGATGGCAAGCAGACCATCACCATCAAGATCAACCCGAAGGCCGTGTACAACGATGGCACCCCCATCAACGCCGCTACCTTCGTCAACACCTGGAAGATGCTCAACGGCAAGAACAAGGACATCGACATTGTCTCGTCCGGTGCCTACGAGTTCATCGACTCCGTCAAGGCCGGCAGCAGCGACAAGGAAGTCATTGCCACCACCACCCAGCCGGTCTACCCGCTGAGCGACATCTTCGGCGGCTTCATCCCGCAGACCGTCAACACGCCGGAGCTCTTCAACACCGGGTTCTCCGGCCAGATGCACCCCGAGTGGATGGCCGGCCCGTTCAAGGTCGACAAGTTCGACTCCGCGGCGAAGACCGTCACCATGGTCCCGAACGACAAGTGGTGGGGCGAAAAGCCGGTTCTGGAAAAGGTGGTCTTCCGCCAGCTCGAGGCCAGCGCCGAGATTGCAGCGTTCAAGAACGGCGAGATCGACATGGCTGACGGCCGCACGCTGACCAAGTACAAGCAGCTCGAAGGCTCCAAGAACTCCGAGGTCCGCCGCGGCCAGCGTCTGTTCGCCGGCGGCCTGAACCTCAACGCCCTGAAGGCCCCGCTGACCGACGTCGCCGTCCGCAAGGCGATCTTCACCGCCGTCGACCGCCCGGCCATCCGCGCCGTGCGCTTCGGTGGCTTGAACTGGGAAGAGGAAAGCTCAGGATCGATGATGCTGATGCCGTTCTCCAAGTACTACCAGGACAACTACCCGGTCAAGGATGTTGGCGCCGACGCGGCGAAGAAGGCCCTGACCGAGGCCGGCTACGCCCCCAACGCCAAGGGCATCATGGAGAAGGCCGGAAAGCCCGTCTCCTTCAAGATCACCAACTTCGGTGACGACCCCACCTCGCTCGCCACCGTGCAGACCCTGCAGAAGCAGCTCCAGGCCGCCGGCATGGACGTCGGCATCGACCAGCGCGGCGACGCCGACTTCGGCAAGGTTGTGGGCAGCCGCGACTTCCAGCTCACCATCAGCGGCTACACCGTGGGCTCGGACGCAACCTCAGGTGTGAAGCAGTTCTACGATTCCAAGACCAACGAAAACCAGCTCGGCGACGCCGAACTGGACAAGGAAATCAAGGACCTCGCTTCCATCCAGGACGATGCCCAGCGCAACAAGGCCGCCATGGAGGTCGAGAAGAAGCACATGGCGAAGTACTTCTCCATGGGCGTCATCATGAACGGCCCGCAGATCTACTTCGCACGCACGGGCCTTGCCAACTATGGCGCGTCCCTGTTCCAGACCCCGGACTGGAGCCTCGTCGGCTGGCAGAAGTAAGCCTTCCCTTCCGACGCTCCCTCACCTAGGGCAGCAATCCAGGCGACCCTCCCCACTMTGCGGGGGAGGGTCGCC
>NZ_JBFTMU010000016.1:0-46253 GCF_056397125.1 Arthrobacter sp. 05N425
CGGTCCCATCCCGAACCCGGAAGCTAAGACCCACAGCGCCGATGGTACTGCACCCGGGAGGGTGTGGGAGAGTAGGTCACCGCCGGACATACATTAGGTCGAGAGCCTCCAACCACCAGGTTGGAGGCTCTCCCCCTTTAACCCCAAAAACGTACAGCGCCCCTCCCGCACTCCCGGCGTGCACACCACCGACCCTTGTAAAGTTGATGCCTATGGATAACCTCTTCAGCCACGCCGCGGTAGCCCCGGAACCCGAGCCGGCCGAAGGGCTGGAGCCGGTGGTATGCACCGTCGTTGTCCCCGGGCCCGTGGCTCGGGCTTTCATGGGTTTCACCGAGCACACGCACCTCTGGTGGCCGCTCGAGGGCCACAGCGTCTACGGCCCGGGCTCCTATGTTGAGTTCGAGGAAAGCCTCATTCTTGAGACCGCAGACGACGGCAGGACCGCCATCTGGGGGTCCATCGACGACTGGCAGCCACCGTTGTCCTTCCACGCCACCTGGCATCCCGGGACGCAGGCCCTGTGGTCCACGGAGCTGCGGGTGGCCTTCCGGGCCGTTGAGGGCGGCACCGATCTCCGGTTGGTGCACAGCGGCTGGGAAGGCGCTCAGGACCCCGCCGCTACGCGAGCGGACTACCAGGCGGGCTGGCCCGGCGTGCTGCAGCGGTTCGTCCGGTTTATGGGCGGCGCCGATGACTGACGGTGAGCTGCCGGTGACCCGGCCCGTGATCCGTCGGTTCGAAGCGGGGGAGTGGAAACAGTACCGCGCCCTACGGCTGGAAATGCTGGAGGATGCGCCCACGGCTTACGTGGAGAGCCTCGACTCGGCCCGGGAGCAAACGGACCGGCAATGGCAGGAGCGCGCCGCGCTGATGGCGGCTTCGGGTTGCGTATCCCTCGTGGCCGGAGATGCCGCGGAGTCGGCTGATAGCCCGCATTCCGCCTCGCCGCTCCCTGCCGGCGGGGTGCCTGCCGAGGTCAAAGTGCCTGCCGGTGAAGACCTTGCCGCTGCCAGGCTGCGGGCACTGATGCGCGTTGTGCCGAAGGTCCCGCAGGATCCTGACCGTCCGCGCCAGGCAGTGCTGCTCAGCGTCTACGTGGGCCCGGAGTTGCGGGGCTCCGGCCTGGCCGACGAGATGCTGCGGCGGGCCATCGCCGGTGCCCGGGATGAGCTCGGCGCCGTGGTGCTGGAACTTGGCGTGCACGAGGCAAACGGCCGTGCCCAGGCGTTCTACTCCCGGCACGGGTTCAAGGACACCGGACGGCGGGAACCCTACCCGCTTGATCCGGTCCGCTCGGAGATCATCATGGAACTTCCCTTGGACGCGCCCTGCGCACTAGAAGCACCAGAAGCTACAGAAGCGCCGGCAGAGGACAGCTAGCGCAAGGGTGCGGCGTCGGCCGGCGGGACGGCCGTGCTGGAACGGATCACAAATTTCGTCGGATACTCGGTGTCCGCCGCCGCCGTGTCCGCGCCGCCGTCGAGCCCTGCGAGCAGACGGCGGACCGCCATCGCCCCTTGACCGCGAGGATCCTGGTCGATGGTGGTGAGGCCGAATAGTTCGCCGAGTTCGTGGCCGTCGATGCCGATGACGGACAGATCCTGGGGAACGCGCAGTCCGAAGTCGCGGGCGGCGAGGATGGTGCCGATCGCCATCTCATCCGAGGCCGCGAAGACCGCCGTGGGGCGTTCCGGGGAACTGCCGAGCAGCTGACGGGCGCTGGCGTAAGCACCCTGGATGGTGAAGTCGGCGGAGACCAGCCATTCCGGACGGATCGTCAGCCCGGCGTCGCGCATGGCCTTGGTAAAGCCGCCCTGGCGCGTGCCCGGCAGCCGGAAGTCCTTCTCATACGCCGCGTCACCGGTCATATGCGCAATCCTGCTGTGGCCAAGCTGGATCAGGTGCCGGGCGGCCGCCTCGGCGATGCCCGAGTCGTTGATCCGGATCGTCGAGGCGCCCGGCAGGGGCCCGCCAATCCCCACGATGGGGCGGTGGATGGCGAGCAGCTGCTGGATCTCGGCCTCGCTGAGCTCCAGGGAGACCGCAATGACCGCGTCCACGCGCTTGCGCAGCAGGAAGTCGTTGAGCACGCTGTGCCGGCGCTCCTCGCCCTCGCTGACGTTGTACAGCGTGAGGTCGTAGCCGGCGTCGAGCAGGGTCGCGGATACGCCCTCCACCACCGAGGAGAAGAACCAGCGGTGCACGGACGGAACCACGACGCCGACGTTGTGGTTCCGCCCGGACGCCAGGCTGGAGGCGTGGTAGGACAGGACAAAGCCGAGCTCGGTTGCGGCGGCCTGGGCGCGCTCACGGCTCTGGGCCGAGACATTGCCCTTGCCGCTCAAGGCGCGCGAAACGGTGGCGATGGAGAGGCCGGCCCGTTCCGCGACGTCCTTGATGCCGGGCATTTTTAGCTCTCCGTGTCCTCGATGTAGATTTCCAGCCAAACAGTTTCACCTGAGCTTAACCGATGGGCGTCTTCACCCTGTTCCCCCGACACGGAGCTGCGCAGCAGCACCTGTCCGGCGGGCAGTTCGAGCGGCTCCTGCCCGACGTTCAGCAGCACCGCGGTGGTGCCGTTGAGGTAGGCCAGCGAGGTGTCCGTGCACCAGTTTTCAATCCAGTTGAGGGAGCCCTGGCCGAGGCTGAGCTCGCGCCGGAGCGCCAGCATCCGCCGGTACAGGGACAGGTGCGACGCCGGCGACGCGGCCTGCGCGTCCCGGGCCAACTCTGCGAAGCTCGCCGGCTGCGGCAGCCACGGATCCGCTCCGGCGCCGAAGCCCGCGTGGGGCTCGCCGGAACGCCATGGCAGCGGCACCCGGCAGCCGTCCCGGCCCAGACGCTCGCCGCCGGTCCGACCGAAGGTGGGGTCCTGGCGCTGGCTGTCCGGAATGTCGATGCCGTCGGGGAGGCCGAGTTCCTCGCCCTGGTAGAGGTACGCGCCGCCGGGCAGGCCCAGCATGAACATGGAGGCCGCCGCGGCCCGGGAGCGTCCGAGTTCCTCGTCCGGCTGCACGTCGCCGGGGCCGATGCCGTCCCCGTCGCGGGGCGCTGGTCCGTTGTAGCCGAAGCGGGTGGCGTGCCGGACGACGTCGTGGTTGGACAGCACCCAGGTGCTCGGCGCACCGACGGCGTCCAGGGCGGTCAGTGACTCCGTGATGACGTGGCGCATCCGGTGCACGTCCAGGCCGGCGTGCAGGTAAGGGAAGTTGAAGGCCTGGTGCATTTCGTCCGGGCGGACCCAGTCGGCGAGCCGGGGGAGCGGGTCCACGTTGGCTTCCGCGCAGAGGATGCGGTCGGGGCCGTATTCGGCCAGGATCCGGCGCCAGGTCCGGTAGATGTCATGCAGCGCCGGCTGGCCGAACATCGGGGCTTCGTGCCCGGGGAAGCCGTGCGAGCTGTTGCCGTCGGCGCGGCCGCCCCATTCGGGCAGGCCCGGCGCCTTGACGAGGGCGTGGGCGACGTCGACCCGGAAGCCGGAGACGCCGCGGTCCAGCCAGAAGCGCAGGACGCGTTCGAATTCGGCGTGGACGGCGTCGTTGTCCCAATTGAAGTCGGGCTGGGAGGTGTCGAAAAGGTGCAGGTACCACTGGCCGGGGGTGCCGTCCGGTTCGATGATCCGGGTCCACGCCGGTCCGCCGAAGTGCGACTGCCAGTTGTTCGGGGGCTGCTCGCCGGAATCACCGCGGCCGTCCCGGAAGATGAACATGTCCCGCTCCGGGCTGCCTGCGGGGGCTGCCAGCGCCGCCTGGAAGGCGGAGTGCTGGTCCGAGCAGTGGTTGGGCACGAGATCCACGATCAGCCGCAGCCCGAGGCGCGTGGCCTCGGCCATCATGGCGTCGAAATCCGCCAGGGTGCCGAACAGGGGATCGACGTCGCAATAGTCGCTGACGTCGTAGCCGGCGTCGCGCTGCGGGGAGCGGTAGAACGGCGAGAGCCAGACCGCGTCGATCTCCAGCTCGGCGAGCTGCGGGAGTTCGGCGGTGATGCCGGCCAGATCGCCGACGCCGTCGCCGTTCAGGTCCCGGAACGAGCGCGGGTACACCTGGTAGATCACGGCGGAGCGCCACCAGCCGGGGGTGTCATCTGCAGCGTGCACCAGGGTCAGCGGGCCGGCCAGTGCGGCGGGGGCTGTGAGTACTGAATCAACGGACATGCCGGTAATCGTAAGTCCCCGACGTCGAAATTGAAAACGCTTCCAGTCAATAAATCTTTTGAGTCTGCTCGGGGAGTCTGGGGTGGATCCGCGGCATGGGCCCGCATGTTCCGCGCCACTAGGCCTTCTGGAGGTGTCTGGCAGTCTCCCAGCGTGGTCGCCGCCCCGCGACACGCCGCGCTAGAATGACTTTCCAAAGCGTCCATCACCGTGTAGCTTGGAAGCGCTTGCAGCTGTGAGCCACATCACCGACGATGCCACCGGGCCCAGGAGACTTCCGAAGAGCCCTACGCGTGGATGCAGGATTTTATGAAAGGGACACCAATGAAGGTGCAGAACACCCTCACAACCGGAACCAGCCGCCGGGTATTCACGGCCGGTGCGATCTCCGTTGTTGCAGCGCTGGCGCTCAGCGCCTGCGGCGGCGCAGCAGCCTCCGGTCCGGCCACGGCCACGGCCTCCGCCTCCGCGAAGCCGGACCTCAAGTCCGGCGGCGCCGGCACGATCACCATGTGGGTCGACGCCGAGCGTTCACCCGCTCTGAAGGACATCACCGCGAAGTTCAAGGCTGACACCGGAATCGACGTGAAGCTCGTCGTCAAGGACTTCGCAGCTGTGCGCGACGACTTCATCACCCAGGTCCCGACGGGCAAGGGCCCGGACCTCATCGTCGGCCCGCACGACTGGGTAGGCAAGTTCGTCCAGAACGGCGTGATCGCACCCGTCGAGCTTGGCGACAAGAAGGACGCCTTCCAGGAGTCCTCGATCAAGGCCATGTCCTTCAACGGCTCGGTCTACGGTGTTCCCTACGCGATCGAAAACATCGCACTGCTGCGCAACACGGCCATCGTGCCCGACGCGGCCAAGACCATGGACGAGGTCATTGCCAACGGCAAGAAGGCAGTCGCAGACGGCAAGGCCAAGTTCCCGTTCCTCGTCGGCATGGACCCGAAGCAGGGCGACCCGTACCACCTGTACCCGCTGCAGGCCTCCATGGGCTCGCAGGTCTTCGGCAAGGCTGCCGACGGCGGCTACGACCCGAAGCAGCTCCTGATCGGAGACGCTGCCGGCGTCGAGTTCGCCAAGAAGCTCACCGCCTGGGGCGACAAGGGCGAAAAGATCATCAACTCCAACATCACCGGTGACATCGCCAAGGAGAAGTTCCTCGCCGGCGAGTCCCCGTACTACCTGACCGGCCCGTGGAACCTCCCGGACGTACAGAAGAAGGGCATCAAGTTCGCCGTTGACGAGCTGCCGACCGCCGGCGACCAGCCGGCCCAGCCGTTCATCGGCGTCAACGGCTTCTTCATCAGCGCCAAGAGCGCCAACGCCCTGGCCACCAATGAGTTCGTCACCAACTACCTGACCTCCGAGGCAGCCCAGGACTCCATGTACAAGGCCGGCGGCCGCCCGCCGGCGCTGAAGGCCTCCTTCGACAAGGCAGCCAGCGACCCGGTTGTTGCCGCCTTCGGCAAGATCGGCGCCACCGGCGTCCCCATGCCGGCTATCCCGGAAATGAGTGCTGTCTGGGCTGACTGGGGAGCCACCGAGCTCGCCCTGATCAAGGGCCAGGGCGACCCGGCTGCTGACTGGGCCAAGATGGCAGCCAGCATCAAGAGCAAAATCAAGGGTTAGTCCCCGCGCCGGTTCCTGACGCTTCCACGCGCCGGGAACCGGCAGCACCGGGCCGGGCGGCCACCAGGCTGCCCGGCCCGTTCCTGCATCACCCCAGCTTCTCCCAAGGACTGTAGACAGCCATGTCAGAAACCGAACTCCGCGAGGACACCGAGCCCGCAGCGTCGTCCGCCCCGGACCCCGCCACCACAACCTCCGGCCGGCAGGCCAGAACCCTCCGCCAACGCCGGACCGGCCCCGAGGGGGTGAAGGGCACCATCGCCAAGATCGTGCTGCTGGGCCTTGTCGATGCCCTCGCTGTCTACGTCCTGATCATGCTCTTCCTGAGCCAGTCCTGGCTGGCCCTGGGAGTCTCCGCCGCCGTCGTAGTGGTGATCAACTGGATCTACCTGCGCAAGGGCGGCCTGCCCGCCAAGTACCTGGCCCCGGGCGTGCTCTTCCTGCTGGTTTTCCAGGTCTTCGTGGTCATGTTCAGCGGCTACATCGCCTTCACCAACTACGGCGACGGCCACAACAGCACCAAGGATGACGCGATCGCCGCCATCCAGCTCACCGCACAGAAGCGGGTACCCGACTCCCCGGCCTACAAGACAGCCGTGCTGGCCAAGGACAACTCCTTCTACCTGCTCTTCACGGACCCGCAGGGCAAGGTCTCGCTCGGCAGCACCGAGACGCCGCTCAAGGAGGTCTCCGGGGCCGTCAAGGACTCCACCGGCAAGGCCAAGACGCTGGACGGCTACCAAACCCTGAACTTCCAGGAAATCGTGGCCAACCAGCAAAGCATCCTGGACATCACCGTGCCGGTCTCCGCGAACCCGGCCGACGGCACGCTGCGCACCGCGGACGGCAGCAACGCCTACCAGTTCAAGCCGGCGCTGAAGTACGACGCGGCCGCTGACACCTTCACCGACACCACCACGGGTGCGGTCTACCGCGACAACGGCAAGGGCGCCTTCGCCGCGGACAACGGTGAGACACTGTCCACCGGCTGGAAGATCGACGTCGGGATGGAGAACTTCGCCCGCGCCTTCACCGACCCGAGCCTGCGCGGACCCCTGCTGGGCGTCATCCTTTGGACCTTCACCTTCGCCGTGGCCTCCGTCGCGCTGACCTTCGCCATGGGCCTGTTCCTGGCCATCACCTTCAACCGCGAAGACCTCAAGGGCAAGAAGGTGTACCGGATCCTGATGATCCTGCCGTACGCTTTCCCCGCGTTCCTCACCGGCCTGGTCTGGTCCGGCATCCTCAACCCGGAGTTCGGCTGGCTCAACCAGACCCTGCTTGGCGGGGCCTCGATCGGCTGGCTTACGGATCCGGTCCTGGCCAAGATCAGCGTCCTGGTGGTCAACCTCTGGCTCGGCTTCCCCTACATGTTCCTGGTCTGCACCGGCGCCCTGCAGTCGCTGCCCAACGAACTGGACGAGGCCGCCCGGATGGACGGCGCCGGCCCGTGGCGCGTGTTCCGCTCCATCAAGCTGCCGCTGCTGCTGGTCTCGATCGCCCCGCTGCTGATCTCCTCCTTCGCCTTCAATTTCAACAACTTCAACGTGATCTTCATGCTCACGGGCGGCGGACCCCGGTTCGCCGACACCGACCGGGACATCGGAGCCACCGACATCCTGATCACCCTCGTCTACAAGGTTGCCTTCGGGCAGGGCACCGGCCGTGACTACGGCCTGGCCAGCGCCCTCGCCATCATCATCTTCATCATCGTGGCCACCGTTTCGGCCATCAGTTTCAAGCAGACCAAGGCACTCGAGGACGTGAACTCATGAACGGGTCAGCACCGCGCACCGCGGCTCCGGCGCACCAGGCCGAGCAGGGCATCACCACCGGCACCACCGACGTCGAATACCTCAAGTCGCTGCAGCGCCGGCGCCCCTTCGGCGTCTGGTTCAAGGACAAGGGCTGGCGCCACCTGGTGGGCGTCATCGTGACGATCTTCGCCGTCTTCCCGCTGCTCTACGTGCTCTCGGCGGCACTGAACTCCACCGGCACCCTGGTGGGTTCCAACGCGCTGTTCAGCAAGATCGACTTCGGGAACTTCACCGCCCTGTTCGACATGCCCTCGCGGCCCTTTGCGCAGTGGTTCCTGAACACCATGGTGGTGGGCGGCGTGACCTCCGCGGCCACGGTGTTCCTCGGGGCGATGGCCGCGTATGCCTTCTCCCGGATGCGCTTCACGGGCCGCCGGGTGGGCCTGCTGAGCCTGCTCCTGCTGCAGATGTTCCCGCAGCTGCTGGCCGTCGTCGCCATCTTCCTGTTGCTCAGCGGCATCTCCGAGGTCATCCCCGCCCTGGGCCTGGGCAGCCAGCTGGGCCTGATCATGGTCTACCTGGGCGGCGCCCTGGGCGTGAACACCTACCTGATGTACGGCTTCTTCAACACCGTGCCGCAGTCCCTGGACGAGGCCGCCAAGATTGACGGTGCGAGCCACAGCCAGATCTTCTTCGGCATTATCATGCGCCTGGTCACGCCGATCCTGGCCGTCGTGGGGCTGCTGTCCTTCATCGGCATCTCCGGCGAATTCGTGATCGCGTCCGTGGTGCTCACGGACCCGGACAGCCAGACCCTCGCCGTCGGGCTCTACTCCTTCGTGGCGCAGCAGCGCTCCGAGAACTGGGGTGTCTTTGCCGCCGGCGCGGTCATCAGCGCCATCCCGGTGATGGCCCTGTTCCTGTTCCTGCAGCGCTACATCGTCAGCGGGCTCACGCAGGGCTCGGTGAAGGGCTAGGCATGTCCGGCGCTGGCATGGCCGGGCTGCTGCCGCACCACGACGGGTCCGGCCTGCACGCACCGCAAACGGTGGAGGCCGGAGCCGCGGCCCGGCTCCGGATCCGCATCCCGGACGCGTGGGGCCGGGCCAGCCGGGTCTGGCTCCGCTCCGTGCACGACGGCGAACCCCGGTACACGGGCTGCGTGAACATCGGCGAGGCCGACGGCTGGGTGTGGTGGGAAGCTGACATGGCGGTCACCAACCCGGTGGCCCGCTACCGGTTCCTGATCGAGGCCGACGCGCGGTACTGGACCCTCAACGCGCAGGGCCTGTTCAGCAGGGACGTCTCCGACTACGCGGACTTCCGGCTGACTACGTTCCCGGCCGGCCCGCCGTGGCTGCGCCAAGGCACCATGTACCAGGTCTTCCCGGACCGTTTCGCGCGCTCGGCCCGGGCAGCGGCGCACCCGGTCCCGGACTGGGCCGTGCCCAGCGACTGGGACGGCACCGAAGTGCAAGGCTCGTCCGCCGAGACACCCTTCCAGTTCTACGGCGGCGACCTGCACGGTGTCACGGAACACCTGGACCACATCCAGGGGCTCGGGGCGGACATCATTTACCTGACGCCGTTCTTTCCCGCGCGGTCCAACCACCGCTATGACGCCTCGACCTTTTCCATGGTGGACCCGCTGCTGGGCGGCGACGCGGCCCTGGTCGAACTCGTGGAAGCGGCCCACGCCCGCGGCCTGAAAGTGTTGGGGGACCTCACCGCCAACCACTCCGGCGACGCGCACGAATGGTTCCAGCGCGCCCTGGCGGCACCGGACTCCGAGGAAGCCGGCTACTAC
Organism: Arthrobacter sp. 05N425; assembly: GCF_056397125.1. Classification (NCBI taxonomy): domain Bacteria; kingdom Bacillati; phylum Actinomycetota; class Actinomycetes; order Micrococcales; family Micrococcaceae; genus Arthrobacter; species Arthrobacter sp. 05N425. The sequence continues at coordinate 9,359 of NZ_JBFTMU010000016.1, forward strand.
TACTTCAACGAGGACCACAGCTCCTACGAGGCTTGGTACGGCGTGCCGTCGCTGCCCAAGCTGAACTGGTCCTCGGCCGGCCTGCGGGACAAGTTCGTCTTGGACGACGAATCCCCGGTGGCCCGCTGGCTCCGCCCGCCGTTCAGCCTGGACGGCTGGCGGATCGACGTCGGCAACATGACCGGACGGCTCGGGGAGACCGACCTCAATCAGGAAGTGGCCCGGCTGATCGCGGAGCGGGTCCGCGGAATCAACCCGGACGCGGCGCTGCTGGCGGAGGCGACCAACGACGCCGCTCCGGATTTCAGCGGCGAACATTGGCACGGCGCCATGACGTACTCCAATTTCACCCGCCCGCTGTGGGCCTGGCTCTCCGGCGACGCGGAGCACGTCAACTTCTTCGGCACGCCGCTTCCCGGGCCCAACCGGATCGGGGCTGAAGATTTCCTCGCCACGCACCAGGACCTGGCCGCCGCCTTCAGCTGGGACGTCCGGCAGCAGAACATGAATGCCCTGAACAGCCACGACACCGCTCGGGCCGCCACGGTCATGATCGACGGTGGCCAGCAGCTGGGCGCTGTGCTGATGTTCACCCTGCCCGGCGTGCCGGTGGTGTTTGCCGGGGACGAGTTCGGGCTCAAGGGCGACAACGGGGAGTTTTCCCGCACGCCCATGCCCTGGACCGACCCCGCGCGGATCCTGGCCGACCTACGTGGCACGTATGCCGCGCTTACCGCGCTGCGCCGGGAACAGCCCGCCCTCACCGGCGGCGGACTCCGCTGGCTGCACGCGCAGGGGGACGCGCTGGCCTTTGTGCGGGAAACCGCGGACAGCACGGTGCTGGTGGTGGTGGCCAGGACCGCCGCAGACGTCGAACTCGCCACTGGCCTGCTCTCCGCCGGGCAGCTCGCCGCGCTGGCGCAACCGCATGTCTTTGCTGCCGGCGACATCGTGGTGGAGCCGGGGTCCGCAGGCGCGCTCTTCCGCAGTGGCGGCCCAGCGGCCGCCCTCTGGGTGCTGCCGGGCGTGGCGCTGCCGGCACCCTAGACTGAAGGCCGAGACTGACGGCCGGATTCGACGGAGAACTGGAGAGCGCATGCGCGGCATTGTTGAGGAGTTGACGTCCGCCCTGGGCGGGGCGAAGGTCACCGTGGATGAGGCGGCCCTGGCGGCGTACGCCGTGGACCAGGCGCCTGTACTGGACTACCAGCTCCCGCAGGCCGTGGTCCTGGCCGAATCGGTGGCGGACGTCCAGGCCGCCGTCCGCGCCTGTGCCGCCCACCGGATTCCACTGGTGCCCCGCGGCGCGGGCACCGGGGTCTCCGGGGGCGCCCACGCCAGCGAAGGCTGCGTGGTCCTCAGCCTGGAACGGATGAACCGCATCCTGGACCTCAACCCGGACGACGAGACCGCCGTCGTCGAACCCGGCGTCATCAACGCCGCACTGAACGACGCGGCGGCGGTGCACGGCCTGATGTACGCGCCGGACCCGGCCAGCTACCGGATCTCCACCATCGGCGGGAACGTCGCCACGAACGCCGGCGGCCTGCGCTGCGCGAAGTACGGGGTGACGCGGGACTCCGTGCTGGCGCTCGACGTCGTGCTGGCGGACGGCACGCTGATCCATACCGGGCACCAGACCTTCAAAGGTGTGGCCGGCTACGACCTCACGGGCTTGTTCGTGGGCTCCGAGGGCACCCTCGGGATCGTCGTCGGGATCACGGTGCGGCTGAAGTACCTGCCGCGGGAAGTCCACACCATCGCCGCGTTCTATCCCGACTTCCGCAGCGCCGCGGCGGGCGTCCTCGCGGTGGGCAAGGCGCGCGTGCAGCCGGCCATCATGGAACTGCTCGACGGCGGCTCGCTCGCCCAGCTCGACGACGCCCACGGCTCGGACCTGGCCTCGCGGGGCGCCTCGCTGCTGCTGATCCAGACCGACGGTTTCGGCGCCGCCGCGGAGGCCGCCGCGATCCGGCCGCTGCTGGCCGCCGGCGGAGCGGTGGTGACCATGGAAGCCAGTGCCGAGGCCGAACAGCTGGTGGAGCTCCGCCGCAACAGCCGCGGCGTCGAGGTCGACGACGAATACCGGGTGGGCGAGGACGTCGCCGTGCCGCGGTCCCGGCTGGTGGACTACGTTGCGGAGCTGGAGGCGATGGCCGTGCGGCACCAGGTCAAGCTCAAGGTGGTGGCCCACGCCGGTGACGGCAACCTGCACCCCACCTTCTGGGTGGACCGGGCCGGCGATGCGGTGGACGCCGCGGCCATGGAACGGCTGGGCGCGGCCCTGGACAACTCGGTCACCGTGGCCCTCGCGATGGGCGGCACCATCACGGGGGAGCACGGCGTCGGCCAGTACAAGCTGCGCTGGCTGGGCCTGGAGCAGAAGGAACCGGTGCGCGAACTGCAGCGCCGGATCAAGGAGCTCTTCGACCCGGCCGGGATCCTTAACCCCGGCAAGGCGATTTAGCCCGGCTGTGCCGGAACCGGTTCCACCCAACTAGCTCGCAATAGTTGTCGTTGTGAACTCTCAAAGCGACAACTAATGCGAGCTAGTTGGGCCGGGAAGCGGGTGTTCAGTCGTCGGAGTCCGGGTATTCGTCGATCGCCTCGTCGTCGCCGTACCGGGACTCCTCGGTTTCGACTTCCAGGATCTTGAGCAGTTCGGTGTCCGGGTTCAGCATGATCGCGGCCTCGTCCCGGCGGTGCCGGAGCTCGGAATCGATGTAGGACTGCACAGCCTCGGCCAGCGGAATGTGCCGGTTCTCCTTCTCGGACATGTACCAGCGGTGTTCCAGGATCTCGTGCACGGCCTCCGCCGGTTCGAGCTTCCCGGAGAGGTCGCGCGGGATCGACCGGACGATCGGCTCGAAGATCTGGCTTACCCACAGGTGCGCGCTGTATTCCTCGTCCATGCCGGGGTTGTTATCCGCCCGGAAGGAGTCCATGTCGTTCAGCAGCCGCCGGGCCTGGTTTTCCTGCGCATCGAGGCCGGTCAGGCGCAGCAGCCGGCGCTGATGGTGCCCCGCGTCCACCACCTTGGGCTGAAGCTGGATCGTGGAGCCGTTCTGCGTGGTCTTGATGGCGTATTCCTCGACGTCGAAGCCCAGTTCGTTGAGCCGGCGGATGCGTGCGGCCACCCGCCAGCGCTCACCGATTTCGAAGGATTCCTTTTCCGTCAGCTCGGTCCAGAGCCGCCGGTAGCTCTCCATGATGAGCTCGCTGGTGGCGACCGGATCGACCTTTTCCTCGATCAGGCCGCCGTCGAGCAGGTCCATCAGTTCTCCGGCGATGTTGACCCGGGCGATTTCCAGGTCGTACTCGCGCTGTCCGGTGGACAGGTCCGGGTACAGCTCGCCGGTTTCGGCGTCCACGAGGTAGGCCGCGAAGGCGCCGGCGTCGCGGCGGAAGAGCGTGTTGGAGAGCGAGACGTCGCCCCAGTAAAAGCCGATCAGGTGCAGCCGGACCAGCAGCAGGGCCTGGGCGTCGATCAGGCGGGTCAGGGTGTCTTTGCGCAGCATCTGCGAGAACAGCGCGCGGTACGGCATGGAGAACTTCAGGTGCCGGGTGACCAGCACGGGATTCAGCGGCCGGCCCTCCGGGGTGGTGCGGCCGGTGATGACAGCGACCGGCTCCACGCAGGGGACATCCAGCCGGGCGAGCTTGCGGAGCATGTGGTACTCGTGCCGGGCGATGTGCTCCGAGGTTTCCTTGATGGCGATCACCGAGCCGCCCAGGTGGGCAAACCGCACGATGTGCCGGGAGATGCCGCGGGGGAGGGCGGCAAGATATTCCGCCGGCCAGTCCTCCAGGGCGATGTGCCAGGGCAGGTCCAGCAGTTCGGGCTCCGTGGCCGCGGCGGTGATGCTCAGCGAACTGGAGACGGCCTTGTCGTTGGCGCTGGCGGCCTCGTACCGGGGCAGCTTGCCGATCTGGCCGTAGTCAGTGGGTTCGTCGTGCCACTGGGCACCGTTGTCCTCGGTCATGCGGTTTTCCTCGGTCATAACGCAATTCTCCCGTACGAGGGCGGGCCTCGCCTAAAATCTGCCGGTTAACGGCCGACGGCGGCCCTCCCGGAGGAGGACCGCCGTCGGATGCTGACGTGGGCCCACGCCGGCAGGGATCCCTAACCGAAGCGAAGCGAGGTTAGGGGGCCGGTGGGTGGGCCCACGCCGGCAGGGATCCCTAACCGAAGCGAAGCGAGGTTAGGGGGCCGGTGGGGACTAGTCGCCCAGGCGCAGGCCGGTCTTGGTGTCGAACAGGTGCACGTGGCCCGACTGCGGGCGGACCCAGACGGTCTCGCCCTTCATCGGGGGACGGCGGCCGTCGACGCGGGCCACGATGTCGTGGTCCTTGCCGTCCAGCGTGGTGTGGCCGTAGACGTAGGCGTCGGCGCCGAGTTCTTCGACGACGTCGACCTCGACCTGGAGGCCCTCGCCCTGCGGCGCGGTCTCGAGGTCTTCCGGACGGGTGCCCAGCGTGACGGTGGAGCCGGAAGCGTCCTCAAGGACATCGCGCGGGACCGGGTAGACGGTGCCCCCGAACTGCACGCCGCCGTCGACAACGGGGAGTTCGAGCAGGTTCATTGCGGGGGAGCCGATGAAGCCGGCGACAAAGACGTTCTTCGGCTTGTCGTAGAGGTTGCGCGGGGTGTCCACCTGCATCAGCAGGCCGTCCTTGAGCACAGCGACGCGGTCGCCCATGGTCATGGCCTCGACCTGGTCGTGGGTGACGTAGACGGTGGTGACGCCGAGGCGGCGGGTCAGCGACGCGATCTGCGTGCGGGTCTGCACGCGGAGCTTGGCATCCAGGTTGGACAGCGGCTCGTCCATCAGGAACACCTGCGGGTTACGCACGATTGCGCGGCCCATGGCGACACGCTGGCGCTGGCCGCCGGAGAGGGCCTTCGGCTTGCGGTCCAGGTACGGCTCGAGGTCCAGGAGCTTGGCGGCTTCACGGACACGCTCGGCGCGTTCTTCCTTGCTGACGCCGGCAATCTTCAGCGCGAAGCCCATGTTGTCCGCGACCGTCATGTGCGGGTACAGGGCGTAGTTCTGGAAGACCATGGCGATGTCGCGGTCCTTCGGCGGGACGTCCGTGACGTCGCGGTCACCGATCAGGATCCGGCCGGAGTTCACGTCCTCAAGGCCTGCGAGCATGCGCAGCGAGGTGGACTTTCCGCAGCCGGAGGGTCCAACGAGGACCAGGAACTCGCCATCGGCGATTTCAATGTTGAGCTTGTCAACAGCGGGCTTCTCTGTGCCCGGGTACAGACGCGTAGCGTTATCAAAAGTAACTGTAGCCACAGTTATCAATCCCTTCACCGGCAGGTACGTGCCGGACGATCCGTAGTGAATGGTTCTTCATATTCAGTTGTGGCATCCGGAGGTGGATGCGCATGCTCCCCGGCCAAGGCCGAGGAGCATCCAATGACGCCGCACGGTAGTTGTGCGCCACATCACATACAGAGTATGTCAGATTTTTGGCTTTTGGGCTAAAAAGTTACGGATGTCACAGGTGAGGTTGCCCACTCAGGCTCTCCGGGCGGTCTGTATGCTGTGCCCATGACGGCCTTGCAGATCTATGTCAGCTTCCCCGGCACGGCGCGGGAGGCGCTTGGCTTCTACGCGGACGTTTTCGGCGGGGGCTTGTCCCTGTTTACGTATCAGGAGTTCAACCGCACCGACGGCCCGCCGGATGCCATCGCGCACGGGCAGCTTAACGGCCCTGTAGCCCTGGCGGGATCGGATGTGGCGGCGGGCCACCAGGGTGTCCGGTGCGAAGGCCTGATGCTGTCACTCTTGGGGACCGCCTCGCCGGCCGTCCTGCACGAGTGGTTCGACAAGCTCTCGGCCGGCGGCCGGGTGGTGGACCCCCTGGGCCCGAAGCCGTGGGGCGCCTCAGACGGCCAGGTCGTCGACCGCCACGGACTTCACTGGCTGATTGGTTACGAACCGGAGTCCGCATCCAGCTAATGGGCGTTGAGGCCTTGATCGTCAGCTAATGGGAGTCAGTTTGGTTCGGTTCCGACTCTTTTCGCGGGCGGGCTTTGCGCGTGGGGTCCACCGTGCCATCGGTCCCGTAGTTGCCCTCGGAATACCGTCCGACTTCCGAGTCCGCGGTGCGCGCCGGCGCAGATCCGGCCCCGCCGTAGTCCGCCCTGACGTAGCGTCCCGATTCCCGGGCCTTGTCGCCTAGCGGTTCGGGCAGTCCACCTTCGGATCCCGCCGCGCCGTAGTTGCCTTCAATGTACTGGCCTTCCTCGTCGTCCGCGTGCCGGCCGGACTGTGCGCCGGACTTGCCGAAGTCGCCTTCGACGTACCGGCCCCGGAGGTCTTTTTCCTCGGGGTTCGTCCCGGAACCGGCTGCATCCGAGGTGTTTTCCTTGCCGCTGTTCTTAGTCATGATCGTTCCTTCCCGAAACGAAATCTGCGTCTTGTGCGGCGCAATTTAAGTCTAGCGAGGGCAGGCGGTCACCAACAGGATGTGCCGGGAGCGGCGTGGTGAAGGCGTCCAGGAGCGTAGCGGCGACTGCCTAGGCGCCGACGGCCTTTCGCCGTTCCCGCAGCAGCGCTTCCAGAAACTCGGAGACATGCACAGGCGCCTCCACCCGGAACTCAGCCTGGGTGAAGTCCAATCCGACCTTGACGCCCAGGTCCCCGCGGATGAGGCTGCCCAGGGCGTCCTCGTCCGTGGTGTCATCGCCGGCGAAGACGACTGCGGTGGCCCCGGTGGCCTGGCGGAGGAATGAGATCCCCTCGCCTTTGGAGGCGTGCACGACGGCGGTTTCCAGCACACGGTTTCCGGTCTTGAGGAAGACGCCCGCGCGGTCCTGCAGGGCGGCCTTGGCGGCCGCCACGGCATCCTCGGCGACGTCGTCGGCGGCCAGGCGGGTATGCAGCACGACGCCGGCGGGCTTGTCTTCGAGCAGGGTGCCGGGCGCGACGTCCACGATCTCGGCCAGGATCCGCCGCACGTCCGCGAGCAGTTCCCGCTGCGCGTCGTCGAGCTGGAGTTCGGTGGAACCGGGGCCCATCCAGACTTCCGCGCCGTGGCTGCCGATCAGCAGGGTGTTCTCCGGCGGCGAGGCGACCGCCCGCAGGCTGTCCAGGGCCCGGCCGGAGATGAGCGCCGTCGTCGTCCGCGGCAACTCCGCGAGGGCGGCGAAGGCGGCGGCCGAGCGGGGCAGTGCCCGGGCGTCCCCCGCATGGTCCACCAGCGGGGCCATGGTGCCGTCGAAGTCCATGGCTACCAACAGCTGTTCCGTGCCGGCGACGCGGTGCACGGCCGCCAGCAGTTCGGGGGAGAGGGAGAGGCTGGTCCGGGCTGGGTTGGGCTCAGGAGTCATCGCGGACCACCTTTTCCTTGAGCGCGCTGAGGAAGTCCGCGGACCAGAGGTCGACGTCGTGGGTGAGGATCTGCTTGCGCATCGCGCGCATCCGGCGAGCGGCCTCGGCGGGCTGCATGTTGACCGCCTTCATGATGGTGTCCTTGAGGCCGTCGATGTCGTGCGGGTTCATCAGGAGCGCCTGTTTGAGCTGGTCCGCGGCGCCGGCGAATTCGCTGAGCACCAGTGCGCCGTCGTTGTTGGTCCGGGCCGTGACGTATTCCTTGGCGACCAGGTTCATGCCGTCTCGCAGGGCGGTGACGAGCATGACGTCGGCGGCCAGGTACAGGGCCACCATTTCCTCGATCGGGTAGCTGTGGTGCAGGTACCGGACGGCGGTGTTCTGCATCGTGTCGTAGGTGCCGTTGATGTGGCCGACGGTGCCTTCCACTTCTTCGCGCAGCAGTCGGTACTGTTCGACGCGTTCGCGGCTGGGGCTGGCAACCTGGATCAGGGAGGCGTCCTCCACCGTGACCTTTCCGTCCTGCAGGAGTTCCTCGTAGGCCTTGAGCCGGTGCCGGATGCCCTTGGTGTAGTCCAGTCGGTCGACGCCCAGCAGGATGGTCTTGGGGTTGCCGAGGTCGCGGCGGATCTGCTTGGCGCGCTCGATGATCTCCGGCTTCCGCGCCAGTTCACTGATCTGCTTCACGTCGATGGAGATCGGGAAGGCCTGCGCGCGGGCAATGTGCGTGGTTTCGCCGTCGGCGCCCTTGACGTGGACCTGCTGCTGTTTGACGCTGGCCCCGAGGAAGCGGCGGGCGGAGCGCATGAAGTTCCCGGCGTCGCTGCTGCGCTGGAAGCCCACCAGGTCCGCGCCCAGGAGCCCGTCGATGATTGCGCGGCGCCACGGCAGCTGCGCGAAAATCTCCGGCGGCGGGAACGGGATGTGGTTGAAGAAGCCGATCTTGAGGTCCGGGCGCGCCTCGCGGAGCATCTTGGGGACCAGCTGCAGCTGGTAGTCCTGCACCCAGACAGTGGCGCCCTTGGCGGCATGGCGGACGACGGCGTCGGCGAACCGTTTGTTGACCTTGCGGTACGAGTCCCACCAGGCGCGGTGGAACTCGGGAGGGGCGATCACGTCGTGGTAGAGCGGCCAGAGCGTGGCGTTGGAGAAGCCCTCATAGAAGAGCTCGATGTCCCGCGTGCTGAGCTGGACCGGGATGAGGTCGATGCCGCCGTGGCTGAACGGCTCGAGGTGCTCGTCGGGGGCGCCGTGCCAGCCCACCCAGGCGCCGTCGGTCTTGGTCATCATCGGCGCCAGCGCGGTCACCAGGCCGCCGGGGGAACGGCGCCAGCCGTCCTCGCAGCCGGGCTCATCCGGGGAGCAACGGTCGACCGGCATGCGGTTGGACACCACCATGAAATCGAAGGTGGCGCCTGGCTCCGACGCGTTGGCGTGCATTTCGGTGGCGGGCTCGGTGTGTTGCCCCCCGTCGGCTGTCTGTGCAGTCTCCTGCTCGGCGCGCTGCTCAACGCTCTCGGTTGCTTGCATTGGTGCCCCCTGGGGTCGCTTGTGGCTCTCATCCACCCTAGCCGGGCGGAATCTTCTGTGCTATTCGTCCGTTGGGCACACGGAAGGAAACTTGAAAGCGCAAGCTCCTCAGGTTTCTCCCCTAAAATGATGAAGTTGCCACCCAGTGGACCATCCCAGGCCGATCGACACGAGGAACCAATGAGCGCCGCAAACGAACCCCGTCAGTCCAAAGCGGAGCGCACCGCCGCGGCCCGCGAGAAAGCCCGTGAGATCCGCGAGGCGCAGCTGAAGAAGGAAAAGCGCAACAAGCTGCTCATCGGCTGGGGCATCGTGGCCGCCGTCGTCGCCATCATCGTGATTGTGGCCCTGGTGGTCACCTCGAATATCAAGAACAACGCCCCGGTAGCCGATTCCGGCCCGACGCCGGCCAACGGCAACGTCCACGGCGGCGTCACCCTGCTGGCCAACACCGCAGTGGCGAAGACCGAACCGGCCACCGTCAATGTCGCGGATCTGCCCTCGCCCGCCGCGACGCCTCCCGCCGACATCAAGGCACCCGGCGCCGAGGCCGAGGCCGGCAAACCGGTCAAGGTGGTCCTCTACATCGACTTCATCTGCCCGGTTTGCAAGAACTTCGAGGCGCAGTACAACCCCACCCTCACCAAGCTGCGCAACGAGGGCAAGATTACGGTCGAGTACCGTCCGCTGGGCTTCCTGGACAGCCGCTCCAGCACCAATTACTCCTCGCGGGCCGCCAATGCCGCGGCCTGCGTCGTGAACGAATCCCCGGAAAAGTACTCGGACTTCGTTGACGCCCTGTTCGCCAAGCAGCCGGCCGAGGGCACTGCGGGCCTCTCCGACGCGGAGCTCAAGACGATGGCGACCGACGTCGGGGCCAAGAGCATCGACAAGTGCGTGGATGACAAGACGTACCGCCCGTACGTGAAGTACACCACCCAGGAGGCGGCGGCCATCGGTGTCACGGGTACGCCGACGGTCTTCGTCGAGGGCAAGCAGTGGGGCAAGGGCGCCAGCGCGCAGACCCCGTTCGAGCAGTTCCTGCAGGCCGCGGTGGACGCCAAGAAGTAACCGCCGCACGAAACAGCAGCCCGGCCCCGGATCCGTCCGGGGCCGGGCTGTCTCGTTTCCGGCATTTTTCTCCGGCGGGGGTCCGTGGGCTACCCTTATCTAGCAGTCAGCGTCGGGCCGGATTTTCGGTCAGGCGACGACGGCGGATTGCCTCCTTAGCTCAGTTGGCCAGAGCACCGCTCTTGTAAAGCGGGGGTCGTCGGTTCGAATCCGACAGGGGGCCCCACGAACCCCTCCATTCCGGCGATTTTGCCCGGGATGGAGGGTTTTTTTGTGCGCTTGGAGCCTGCCTGTGCCGCCGTTTCGACGGTTCCCTGCGCACTCGATGCTTCTCAACGTCGAGTGCGCAGGGAACCGTCGAAACGGGTCCCTGGGGAAGGCCGAGTTGAGCTGCCAGGGCTGCTGACCGAGGAGGCAAGCCTCAGGGAGGAGGTGCCCCGGAGCCGCCGCCGCTGCTTCGCCGCCGGAGCAGCCGGACTGCCCACGCGACAAGCAACGTCACGCCCTGCACCACAACGGCTGCAGCCACCAGGAGTAGCAGGAAGACCGTGATACTCCAGCCCTCGAGTCTCATGGAGCGGTGATCCTGATCCCGGCAACCGACCCGGTCCAGGCGCCGTCCGGGTGGACGCGGGTGAGCTGGGCGCCGACGGGCCCTTCCGCCAGCTGAACTACCTGCGTCTGGGTCCGTGAGCAGTCAACCTCGAATACCGTATGCTCGGTTCCGCTGTCCGTGTCCTGGGAGAGGTAGATCTGGGCATGCGGAATGCCGACGCAGGCCATGGTGACAGTATGCTGACCGGCCGCCGGGACGGCAACAGCCTTGCTGAACCCCACTCCCGGACCGTCGGCGGGGCCCGAGTCGGCCAGGATCACAGACCCGAAAGCCTTCGCCAAGCGCCGCTCCAGTTCCGCGTAGTTTCGCGCCTCCACCGCCAGGACATCGGGATCCGTCGTCGCAGTGCTGCGCGCCGCCCCGTGGCTTTGGCTAGCCGTGCGTTGCGGATCGCCTGGATCCTCGTAAGTGCAGCCGCCCAGGCCCGCGGCCAGCAGCAGGCTGATGGTGAATGCCGCAATGGAGCGGACTGCTTTCGTTCCCCCAAAACCAGACATGCGCCGAGTCTAGGGCCCTGTTCCGCAACTTCGACGGTTCCCTGCGGATTCGACGCCTTGAAACGTCGAATTTGCACGGAACCGTCGAACCGGCCACTCACCCGCTCCTCACCCGCCCCTCACCCCTCCGGACGGGTGGCCTCTTCCAGGATTTCCAGCAGGTGCCGGTAGGAGTGGCCGGTGGCCTTGGACATGCCCAGTTCGCAGGTGCGGTTCGTTGAGGCGTAGGCGTCGAATTCGCGTTCGTTGATTTCCCGAGCCTGCTTGTCCGTGGCGGAGTCGGTCAGTTCCGGGTGCAGCAGGCCGCGGTCGCCGGCGAAGGCGCAGCAGCCCCAGTTCAGCGGCACAAACACTTCCCCGGTCACCGCCCGGGCGATGTCCATCAGCGCACCGTTGGTCCCCAGCTGGGTGGAAGAACAGGTCGGGTGCAGGGCCATGGATCCCACCGGCGCGGTGACGGTCAGCTGCCCGAGCACGTGCTGGTGCACGAACTCCACCGAGTCCACGAACCGCAGCCCGGCGTACCGTTCCCCGCCCTCGGCCGCGAGCCGCTTCATGGTCTCCAGGCCCTCGGTGCAGGAGGCGGCGTCGCACACCACCGGCAGCCGGCCCTGGCCGCTGGCCTCGTAAAGGCCGTCCAGGACCTTCGCGGACATCGCCGCGTAGCCCTGCGCGAAGCCCTTGGATTTCCACGGGGTGCCGCAGCACAGGCTGCCGATGTCGTCCGGAACGGTCAGCCCCACACCGGCGCGCTCGCAGAGCTCGAGGAACGCCTGGGCCGAGCCCTTGGCGGGGCCGCCCGCACCGCCCTCAGCGCCACCGGGCGTGTCCGCGGGGCCGAACATGGTGCCGATGCAGGCGGGGAAAAACACGGCGACGCTGTCCGGGTCGCGCCGCGGCCGGCGCCTGGAGCCGCCGCCGGGCAGCACTGCGTCGTAGGCGGGAACGGTCTCCGCGCCCAGCAACGCACGGCCGACGGCGGTCGCTGCCTTGGCCAGCGGCGCGGGCATCGCCTTCGCCACGGTCAGGGCCACGCCGCCGCCGGACGTGACCGCGCCCCAGTGGTCCGCCGCGGCGCTCCAGCCGGCTTCCGCGACGGCGTTCGCGTTTTCCTTCCGCAGCCGCCGCACCAGGTCCCCGGTATTGATCAGCACCGGGCAGGCGGTGACGCACATGCCGTCGGCCGCGCAGGTCTGCACGCCGTCGTACTCGTAGTCCTTGCGCAGCCGGGCGGCCAAGGCGTCGTCGCCGCGCAGTTCCGCGGCGGCCATCTCGCGCCGCAGCACGATGCGCTGGCGGGGCGTGAGAGTGATGTCCTTGCTCGGGCAGACCGGTTCGCAGTAGCCGCACTCGACGCAGCGGTCCACCTCTTCCTCCACCGTCGGCGCCACCTTGAGGTTCTGAACGTAGGAAAGCGGCTCCTCCGCGAGCAGCACGCCGGGGTTGAGGAGATTGGCGGGGTCGATCAGCCCTTTGATCTCCTGCATGACTTCATAGAGCTCGTCGCCGTACTGGCGGCGGACGAACGGGGCCATGATGCGCCCGGTGCCGTGCTCGGCCTTGAGCGAGCCGCCAGCGCCGAGGACCAGGTCCACCATGTCGTCGGTAAAGGCCTGGTAGCGCAGCAGCTGGGTGGGGTCGTCGAAGCGCTCGTTGAGCATGAAGTGGACGTTGCCGTCCTTCGCGTGGCCAAAGATCACCGAGTCCTCGTAGCGGTGTTCGGCGAAGAGCCGGGTCAGTTCGCCGCAGGTATCCGCCAGGGCTGGAACCGGAACCACGATGTCTTCCAGCAGCGCGTTGGTTCCGGAGGGGCGGGCGCCGGCCACCGTCGTGTAGAGGCCCTTGCGCACGTGCCAGAGTGCCGCGCGGTCTTTCGGGTCCGTGGTCAGCGCGAACGGCGAGGCCAGGTCCAGGGACGCGAAGAGCGGCTGCGAGTTGTGACGCTTGCCGGTCAGTTCCGCGGCGTCGGCGCCCTGGTGTTCCACCAGCAGCGCGGTGTGTCCCTCGACCGGGAGCGAACGGATGGCCGCGGGCGCGTCGGCAGCGAGCTGCGCGACCTTCAACGCGGCGGCGTCCATCAGTTCGATGGTCGCCAGGCCGGATGCCACCAGCTCGGGCAGGGCGGCCGTGGCTGCGGCGAGCGTGTTGAAGACCAGCAGCCCGGTGGCGACGGCGGGCTTGACCTCGACGGTGCGGAAGACCGCTTCCGCCACGAAGCCGAGGGTGCCTTCGCTGCCGATCATCAGGTGCATCAGGATGTCGACGGCGCGTTCGTAGTCCAGGAACGAGTTCACCCCGTAGCCCATCGTGTTCTTCATCGAGAACAGCGAGGTGATGGTGCGCACCGACTCCGCGTTTCCGGCCACCCGGCGGCGCAGCCGCAGCAGGCCCTCGTGGAGTTCCGGCTCCAGTTCGCGCAGGCGCGCGTCCGCGTCGGCGTCGGCGGTATCGATGACCGTGCCCGAGGGCAGCACCAGGACCATGGATTCCAGGGTGCGGTAGGTGTTGAACTCCGTGCCGCAGGCCATCCCGGAAGAATTGTTGGCGATCACGCCGCCCACGGTGCAGGCGATTTCGCTCGCCGGGTCGGGGCCGAGTTTGCGGCCGAACGCGGCCAGGCGGGCGTTGACGCTGCGGATAGTGGCGCCGGGCTGGACGCGGACGCGGGCGCCGCCGTCGAGGACCTCGATGCCGCGGAAATGCTGGCGGGTGTTGATCAGCAGGCTGTCGCTGAGCGCCTGGCCGGAGAGGCTCGTGCCGCCGGAACGGAAAGTGGCGGGCAGGTTGAGCTCGCGGCTGCGGCGCAGCAGCTGCCCGACGTCGTCGGCGTTGCGCGGGGTGGCGACGCCCTGGGGGATCAGCAGGTAGTGGGACGCGTCGTGCGCCATGGCCCGGCGGTCCAGGTCCCGTGTGCTGACCGTGTCGAGGTTCAGCTGGTCGATCAGGGGTGCGGCGGCGGCCGTGGCGGTCATGGGGTGCTCCAAGGTGTTACGGGGTGGGAGGGGATTGCGGCGGGGTGGCTTCCTGCGCCCGAAGGTAGAACCACTCGATGTGTTCGCGCAGCAGGCGGCCCGCAAGCTCGCCGTCGCGCGCCCGGACGGCATCGAAGATGCCGTGGTGCTGGCTCCGTAGCTCGCAGAGGACATCCGGCCAGGACTCCATCGCGTCCATGGCGCCCTTGACGTAGCCGACGATGGAGCCGCTGAGGGACTCCATCATGGTGGCGACGACGGCGTTCCCGGCGAGCGAGCTCAGCGCGACATGGAACCGGGCATCCAGTTCGTGGAAGGTCGCCCGGTCAATCCCTGGATTGTCCATGGCGTCCAGCAGCGCGGCAGCCTGCTCCAGCTCTTCCTCCGTGCCGCCGCGGGCAGCCCCGGCCTGGGCCGACCAGGTCTCGAGCAGGATGCGGGTCTGCACGATGTCCTCGACGGGCAGCCGATTGCTGGCCACATGCAGGCGCAGGGCGGAGGACAGGCCCGCGGACGGATCGGAGATAACGATGGCCCCGGAGGTTGGCCCGGAGCCGACGGAGCTGCGCAGCACGCCCATGGCGTCCAGGATCCGGATGGCTTCGCGGACCGAGGCCCGGGAGATCCCGTAGCTTTCCGCCAGGGTCCGCTCGCCCGGAAGGCGGTCGCCGAGCTTGATCTTGCCGGAGCGCAGATCGGCCTCGATGTCCTGCAGGAGCGCGTCATGGGTACGACGGCGGGGGGCTGCTCCTGCTTCGGCGGCTGTCACGGGCTTTTCCTTCCGGGCGGGAGTGCGGGCCGTGGCGCGGCCCGCACTCTTGAGTGCGTGGGGGGCTGGCGGCTAAGGCAGCATCCAGCCCAGGACGGGGGTGGACTGCAGGAAGGCAAGGGTGCACAGGACCAGCAGGAGAGCCACGCTCCACCCGACCACCTTACGCAGGATCACCGACTCCTGGCCGTCAAGGTTGACGGCTGTCGCCGCGATGGCGAGGTTTTGCGGACTGATCAGCTTGCCCACGACGCCGCCGGAGGTGTTGGCGGCCACCAGCAGGTTCGGATCGATGCCCGCCTTCAGGCCCGCGGTCTGCTGCAGCTTGGCGAACAGCGCGTTGGCGGAGGTGTCCGAGCCGGTCACGGCGGTGCCCAGCCAGCCGAGCACGGGCGAGAGGAAGGCGAAGAAGCTGCCGGTGCCGGCCAGCCAGGTTCCGATCGAGACCGTCTGGCCGGAGTTGTTCATGACGTACGCCAGGGCGAGCACCGTGATGATGGTCAGCCCTGCCCAACGCATCTTGAAGATGGTCCGTCCGATCTCCCGGACCGCGTCGCCGACCGAAAGGCGGAAGCGGCCGCCGTCGTCGTACTTGGAGTAAACCAGCGCCACCAGCAGCCCGGTGATCAGCAGCAGCGTGCCCGGGCTGGACAGCCACTGGAAGGTGTACACGGTGGAGGAGACCGGCTTGCCCTCGGCGTTGACCAGGGCGTCGTGCAGGATCGGCCAGGGAATCTTGATGTCCGTGGCGGCGAGGAACGCGGGCAGGTCGACCCCGAGCTTCCAGAGCTTGGCGATGCCGAACACGACGATCACGAGGAAGTACGGAAAGAGGGCCAGCCACGTGCGCGTCGGGGTAAGGCCGCCGTCCGTGGCCTTTTCGGCGGTCACGACGCCGGCCTTGCCGGCATCCTGCGAGCCGCTGCTCCGGGCGGCGGTGCCGCGGGCAACAGCGTCGGCGGCAACGCCAAGGCGCTCGCGGGCGGCCGCGCTGCCCTTCGGCTTCCACATCCGGAAGAACACCACGGCGGCGCCGAGGCCGACCAGCGAGGCCAGGATGTCGGTGAGTTCGTAGGAGAAGAAGTTGGAGCACAGGAACTGGGCGACGGCGAAGGAGCCGCCGACCACCAGCGCGGCGGGCCAGCAGTCCTTCAGGCCGCGGCGGCCGTCGATGATGAAGAGCAGGATCAGCGGCACGAAGGTGGCCAGCAGGGGAGCCTGGCGGCCCACGATGGAGGCGATGTCGGTCGCGTGCAGGCCGGTCAGTCCGGCGGCGGTCGTAATCGGGATGGCCATCGCGCCGAACGCGACCGGTGCGGTGTTTGCCACCAGCACGGCGGCGGCAGCACGCAGCGGCGGGAGACCCAGGGCCAGCAGCATGGTGGCGGTGATCGCCACCGGGGCGCCGAAGCCGGCGAGGGCCTCAAGCAGGCCGCCGAAGCAGAAGGCCACCAGAACGGCCTGCAGGCGCACGTCGCCGCCGCCGATCACGTCGAAGACGCGGCGCAGGTCCTCGAACCGGCCGCTGAGGACGGTCACCTGGTAAAGCCAGACGGCCATAACGACGATCCAGAGCACCGGGAAGGCGCCGAAGACCCCGCCCTGGGTGGCCGAAAGGATCGCCAGGCCGGCCGGCATGTGGAAGGCGGCGATGCCGACCACGAGGGCGGCCAGCAGGGCGAAGGCACCGGCCACGTGGGCCTTGGTCTTCACAACGGCCAGCAGGATGAAGAAGGTGAGCAGCGGCAGTAAGCCAACGATGGCCGACCAGGCCACGCTGTTCAGCACCGGGTCGGTGGTGGGGGTGAAGTGGTCCACGGAAGTTCCTCTGCGTTGAGAGACGACGAGTTCTTTGGTCAGACCACTGTGGTCGGACCATGAGAGTGTAGCGCAGATCTCATTCGGCGTGTGAGGGGGTTCACTTCCCTGTTCAGGTTGGGAGTGGCGGGCATCACGTGCTTTACTATGGTCAGACCACACACGTCGGCGCTGCTCGAAAGGCTGTCATGAGAATCGCTTTGTTCGCCACCTGCATCGTCGATGCGATGTATCCGCGCACCGCGCAGGCCACCGTGAGCATCCTGGAACGGCTGGGGCACGAGGTCGTGTTCCCGTCCGGCCAGGCCTGCTGCGGGCAGATGCACGTCAACAGCGGCTACCTCCAGGAAGCCGTCCCGGTCGTCGCCAACCACGTGCGCGCCTTCGACACCGGGGACTACGACGTCGCCGTCGCGCCGTCCGGGTCGTGCGTCGCCTCGGTCAAGCACCAGCACCCGATGGTGGCCCGCTCCTGCGGCGACAGCGCGCTGGAAGCCAGGGCTGCCGCCGTCGGCGCCAGGACCTACGAGCTCTCCGAGCTGCTGGTGGACGTGCTGGGCGTGACCGACGCCGGCGCCCAGCTGGGCTCCTACTTCCCGCACCGGGTCACCTACCACCCGAGCTGCCACGGTATGCGCCTGCTCCGCCTCGGCGACCGCCAGGCCCGGCTGCTGCGCAGCGTCCAGGGAATCGAGCTGGCCGAGCTGCCCGAAGCCGACCAGTGCTGCGGCTTCGGCGGCACCTTCTCGATGAAAAACGCCGACGTGTCCTCGGCCATGCTCGAGGACAAGACCGCCAACGTCCGCTCCACCGGCGCCGAGCTGTGCACGGGCGGGGACGCCTCCTGCCTGATGCACATCGGCGGCGGCCTGTCCCGGCAGGGCAGCGACGTGACCACCCTGCACCTGGCCGAAATCCTCGCCAGCACCGCGGAAGCGCCGGCGTCCGTCACCGGCGAGGTACGCGTTTCCACCGGAAAGGCAACACGATGAGCACCTTCCTGGGCATGCCCTCCCTTCCCGTCTTCGGCACGGGTAACCTGCATGCCGCCGAATCGTTCCCGACGGCGGCGCACCGCGAGCTGGGCAACGCCCAGCTGCGCGCCAACCTCGGCCACGCCACCCACACCATTCGCGACAAGCGTCTCCAGGTCGTCTCCGAACTGCCCGACTGGGAACAGCTGCGCGACGCCGGATCCGCCATCAAGGAATCCGTGATGGCCCGGCTCCCCGAACTCCTCGAACAGTTCGAGCAGCACTTCACCGCCCGGGGCGGAGTCATCCACTGGGCGCGCGACGCCGACGAGGCTAACGAAATCGTCGCGGGACTGATCCGGGACACCGGCGAAACAGAAGTGGTCAAGGTCAAGTCCATGGCCACCCAGGAGATCGGGCTCAACGAATACCTCGAACAGCAGGGGATCACGGCGTTCGAAACGGACCTGGCCGAGCTGATCGTGCAGCTGGACCACGACAAGCCCAGCCACATCCTGGTCCCCGCCATCCACAAGAACCGCACCGAAATCCGCGACATCTTCGTGCGCGAAATGCCCGGCGCGGACCCGGAGCTGACCGATAACCCCGCGGTGCTGGCCATGGCGGCCCGCGCGCACCTGCGCCGCAAGTTCCTCACGGCCAAGGTGGCCGTGTCCGGGGCCAACTTCGCGCTCGCCGATTCCGGCACCCTGGCCGTCGTCGAATCCGAGGGCAACGGCCGGATGTGCCTGACGCTGCCGGAGACCCTGATCACCGTGATGGGCGTGGAAAAACTGCTGCCGAGCTGGCAGGACCTCGAGGTGTTCATGCAGCTGCTCCCGCGCTCCTCCACCGGGGAACGGATGAACCCCTACACCTCGTTGTGGACCGGGGTCACCGAGGGGGACGGGCCGCAAAACGTGCACCTGGTGCTGCTCGACAACGGACGCAGCGCCGCGCTCGCGGACGAGCTTGGCCGCTCCGCACTGCACTGCATCCGTTGCAGCGCGTGCATGAACGTCTGCCCGGTGTACGAGCGGACCGGCGGCCACGCCTACGGCTCCACCTACCCCGGTCCGATCGGCGCCATCCTTTCCCCGCTGCTGACCGGCATCGAGTCGGAGGAAAACAGCTCCCTGCCCTACGCTTCCTCACTGTGCGGCGCCTGCTACGACGCCTGCCCGGTGAAGATCAACATTCCGGACATCCTGGTGCACCTGCGCAGCGTGGACGTGGACAGCAAGCGCGGAAAGAAGAAGCTGCCCAGCCAGATGGACGTCGGCATGAAGGCCGCATCCTGGGCGCTGTCCTCGGGGAAGCGGCTCGGGCTGCTCGAAAAGGGCCTTCCCGTGGGCCGCCTGGTGGCCGGTCCGGACAAAAAGATCACCAAGCTGCCCGGCATCGCCGCCGGCTGGACCCAAAGCCGCGACATCCCGGCGCCGCCGCAGAGATCCTTCCGCGACTGGTGGGCCAAGGAACACCACGGCCCGGAATCCGGCGGCACC
Organism: Arthrobacter sp. 05N425; assembly: GCF_056397125.1. NCBI lineage: Bacteria > Bacillati > Actinomycetota > Actinomycetes > Micrococcales > Micrococcaceae > Arthrobacter > Arthrobacter sp. 05N425. The sequence continues at coordinate 28,457 of NZ_JBFTMU010000016.1, forward strand.
CCCGCGGATACCCACAACAACGCCCAGGACAACGCCCAGGACAAGGAAGACGGAGCATGAGCGCGCGCGAAGATATCCTCGGCCGGATCCGTTCCGCGCTGCGGGACGCACCCGTAGCACCGCAGATTCCGCGGGAATACCGCGCATCATCCGAGCTGGATCAGGATGCGCTGATCCATCTGCTGGTGGATCGTTTGGTCGACTACAAAGCCCGGGTGTGCGTGGTGGACGCGGCCGAGGTGCCTGTGCGGATCGCCGAGCTGCTCGCGGACGCCCGCAGCTACGTCGTGCCGGCGGGGCTCGACGCCCGCTGGACCGCCGGCATCGGCTCCGCCCGCGGCGGCGATCGCCGCCGCGTGGATTCCGTCTCTGAGCCGCTGACCGTTGCCGAGCTGGACGCCACCGACGCCGTCGTGACTGCCAGCGCCGTCGCCGTCGCCGAAACGGGGACGATCATCCTGGACGGGAGTCCCAACCAGGGCCGCCGCGCCATCAGCCTCGTCCCGGACCACCACATCTGCGTCGTGAACGCCGCCGACATCGCCGGCATCCTCCCCGAGGCGCTGCGGCGGATCGACGGCACCCGGCCGCTCACCATGATCAGTGGACCGAGCGCCACCAGCGACATCGAACTTGAACGCGTCGAAGGGGTCCACGGTCCGCGCACGCTCGACGTGATCATCGCGCGGTAGTCGCGGCGGTCCTGACCAACGCCGCAGGAAGGAAGCGTCCGTGGCCTATTACTGCCATCACGTCTGGCACGACCTGGTCGGCCTCGTCGTGGAGGTCCGCAGGGAAGGCGCGGTGGTCCGCGAAGGACTCGTCGACGCCGCCATGGCGGATTCCTCCGCCCTCTGGATCGCCGCCGACGGATTCCAGGACCGGGTGCTGATCGAAGCCGCAGAGGGCTATGAGGTGTGGCTTGAACCCCGTCGGCTGGACGGCAAGTCCGCTTATCGGCTGGCTCAGAGCTGGCCGGCTCCCCGGAGGCCCGGAATGGCATCTTCCTTGGTGGGGAAGTAGCCGAAGAGGACCTGCCGGGGCTGCCCTCGAATCCACTTTCTGCCAAACGCGACGACCGCCGGCGGGACGTTCGGCCCTTGACCGTCCCAAGGTCGCGGCGAAGTGTAGGCCTATGACTGATTCACATCCGGAACTGACGCCGGACATCAAGTCCACCGACCTCGAGGAAAAGCCGACGGCGGTGCTGCGCGAGACCGTGCCCATGAATGCGCTGCGCGAATTCTTCGACCGCGCCTACCGTTCCGTAATGACGGCCGTGCAGCAGCAAAACGTCCAGCTGGCCGGGCCGCCGTTTGCCCTGTATCGCGGCATGCCCACGGACGTCGTCGACGTCGAGGCAGGCTTTCCGCTGGCCGCGCCGTATCCGGGCGGGGGAGCCCAAGCGGAAGAGTCCGGCGTGACGGCGGGCTCGCTGCCTGCCGGGCGGGCGCTCGAGGCGATGCACGTGGGGCCATACGAGACCTTGCCGGAGACCTACAATGCCGTGATGGCCAGGATGCAGGCGGAAGGCCTCACTCCGGGCGACGCCATGTGGGAGTACTACCTCAGCGACCCCGCCACGGAACCGGATCCGGCGGTTTGGAAAACCCTCATCGTCTGGCCGGTGGCCTGAGCCTGGACGCAAACCGGCGCTAATCGGCGTCGATCTCTTCGAGGAGCTTCCGGGCTGCTTCGGCGATATCGTCGTGGCCGTGTTGCGCGGCCCGGCTCTCCAACGAAATGACGGCGCAGCGGTGGACTTTCTTGAAGTCGCCGAAGGGAAAGGTCACGCTGCCCTTGGTTCCCTCGGAAGCGTCCGGGTCCACCCCCAGATGCCAGTGGGAGAACTCCGCGAATCCGTTCTTTTCAATGAACTTGTTCTCCTGCTCGGCTGACGGTGCGTGCTCGCTCCAGTCGTCCCGGGTGTCCTGCTGGACCTTCCCGTCTTTGACCAGTCGGCGGGCGAKGGTGAGCGCTTGTTTGTTCAGTTTCGTAGCCATCATTGCCTCCAGATTGACCCTGTCCGGCGACGCTTAATGTCGCTTTCACCACACTATTCTTCATCTCCAAGGATGATGCCCTAAACTGCTTCACTGAGGTGCCTGAAATGGCGCTGCGCAGCAACGAAAGTGAACCCCGCTATGGCTACCGATTACGACGCCCCACGCAAGACAGAAGAAGAGTCTCCCGCTGAATCGCTGGAGGCCCTTCAGGCATCCCGTGGCGGCGGTGCCCAGACTGCTGTTATCGACGTCGACGAGAACGACACCGCTGAAGGCATCGACCTTCCCGGCGCCGACCTCTCCGGCGAAGAACTGACCGTCATTGTTGTTCCCGAGCAGTCCGACGAATTCACCTGTTCCTCCTGCTTCCTGGTCCGCCACCGGTCCCAGGTGGCCAAGGAAAAGAACGGCCTGAAGTACTGCCGCGACTGCGAAGGCTAAAGCCCTCCCGCCCGGACCCCCGGGCTCGTTTCGAGAATTTTGATTTACCCAAAGCAAAGCGCCGGACGCCCGCCAGGGCCCGGCGCTTTGCCGTACCCGCCCGCTGCCGAACCCAACTGACTCGCAGCAGGTGTCGTTTTGAACCCTCAAAACGACACCTGCTGCCAGTTAGTTGGGGCTAACGACCTCTCGTCAACCCAGACGGGCGGTTCTACTCTTGAGGTATCCGGGTGAGGTGGATGTCCGGATGATTCGAGGGGGCGGCTGTCGTGACAAAATCCCGAGCGAACAGGCTCACCGTCTGGCTGGTGGCTTTGCTGACGGCGGCCGGGCTGGGGCTCCTGGCGCCCGGGCCGGCCGCGGCGTCACCCTATTGCGGACTCGTGTGGGGATCGCTCGCCAAGGCCGACGCCGCCATGAGCCAGGCGAAGGTGGTCAACGTCCGGACTGGCCAGCACTACTGCTTCGACCGCCTCGTCATCGACCTCAACGGACCGGCAGCCGGCTACTCGGTGCGGTATGTGCCCCAGGTGGTGCAGGACGGTTCCGGCCTGCCGATCCCGCTGCGCGGCCAGGCCTTCATCCAGCTCACCGCCAACGCGCCGGCCTACGACGGGGGCGGGAAAGCCACCTACAACCCGGCCAATAAGGCCGAGCTGAGCAATGTTGCCGGTTACCAGACCTTCCGGCAGGTGGCCTGGGCAGGAAGCTTCGAGGGATATACCAGCTTGGGACTGGGGGTCCGCGCGCGGCTGCCCTTCCGGGTTTTCACCTTGGCCGGGCCTGGCTCGGGCTCCCGCTTGGTCATCGACGTGGCGCACTTCTGGTGACCAGGCTCTGCTGAGCCTGTGGCGCCCGACGGCGGTATCGGCTACAGCGCCCCGAGCTCCGCCCGAAGCGGGTACTCCTTGCCGTCCAGCACGAGCTGGGTGCAACGCCCGCTGGCCGGGTTGAACACGATCGGTGCCATCAGGTTCACCGTGGTGGACGCGGGGGAGTGGTTGACCACCACCAGCACCCGGGGCGAATCGCCGTCGGCAAGCTCCAGGGCTTCCAGCGCGGCGGCCGGAAGCGGCGGCGTATAGCCGGGGACGAAGACTGCGGCGTCCGCAAGGAACAGCCGCACCGGCGTGGAGCCGGATTCGAGGGCGAACAGGCCAGGGGCGCTGTCGATGTTCCGCAGGGCGAAGTCGTGTACCTTCTCCAACCCCGGCATCGGGGCAGTGAAGGTCACCGGGGTGCTGCTGAGGACGGAGTTCATCGCAGGAAGTCCATCAAGGTGGGCTGCAGGACCTTCGCCGTGGCGGCCAAGGCCACCTGGTAGTTGGTCTCCTGTAGCTTCAGGTCCATGATCACGCTGCCGAGGTCAGCTTTTTCGATGCCGGTCCGCTGGGCGTCCAAGGAAGCCTCCAATTCGGTGTTGACGTTTCCGGCACGTTCCAGCTGTGCCTGCCGTGTTCCAATTTCAGCACGGCCGTTGACGATGTTCTTGAAGGCGGTGTCGACGGCGGCCACCCGCGGGTCGATATCGGTGCCGGTCCGCAGGTCGGCCGCCAGCTTGCCCACGATGTCGAAGACGGAACCGGTGCCGTTGCCGAAGATCGTGGCGCCGTCGGCGTCAACCCGGACGGTCTGGGTGGCGCTGATCCGCCGCTCGACCGCGCTGGCACCCGTGCCGTTAAAAGTCGGCGGCGTGCCGGTGTCACTGGGAATACTGGGGTTGCGTGGCGTGCCGGTGGTGAAGGCGCCAGCGGCGTCCGAGTTGCCGGCGAAGATGTTCCGGCCCAGATGCTGGGAGTTCGCGATCGAAATCAGGTCCGTCTTCAGCGACTCCAGCTCGGCGGCGATCGCGTCCTTGCCGGACTGGTTCAGGGAGCCGTTGCCGGCCATCACGGTGAGGTCCTTGACCCGGCGCATCACGTTGGTGGCCTGCTCCAGCGCAGAATCCGCAGCGGTCAGCCAGGTGTTGCCGTCGTCAATGTTCCGGCCGTACTGGGCATTGGCCGCCTGAAGGGACCGCGTCGCCAAAGCCTGGGCCGTAGCGGCAGGGTCATCCGAGGGGCGGGAGATTTTGTTCAGCGAGGTGGCTTTTTCCTGCAGCTCGGCCAGCTTTGCCTGCTGGAACTGCAGCGTCCGCTGGGCGCTCGCATTCATGGTCAGGTTTGTTACCCGGTTCAGCATGATTACCTTCCTACCAGTCCGGTGCGGTTGATCAGGACGTCCAGGGCTTCGTCGACGGCGGTCATCACGCGGGCCGCCGCCTGGTAGGCGTGCTGGTTGGAGAGCAGGTTGACGTTTTCTTCGTCCAGGCTCACCGACGCCTGCGAGGCGCGGCTGGTCGCCGCGGACGCCTGGGCCGCGGTGGTCAGGGACTCGCGCTGCTGTGCGCCGCGGGACTCGACGCCGATCCCGGTGACGATGCCGGACCACAGCTTGTCCGGTGAGGCCGGTCCGGTACCAAGCTGGGAAATCTGGTCCGCGATGCTGGTGTCCAGCGCGCCCTTGTTCGGGGCCTTGAGCGCGATGTTGTCGGTGCTGGCGGGGGTTTTGAGCCCGAGAGCAGCAGGCCCGGTGGGGCTGACCGTGAAAAAGTCGACGTTGGTGGCGCCGGTTCCGGTTTGGCCGGAGCGGTGCACGGTGTTGACGGTCTGGGCGAGGGAGCTGGCGAGCTTGTTGTAAGACTCAGCTGCCTCGGCGATGACGCCGCCGTTGCCGCCGGCAGCCGGGGCCAGCACCGAGAGGGCTCCGGCGATTTCACCGCCGTCGGAGGAAGCCACTCCCGCCGGGTTCTTCCAGAGCAGTTGCACGGTGGATCCGAGGGCATCCCCGGCCTGGCTGCCGGAGAGTTCCAGTTCCCGCACGGAGGTGCCCATTACGAGGGCATTGCCGCCGACATGGACGTCCACTGTGCCATCCGGCTGTTCGCGCACGGTGCCGCCGGCAAGCCGGGAAATGGTTTCGGTGAGTTTGGCGCGGGCGTCGATGAGTTCGTTCGCGGATCCGCCAGACGCCAGGGTGGAGCGGATGGTGGCGTTGTAGGCGGCCACCTGGTTGGCGGCGGCATTGACGACGCTGACGGCGTCGGCAGCCTGCGCGCGGACACTGCTCCACTGCCCTTGAAGGGCCTGGTAGGCGGAGGAAATCTTGGTCGTGAGGGAGTTGGCGGCGTTCAGCAGCAGACCCTTGGGGCCGTCCTCGCCAGGCTGGTTCGCGGCACCCTGCCACGCGGACCAGAACCCCTGGAGGGCGGCGGAGATGCCGTTGTCGCCGGGTTCCTGCAGGGTGGCCTCGATGCCTTGCAGGGCCGAGGAACGTATCCCGGCGTAGCCAGCCTGCGCACTGGCGGAGCGGACGCCGGCATCGAGGACGCTGCTGCCAAGCCGCGCGATGGCGTCAACCGAAACGCCCTGGCCCACCTGGACCGTGCCGCCGCTGAAGAGTCCGCGGGCCGGCGCGGCCAGAGCGGACTGCTCGACGCGCTGGCGGGTGTATCCCTCGGTGGCGGCGTTGGCGATGTTCTGGCCGGCAACGTTCATGCCCTGCTGGGCAGCAGTCAGCCCGCGGTAGGCGGTATTCAGGGCGCCGAAGGTGCTCATGGTCGCTTCCTTAGAATTGCTTGTCGAAGATGCGGGAGCCGGCGGATTCCCCGGTCTTGCCGTGGGCGTCGTACGTGCCGGGAGTGGCCGGCCGCAGATCGGCGAGGGACTCCTGGGTGGAGCGGACCGCGGTGCGCAAGTACTGCTCATTCGCATCGCGCAGTTCCTTGATCAGGGCAGTCTGGCGGGTCAGGGCTGCGAGATGCGCACTGAGCACCTCGGCCCAGGCGCCCTCCGGGGCCGCCTCAGCAAGCTCGCCGAGCGTGGCGTCGGTGGGCAGTCCCCACATTTCGGCGACGACGGCGGCTTCGATGGTGCGCGCCAGGCTTGCCTGGGAGAGGTGCCCCAGGACCTGCTCCACTTCCCGGGTGCCGTGGGGCAGCCAGCGGGACTTGCCGGAGGTGAGCAGCAGCTGCTCCTCTTCCAGCTTGAAAGTCAGAACGTCCAGAAGTTCACGCTCCCGCCACAGCAGGGCAGAAAGTTCGTGGATGGCCATGGTCCGGACGGCTCCCTCAGGTGTATGGATAATGCGGGCGAGTAATGCATGAGTGCAGAGGCGTTGCTGCATCGTGCGGACGGTGCAGCCTTCTGCAGGGTTCGTACAAACTATCGGCAGGATTTGCGCACCCGTTAGCAGGAATAAGGCTGATAACACGCGGATTCTGACGGCCGGGAAATTCCGAAAAGAATTTTGGATTTCTCCTTACCTGTGCAACCCAAGTGGCGATAGCTACTGCTGAAGGCCCACGGACGGGCCATCGCTTACAGTCCCACTCACGGAGGAAATACCATGGGCTTCGTTATTAACAACAACCTCGCGGCTAACAACTCGTACCGCAACCTCAACTCCACCCAGAACGATCTCTCCAAGTCCCTGGAGAAGCTGTCCACCGGCCTGCGCATCAACCGCGCCGGCGATGACGCAGCAGGCCTGTCCATCTCCGAGGGCCTGAAGGCACAGGTCACCGGTTCGGCCCAGGCCGCCCGCAACGCCCAGGACGGCATCTCGGTCATCCAGACCGCTGAAGGCGCCCTGACCCAGGTTCACTCCATCCTGCAGCGCATGCGCGACCTCGCTGTCCAGGGCGCAAACGACACCAACAACGCGGATGCTCGTACCGCTATCAAGACTGAAGCTGACCAGCTCGGCGGGGAACTGTCCCGCATCTCCGAGTCGACCAACTTCGGCGGCATTAACCTCTTCCAGGCCGGTACGGTTGCCGGTCCCGCGACGCTGAAGATTCAGGTTGGCGCCGAAGGTGATGCCACCTCGCAGATCACGGTCAAGAACGCCGATCTCAAGACGGCTCTCACCGACGTCGTAACCCTTGTCGGTGGAACGGTTGGCACCGCTGCGGCTGGTTTCACGGTCACCGATGCGACTACGGCGCAGACGACCATCGAAAACATCGATAAGGCGATCAAGAACATCTCGACCTCCCGTGCGGACCTGGGTGCCTCTCAGAACCGTCTCGAGCACACCATCAAGTCGCTGAACGTTGCCGGTGAAAACCTGCAGGCCGCTCAGTCCCGCATCGCCGACGTCGACATGGCTCAGGAAATGGTTAAGTTCACCAAGGCAAACATCCTGTCCCAGGCCGGCACCGCAATGCTGGCCCAGGCCAACCAGTCCAGCCAGGGCGTTCTTTCGCTCCTGCGCTAGGCAAATCCGGCAGTTTAGCAGTAGGGCTGCCACCGGCGATCGGACGAAGAGACACCCCCGATCATCCAGCTGCGGAGGGGCCGGACGATGGCAAAACCATCGTCCGGCCCTTACGTGCAAGACCGATACTTCAGATACAGCAGCATTAATCATTCTTGACAGCAAGGAGAGGCAGCGATGGGAATCTCACTCGACGGACTGGCCAGCGGGCTCGATACCACCGCCCTCATCAGCTCCATCATGCAGTCGGAGGCCCTCCCGCAGACGCTGCTCAAGAACAAGTCCTACGACATCCAGTCCATGGTCTCCGCCCTCCAAGGGCTCAACGGCAAGGTTGCCGCGCTGGCAACCCAGGCCACAGCCGCCGCCAAGCCCGGCGCCTTGGACCTCTACGCCGCGACCACGAACAGCGACAAAGTCGTCGCCACCACCACCGCGGCCGCCAAAGCGGGATCCCTCGACTTCCAGGTCACCAAGTTGGCCCAGACCCAGGTCACCGTCACCCCCAAGGTGAATGCCGTGACCGGCTGGCCTTACAGCACCCTGACCATCAACAGCGGGGGCACGAACTACACCATCACGCCGGCCTCCAACAACCTGGACGACGTCGTGACCGCTGTCAACGCCGCCGGTGCCGGCGTCACCGCCAGCAAGGTCGACGTCGGCGGCGGAGACTTCCGCCTCCAGTTCACCGCGACGAAGTCCGGCGCAGCCGGCGCGTTCACCATCACGGACCCGGGAACCACCTTCACGGACGTCAAGACCGCCCAGGACGCAGAGATTTCGCTCTGGCCGGGCACCACCGCGGCGCAGCCCGTGACGTCCTCCACGAACACCTTTACGAATCTGCTGCCCGGCGTCTCCATCACCGCCAAAGACGTCACCACCACGCCCGTGACCCTCACGGTGTCCCGCGACAACGCCGGCATCACGAAGCTGGCCTCCGACCTGGTTGACGGAGTGAACGGCATTTTCTCACTGGTTGCCAGCAAGACCGCGGTCAGCACCACCACAAACACCAGCGGCACTAGCGTCTCCGCCGGAGTCTTCGCCGGCGACAGCACCGTGCGTTCCGTGAACCAGAGCATCCTCTCCGCCGCCTCGCTGCCCGTCGGCACCCCGCCGCGGTCGCCGTCGGAGATCGGCATCAGCATCACTAAGACAGGTTCGATGGAGTTCGACGCCACCAAGTTCGGCGCCGCCCTGGCCGCCGACCCGGCCGGCACCGCCGCCAAGGTGCAGGAACTTGCCGGCCGCATCGCGACCGCGGCTACCAACGCCTCGGACAAGTACACGGGCACGCTGACCACCAAGATCACCGGCCAGCAGTCCGAGGTCCGGGATCTGGCTGACCGGATCAGCGACTGGGATATGCGGCTCGCCTCCCGCAAGGCCACCCTGCAGCGCACCTACTCCGGCTTGGAAACCGCGCTGAGCAACATGAAGGCGCAGCAGTCCTGGCTCACCTCCCAGCTCGCGGGCCTCTCCGGCGGGAGCGCCCAGTAATGACCAGCACCCCCTACGGCTACGGCAATGGCTACGGCAGCGGCAGCGGCTTCGGCGGCGCGGCCCAGCGCAACCAGTACCTCGCGGATTCGGTCCTTTCCGCCCCGCCGGCACGCCTCCTCACCATGCTCTACGACCGGCTCCTGCTGGACCTCGGCCGCGCCGAGAGCGCCCAGCAGGCCGCCAACTGGCCGGTCGCCTCGGAGAACCTCCTGCACGGCCAGGCAATCATCGCCGAGCTGATCTCCTCGCTCAAGACGGATGCGTGGGACGGCGCGGACGGTCTCCTGGGCCTCTACAACTACGCCTTCACGGCGCTGGTCAACGCCAATATCCAGCGGGACGCGGCTTTGACCCGCGAAGCAATCGAGCTGCTGGAGCCCCTCCGCCAGGCCTGGCACGAGGCCGCCGCGGCCATCCCGGCAGCCCGGCCGGCCGGTCTGTCGGCGGCACCGGCCGCCACGCCCTTCGCTGCAGCCGGCGCCTGGAGCACGCAGCAGGGCGCCGCTGGCGGGAGCCTTGGTTTTGGCTGAGCCTGCCTACTGGGAGGACTACCCCCGCGCCGCGCAGTCCGCACCCGACCCGGCCCTCGCCGCGTGGATGCTGGTGCTGGACGTGCTGGAGATGGCCGTCGTCGCCGCGGAGAAGACGTTGAAGGATCCGCTCGGTCCCTTGTCCGCCCCGGAGCAGCCGGTGGCCGCTCTGCCGGTGGAGCGCTGGTCCCCGCCGACTCTTAGCGGCCCCTTGCCGCCCGAAGCGCGGCGCCGGGCCATGGCGTTGTCAGCAGCGCAGGAGCGCGTGGCCCGGCGTCTGGAAGCCGCGAAACAGGACGTGGCCAAGCAGCTGCAGGCCGTGAGTTCGGTGCCCGGCGTCGGCGATCCTGCCGGCGCGATTTACCTCGACGTGAACAGCTAAACCCGCCGTCGGCCGGTCAATTCAAAGAACCCGAATAAACCTTTCACATTTTCTCTAACGCGGCGCTGAAGAGTGCCGATAACCACAGTAAGAGCACGGATCGCTCGTTTAACGGCCACGGATCGGCCACCCCACAATTCCCCAGGCAGGACTCTGTGCTCGAATCCGTGACTTCCGCAGCCCTGGCCAGCGCCATGGACGGGCTGGCTCTGCGCCAACGCGCCATCGCGAACAACATCGCGAACGTCAACACCCCGAACTACCACGCCAAGCGCGTCAGCTTTGAAGCTGCCCTTGCCGCGTCCGTGCAGTCCGGGGACGGCCACGCCGAGGCCACGACGGCGACCTCGCTCGAGCCCACCCAGCTCAACGGCAACAACGTCAATCTGGACACGGAAACCCTTTCCAACATCGACACGGTGCTGCGCTTCCAGTTCGCCGCCCGCGCCATCGGTGGGGAATTCAGCGCCGTCCGCGCCGCTATGAGGACCAACTAATGACCTTCGACGCAATCGGCATCGCCGGCTCCGCCCTCACCGTGCACCGCAAGTGGCTCGACGCGGTTTCGGACAACCTGGCCAACATGAACGACGCCTCCGCCACGTCCGGACCGGCGTTCCGCGCCAAGTACGTTGAAGCAGCCGAAGGCGCCGACGGCACCGGCGTGTACGTCAAAAGCACCCAGCTGGGCGACGGCGCGGGCCGCATCGTCTACCAGCCGGACCACCCGCTCGCCGACGCCAACGGCAACGTGAAGTACCCGGACATCGACATGGCCGAGCAGATGGGCGCCCTGATCATCGCCCAGCGCGGCTACCAGGCCAACGCCCAGGTCGTGGACCGCGCCCGCGAGACCTATCTCGCCGCCCTTGAGATTGGAAGATCCTGATGCCTGTTTCCCCCATCGCGCCGGTCCAGGGCGTCCTGCCCACGGACTACCTCTCCGGTGCCGCCTCGGTGCCTGCAACGGACGGCTCCGGTTTTGCCTCTTCCCTCACCGGCGCCGTTGACAACCTCCAGCAGCTGCAGTCGACGTCGAAAGAGCTCGCCGTCTCCGCCGTGACCGGCAACCTCGACGACATCCACAACGCCACCATCGCCGCCAGCCGGGCACAGATCACCCTGGAACTCGTGGCCACGGTCCGGAACAAGGGCGTCGACGCGTTCAACGAGATCATGAGGATGCAGGCCTGATGCCTCCGCAGATCACTGTCTTCTTCCAGCGCTTCGGCGCCGGCCTCAAGAGCTTCACCACCGGCCAGCGCACGCTTGCCGTTATCGGCGCCGCACTGCTGATTGTTGGCGTTGTGGCGCTCTCCGCCTGGCTCACCCGGCCCACTCTGGCGCCGCTGTTCTCCGGCCTCAAGGACACGGATGCGAACGGCATCGTGGAGCAGCTGCGCAAGGACAACGTCCCCTACGAGCTCAGCGACGGCGGCTCCACCATCCTCGTGCCGCAGGACAAGGTCTACGACGAGCGCCTCAAAGCCGCCGCCGCCGGCCTTCCGACCGCCGCGGCCACCGGCTACTCGCTGCTGGACAAGATGGGCGTCACGTCCTCCGAGTTCCAGCAGTCCGTGACCTACAAGCGCGCCCTCGAAGGCGAACTGGCCAGCACCATCTCCGCCATGGACGGCGTGAAGACTGCCGCGGTCCGGCTCGCCATCCCGGAAAAGACCGTCTTCGTCTCGAAGACCCCGGACACCACGGCCTCGGTCTTCGTCGAGACCGCGCCCGGCGTGACCCTCTCCGGCGACAAGGTCCAGGCCATCGTGCACCTGACCTCCGCCGCGATCGAGAACCTCAAACCTGCCAACGTCTCCGTGGTGGACTCGCAGGGCAACGTCCTCTCCACGGTGGGCGGCGGGGCAGCGGGATCCTCCTCCAAGCAGGCCGCCGACTACCAGCAGCGCACCGGCGACGCCGTCCGCGCCGTCCTGGACCGCGTAGTGGGTCCCGGCAACTCCACCGTGGCGGTCGCGGCAGATGTCACCGGAGAATCCGCCCAGCAAAAGAGCGAAACCTTCTCCAACACCCCCGGCGCGCTGCCGCTGAGCGAATCCTCCAAGACGGAAAAGTACAGCGGAGGCGCGGGCGGTGCCGCCGGCGTCCTCGGACCGGACAACATCGCGGTCCCCGGCGGAACCAGCGGCAACGGCAGCTTCGACTCCACGACCGCGACCAAGAACAACGCCGTCAACAAGGTCACCGAGGACCGGGTCATCCCGCCGGGCGCCGTGAAGCGCCAGACCATTTCGGTGGCTGTCAGCCAGTCCGCCGCGGGCGGGCTGAACATCGGCTCACTCACCGCGCTGGTGACCTCCGCCGCCGGCGTCGACAAGGCCCGGGGCGACATCGTCACCGTCGAGGTGATCCCGTTCAGCACCGCGGCCGCGGATGCGGCCAACGCCTCCCTCGACGCGGCCAAGGCCGACCTCGAGGCCCAGAAGCAGCAGGCGTTCTTCGCAACCCTGGTCACGGCCGGCAGCATCCTGCTCGGACTGCTGATCCTGGCCCTGGTCGTCACCATCATCCTGCGCCGCCGCCAGAAGCGTGAGCCGGTGGACCTGGGCGAGCGCCTGGACCTGCTGCCGGCGATCCCCGCTGTGACGGCCATCGATCCGGCCCCCGCGACGTCGGCCATCCCGCTGACGGCCCTGCCGCTGCAGCCGCTGCCGGCGCCGCCCATGGAGGTGCTGGAAGCCGAACGCCGCATGCAGGAGATCGACAACATGGTCGCCGCCAACCCGGAGAAGGCAGCCGACTACCTCCGCAGCCTCATGGATGACAGGCAGCCCGCATGAAACTCGCCGAATCGACCCTCACCGGCACCCAGCGCGCCGCCGTCGTCCTGATGCAGATGAGTCCGCCCAACGCGGCCCGGGTGATGGCACAGTTGACGGACTCCGAGGCGGAGGAAATCGCCGTCGAGATTGTCCGCCTCCGCAAGGTGGATCCGGAGGTCGCCGAGCAGATCATGAAGGACTTCCACGAGGCTGCCCTGAGCAGCCCGCGGCAGGCCCGCGGCGGCCGTGAGCTCGCCGAGGGCCTGCTCGAGGCGTCCTTCGGCTCGGAAAAGGCCGCCGGCCTGATCAACCGGCTGACCGTCAACATGGCCGGCAAATCGTTTGAGTTCCTCGAAGACATCGAACCGGTGCAGATCCTCGCGCTGATCGACGGCGAACTTCCGCAGACCATCGCGCTGGTCCTGGCCCACCTGAGCCCGCGCAAGGCCTCGGCCGTGATGTCCGGGCTGCCCGGCTCGCTGCGGGCCGACGTCGCGCTCAGCATCGCCACCATGGGCTCGGGCGCGCCGGAAGCCATCGGCATCGTCGCGGACACCCTGAAGCTGCGCGGCGGCGCGGCCGTCTCGCAGCAGGCCTCCAAAGTGGTGGGCGGCATCCAGCCGCTGCTGGAAATCATCAACCGGACCGACGCCGGCACCGAACGCTCCGTCCTGGACGGGCTCGACCTGCTGGATCCGGACCTCGCCGTGGAAATCCGCGCCCAGATGGTGACCTTCGACGACATCGTCAAGCTGGAACGCCGCGACGTGCAGCTGGTGCTCCGCGGCCTGGACGCCTCCGTGCTCGCCGTGGCCATGAAGGGCGCCACCGAACCGGTGCTGGAAACCATCACCACCAACGTCTCCGGCCGCAACCTCGAAATCCTCGAATCCGAGATGGCGGCACTGGGACCGCTGCGCGCCTCGCAGATCGAGGAGGCGCGGGCCGCCGTCGTCCGCTCCATCCGCGAGCTCGAAGCCGAAGGCCAGATCACCATCCAGCGCGGGGACGAAGAAGACTATGTTTACTGACGGGTCGTTTACGGACGCCGGCTCCGCCGAAAGCGCCCCGGCCCGCATCGTCTTCCCCTCGCTGCGGTCCAGTGGACCGGCCAACGAGCAGGCCGGCTACACCGAGGGCCACGCCGCGGGCTACGCCGCGGGCGTCCGCGCCGCCGCCAAGGAACAGCGCCGCTGGCGCGACCGGATGGCTGCCGAGCAGGCCGCCTCGCTCGCCGCCGGGCAGCAGGACCTGGACCGTGCCGTCCGCGCCCTCGCCGTGGCCCGCACCGACTTCGCGCACCGCAACGTCCAGGCCCTGCACGACGCCGAAGAGGTCCTGGCCCGTACCGCGCTGGAACTGGCCGAGGCCGTCCTCGGCTACGAACTTGCCGAGGGCACCCGGACGGCCCGCGCCGCCCTGGACCGCGCCCTGTCCGGAAACGACGCCGCCACCGTGCTGGCCATCCGGCTGCACCCGGCCGACATCGAGGTGCTCGCCAAGGAAGGCCAGGACCTGCCGGCCGGCCTTCCGCTGCTCGCCGACGCGTCCCTGCAGCGCGGCGACGCGAAGGTGGAATACCAGCAGGGCTGGCTGGACGCCAGCCTGGGCAGCGCCCTGGCCCGTGCCAAGGCGGCCCTGATGGGAGACCAGCAGTGGCCCGCCGATGCCCCGGATTCGCTCCCCGGCGGGCAGCCATGATCGCCCAGTGGCGCCCCAAGGGCGACGACTTCGCGGCTGCCCTCGCCGCGGCCGCGCCGCAGCGCGTCGGCACCGTCACCTCCGTGATGGGCCTGGGCCTGGAAGTGTCCGGCCTGGACTGCGCCCTCGGTGACCTGGTCACCGTGGGGGAGAACCCCGGACTCGACGCCGAGGTCGTGGCGGCCCTGGACGGCTCCGTGCGCTGCATGCCGCTCGGGCGCCTCGCCGGCGTCGCCGCCGGAGACCCGGTCCGCGCCAAGGGCGGCACCGTGCTGGTCCCCACCGGTGCGGGGCTCTTCGGCCGCGTCATCGACGGCCTCGGCCGCCCGATCGACGGCAAGGGCCCGCTGCTCAGCGGACCGCGCGTGCCGATCGACAACGAGGCGCCGAACGCCATGAAACGCGCACGGATCGACACCGCGCTGCAGACCGGCGTCCGGGTGCTGGACACCATGACCACCCTGGGCAAGGGCCAGCGCATGGGCCTCTTCGCCGGCTCCGGCGTCGGCAAGTCTTCACTGCTGTCCATGATCGCCCGCGGCACCGACGCCGAAGTATCCGTGATCGCCCTCGTGGGGGAGCGCGGCCGCGAAGTCCGCGAATTCCTGGAGGACGACCTTGGCCCCGCCGGGCTGGCCCGCTCGGTCGTCGTCGTCGCAACCTCCGACGAGCCGGCGCTGATGCGCATGCGCGCCGCGTTCACCGCCACCCGGATCGCCGAATCCTTCCGGGACCAGGGCCAGGACGTTGTGCTCATGATGGATTCGCTAACCCGCGTGGCCATGGCCCAGCGCGAGATCGGCCTCTCCGCCGGCGAGCCCCCCGCTACCCGCGGCTACCCGCCGTCGACGTTCTCCGTCCTGGCCCGGCTGCTGGAGCGGGCCGGCACCGCCGAATCCGGCTCAGTGACCGGCATCTACACCGTGCTGGTGGACGGCGACGACCACAATGAACCCATCGCCGATGCCGCCCGGTCCATCCTCGACGGCCATGTGGTGCTGGACCGGAAGCTCGCCGTGACGGGACACTTCCCCTCGGTGGACGTGCTGGGTTCGGTCTCGCGCGTCGCCTCCAAGGTCAACGCCCGTCACCACCTCGACGCGGCCTCCACGCTGCGCAGGGTCCTCGCGGCCCGCAAGGCAGCCCAGGACCTGATCGACGTCGGCGCCTACCAGGCCGGGACCAACCCGCTGGTGGATGCCGCCCTGGCGCATGAGGACTCCGTCAGCGGCTTCCTGCAGCAGCCGATGGACGAGTCCACCCCCCACCCCGAGTCCTGGCGTCAGCTGGACCACCTCACTTCGATCCTGGGAGCCGCGGCATGAACCGGCAATTCTCGCTCGCGGGGCTGTTGCGCCTCCGCCAGATCCAGCAGGACCAGGCGGCGTCCGGGCTGGCCCGCGCCCGTTCCCGGTCCACTTCGGTCCGGGCCCGGGAAGCCTCGGCCCGCCGGCAGCTGTCCGCCACCGACGAGGACATCGTCAGCTCCGCGTCGCTGCGCGCCGTCGCGGCGTCCCGCGCGGCGTCCCACAGCATGCTGGCGGACCTGGAGAACCTGGCCCGCGCGGCCGAGACGGACGAGGCCGCGGCGCGCGAGGAATTCATCGCCGCCCGTACCCGGTCCGTCGGCCTGGAAAAGCTGCAGGCCCGCCACCACGCCGAAGTGAACACCGCGGAGTTGCGCGCCGAACAGTCCACCCTGGACGAGATTTCCTCGACGATCTGGCACCGGGACGAGCAGCAGGTGCGCTCATGAGCATGACCGAGGCGCTGGGCCGCATGCAGGGCATCCAGTCGATGATCGCTGAGCTCACCCGTCCCACCCAGACCGAAAGCACCGCCGCGGCGCTGAAGTCCGCCGCAGCCACGTCCCTCGCGACCGGGACCGGCACCGGCGACGCCGGCTCCTTCACGGAGGCGCTCACCGCGGCCCTCGGCGGAAGCGCAAGCGCCTCCGGAACGGATCCCTCATCCCTGGCCGGCGGCCTGGGCCTGGGCGGCACCGCGGGCATCGGCGCCTTCAAGGGGCTCACCGCACCGGCACCCGCTGTGCCGGTAGCTGCAGGCAGCGCGACCGGCACGGACGTGGTGGCCATGGCCAAGAAGTACATCGGGGTGCCCTACGTCTGGGGCGGCACCAACCCGGCCACCGGGATGGACTGCTCTGGCTTCACGCAGCGGGTCTTCAAGGACCTCGGCGTCGAGCTTCCGCGGGTCGTCAGCGACCAGATGAAGCAGGGAACCCCGGTGGCGTCCCTGGCCGAGGCCAAGCCCGGCGACCTGCTGATCAGTTTCGGCGGGAACCACATCTCCATCTACCTCGGCAACGGCAAAGCCATCGACGCGCCCGTGCCAGGCAAGACCATCCAGATCCGCGACGCCTGGGAGCAACAGTCCAACCTGACCTCCATCCGGCGGATCGTCCCGGCGGGAGGCGCCTCATGAAGGGCATGGCTTCGATGGACCTGGCGACTGCGCTCGCCGGGTCTCCGGTGCAGGCCCGCGGCGCCCAGCAAGGGAGCCGCGCGCGCACAGACAGTGGGGCGCCCGACGCCGGCGGCTTCGGGTCCGTGCTGAGCGACGCGGTGAGCCACGAGGCAGCTTCCGCTGCCCCGTCGTCCGTCGCGGCGCCCGGCGAGGCCACCGCTACGGCGCCCGGCACCGCCGCGGCGCCCGGCGAGGCCAAGACCTCGAAAGACGGGGCCCCGGCGGACGCCCCCGCCCAGGACGCAACTGCTGCCCCTGACGGCTCCGCCGCTGCGTCAGCGGCCGATGCCGGCATCCTGGCCGCTTCGGCCCAGTTCGCCGCAGCGATCCAGCCCGCCGCGGCCGCGGGGGAGACTACGGCCGCGACGGCGGAACCCGGCGGCATCGCCCCGCCGTCTGTGAGCCCAGCGGCAGCTTCCGGCCAGCTCTTTGTGGACCCGCGGCTGGCGCCCCCGACCGGCGCTGTGACAGCCCCGTCCGCGGGGGAGACTGCGGCGGCGCCCGCACCGGTCGTGGCGTCCGTTGCCGGCGGTGTCGCCCTGCGCCACGAACCGGCGAGCAACCCAGCAGCGGGCCCCGCAGCAGCCGGCCTCGCCACACCACCGCAACCTGGTGCGGCGCTTCCGGGCATCGTCCTTCCGGCCGCCGCGGCTCAGGCTGCCCTCCGCCCGGCGGGCGTCCCGGCGGGTGGCAAGC
>NZ_JBFTMU010000017.1:0-44488 GCF_056397125.1 Arthrobacter sp. 05N425
CCCGCCGACAGCGCGCCCGGCGCCGTCGCAGCGGCTGGCCAGGCCGCCGGGCCGGGGCCGGCGGAACTGGACCGCCTGGCGGCCAGCGCCCRCGAACTGATCCTGTCAGCGCCGGTTCCGCCCGGCGTCGACGCGGCGCTGCGGGAGGCCTATGGCTTGCTGGGCGCGCAGCCGGCCGTCGCGGTGCGGTCCTCGGCCACGGCCGAGGACCTGCCCTTTGCCAGCTTCGCCGGCCAGCAGGACTCGTTCACCGGCGTCAGCGGCGCCGACGCCGTCGTCGACGCCGTGCGGCGCTGCTGGGCTTCGCTGTGGACCGACCGGGCGGTGGCCTACCGGTCCGCCAACGGGATCAGCCACCGCGAGGTGGGGCTCGCCGTCGTCGTCCAGCTCATGGTCGACGCCGCCACTGCCGGCGTGATGTTCACCGCCAACCCGGTGACCGGAACCCGGACCGAGACGGTGATCAACGCCAGCCCCGGCGCGGGGCAGGCTGTGGTGTCGGGCGCCGTGAATCCGGACCAGTTCACCGTGGACACCGCGACGGCGGCGGTCCTGGCCCGGGTTCCGGGCGACGGCGGTCCCGCACGCGGCTGGAGCCTGGCGGACGCCGAACTCACCGAACTGACCCGCCTCGGCGACGCAGTCCAGCGTCTCTTCGGCGCGCCGCAGGATGTGGAGTGGGTCATCGACGCCGCGGGCAAGGCCTGGCTGACGCAGTCCCGTCCGATCACCACGCTGTATCCGCTGGAGGATCCGTTCTCCAACACCCTGACCCCCATTGATCCGCCCTCGGCCGGGGCGCGCGTCTACCTCTGCGGCACCCTGTTCCAGGGGCTCACCCGACCGATCACGCCGATCGGGCTCGCGGCCCTCGGCCTGATGCGGAACCGCAAGGGCCCATGGCGGTACGTCAACCCCGGGCTGCGAATGTACGTGGACCTCACCGCGATTGTGCAGAACAAGTGGGGCCGCCGCTACCTGACGCGGGTGCTGCCGCTGGCGGACGGCAGATCGGCCGCGATCTTCCCCGAACTGCTGGCGGATCCGCGATTCGCGCTCAGGCAACGCCCCCGGAAGGCCCTCCCCCGGCCCGCCCGGGCCACCGGCGGTGGGCAGGTCCAAGGCGCCGAGGCCAGCACCACCCTGGCCATGCTCCTCGGCCTGATCCCGGCGCTGTTTGGCGCCGCCCTCCGGCCTGAGGCCGAACTTCGCCGGGCCGAGGCCTACGGAAAACGCCTCGAAGCGGAGCTGGTGCTGCCCGAGCCCGCCACCGCCGTGCAGCGGCTCGACTACACCGAACTGATCACCAATCGGACCATTGACGGGCTGATCCGCGCCACCCTGCCCGGGCCATCCGTGGGCTACATCATGCTGGCCGTGGCACGGCGGCTGCTTCGCGGCATCGCCCCGCCGCGCGAGCTGGAGGCGGTACTGCGCGGGCTGCCGCACAATGTGACCACCGAGATGGACCTGGAACTCTGGCAACTGGCCGTCGGGATCGGCGCCGATCCCGACTCGCGGGACGTCTTCCTGGCGCAGGACCCGGCGCGGCTCGCGGCGGCATACCGCGCCGGCTCGCTTCCCGCGCCGGCGCAGGCCGGGGTCCGTGACTTCCTGGTCCGGTACGGCCACCGGGCGGTGGCCGAGATCGATCTGGGCATGCCGCGCTGGTCGGACCAGCCGGACCACATCCTGGGAATGATCTCCAACTACCTGCGCGTCGAGGACCCCGAGCAGGCCCCGGACCGGCAATTCCGCCGGGCCGCCGAGCACGCGGAGGAGAGGATCCGCAGTCTCGTGGAGCGCGCCGGCGCCCGGGGCCAGTGGCGGGCCCGGCTGCTCGAGCTGTCCCTGCGCCGGGTCCGGGAGCTGTCCGGCCTGCGCGAGCTGCCCAAGTTCCACATCGTCAAGATCCTCGGCGAAATGCACCGGCAGCTGTTGCTGGTTGGCGAAGAGCTGGTGCGTGCCGGGGTTATCGCGGCGCCCGACGATGTGTTCTTCCTGGACTTCGCCGAGCTCCGGGTGGCCCTGCGGGGTGCCGGAATGCAGCCTCTCGTCGCGAGCCGCCGCCGCCTGTACGACGTCGAACTGCGCCGCCGCCACATCCCGCGGGTGTTGCTCTCGGACGGGACCGACGTGGAGGCCGCCGTGATGGCGAAGCGTCCGGCCACCGGCGCCCTGTCCGGGACCCCGGCATCGGCCGGCACCGCCACCGGGCTGGTCAGGGTGATCCTGGACCCGGTAGGCGCCCGCCTCGAGCCCGGCGAAATCCTGGTGGCCCCTTCGACCGACCCCGGCTGGACCCCGCTCTTCATGACGGCCGGTGCCCTGGTCATGGAGATGGGCGGCGTCATCTCGCACGGGGCCGTGGTCGCCCGTGAGTACGGGATCCCGGCGGTGGTGGGCGTGCCGGATGCCACCACGAGGCTGCACACCGGCCAGCGGGTCACCGTGGACGGCGCCGCCGGCACGGTCCAGGAACTGCCGGACTGAGCTCAGCCGCACCCAGGCGGAGGCCCGGGGCGTAGCCCCGGGCCTCCGCCGGGAACAGGCTGTCCTCACCGTGGTAGCACAGCCGTGCCAGCTAGAATGGCAGCATGACCCCGGCGGTCCAGCCACCACCCCAGCAACCCTTCCCGCAGCAGCCCGTGCAATACCCTGCACAGCCGGCCGGCGGCGCCTTCGGCCTCGCACGCCGCGCGCGCGGCGTGCTCCGCCGGGTTCCGGTGTGGGCCTGGCGGGTCCTGATGCACTCGCTGGGCCCGAGCGAAAAGGCCCGCTTCAACGCCGACCCCGTCACCGGCGTCGACTACTTCCACGACATTGACTTCGTGGGCGACGGCATCAGGGCTCACCGCCTGGACGTCATCACCCCGTCCGCCGCTGGGGCCGCTCCTGCGGACGGCGCCGGGCCGCAGCCGGTCTATGTCTACTTCCACGGCGGAGGCTGGACCTCGGGCGACAAGGCCTCGCTGACCAAGTACTGCGCCAGCCAAGCGGAGGGCGGGATGGTCGCCGTCAACGTGAACTACCGCCGGGCCCCGCGCTTCCACATGGCCCACGTCCTCCAGGACGCCAACGCTGCGCTGGCCTGGGTCCGCGACAACATCGCGGGCTTCGGCGGCGACCCCGCCAGGATTGTCCTCGGCGGCGACTCCGCCGGCGGCCAGATCGCCGCTCTCCTTGCCGCTGCCAGCTTCCGTCCCGAACTGGCCGGCCATTACGCGCTGGCGCCGGCAACCCCCGCCTCAAGCCTGCGCGGGCTGGTGCAGCATTGCAGCGTCGTGGACTTCTCCGTGTTCTTCGACAAGGGCTTCGTCCTCAGCCTGGATTTCGTCCGGATGCTCCTGCCCCGGGCAGCGCCCCGCCCTAGCCGGCGCCGCATCGCGGAGCTGCGCGGGGCGGCCGGCTTCCTGTCCCCGATCGAGTGGCTCGACGCCCGGTTCCCGCCGGTCTTCGTGACCACTTCGGAACGCGACTTCTTCTACGCCGCCAACCTCAACTTCATCGAGCGCCTGCGGCAGCACGAGGTGCAGGTCGACACCCTGATATACGGCTGGGACTCCCCAAACACCGAACACACGTGGCAGCAGGATTTCCGGTACCCGGAGTCGCAGGAGGTCTACCGCCGCCTGCACGCGTTCGTGCGCAGGGTGGCCGGCGCCTGAGGACCCCGGCGGACCGCCGTCCGGGAACCGCCCCCGCGCCGGGGGCTATGTTTAGTCCATGGCGTCAACAGGCCGCAACCTTCCGGGCACACCGGAACCGGACCCCGGAGTCTTCGGCTCGGGGCTCACCGACGAGGCCGCCCGGCTGGACGCCGCCCTGCCCGACGTCGACTGGTGCGCCCCGCCGTCGGGCTCTGTCCGCGGGACCTTCCATGCGCCGAGCGGTGAGCTGGCGACCTTGTCCATGGGCGACCCGGCCCATCCACGGGTGCTGATGGTCCCGGGCGCGACGGGGTCCAAGGAAGACTTCTCGCTGATGCTGCCCCGGCTCGCGGCCGCCGGCTACTTTGTGCTCAGCTGCGACATCGCGGGCCAGTATGAGTCCGCCGACGCCGGCCCCGAGCACCTCGACCCGCCGCGGGAGCACTACGACTACCAGCTCTTCACCGACGACCTGATCGCCCTGCTGGAGGACGGGGAGGGCGCCGCGCACGTCGTCGGCTACTCCTTCGCCGCGATCGTCGCGCAGGTGGCGTTCGCGCAACGGCCGGAGCTGTTCCGCAGCCTCACGCTGCTCAGCTGCCCACCCGAGCCCGGCAACAGCTTCCGGGGGGTCCAGCGGATCGGCCGGTTCAGCGGCTGGGCCAGCGCCAGGGTCGGCGCGGCGCTGATGATCTGGGGCATCCGCAGCAACGTGGTCCGCGTGGCGCCGAACCGGATCCGTTTCGTGAGATACCGCTTCCGCTTCACCCGCCGGAAGGCTGTGAACGACATTTTCGGGCTGATGCAGCACGCCCCGGACCTCCGGCCGGTCCTGGCCGCGGCGGCGCTGCCGAAGTTTGTCGCCGTCGGCGAACACGACCTCTGGCCGCTCGCACTGCACCGCCGCTTTGCGCAGGCGATCGGGGCGAAGATCTCCGTCTACCGCGGCGGCCACAGCCCCAGCGAAACGTCGCCGCACCAGATGAGCCGGGACCTGATCGCGCTTTACGCCGACGCCGACGGGACGCCGCCAGGCAGCTAGCGCCGGTGGGCGCGTTCCCACCTCTTGCGGCGGCGGCGCCGGCGCAGCGGGCGCTCGGACCTGAACTCGACGCCGAACGTCGTCCACGCCATCGACAGCCGGCGCCCGACGGCGTGCCGGCTTTCGAACGGCCGGGCCGAGACGCCTACCCGCAGCGCCGGCTCCCAGAGCACGGACACCTCCGGCGGGATCTGGTAGGAAATGTCGAGGTCGTCGTGCACCGGCGGCCTGCCCCGGTGGACCGTGCCGCGGATCTTTTCCCAGACGTCGGCCCGCAGGGCGAAATTTGAGCCAAACAGCGGCGGATGCCCCAGCAGGAGACCGATGGCCCAGAAGTAACCGGCAATCCAGATGTTCCGGCCCACCCAGCGCGCAAACCGCGTCCCGCCGTAGAAGTTCCCGGGCCCGCTCACCGCGGTCAGCGGACCGGCCTTGTCCAGGATGGCTTCGACACGTTCCAGCCAGTCGGCGGGCGGGACGGAGTCGGCATCCAGGCGCGCGATGATTTCCGAGTCCGCCTCGTCGAATCCGCGGGCGGTAGCCGCCGCGATTCCGGGCAGGTCGACGACGATCCGCCGCGCCCCGGCGGCCGTGCAGACCGCGGCAGTGTTGTCGGTGCTGCCGTTGTCCACCACGATCACCTCGTCGGCGCGGCGGCTCTGCCTGCCGAGTGCCGCCAGGCACGCGGCGAGCATCTGCGCATCGTTCCGGGTGGGAATGACCACCGAGATTGTTGTCATGGTGAGCCGACTATAGCTCCAGCCCGGGATTAACTCCCGCACTCAGCCTCTTGCACCGCGGCCCTGCGCCCCGTACGTTGGGGACAGCGGACGAATGTCTCCGCAGCCGTTGGCCTTCCGTGGCCGCCGGAGATCAGCAGCATTTCAGAAGGATAAAGGCATGGCTACAGGCACAGTTAAATGGTTCAACGCCGAAAAGGGTTTTGGCTTCATTGCCCCGGATGACGGGTCGGCCGACGTTTTCGCCCACTACTCGGCAATCGCTTCCAGCGGCTACCGCTCGCTGGACGAGAACCAGAAGGTCGAGTTCGACGTCACCCAGGGTCCGAAGGGCCCCCAGGCTGAGAACATCCGCCCGCTCTAAGCTTTCAGGAAGGCCCGGCCTGCCGGAACACTTCTCCTAGAAAACATGAAGCCCCTCCGGAGTCACTCCGGAGGGGCTTTGTTTCGTTGTCAGACAGTGGCCCTGCGATATTCTGGACCTTTCAGGCCCAGACGCAGGAACGCCGGGCGCAGTACGTCGAACGGCCCGGCCCATGACATCAAAGAGCAAATATCCGGGGTCAGTCCCTGACCGGGCCCCCAGCGACGACTTCCTCGACTGCCCCACCGGGCTGGTCGAGTACTACTTCGCCGACGGCGTTTTCCGCTGGTCTGACGGCCTCTACCGAATCTACGGGTATGAACGGGGCGAAGTGGTCCCGTCCATGGAAATGGTCTTCCCCCACCTCGAGCCCGAAGACCGGCCAAAAGTCCAGGCCTACTGGGAACGCGTGGCGGCCGTGGGCGGGCCATCGTCCATCTACGTCTCAATCCGCGACAAAAAGAACCGGCAGCACAAGTTGCTCTTCTCCGCGGACTACATCCTCGAAGGCAATACACCCGTCGGTGTCTGGGGCGTCATCGTGGACCTCACCCAATCAATCCATACTGACCGCCATCAACTCGCCACAGAAGCCGTCGCGGCATCCGCCCGCAACCGGGCGGTTATCGAACAGGCGAAAGGCATCCTCATGGGGCGCACGGGGGTCAACGCAGATGAAGCATTCGGGCTCATCAGCCAGTTGAGCGCCGACACGAACCGCAAGGTCACCGCCATTGCCAGCGAAATCGTCGAGCGCGCCACGGCCACGCCCAGGGAGGCGAAGAGCCAGGATCTTCCTACCCTGTAGCGCCCCCAGCCCGAGCCACTGGTTGCCGCCCAGTCCTAGCCGACGTGCACCCAGGGCCGCCGTGTGACATCGGGTTCGGCCTCGCGCAGCACCTCGCGGGTGACCGGCGCGATTTCTCCTTCGCCGAACGCGAGGAAGCGCAGCAGGTTGGTGAGCGGGTTCCCCTCGGTCCAGCGGAAGTAAATGTGTGGCATCAGCCCGGTCACATCCCGGATGTGCAGCAGCACCGAGGCGATCGTGTTGGGCACCACGGGGCCGTGCACTTCAAGGATCCGGTAGCCGTGCCGGGTGATTCCGCGGACCTCCAGTTCGGTTTCGAAGTCCGAGGAATCATCCACGATGACCTCCAGGAACAGCGCCCGGTAGTCCAGCGGCAGGTGGCTGACCTCAATCGCGGACTCGAGTTTTTGCCGGTACGCCTCCGCGCTGAGGCGCAGCGGCTCGTGGGCGACGATCCGGAGCGGCCCTTCCAGCTCGTCGGACATGAACTCCAGCGCCTGCCGGTCCAGATGGACGTGCGTGGCATGCAGCTCGAAGGACCGGCGGGCGCGGGAGAGCAGGGAAATCACGATGATGCCCAGGATGAAGATCGACGCGATCCGGATGCCTTCGGGGCGTTCGATGATGTTGGCCACGGTGGTGTAGATGAACACGACGGCAATGACGCCGAAGCCCACGGTGCGCTTGCGTTGCCGCTGGCGGCGGGCCGAAAGGGTCACGGCCACGGCCGCCGAGGTCATCAGCACCAGCACGCCGGTGGCGTAGGCGCCGCCCTGCGCGTCGACGTCGGCGTCGAAGAGCCAGGTGATCAGGAACCCGATGAGGGTGAAGACCAGGACCAGGGGACGCACGGCCCGGGCCCAGCCGGGGGCCATCCCGTAGCGGGGCAGGTAGCGCGGCACGAGGTTGAGCAGCCCGGCCATGGCGGAGGCGCCGGCGAACCAGAGGATGGCGATCGTGGAGATGTCGTAGACGGTGCCGAAGCCCACGCCGAGGTGTTCGTGGGCCAGGAAGGCCAGGGCGCGCCCGTTGGCCTGGCCGCCGGGCTGGAACTCCTGCTCCGGAATCAGCACCACGGTGGTGAAGCTGCTGACGATCAGGAAGGTGCTCATGATCAGGGCGGCGGTGGTCAGCAGTTTGCGCGCGCCCTGGATCCGGCCGGCCGGGTACTCTTCGGTATCGTCGGCATGGCCCTTGATCTGCGGCATTACGGCGACGCCGGTTTCGAACCCGGAGAGGCCCAGGGCGAGTTTGGGGAAGACCAGCAGCGCGAACCCGACCGCCAGCAGCGGGTTTCCGTGCGAGGTGGAGATGGCCTGCCACCAGTTGTCCACGGCCAGCGGATGGCTCAGCACCTCCCAAAGCGACGCGGCGACGACCACGACGTTCAGGCCCAGATAGAGTCCGACGATCACGACGGCGACGCCGATCGCTTCCTTGAAGCCGCGCAGGAACACCGCTCCGAGGAGGGCCAGCAGGATCAGGGTGACGGGGACGTTTTGTCCCTGCAGCCAACCGGGCGCCACCGGGTTCTGGACCAGGTGGGCGGTGGCGTCAGCGGCGGACAGCGTCATCGTGATCATGAAGTCAGTCGCGGCGAAGCCGAGCAGGACCAGGACGAAGAGCTTTCCGCCCCAGCGCGGCATCAGCCGTTCCAGCATGGCGATGGACCCTTCGCCGCGGTGGCTCTCGCCGGCGACGCGGCGGTAGACCGGCAGCGCGCCGAGCAGCGTAATCGCCACCAGGACGAGCGTCGCGAGCGGCGAAATCACCCCCGCGGCGAGCGCGGCGATGGCCGGCTGGTAGCCCAGGGTGGAGAAGTAGTCGACGCCGGTCAGGCACATGACCTGCCACCAGGTGTGCTTCTTCTCCTGGGCCGTGGGCACGCCGCCGGGGCCCTGGTGCGCGCCCTTGCTGTCCTGCAGCCCCACCAGCAGCCAATTCCGCAGGATGGTCCGGCGGGCGGGCTTCGGCGCCGACGGGTCTACCGGCGGCCTGCTCAGGGTGGTCATCTCGTCCTTTCCTCACGGCGCCTCTCTCACGGGCGGGCGCCGCATTCTGCCCCTCAGTTGCGAAGCTAGCAGCGGCCGGGACTCCGGCAGCCCCCCTGGCGCGGATCTTGATGAATCCTTTACGCCGCGCTCCTCCGCCGGGGCTTGGTCGGAATGGAAGAATGGCTGCATGGCACGTGGAACGCTGCGCATCTTCCTGGGGTCCGCCCCGGGCGTGGGCAAGACCTACGCCATGCTCCGGGAAGGGCACCGGCTCCAGGGCGCCGGCGAGGATGTGGTCGTCGCCTTCGCCCGCGACCGGGGCCGCCGCGAGACCCGCGCACTGCTGGCGGGTCTCGAAGTGCTTGGGCCAAGCCGGGTGCCCCTTGGCCGGCTCGACGTCGAGGAACTGGACCTGGACGCCGTCCTGCTCCGGGCGCCGGCCACCGCCCTGGTGGACGAGTACGCCCACTCCAACGCCCCCGGCAGCAGGAACCGGCACCGCTGGCAGGACATCGACGAACTGTTGGCGGCCGGGATCAACGTCCTGTCCACCCTCGACATCCACCAGCTTGCCTCCCTGGCCGACGTCGTCAGTGCGATCACCCAGGGCCGTCCCGCGGAAACCGTCCCCGACGGGGTCGTCCGGCGGGCCGACCAGCTCCAACTCGTGGACCTCTCCCCCGACCTCCTGCGGCAGCGTGTGGCGGCCGGCAAAATTGTGCCGCCGGACCGGGTGGACGCGGCACTGTCCAACTACTTCCGCCCCGGGAACCTGGCGGCCCTGCGCGAACTCGCGCTGTTGTGGCTGGCCGACCGGGTGGACGAGGGCTTGGCCAGCTACCGGGAGGGTAAGCGGATCAGCAACAGCTGGCCGGCCCGGGAACGGGTCGTGGTCGGACTGGCCGGGGGCACCGAGGGCGAGGCGCTGATCCGCCGCGGCGCCCGGTTGCTCCACCGCGTCAGCGGCATCGACCTGCTGGCCGTCCATGTCAGGGCCTCCGAAGGGATCGCGGACGAGTCGCCGCAGGCCCTTGAAGGGCAGCGGCAGCTGGTCCAGGACCTTGGCGGCAGCTACCACGTGGTCACCGGCGAGGATCCGGCTGAGGCGCTGCTGGAGTTCGCGCGCAGCGTCAATGCCTCCCAGCTGGTCCTTGGCGTCTCCCGCAAGGACCCTGCAGCCCGCCTGATGGCGGGCCTCCGTGGCGGGGGCACCACCGCCAGGGTGCTCCGCGCTTCCGCCGGCATCGATGTCCATCTCGTGCCGCAGGAGCGTGCCCCAAGCGGTGTGCGCCGGAACCGGCACAGGGACCTGGGCAGGCTCCGCGTCAGCGTCGGCTTCGGCCTCGCTGTTGTTGTTCCTGCGCTGCTCCAGCTGCTGCTGGCGGTCAATCCGGACAAGAACCTGGCCACGTCCATGCTGGTGCAGCTGACGGGTTCCGTGGCTGTGGCGCTGGTCGGAGGGCTGTGGCCTGCGATCTTCGCCGCGCTGTGGAGCAGCCTGCTGGTGAACTACTTCTCCACCCCACCGTTGGGCAACCTGACCATCAGCGACGCCCAGAATGTTCTCGCCCTGCTGGTCTTTGTGGGCGTGTCCGCCGCCGTCGCCGTCGTCGTCGACCTCTCCGCGCGGCGCTCCAAGGAGGCCGCCCGGGCCAGGGCCGAAGCAACTACGCTGGCCGAGTTGTCACGCGGCGCAGCGGGTTCCGAAGACACCGTCACGGGCCTGCTGGAACAGGCTCTGGACGTCTTCCAGGTCCGCGGCGCCGCCCTGTTCGGCCTGGCTGGCGGCGACGTCGACGCCGAGCCGGGACCAGCGCAGTGGCGGCTGCTGGCCGGCGTCGGCGACTTTCCACCCGTGGCAGCCCGCCAGGGCGGGGGCCCGTCGACCACTGACGGACCGTCCGGGGACAACGTCGAACAGATCAATGCCACCACCCGGCTGGTCCTTTCCGGGCGGGTGCTTCCGGCCAGCGACCGGCGTCTGCTTGGAGCGTTTGGCGTGCACCTGCTGGCCCAGCTGGAGAACCAGCAACTGCAGGCCAGCCGGAGCCAGCTGGCCCGCCTTGCTGAAAGCAACACGGTACGCACCTCGCTGCTCCGCGCCGTCTCGCATGACCTCCGCACCCCATTGGCCGGCATTAAGCTCGCGGTCGGGGGCTTGCGTCAGCCCGGTGTCCGCTACAGCCGGGAAGAGGAACAGGAGCTGCTGGCGACCATCGACGAGTGCTCCGACCGGCTCGATAGCCTGGTGGGAAACTTGCTGGACATGTCCCGGATCACCTCCGATTCCGTCACCCCCATGCTCCGGCCCGTGCGCTGGTACGAGGTGGTGGGCGGCGGCCTGCACGGAGTCCCGGCCGGACGGGTCCGGGTGGAGCTGCCGGCGAACATGCCGGAGGTGGAGGCGGATCCCGGAATGCTTGAGCGTGTCATCGCGAACATCGTGGAAAATGCCGTGAAGTACGCCCCGGATTCGGACATTGTGCTCACGGGCAGCAGCGGCGGACTCAGTCCCGCAATGGTGGGTGGCCGGCCCGCCGGGGAGATGCGGATCATCGACCACGGCACGGGAGTCCCGGCGGAGAAGGTCGTGGAGATGTTCCGTCCCTTCCAGCGTCTGGACGACGCGAGCCGGGCCAGCGGCGTCGGCCTCGGCCTCGCCGTGGCTAAAGGGTTCACCGAGGCCATGGGCGGCCGGCTCAGCGCGGAGGCCACGCCGGGAGGCGGTCTGACCATGGTCATCAGCCTGCCGATCTCCGAGGGTGCACCCTTCCGGGAGGACCCGGACCAGGCGCCGCTGGAGCCCCAGTCCGCCCTGGTCCGGCGCCACCATGCACCGCCGATCCTCTCTTCCCCCACGGACGTACCATGACCGCAGTGCTGGTGGTCGACGACGACCCCTACCTGTTGCGCGCCCTGCGGATCACGCTGCGGGCCCACGGCTATGACGTCACGGCGGCGGCGGATGGCCGGTCCGCGCTCCTGGCTGCGGCCCGAATCCCGCCCGCGCTGATCGTCTTGGACCTTGGCCTCCCGGACATGGACGGCACCGAAGTCCTCGCGAAACTCCGCAGCTGGAGCCAGGTTCCCGTGCTGGTGCTGTCCGCCCGCCATGGCTCGGACGACAAAGTCCAGGCTCTCGACGCCGGCGCCGATGACTACATCACCAAGCCGTTCGGGCTGGACGAGCTGCTGGCCCGTCTGCGCGCGCTGCTGCGCCGCAGCGCCGATCCGGAGCACGAACCGGTGGTCACAACCGACGCCTTCACCGTGGACCTCGGCAAGCGCCGGGTCACCCGCGACGGCGAGGACGTCCGGCTCACGCCGACGGAGTGGAAAATGCTGGAAGTGCTGGTCCGTAACCCGGAGAAGCTCATCACCCAGCAACAGCTGCTGTCCGAGGTATGGGGTCCGGCCTACGCGAAGGAGACCAACTACCTCCGGGTGTACATGGCCCAGCTTCGCCGCAAGCTGGAATCGGATGCCGCCTCACCCCGGCACCTGCTCACCGAGGCCGGGATCGGCTACCGCTTCCAGCCCTGAAGCGGCGGGCGGCCCCGGTAGGATTCCGGGCATGGACGAGAAGGAGATTCTGCACCGCTACCTGCGCCTGCGCCGCGCCGAACTGCTGGCCAAGCTGGACGG
The DNA here is from genome assembly GCF_056397125.1 of Arthrobacter sp. 05N425. Lineage (NCBI taxonomy): Bacteria > Bacillati > Actinomycetota > Actinomycetes > Micrococcales > Micrococcaceae > Arthrobacter > Arthrobacter sp. 05N425. Next base: position 12,244 of record NZ_JBFTMU010000017.1, read on the forward strand.
TCTGGATGAGTACGACATCCGCCGGCCCGTGACGCCCACCGGAACCAACCTCCTGGGCCTGGTCAAGCACGTGGCCAGCGTCGAGATCGGCTACTTCGGCGAAGTGTTCGGCCGCCCCCACGCCCAGCCCCTGCCCTGGCTGGAAGAGGGTGCCGAACCGGATGCCGACTTGTGGGCGACCCCGGACGAGACCCGGGACCAGATTGTGGAACTGCACCACGCCGCCGCTGCCCACAGCGATGCCACCATCGAGGCCCTTCCGCTGGACGCCCCGGGCGAGGTTCCATGGTGGGCCGAGGACCGCCGGCACGTCACGCTGCAGCAGATCCTGGTCCACTTGTGCGTTGAAACGGCGCAGCATCTGGGCCATGCGGACATCCTCCGCGAACTCATCGACGGGACGGCCGGGAAAGGACCCGGCGACCCAAACCTGACGCCACGTACTGGCGAGGATTGGGCGGCCCACCGGAACAGGATAGAGACGGCCGCCCGGGCGGCCGCGAGGGCGGCAGCCCCGGTTTTCCGTCGGGAGCCGCCGCAATAGATACTGGGGCAATGAATATTCACAGCGCTCTCGCCCTGGAGAACGCACGGCAGCCGCCGCTGCCGGAGGTACCCGCCCAGCTGCGGGCCGTGCTCAACGGCATTCCGGCGATGGTGGGCTACTGGGATGCCGAGCTGCGCAACCGGCTGGCCAACGACGCGTACCGCAAGTGGTTCGGGGTCTCCCCCGAGGAACTGCACGGCATCCACATCCGGGATTTGCTCAGCGACGCCGTGTACGAGGCCAACTACCCCCACATTTCCAAGGTCCTCGACGGCGAGCCGCAGCTTTTCAAGCGCACGCTCACGGATGCCGCAGGTGCGACGCGTTTCGCCGAGGTCTCCTACATGCCGGACCTGAGCGACGGCGGGGTTCAGGGCTTCTTCGTGATGGTCACGGACATCACCGAGCGGGTGCTCGCCGAGCGCCGCCAGCAGCGGGACACCGACCGCTACCGGGCACTGGCGCGCAGTGTCCCCGGCGTCTTTGTCCTGCTCTTCGATTCGGAACTGCGCTACCTGATCGCCGAAGGCCAGGAGCTGGAGGCCTTCGGCTACCGCTCCGCCGAGCTCGAGGGCCGGCGGATCCACGATGTGCTCGACGGCGCCCTCGCCAACGAACTGGAACCCCGCTACCGCGCCGCGCTGTCCGGCCAGGAGGTCTCCTGGACCCGGCAGATCGGGCCCCGCACCTACCGACTGAAGGCCGGCCCCGTTTACTCCGACGACGACGCAACCGCCGGCATGGTGGTGGCGGTCGACGTCACCGATCGGCTCCGGCAGGAACAGACGTGGGCCGCGCTGCACGAGATCGCCACCGCCGTCGCCCGCAACGCCGCCCCGGCGGCCATCTCGGAGCAGGTCGCTTTCATTGTGCGGGACCTCTTCCAGGTGGACTCGGCCGCCGTCGTCCGTTTCACCGGCGCACTGTCAGCGGAAATCGTGGCGATGGCGCCGGCGTTGCCGCCCACCCTGAGCCGCACGCACGTTTTTTCGCCGACCGACATCTCGGCCACCGTCCGCGTCGCCGTCACGGGCAAGCCCGCCCTGGTGGTCTACGGCCCGGAAGGGGGCCCCGCCGCCGAGCAGATGCGGGCCGGAGGTTTCCAGTCCGCGGCGGGCGCCCCGATCAGGGTCCACGGCAGTTTGTGGGGCGTGGTTAACCTGACCTCGAAGTCCAGCACGGGCGTCACCGAGGTGATGCTGGAACGGCTGGCCCAGTTCGCCGAACTGGTGGAAATTGCCATCGGCAACACCGAGGCCCGCGCCAGCCTGGAGCGGCAGGCCACCACCGACCAGCTCAGCGGCCTGCCCAACCGGCGTGCCCTCGAGCAGCACCTCTCGCACGAGATTGAACTGGCGGCCACCCGCGGCACCAGCCTCAGCGCCGTCGTCCTCGACATCGACCACTTCAAGAAGGTCAACGACACCTTCGGCCACATCATCGGCGATGTGGTGCTCGCGGATGTCGCGGCCCGGCTCCGCGGCGTCGCCCGCCAGGATGAGATCGTGGCCCGCTTCGGCGGTGAGGAATTCGTCTGGCTGCTGCCGGGGACGGACGGCGCCGAGGCCCTGCTCGCGGCGGAACGGGCCCGTAAGGCGATCGAGTCGGAGCCGTTCGGCGAGGTCGGCTCCATCACGGTTTCGGCCGGCGTCTGCGAACTCCGCGACGCCGGCAGCCACAGCCTGCTGGCCTGCGCGGACCGGGCGCTGTACGCGGCCAAGCACGCCGGCCGCAACCGCAGCGAACGCTACGGCGCCTCACGCTAGGGCGTTCCCGGCTCGCGGCCGCGCTCCGGCCGGCCGCGGCCAGCCGGAGCGCGGCCGCGTCGGACTCTAGACGAAAGCGGACTTCCCGGTAACGGCCCGCGCCACGATCAGGGAGTTGATCTCGTAGCTCCCCTCATAGGTGTAGAGGATCTCGGCGTCGCCGAAGAGCTTGCCCATCTCGAAGTCGGTGCTGATCCCGTTGCCGCCCAAGAGCGAGCGTCCCATCGCGACGGAGGCCCGCGCCAGCCGGGTGGTGGTGGACTTCGCCATAGCGGCCTGCACCATGTCCAGCTTGCCCTCCTGCTGGATCCGCGCCAGCTGCGCCATCAACGCCAGCGAGACGCTGGCGTTGCCGAGGATCTCGGCCAGCTGCTGCTGCACGAGTTGGAAGCGCGCCAGCTCCTTGCCGAACTGCTTGCGTTCCAGCGAGTAGGCCCGGGCGACGTCGAACGCGGCCAACTGGATGCCGGCAGCCTGCCAGCCCACCCAGGCGCGCGAGTCCCGCAGCAGCTCGTTGGCCCGCGAGAAGTCCGTGGCACCGGGCAGCAGATTGGCTTCCGGGATGCGGACCTCGTCCAGGACGATGTCCGCGTTCTGCATGATCCGCAGGCCGATCTTGTTCGCGATTTTGGTGGCGGTGTAGCCGGGCCGGTCCGTCTCGACGATGAAGCCCTTGATCTGCTGGTCCGCGACGTCGCGGGCCCAGACCAGGGCGAAGTCGGCGATGGTGCCGGCGCCGATCCAGCGTTTGGCTCCGGTGATCACCCATTCGCCGTTCTCCAGCCGCGCCGTGGTGGACAGTCCGCCGGCGATGTCCGAGCCGTGGTCCGGCTCGGTCAGGGCGAACGCGCCGAGCTGGGTGAAGGCGGTGAGCCCCGGGAGCCAGCGGGCCTTCTGCTCCTCCGAGCCGAGCTCGTCGATCATGCCGACGATCAGCTCGTTGTGGATCCCCACCAGCGCCGAGAGCGAGACGTCGGCGCGCGCCACCTCGACATACATCAGCCCCTTGAAGAGCTTGGAGCTGCCGTCCGTCTGCAGGCCGCCGAGGCCGTGCTTGCCCAGCTCGGCGAGCAGGCCGAAGGGGAACTCCTCGCGGTTCCAGTAGTCGATCGATGCGGCGCGGATCCGGGCCTGCAGGAAATCCCGGATCCCCTGGTAGCGCTCCCGCTCGTCCGCGGGCAGGAGGTCCACGATGTACATCAGGTCTGCGTCCGGGAACGGCGGAGTTGCCGGGGCCTGGGCCGAACTTTCCGCGGCGCCGCGGCTTGCCGTTGCCTGGCCTGCCATTGCCTGGACGGCGGTCTGTCCGCCGGCACTTCCTTGTGACTGCACGGGCACATATCCCTTCGTAATGTGCCGCGCATCGGCAGCAACATCGGCTCTTCCAAACCCTTGGATGTCCTAGTATATTGCACAGTGATGTGGATCACTAGGCCAGCGGCGGCCGCCACCGGACCGCCTGGCTGCGACCGGCTGCGAAAGGTGCACCATGACCGTCACTGAGGAATTCCGCGCCGCGAGGGACAGGCTGCTGGCCCTGCGCGGGGACTACGCCGCCGCCCGGCAGGAATTCAAATGGCCGCGCTTCCAGGAGTTCAATTTCGCCCTGGACTGGTTCGACCAGATCGCCGCCGATCCGGCCAAGGCGGACAAGCCCGCCCTGGTGATCGTGGAGCAGGACGGCACGGCCACGCGGCGCAGCTTCGCTGACCTTTCGGCGCGCTCCGCGCAGGTGGCCAACTGGCTCCGGGCCCAGGGCGTGCGCCGCGGGGACCGGATGATCATCATGCTCGGCAACCAGGTGGAGCTGTGGGAGCTGATGCTGGCCGGCATCAAGCTCGGGATCGTGATGATCCCCACCACCACGCTGATGGGTCCGGCCGACCTGCAGGACCGGGTGGAACGCGGCGGGGCCAGCTGGGCCGCCGTCGGAAGCGCCAACATCGACAAGTTCACCGGCGTCCCGGGTGACTACCGCCTGATCGAAATTGGCGCCGCCGGCAACGCCGAAACCAACACAGCGGCACTTCAGTACAGCGAGGCCGCGGGCGCGGCGGAAGACTTCAGCCCGGACGCGCCGACCCTGGCCGACGAGACCCTGCTGCTCTACTTCACCTCCGGCACCACCTCGAAGGCCAAGCTCGTGGAGCACACCCACACTTCCTACCCGGTGGGCCACCTGTCCACCATGTTCTGGATCGGGATGGAGCCGGGCGATGTGCACCTGAACGTCGCCTCACCAGGCTGGGCCAAGCACGCCTGGTCCAACGTGTTCACGCCCTGGATCGCCGAGGCCTGCGTGTTCATCTACAACTACGAGCGTTTCGACGCGAAGGCGCTGATGGAGCAGATGGACCGCGAGCGGGTGACGAGCTTCTGCGCCCCGCCCACGGTCTGGCGGATGTTGATCCAGGCCGACCTGACCCTGCTCAAGAACCCGCCCACGAAGGTGGTTTCCGCCGGCGAGCCGCTCAACGCCGAAGTGATCGACCAGGTCCACCGCGCCTGGGGCCAGACGATCCGGGACGGCTTCGGACAGACCGAGTCCACCGTGCAGATCGCCAACACCCCGGGCCAGCCGATCAAGATCGGCGCGATGGGCCGGCCGCTGCCCGGCTACGACGTCGTCCTCGTGGACCCGGCCACCGGGGAGGAGTCCGACGACGGCGAGCTGTGCCTGCGCCTGGACCCGCGGCCCGTCGGGCTGATGAAGGCCTACTACGGGGACCCGGAAAAGACGGCCGAGGCCTTCCGCGACGGCTATTACCACACCGGTGACATGGCCAGCCGGGACGAACGCGGCATCATCACCTACGTGGGCCGGGGCGACGACGTCTTCAAGTCCTCCGACTACCGGCTCTCCCCGTTTGAGCTGGAGAGCGTGCTGATCGAGCACCCGGCGGTGGCGGAGGCCGCCGTCGTCCCCTCCCCCGACGCGCTCAAACTGTCCGTGCCCAAGGCCTTCGTGGTCCTGGCGGCCGGCCACGAACCCGGGCCCGAGCTGGCCGAGGACATCCTCCGCTACTGCCGCGAGCACCTGGCGCCGTTCAAACGGATCCGCCGGCTGGAGTTCGCCGAACTGCCCAAGACCATTTCCGGCAAGATCCGGCGGGTGGAGCTGCGGCACAGCGAGGAACTGCGGCATGGGGCCGGCGGCGTGCCGGAGGGCCTCGGCACAGAGTACTCGGAGGCGGACTTCCCCGGGCTGAAAGGGCAGGGCTAGGCATGGGCACCCCGCTGCCGCGTGATCCGATCGCCGACGCCCAGCGGAACTGGGAACGGCACGGCTGGGCCGACGTCGCCGCCCCGATGGCTGCCATCACGGCCGTCATGCGGACCCAGCAGATCCTGCTGGCACGGATCGAAAGCGCGCTCAAGCCTTTCGGGCTGACGTTCGCGCGCTACGAACTGCTGGCCCTGCTCAGCTTTGCCCGCAGCGGGGCGCTCCCTATGAACAAGGCGAGCGCCCTGCTCCAGGTCCACCCTACGTCCGTGACCAACGCCGTCGACCGGCTGCAGGAAGCCGGGCTGGTGCTCCGCTCCCCGCACCCCACCGACGGACGGACCACGCTGATCGAGCTCACCTCGGAGGGGCGCACCCTGGCCAAGCGGGCGACGGCGGTGCTGAACTCGGAGGTCTTCGGCCAATCCGGCTTCGAGGAGCAGGATGTGGAGCAGCTGATCCGGATCCTCGGTAACTTCCGGCGCAATGCCGGGGACTTCAGCGGCTAAGCCGTACACTTCGTTTGCGGGCCGTCGGCCGGACGGCCAGGAGGTGAGGAGAGCCCCATGATTCCGGAGATCAACATCTGGGCGGTACTGCTGGCCACGCTGTCCAGCATGGTGGTCGGGTCCGTCTGGTACACGCCCAAAGTGTTCGGCAACTACTGGATGCGCATCGCCAAGGTCAGCCCCAGCGGGGACGCCAGGGACGCCGTCAAGCCCATCCTGATCACCTTGGTGGTCAGCTTTGTCAGCGCCTGGGTGCTGGCTGGCTCCGCCGCCATCTCGCAGCATTTCTACGGCGGAAACTTCCTCGCCAACACCCTGGTTACCGCCCTGATCCTGTGGGCCGGGTTCACGGCCGCCCGCTTCATCACGCACGACGCGTTCGAGGGCCGCCCCGTTGGCCTGACCGTGCTGAACTGCGCCCATGAGCTCGTAACCCTGATGGTGATGGCTCTGATCATCGGTTTGTTCGGGATCAGCGCCGCGTAGCCTTTCAGCAGCGGCAGGCGCTGCCATTCCGCGCCGCCCCGGGGACGGGCGGGCGTGCCTAGACTGGATAGGCGGCAGGCGCCCTGCCGCACGGCACGGGCACCGGAGGAGAGCTGCATGGAATTCGACGAATCGTTCTGGGACGAACGGTACCGCCAGCACGGCCAGCACGGCTCAGTGTGGAGCGGGCAACCGAACCCCCAGTTGGTCGCCGAGGTGGCGGACCTGGCGGCCGGTTCCGCCCTCGACGTCGGCGCCGGAGAAGGCGCCGACGCCGCCTGGCTTGCCCGGCGCGGCTGGCGGGTGACGGCGGTGGACATCTCGTCCGTGGCCCTGGCCCGGGCGGCCGCCGCCCTCGAAGACGACCCGGAGACCGCCGCCCGCATCACGTGGCAGCACCAGGACCTCACGGCCTCGCCGCCGCCGGCCGGGACCTTCGACCTGGTCTCCGCCCAGTACCTGCACCTGCCCGCCCCGCAGCGCGACAGCGTCTACAGCCGGCTCGCCGCGTCGGTGGCACCGGGCGGGACGCTGCTGATCGTCGGCCACCACCCCTCGGACCTGGAGACCAGCGTGCGCCGGCCCTCCGCCCCGGGGTTGCTCTTCACCGCCGAGCAGCTCGCGGCGGAGCTCGATCCGCACGAGTGGGAGATCGTCACCTGCACGTCCCGGCCGCGGGCCACCGCAGATTCCGACGGCGCACCGGTGACGGTCCGGGATTCGGTGCTCCGCGCCAAGCGCAAGGCCTAGCGCGGCCGCGTCACCCCCGGGTGCCCAGCCTTTCCCGCAGCCCGGCCGCGAGTCCGGCGATGGTCAGGAGATCGAACAGGCCCCCGCCGAGTTCCACGAGTCGTCGGCGTCTAACGCCGGCGAGCCGGAGCCGCAGGTGCACCCGCGTCCCGGTTGCCGCGCCCGACGACGGTCGCAGCACTATCGCCCAGCTGATGGTGAGCGCACCGCGCTGCGAGCGGTGCACCAGCGCCTTTGGCGGGTCCACCTCGACGATTTCGAAGCTGGCATTGGGGCCGCCCCAATCAGCAATGACGTCCCCGGCGCTGAGGTCCTGGAGTGCGGGATCAATGGTCCGCAGGGCGCGGCGCCGGGCCGGAATGAGGGCTTCCGCCCAGCCAGGCAGGTACCAACCCGAACGTTCCTTGCCCAGCTGGACGATCCACGGCCAGACGGCGTCGGGCGGGGCCGGCAGCCCGAAGCCCCGGTCCATCACCACATCCGGGACCGGGACCAGCCCGTCGCCGGGAAGCACGGCCCGGACCTCCTCCGGCGTCGCCCCTACCCCCAGAAAGCCTGCGTGCATGGCCGCCTCGCTGTCGGAATTGGATCGCTGCGGCAAGCAGGCGCCGCTTAGCGGTGGGTGAAGTCGGGTTGCCGCTTTTCGCTGAAGGCCGCCATGCCTTCCTTCTGGTCCTCGGTGGCGAAGAGCGAGTGGAACACCCGGCGTTCGAACAGCACGCCCTGGGCCAGCCCGGTTTCGAAGGCCGCGTTGACCGCTTCCTTGGCCACCATGGCCACCGGTTTGGACTTGGAGGCAATCACCTCGGCGGCCTTGACGGCTTCCTCCACGACGTCGGCGGCCGGAACCACGCGGGACACGAGCCCCGCGCGCTCGGCTTCCGCGGCGTCCATGAAGCGGCCGGTGAGGATCATGTCCATCGCCTTGGCCTTGCCCACCGCGCGGGTGAGCCGCTGCGAGCCGCCCATTCCGGGGAGCACGCCGAGGTTGATTTCGGGCTGGCCGAACTTGGCGTTGTCCCCCGCAATGATGAAGTCGCACATCATCGCCAGTTCACAGCCGCCGCCCAGGGCGAAGCCGGAAACCGCCGCCACCACGGGAATGCGGAGCCGGGTGAAGTCCTCCCAGCCGCGGAACCAGTCGGCCGCGTACATTTCCATGTAGCCCTTGGACTGCATCTCCTTGATGTCCGCGCCGGCAGCGAAGGCCTTGGCCGAGCCAGTCACCACGACGGCGCCGACCCCGGGGTCGGTGTCCATCGCGGACACGGCGGCCACGAGTTCGTCCATGGTGGCCTTGTTCAGGGCGTTCAGCGCCTCTGGCCGGTTGAGCGTCACGAGCCCCACGCGGCCGCGGCGCTCCACCAGAATGTTTGCGTAGTCGGTCATGCCTGTCCCCTCGGCTGATGTTCGGATTTGTCCCGGATGTCGGTGATGATGCCGGAGAAGTCCCGGCCGGCACCGCCTTCCGCGGCAAAGGTATCGTAAATTTCGGAGGCCAGCGGGCCCAGCCGGGCGGCGACGCCGGTGCTTTCGAGCGCGTTGAGCGCGAGCTTCAGGTCCTTGGCCATCAGCGCCCCGGCGAACCCCGGCTGGTAGTCGCGGTTGGCGGGACTGGTGGGGACCGGGCCGGGCACGGGGCAGTTGGTGGTCAGCGCCCAGCACTGCCCCGACGCGGCGGAGGCGACGTCGAAGAGCGCCTGGTGTGTCAGCCCGAGCTTCTCGCCGAGCACGAAGGCCTCGCTGACGGCAATCATTGAGACGCCCAGGATCATGTTGTTGCAGATCTTGGCCGCCTGCCCGGCGCCGTGCCCGCCGCAGTGGACCACGCGTTTACCCATCACCTCAAGCATCGGTTTGACGGCCTTAAAGTCCTCCTCCAGCGCGCCAACCATAAACGTCAGCGTTCCGGCTTCGGCTCCGACCACGCCGCCGGAAACCGGGGCGTCGACGGCCCGGTGGCCGGCCGCCACCGCCAGGGCCGAGGCCTCGCGGGCCTCGTCCACATTGATGGTCGAGCAGTCCAGGAACATAGTCCCCGGCGCCGCGGCGGCCAGCAGGCCCGGCTGGCTGTGCTGTCCCGGCTCGCCGGGGGTGCCGCGGTAGGCGTCCAGCAGGTGTTTGCCGCTGGGCAGCATGGTCAGCACGACGGCGGCGCCCGCGACGGCTTCGGCGGCCGTGTCCGCGGTCGCGATCCCGTGGGCCCGCGCGGCTTCCAGCGCCGCCGGCACCACGTCGTAGCCGGTCACCGTGTAGCCGGCCTTGACCAGGTTGACGGCCATCGGGCCGCCCATGTGGCCCAGGCCGAGGAAGGCGATGGCGCCAAGGGCGGGCGCAGCGGTTTCCGGCGCAGCGGTCTCAGACATTGTTCTTCTCCATGTTCGTCTCTGAACTCTTCGCCTGCGGCGACAGCTGCAGTTCACGCTCCCCCAGCGGCGCGAAGTAGGCCTCGACGTCGTCGCCGCTGACCTCGGCCAGGCTGGCCGGCTGCCAGTGCGGCGTCCGGTCCTTGTCCACGACCTGGGCGCGGATGCCCTCGCGGAAGTCGGGCCCGGCGAGGAACCGCAGGCCCACCCGGTACTCCTGTTCCAGGGCTTCGGCCAGGCTCAGGCCGTGGGCGCGGCGCAGCGAGGCGAGCGCCACCTTCACGGCGGTGGGGGACTTGCCCGCGATGGTCTCGGCGACGTCGGCGGCCTCGCCGCCCACGGTGCGGAGCCGGTCCAGGATCTCTTCGGCGTCGTCGGACGAGTAGCAGGCGTCAATCCATTCCTGCTGCGCGGCGAGGACCGACGGGGGTGCTTCCCCGGCGAAGCGTGCGACGGCGGCGTCCACGGGTTCGGTTTCCAGCGCCGCGGCCAGTTCAGCGAGCTCTGCAGAGGGCACGAAGGTGTCCGCGAGGCCTAGGAACAACGCGTCGGCGCCGCTCAGATGCGCCCCGGTGAGGGCCGCGTGGGTGCCGGTCTCGCCGGGCGAGCGGGACAGCAGGAGCGTCCCGCCGACGTCGGGCACGAAGCCGATGGTGGTTTCCGGCATGCCCATCCGGGTGCGTTCGGTGACGATCCGGACCGAGCCGTGCGCGGAGATTCCCACGCCGCCGCCCAGGACCAGTCCGTCCATGAACGCCACGTAGGGCTTGGGGTAGTCCGAGATCAGCAGGTTCAGCCGGTACTCGACGGCCCAGAAATCCGCCGTCGCGTCGCCGCCGTCGAGCATGTCCCGGTAGATCGCCACGATGTCCCCGCCCGCGCACAGCCCCCGTTCGCCGGCGCCGCGGACCAACACGGCGGCGACGGCGTCGTCGTCGGCCCAGAGGGTGAGCTGGTCCAGCATCGCCGCCGCCATGCCGGCGGTCAGCGCGTTGACGGCCTTGGGCCGGTTCAGCGTGATGACGCCGAGCCGGCCGCGGCGCTCAAAGAGGACCTCGGCGGATTCTCCTGCGGTCTCTTCGGAGGGCCGGGCCGCCATCAGCTGCCTTCCGGCATCACGAAGCTGGCGCCCTGGCGGATGCCGGAGGGCCAGCGGGTGGTGACCGTCTTGGTCTTGGTGTAGAAGCGGAAGGCGTCGGCGCCGTGCTGGTTGAGATCGCCGAACCCGGAGGCCTTCCAGCCGCCGAAGGTGTAGTAGGCGATCGGCACCGGGATCGGGACGTTGATGCCCACCATGCCCACCTGCACGCGGCTGGCGAAGTCGCGGGCGGCGTCACCGTCGCGGGTGAAGATCGCAACACCGTTGCCGAATTCGTGCTCGCTGCAGAGTCGCAGGGCCTCGTCGTAGTCCTCGGCGCGGAGCACGCTGAGCACCGGGCCGAAAATCTCCTCCTGGTAGATCTTCATGTCCTTGGTGACGTTGTCAAAGAGGGTCGGGCCTACCCAGAACCCGCCGTCGTAGCCCTCCACCTTGAGGCCGCGGCCGTCCGTAAGCAGGCTGGCGCCTTCCTCGACGCCGGAGGCGATGTAGCCCTCGATCCGTTCCTTGGCGGAAGCGGCCACGACCGGCCCGAAGTCCGAGTCCTTGGCGAGGCTGTGGCCCACCTTGAGGTCCGCGATCCGTTCCTGCAACTTTGCGACGAGTGCGTCGCCGGTGGCCTTGCCCACCGGGACGGCCACCGAGATCGCCATGCAGCGTTCGCCGGCGGAGCCGAATCCGGCGCCGATCAGGGCGTCCGCGGCCATGTCCAGGTCCGCGTCCGGCATGATCACCATGTGGTTCTTGGCGCCGCCGAAGCACTGGGCGCGTTTGCCGTGCGCGGCGGCGGTGGCGTAGATGTACTGCGCGATCGGGGTGGAACCGACGAAGCCGATGGCCTGAACGCGGGGGTCCTCCAGCAGCGCGTCCACGGCCTCCTTGTCGCCGTTGACCACGTTGAACACGCCGTCCGGCAGCCCGGCCTCGGTGAACAACTCGGCCAGCCGCAGCGGCACGGAGGGGTCCCGCTCGGAGGGCTTGAGGATGAAGGAGTTGCCGGCGGCCAGGGCCGGACCGGACTTCCAGAGCGGGATCATGGCCGGGAAGTTGAACGGCGTGATGCCGGCGACGACGCCGAGCGGCTGCCGCATCGAGTGGACGTCGACGCCGGTCCCGGCACTGTCGGAGAACTCGCCCTTGAGCAGGTGCGGGGCACCGGCGGCAAACTCGACCACTTCGATGCCGCGCTGGATGTCGCCCTTGGCATCCAGGAAGGTTTTGCCGTGCTCGGAGGACAGCAGGGTGGCGAGCTCGTCCATGTTCTGGTTGACCAGGTCCACGAACTTCAGCAGGACCCGGCCGCGGCGCTGCGGGTTCATCGCAGCCCATTCCAGCTGGCCCTTCTCCGCATTGGCGACCACGTTGCGGACTTCTTCGGCGCTGGCCAGGGGAAGCCTCGCCTGGACCTCGCCGGTGCAGGGATCGTAGACGTCGCTGAAGCGCCCCGAGGTGCCCTCCACGTGTTGTCCTCCGACGTAATGGGAAAGCTCACGAACCATGATGGAATGCTCCTTTGCATGTGACCTAGATCATCTCTGCACCCGAATATACTCGGACTTCCTACTAATCTCCAGAGTGCCCGGCCGCAGCGGCCTGCCCTGTCCGGCGCGTACTTGCCGCACCGCCGCCCGGCCAAGGAACGGTAAGTTAGGAACTGTGAAGATTGCTACCTGGAATGTGAACTCGCTCCGTGCCCGTGCCGACCGCGTTGAGGCCTGGCTGCAGCGCACCGACTGTGACGTCCTGGCCATCCAGGAAACCAAGTGCAAGGACGACAACTTTCCCTGGGAACTGTTCGAGCGGATGGGCTACGAGGTCGCGCACTTCGGCCTGAGCCAGTGGAACGGGGTGGCCATCGCCTCTCGGGTGGGGCTCGACGACGTCGAGCGCACCTTCATGAACCAGCCCGTCTTTGGCAAGGGCGGTAAGGACGAAGTGCAGGAAGCCCGCGCGATCGGTGCGACCTGCGGCGGGATCCGGGTCTGGAGCCTCTATGTCCCTAACGGCCGGGCGCTCGATGATGAGCACATGCCGTACAAGCTCAGCTGGCTGGACACGCTCCGCGCCCACGCCGAGGGCTGGGTCCGGGCCGACCCGGAGGCGCAGATCGCGCTGATGGGTGACTGGAACATCGCCCCGCGGGACGAGGACGTGTGGGACATCGACTACTTCCGCGCCGAGGGCCTGACGCATGTGAGCGAACCGGAACGCGCGGCCTTCCACGCCTTCGAAGACGCCGGGTTCACCGACGTCGTCCGCCCGCACGCGCCCGGGCCGGGCGTGTACACGTACTGGGACTACACCCAGCTGCGGTTCCCGAAGAAGGAGGGGATGCGGATCGACTTCGTCCTCGCCTCCCCCGCTCTGGCTGCCCGGGTATCGGGGGCCTCGATCGACCGCGAGGAGCGCAAAGGCAAGGGCGCCTCGGACCACGCCCCGGTCATCGTGGAGCTGGCCGACTGATGGACGCCCGCCAGGGAAGCGCAGGCCCGCGATGACGGGCAACCTCTACCGTGGCCAGGCCGGATTGCCGTTCTCCTCCACGCTCCGGGTCTACGAGCCGCTGGAGGCCTTCCCGGCCGAGCAACAGGCGGCCCTGCGGACCGCCGGTGCCCGCGCGGAGTCCCGCGCCGCGGTGGAGAACGCCGAGCTGCTGGCCTCCCTGGGCCGCATCACCCGCCCCGGCGGGGATCCCTTCCCCACCGGACAGACCGACCTGGTGCGTGTGCTGGCCGTCAGCGGTTCCGCCGCCGCCCGCAACGACGCTGCCGGCAAGGGGGAGGAAATCGGCGACGGCGAAGTCCTGCCGGCCAGGCTGCTGTACTGCCCAAGCCAGCTGGTGCTCCGCGCCGGTCTGGCCGCCAACGCGTTGATGGAGGGGATCMACGGCCCGCTGGCGCAGCTGCTGATCCCCGAGGAGCAGCGGGACCGGCACCAGGAACGCATCGACCAGGTGAAGGCGCGCGAGGGGCTTGGCCGGGTGCACACCCGCGCGTCGACCTGGGGCATTCCGTTCAGCTGGTTCTGCCTCTTCCAGGAAGCCGATCCCACGGACGTGGTGGAGTCCGACGGCCGGATCGTCACCGTGCGCATCCGGGCAACGATCGCCGCCGCACTGGAACGGGTCCGGCATGCCGTCGCGCATCTTGCCCTCGCTGCCCCGGACCTGGACATGCTGGAGGACCTGACCCAGCTCACCGAGTGGCTCGAACTCTTCCACCCCGAGTCGGTCGTGGAGCTTGATTACGGCGCGGTGGCGGACAAGGTCTACCCGGACGAGTCCCCGATGGACGTGCGGCTGGGGATCGAGTGCCTTGCCGAGGGTGACATGACCGGAGCGGCGGCCGCCTACCGGCGTCTTGCCTCCCGCTGGATTCCGATCCGGCAGCTGGCCCGCGCCTCCTGAGCCCGTACCGCCGGCGCCGAAGCCCGGTCCCGGCGCCGAACCCCGCGGCCTAAGCCCGCCGGGATCCCTGGCCGGAAGCCGGGGCGAGCGGCACCGCGAGCAACGGGGCCGCCGTCGTGTCCCGCACGATCAGCCGGTGCGGAGCCACCGTGGAACGCACGGCCCCGGCAATCCCGTCGAGCTCATCGAGCAGCATCTTGGTACCGAGCTCGGCCTGCTCGTCGGGGCGCTGGCCGACGGTGGTGAGGCCGACGGCGGCGGAGAATTCGTGGTCATCGATCCCCACCACGGACAGGTCCTCCGGTATCCGGACGCCCGCCCGGCGGGCTTCGAACAGGACCCCCATGGCCATCTCGTCCGAGGCGCAGAAGATCGCGGTGGGCTTCGGTCCGGGCCGGTCCCAGAGCCGCTTGAACGCGTCCTGGCCGCTGCGGACGGTAAAGTCGCCCCACTCGTCCCATTCGGGCCGGACGTCCAGCCCGGACTGGGCCATCACATCCTGGAACGCCTTGATGCGTACCCGCGGAACGTCGAAGTTCAGGTCTGTTTCGTCGTCGCCGTGCAGCAGCGCGATGTCCTTGTGGCCCAGGCCGATGAGGTGGCGCACCGCGGTGGAGGCCGCCTCGTAGTCGTCGATCCCGATGTAGGCGCAGCCCTCGACGTGGCCGCCCACCACGACGAGCGGGATGTCGATTTTTTGCAGGTGCTCGAGTTCCTCGCGGCTCAGGGCCATGCAGAGGACCAGGAGCGCATCGATCTGCTTGTAGACCATGGTCTTGCTGAACAGCCGCTCGCGGTGGCTCCCGTGACCGCCCAGGTTGAAGAGCGAGAGGTTGTACTGGCGGCCGTGCAGCTCCCGGTCCGCGCCTTCAATGGCCTTGGAAAAGAACCAGCGGCTCACGAACGGGGCCAGCACCCCGATGGTCCGGGTGCGGCCGGTGGCCAGGCCCGACGCCGAGGAGGAGGCCACGTAGCCCAGGGCCTCGGCGATTTCGAGGATCTTTTCCCGGGTCGCGGGAGAGACTCTGGGCAGYCCCCGGACGGCCCGGGAGACGGTGGCGGTGGAGACGCCCGCGGCGGCCGCCACATCCTCGATGCTGACGCCGGAGTGGCCGCCGCGTTGCGCCCTGTCTGTTGTCCGTGCCACCGTATCCCCTTGTCGGCTACCCGCAGAAGCGCGGCTAGCGTGCCGCCCCCACGGCGCCGGTCCTTCCTAGTTTCCGATCCGCCCCAGCGTGCGCCCTCAGCGCCGCCGGGTGGCCGTCCGGCCGGGCAAACGCCGCCGGAGCCGGATCATTCCGTACAGGGCCAGCAGCGTCGCCAGCAGCCCGAGCGCCCAGCCGACGGCCGGCTGGGCGGTCACCTCCATCCAGACGGTGACCGCCAGCAGGACCAGCGCCCAGAAGCCCAGGAACCCGATGATGATGTCGAAGTCCTCGCCCGAACGCACCCTGCGGTGCGTGGGGTGGATTTCACCCTGGTTCTGTCCGCGTGCCATCAGTAGTCCGCCATCAGGAAACCGTCACTTGACGGCGCCGGCCGTCAGCCCGGCCACGATCTTGCGCTGGAACACCAGCACCAGGACCACGAGCGGGATGGTCACGATGGTGCCAGCCGCCATGATCGCCGTGTAGGGGATCTGGTTGGGCTGTGCGCCGGCGAAGCTCGCGATGGCGACGGTGACCGGCTGGGTCGCGTCGGACGAAAGCTGGCTGGCGATCAGGAATTCATTCCACGAGGAGATGAACGCCAGGATGGCCGTGGTGAAGATGGCGGGAGCCGCGAGCGGCATGATCACCTTCCGGAAGGCCTGGCCCTGCGTGCAGCCGTCCACCCGCGCCGATTCCTCGAGCTCCCACGGCATTTCGCGGAAGAACGACGTCATCGTGTAGACGGTCAGCGGCAGCACGAACGAGATGTTCGGGATGATCAGGGCCTGGTAGGTACCCATCCAGCCGATGTTGGTGAACAGCTGGAACAGCGGGGTGATGAGGGCGACGCCCGGGAACATCGAGGCCCCCAGGATGAAGCCCAGCACAAGGAACTTGAACCGGAAGTTCAACCGGGCCAGGGCGTAGGCCGCGAAGACGCCGATCAGCAGCGAGACCACGGTCACCACGACGCCGATGAACACACTGTTCAGCAGCGCCTGGCCGAAGTGGTTCCCGAAGGACGTATCGAACGCGGTGTTGAAGTTGTCCAGCGTGACGTGCGTCGGCAGGATCGAGGTGTCGTAGGTGAACCCGACGTCGCGGAAGGCGGTCACCACCATCCAGTAGGCCGGGGCGAGGCACCAGATGAGGATCACCAGGGCACTGATGTAGGTCCGGCCCTGGGCCCACTTTTCCCGGTTCTGGGCGACCTTGCGCCCCCGGTCCTGCTGCGCGCGCAGCTCGGTCGCGGCGGTGGTCATTTCTTCCCCTTACTAGCGCCGGTCTGCTGCTCCACCACGTTCGCGCCAAGGAAGCGCACGAAGATGAAGGCGACAAGGAAAATGATGATGAACGTAATGGTGGACAGTGCCGCCGCCACGTTGAAGCCCTGCCTGATCTGGTTGATCACCAGGATGGACAGCGTGGTGGTGTTGTTGGCCCCGCCGGTCAGGATGTACGGCAGGTCGAACATGCGCAGCGCGTCGAGGGTGCGGAAGAGGATGGCCACCATGAGCGCCGGCTTCACCAGCGGCAGGGTGATCATCCGGAACCGCTGCCAGGCCGAAGCGCCGTCAACCTTGGCTGCCTCGTACACCTCGGCAGGAATCATCTGCAGGCCGGCCAGGATCAGCAGCGCCATGAACGGCGTCGTTTTCCAGACGTCGGCGATGATGACCGCCCACTTGGCCGGCCACTCGCTGCCGGTCCACAGGATGGTCGTGTTGAAGAGCTTGTTGGCGATGCCCTCAAACGCGAAGATGAACAGCCACAGCTTGGCAGTGACGGCGGTGGGGATGGCCCACGGCACCAGCACTGCGGCGCGGACCAGGCTGCGTCCCTTGAAGGTGCGGGCCATGATCATGGCCATCCAGAAGCCGAGCACGGTCTCCAGGGCCACGGTCACAACGGTAAAGAAGAACGTCGTGGCGGTCGCGGACCAGAACTGGGAACCCAGGGTCCCCGGCGGGCAGGCGACTGTGCCGCCGTCCGGCGACGTGCACTGCTGGGCGATCCAGTTGACATAGTTCGAGAAGCCGGCTGGGCCGCCCTCGGTGAAGAGGCCGGTGGCCGGATCCAGGCCGGCGTCGGCCTGGAAGGACATCACGATGGCGCTGATAATCGGGTAAACGATAACGACAGCCAGCGCGATGATGGTGGGGGCAAGCAGCCAGGACGCCCACCTGCCCTGGCTGGCGATCACGTTGTCCTCCCCCACCCCCTTGGGTGCGTGGTGGAGCTCGGTCCCGCCCGACGCCGGCTTCTTAACCGGCGTCGGGCCCAATTCAGTTGCCATTTTGGACTACTTTGACTGGGTTTCGATGGACTTCTGCATGTCCGACAGCGCTGCGTCCACTGCCTTCTCGCCCTTGATGGCCGGGTATGCGTTGTCCTGGATGGCCTTGGTAACGGCCGGGTAGAACGGGGTCACCGGACGCGGGACGGCGTTCTCAATCGAGGTCTTCAGCACCGGCAGGTACGGCAGCTTCGCAACCAGTTCCTTGTCGTCGTAGAGCTTGGTCAGCACCGGAGCCAGCGAACCCTGCGTGGCGAAGAACTTCTGCGTTTCTTCCGTGGTGAGGAACTTCAGGAAGTCCAGCGCGGTGGCCTTGTTCTTGGAGTAGACGCTCATGCCGGCGCTGTGGCCGCCGAGCGAGGAGGCGCCGGGGCCGTCCTTGCCCGGGAGTGCGGTCATGCCCAGCACGTTCTTGACCTTGGAAGATCCTTCGGTGGTGGCCAGGTTGTAGACGTACGGCCAGTTGCGCAGGAACAGGAGCTTGCCGTCCTGGAAGGCCTGGCGGGATTCCTCTTCCTTGTACGTGATGGCTTCCTTCGGAATGTTGCCGTCAGCGTAGGCCTTGGCGAGGTTGCTGAGGCCGGTCTTGGCTTCCTCCGTGTTCAGGCTCGGCTTGCCGTCCTTGTCCAGCACGGAACCGCCGAAGGAGTTGATCGCCTCGGAGGCGTTCACCGTGAGGCCCTCGTACTTCGAGAACTGGCCGGCGTAGCAACCCATGTTCTTGGCCTTGGCGATCGAGCACATGCCCATCATTTCGTCCCAGGTCTTGGGCGGCGTGGGAACCAGGTCCTTGCGGTAGTACAGGATGCCGCCGTCGGAAGACTCCGGCGCGGCGTACAGGGTGCCCTTGTAGGACGCGGCGTCGAGGGTTGGCTTCAGCATTCCGGCGGTGTCGAGTGCCATCTTGTCCTTGAGCGGCTGCAGCCAGCCCTTCGCCGCGAATTCGGCGGTCCAGACGACGTCAACGCTGACCACGTCGTAGTTGGCGTTCTTGGCCTGGAAGTTCTGGACGAGGTCATCGTGCTGCTGGTCGGCCTGGTCGGTCTGCTCCTTGAACGTCACCTTCTCGTTCGGGTGCGCGGCGTTCCACTTTTCGATCAGCGGCCGGACCACGTTGCTGTTGTCCTTGCCCTGCACGTAGGTGATGGGGCCGCGCCCGTCCAGGTTGGCTGCCGCGTCGCCGCCGCCGCCACCGCCCGTGGTGCCACCGCCGCCTCCCCCGCCAGCACAGGCCGAGAGGGAGAGGGCCAAGACACCGGCCGCGGCTACGGGAAGTAGGTAATTACGGGATTTCATACAGGTGCTCCTCGCTGAGTACCGGCTGGACCGGTGGTGCAGTTGGTGTGGTGACCATCACACTAGCGACCCGGCGGTGAGGAATGCAAGCGTTTACATTAAACCTTTACGCAATGGAGACCGCCTGCGGCGGCGGTCATTCCGCGCGTTGCCGCGGCGGTGCGGGGTTGCCATCGGGCTGGGGCCTGCGTTTCCGGTGGGGCAAATGTGTCCAAGACCTCACCGTCAGCCGGCCGAAGCCCGGCGTCGGCTCAGCGGACGCGTTCGGCGCGGCCGAACCTGGACCGAGCGCCGGAGCCGATGTGAATCAGCACGGGTGTGCGCTTCCCGATCACGGCATCCAGTGCCTCCACCAGGGCCGAGACCTCCGCAGCCAGGATGTGCGGGGCGACGCCCTGGCGCGGTTGTACCCGGATCCGCAGGGCCGGCTCGCCGGCAAACTCGTAGGTGGCCACCGTGGCGCCGGCCAGGTCAGGCCGGTCGGCCAGTGCCGCCCGGAGGGCCTGTTCCGCCACACCGCCGCCGATCCGGACATTGCCGGGCACTTCGCCGGCGTCGTCCTCGGCGACGAGCAGGTTCGCGCGGCCTTTGCCCTGTTGCGCCAGCCAGGCCACCATGACCCCGATGACGAGCAGCAGCAGGACCACTATGACGATCCACAGCCAGCTCTCGGTCCCCCCTGGGAAGCGGGTGCGGTCGAAGAGTCCGCGGGCGCCGGCCCATACCCCCGCCGACCAGTACTGCCACCAGCGGCCGACGGCGGGGACGGTGGCCAGCAGGATCAGCAGGGCCCCGATGACCAGGAGCTTGGCGCCGAGGATGCCGATCAGGATCCGGTTGAGGATCCGCGGGGTACCGTTCACGCGCCGATCACCCCCGAGGAGGCCAGGTTGACCCGGACCTCCGGCAGGGGCGAGAGCGCCATGTCTCGGAGCTCCGCCTCCACGGCGGACTGGACGTCCGTTGCGCGGAGCGGCACACCGGAGGTGGGCCGGACGTTGACCAGCACCTGCCGCCGGGACACCACCACCATCACCTGCTCCTGCGTCACGTTGGCGGCGAGCCGGGCGCGCCGCGCCAGCGCCGAGGCGATCACCTCGTCATCGACCACGACGGCGGCCCGTGCGTCGGCGAGCACGTGCCGGGCCCGCCGTCCGGGCAACACCGCGTTGAGGAAGAAAAAGAGCCCGGCCGCGAACAGCACCGCGCCGACGACGCCGAGCAGGAGCGGCGGGACTCCGGCCGGGAGGGCGATGACTTTCTCGGCGGCGGTCTGCGGATCGATCAGCCACGGCGGCTGCCCAACGGCCCGCACCGCCGTTTCCAGCAGGGCGTAGACGCACAGCCCGATCACCAGGACTGCCGCGATGACGGCGGCTGACGCCCGGGACGAGCTGGTCTCGCGGGCTAGGACCCGCTCGGTTACGGCGTCGCCTGGGTCTGCCCCGGGACTCGCGGCGGGACCGGATCCGGCTGGGTGGGTGCCCGTGCCAGCGGCCTCCGGGGACCCGGCGCCGCCGTAGGGGCGTTCGGCGGCCTGGCTCACCGGACCCGCCCTCCGTCACTGACGCTGGCCCCGCTGATGCGGATGTCCACCCGGCTCAGCTGCGCGCCGCTGAGCTCCGTGACGCGGCGCAGAATCTCCGCCTTCGCGGCCACCGCACGGTCCCAGATGGGGCCGCCGAAGGATGCCACGCGGGCCGGGTCCCGGAGCACCGCGGTGAGCGACGGGACGGCGATAGGCGTGACGAGGGACAGGGCCAGCAGGCCGTCGTCGTCGGCCCAGTCGGCCCGGACGTCCTGCGGCGGCACACCGAGCGCCTCCGCAGTTGCGGCCCGCGCCACGCTCGTGAGGGCCTGGGTGCTGATCCGGTTGTGTCCGGCCAGCAGCCGTCCGGCGGTGGAACTCATGAGGAGGATCGCCGGCCCGTGAGGGCATCGACGACGCTGCGCAGGTCCAGTTTCCCTTCCGCCGCACGGCCCAGCAGGGCTCCGACGGCCATGAAGAGCAGGGAGCCGAGGAAGCCCCAGGCCCCGAACGTGAAGGACATGAAAGCCAGGAAAGCGCCGGCCGCAATGCCGACTACGGTCAGGTTCACTGCAGGGCCTCCCTCGTGGGTCGTGCCTCGCCGGAGGCCGCGGGCTTGGGCGGACCGGGGACGAAGACGTCATGGATCTCGATATTGACTTCAATGACCTGGAGGCCGACGAGTTCCTCCACGGCGGCATAGACAGCCGCCCGGATTTGGTCCGCCAATGCATGCAGCGGGGTGCCGTAGAGCGCCACGAGGTCAATGTCCACGGCCACCTGGGTCTCGCCGACCTCGGCGCGCACCCCGGCAGCGTGGTCCGAACTGCCGACCGCGTCGCGGATGGCGCCCAGGGCGCGGGAAGGCCCGGTGCCCAGGGAATACACGCCGGGAACGGCGCGGGCGGCGATGCCGGCAACCTTGGCGACAGCGGCTTCGGAAATCACGGTGCGGCCGGTCGCGGCACGGGCCGCCGCCGGCAGACCCACCCCGGGATCCGCGGACTGAGGATTCTGGTACTCCATCTGGCACTCCCCCTTCTCTTTGACACCACCCTAGCCCTTAGGGCCGACGGTGGGGCCACATCGCCTGGATTTCCGGGCCGCTTCGGACCCGGGAGCCATGTGCCCGAGGAGCTACTTGCAGTTGGCGGCAATCCAACCGGTCACGGGAGCCATGGCGTCCTGGAACTTGCCGCTGGAATAGACGGTCTGGTCGCTCAGGCCCGCGACGGCGACCTCGTTGAGTTTGGCGAAGTCGGCCTTGAGGCTGTCCGGTACGCGTTCG
Organism: Arthrobacter sp. 05N425; assembly: GCF_056397125.1. Classification (NCBI taxonomy): domain Bacteria; kingdom Bacillati; phylum Actinomycetota; class Actinomycetes; order Micrococcales; family Micrococcaceae; genus Arthrobacter; species Arthrobacter sp. 05N425. Next base: position 33,955 of record NZ_JBFTMU010000017.1, read on the forward strand.
GCCGTGCGGCTGAGTTCGGCCTTGAGCTGCTCAAGTTCGGCGGTTTTGCCCTGTGCCGCCGAGAGCGGGAACAGCGAGGCGCCCGTGGCCTGCTCCGAAATCGTCTTGCAGGCCTCGGCCGCCGTCGGGAAGTCGCCATAGGGGCCGGAGGACTTGGTGGGGCTGGGCGTCGCGGAGGCGGACGGTGCGGGGGMCGACGACGACGGCGGGGCCGCGGCTTCCGGCGCAGAGCAGGCGGTTAGCGCCAGGGCGGCGAGGAGGGCGGTCACGGTCAGCGGGCGTGCAGTTTTCGTCAAAATCACTCTTCTGGTCGGGCGTGCGCCGCGGATCCGTCCAGGGACTGTCCGCAGCGATGGCGTTCTTCCCCAGCGTGCGAGTCTAGCCGGGAGTGCCGGCGTGTCCCCAACCCTGGTCACGGCGCCCGTGTCGGGCGAGGGAATTATCGTCCCGCGCGGCGTTGGACAGCTAATTGTTGGTCGCGCGCTGTTCGGGCAGGCGGACCGCCTCGGGCATGGGGAGATAATACGCGCCGGTGTAGCGTGACGTGTCCCCGGTCAGGGCCCAGACCGAGCCGCGCCGGCGGCCGGCGCGGCTGTCGAGGGTTGTCCGGTCGCGCGCGGCCAGGCGGTCCAGGACCGAGGCGATGACATCCTCATGCGTGCACAGCACGGTCCCCGTGCCGCGGGCGTTGTCGACGAGCCGCATCGCCCGTTCGATGCGGCCATCGGAAAGATCACTGGCCACTTCCACCGTCAGGGATGCACGGCGTGCCAGCGGTTCAACAGTGCCGATACACCGGGCGGCCGGCGCGGAGAGGATCCGGTTTATTTCGAAGAACGAGCCGAGTCCTTCGAGGGAGCGGGCTGTCGTGCGTCCTTCGTGGGCCAGCGGCCGGGTGAGTTCGGAGTGGTCCCACAGCTGGCGGGGTGTTGCCGTGGCCCCGCGGATAAGCAGCAGCATCCTGTCCCGGGCCGGCACCGCACGGATCCCAAGTTCCCGCTCCAGGACGCCGCCCAGTGCGAGAAGCACGGGCCGTTCGCGTGGTTCGCTCAGCGTGCGCAGCGCCGCCGGAATGCTGAACCAGCGGGCCTCGTCCACTTCATCGTTGGCCGAGAAGACGCCGCCCTGGGCCTCCGCGGCCCAGTAGCGCACCGTCTTGAGGCGCCGGCGGCGGTCCAGATAGGTCACCTGCGGCAGCTCCGCACCGGCCCGGCAGACGAGACCCGTCTCCTCGCCCACTTCCCGCAGCGCACATTCCTGGTCCGTCTCGCCCGGTTGGGCTTTTCCCTTGGGGATGGACCAGTCCTGATGACGGCGCCGGTGGACCAACAGCACCTCCAGCGCGCCCTCCCTTCCGATCCGCCAGGGGAGGGCTCCCGAGGTCGCGGGCCTCGCCGGCGTTCCCTCGCGGATCGCGCCCCGCGCAGGCAGCGGCAAGGCTGGAGGATCTTGGGCCCCCTGCAGCCCGTCGAGCCGGCTGTAGAGACCGCCGGCTGCGAGGAGTTGCCGGTGGTTACCGCTTTCCACAATCCGCCCGTGGTCCAGCACGTAGATCTTGTCCGCGCGCCGGAGAGTGGAGAGGCGGTGCGCGATCACGATGACAGTCCGCCCGGCCATCAGCCGGTCCATTCCCTCCATCACGTATTGTTCGGAGATGGCGTCCAGGCCGGAGGTGGGCTCATCGAGGATGACGATCGGTGTATCGCGGACCAGGGCCCGGGCGATCGCGATGCGCTGGCGTTGTCCGCCGGAGAGGCTGACGCCCCGCTCGGCAACCGGGGTGTCATAGCCCAGCGGCAGCTGATCAACGAATTCATCGACATGCGCGGCGTGGGCTGCGGCGAAAACCTGTTCCGGAGTGACGTTGTCCGATCCGTAGGCGATGTTGTCGTAGATGGTGCCGTGAAACAGGATGGATTCCTGCAGGACCATCGAGATCTGCTGGCGCACCGAGGCCAGCTGCAGTTCGCGGACGTCCACGCCGTCGAGGAGAACAGCGCCGCCCGTCACGTCGTAGAGCCGCGGAATAAGGCTGACCACCGTTGACTTGCCCGCACCGGTGGGCCCGGTCAGCGCAATCATCCGGCCCGGCTCCACACGGAGGTTAATCTTGTGCAGCACCTCGGAATCGTCGTAGTGGAAGTCGACATCTCGCAGCTCCACCGCGCCCGCCAGCCGCGGCGCCGGCGGGGCACCGGGCGGGTCCGTGATTGCCGGGGCGGTGCTGAGGACGTCCTGGAGCCGCTCCGCGCTGACCTGGCCCCGGCTCATGACCGTCGTCAGCTTGGAAAGTTCCTTCATCGGATCGTAAAGGGCTTTGAGGTACGCCAGAAAGACCAGCAACAGTCCCAGCGTCATTGAACCGTCCAGCACCCGCTGCACGCCCGCCCAGAGCACGACGACGGTGCCGAGTGTGACGATGACATCCACCAGCGGGGACAGTGCTGCCTGCAACCGGACCAGCCTCAGGCCCGCATTCATCCGCGCGGCATTGCGGAGCTGGAAATCGGCCTCATGGCGCGCCTCGCTGGAAGAGGACTGCATAACCCGCACCGAGGAGAAGGTCTCCGCCATCGTGGAGGCAATGTCGCTGTCCCTTCTCCGCGCGGCCCGGGACGCAGCCTTGATGCGGGGGCGGTACATCAGCACCGTAGCGAACAACACCGGTGAGACCGCCAGGGCGATCATGGCGAAGCCCGGATCAACCACCATGCAGATCGTCGTGATGAAAGCCAGAATGAGGATGTTGGGTACCAGGACAGCCAGCATTGAGATGATCATGGCGCGCACGTAGTCGACATCCGTGGTCGCCCGAGTCACCAGATCCCCGAGCCTCTGCTTGTCGTGGAAGGACAGGGAGAGCCGCTGGAGGTGGGTGAACACCTCGGAGCGGACGGATGCCATTACCCGCTCTCCGACGCCGTTGAGCAGCCGCGCCCCAAAATAGTTGGCCGCCGCATTCGCCAGGGTGAACACCAACAGGCACGCAACTGCCACCACCAGCAGCTGCTGACCTTCCAGCCCGGCCGCACCGAACGTTCGCAGGAACTCGTTCTTGCTCGCAGCGCCCGGGGTCTTGAGCACATCGTCGACAATGACTTTCAGGGGCCACGGCAGCGCCACCTGCAGGGCAGCCGCGAGGACCACCAGGGCAGCTCCGGCGGCCAACGCCGCGGCGCGTGGTGCCAAGGCGCGGCGAAACCGCCAAAAAGTCACAAACATCTGGGCGCCCTTTGCCCGGCGAAGCGGCCGCTCCGACGGCGCCGGGCGAGGCGGCCGCAGGCAGCGGGGTTGAAGCGGGCCCCTGCACACGGACACTTCCCAACGGTGTCCGTCTCCTGCAGATCCGAGCTGTCGGCGATCTCCACTGAGCGTCCTCCCCCTCTACGCCATGGGTTCGCTCAATGTCTACCCCCTGCGCCGCGTCCTGTCTATCCGTAGCCTCTGCGTAGTGCCTGCAGGTTCGGACCGAGCTTCCGGGCATCCTCGATTGCTCCAGAGGGGCCGTTTCACGCCGCAATAGGGCCATTACGGAGCGGCGGGTGGGTTAAAGAAGAAAAGCACCAGTTCGTTTATGAACTGATGCTTCCCAGTGGTGGCTCCGACCGGCGTCGATCCGGTGACCTTTCGATTTTCAGTCGAACGCTCTACCAACTGAGCTACAGAGCCTAGGTGACGTGTCACCATGACGGCCGGAATTTCTTCTGGCAATCAGAGCGACCCTGACGGGACTTGAACCCGCGACCTCCGCCGTGACAGGGCGGCGCGCTAACCAACTGCGCTACAGGGCCTTGCTTTTACTGCTTGTTTACTGCTGTTTCTTGCTGCCTGCAGTATCGCTACTGCAATTTTTCAAGGCCTTTAGCCTACCAGACTTTTTGGTCCGGCTTGACCAGTTCCTTGCGTACCCCCAACGGGATTCGAACCCGTGCCGCCGCCGTGAAAGGGCGGTGTCCTAGGCCGCTAGACGATGGGGGCCAGGACGCCATCCGGTAAAACCCACTGAAACAAGGGCAAAAATTAAGGGCCGAAGCCTTCCGTTTTTGTTCCCTTCGGGTTCCTCCGAACTGGACCTATAAAACTATAGGGCCAACTTCCGGAATCTCCAAAATCCACTCCACAACCCGGGAATAAGCTCTGGACAGGGCCCATGCGGCTGTGCGGATGATGGTCAGATGGACGCCACCGCTGCCCTCAATGAGATCGCTTTCTGGCTCGAACGCGAACGCGCCACCACCTTCAAGGTCCAGGCGTTCCGCAAGGCGGCCGAACTCATCGGCGGCTTCTCCCCCGGGGAACTGGCCGCACGGACGGCCGACGGCCGGCTGAAACGGATGAAGGGGATCGGCGACCGGACCTTCGAGGTGATTGCGCAGGCGGTCGGCGGCGGCGTCCCCGACTACCTCGCGGGCCTGCGGGAACGCGGCGCCGAGCCCCTCGCCGCCGGCGGCCATGAACTGCTGGCGAACCTCCGCGGCGACCTGCACACGCACAGCGACTGGTCCGACGGCGGCTCGCCGATCGAGTCCATGCTGGACGCGGCCCGGATGCTGGGCCGCGAATATCTGGCCTTGACCGACCACTCCCCCACCCTCAAGATCGCTAACGGCCTCAGCGCCGAACGCCTCACCGAGCAGTTGGAGGTGGTCGCGGGGATCGTGGCCGCGCAGGCCCCCGGGCCAGGCGCAGGCCACCCCCCGGTCCGCCTGCTCTCCGGCATCGAGGTCGACATCCTGGAGGACGGAACGCTGGACCAGGCACCGGAACTGCTGGACCGCCTGGACATCGTGGTGGCGAGCGTGCACTCGAAGCTCCGCTCGGACAGTCGGACCATGACCCGGCGGATGCTGGCCGGGATCGAGGATCCGCACACCAGGGTGCTCGGCCACTGCACCGGCCGCCTGCTGGACGGCTCCCGCGGGACGAGGCCGCCCTCGGACTTTGACGCGAGGCGTGTGTTCGCGGCATGCGCGGCGAACGACGTAGCCGTCGAAATCAACGCACGGCCGGAGCGCCAGGACCCCCCGGATGAACTGATCCAGCTCGCGCTCGACGCCGGCTGCCTCTTCAGCATCGACAGCGACGCGCACGCTCCGGGCCAGCTGGACTTCCTGCAATACGGCGCGGAGCGGGCCGCCCGGAACGCCGTGCCTGCGGAGCGGATCATCACCACCTGGCCGGTGGAACGACTCCTCGAGTGGTCCGGGCGCGGAGAGTAGCGGCCGGGGCCGGCCAGGCGGGCGCGGCGCTCAAGCAAGCAACAACACAGCAAGCGTGATCATCACGACGGCGATTGCGGCGTCGAGCACCCGCCAGGCCGCCCGGCGCCGGAACACGGAGGCCAGGAATCGCGCCCCCGCGCCGAGGGCGGTGAACCACGCAATGCTTCCAAGGCCGGCGCCGGCCGCGAACCACCAGCGTCCGGACTCGCCGTGGGCGGCCGCGAGCGACCCGAGCAGCAAGACGGTGTCCAGGTAGACGTGCGGGTTCAGCCAGGTGAAAGCCAGGCAGGTGGCCAGCACGGCCGCCCTGCTGCCCGGGGGCTTGTCCCCGGGCAGGTCCAGTTGTTCCCCGCCGATCGCGCGCCGGGCCGCGAGCGCTCCGTAGACGAGCAAAAACGCGGCTCCCGCCCACTTGATCACCACGAGGGCGGCGGGCGTCCGGTCCAAGAGGACGCCGATGCCGGCGACGCCCAGCACGATCAGCACCAGGTCCGAAACGGCACAGACCGCCACCACCATGGCCACATGGGAGCGCTGGATGCCCTGTCGGAGGACGAAGGCATTTTGCGCGCCTATGGCCACAATGAGCGACAGGCCGGCGGAGAGGCCGGAAAACAGGGGAAGGATCACCCTTCGACGGTAAGCGCCGGGCAAAGATGAAGCCAGCTAATCTTTCTGTTGCCACATAAGATTGGCTAATGATGGACATCTCCCCCGAGCAGGCCCGGACGCTGGCTGCCATCGTCACGCACGGAAGCTTCGACGCCGCAGCCGCCCACCTATCCGTGACCCCCTCGGCCATCAGCCAGCGGATCCGTGCCCTCGAGGCCGCGGTCGGCCGTCCCGTGCTCACCCGGGCCCGGCCGGCGGGACTCACCGAGTCCGGCCAGGCGGTGGTGCGGTTTGCCCGGCAGCTGGAGCTCCTTTCCGCAGACCTTGCCGAGGAGCTGCGGCCGGAGGAACCGCACGGGCGGACGCGCCTGACCCTGGTGATCAACAGCGATTCCCTGCATACCTGGGCGCTGGCCGGACTGGCCGCGGTGGCGGGAAGGGTCCAGCTCGAGATTCTCCGGGAGGACCAGGACTATTCGCTGGGCCTCCTGCGCAGCGGCGCAGCGGCCGCCGCCATCACCACCACGGCCGAGGCGGCGCCCGGCTGCACCTCACGGCGGCTGGGTGTCATGCGCTACCTGCCGGTCTGCACCCCCGGTTTCGCCGCCCGGTGGTTTTCCGGCGGCGCCTCGGCGGCTACCCTCGCCGCCGCCCCGGTCATTGTTTTCGACCGCAAGGATGATTTACAGGACCGATACCTCCGGTGGGTGAGCCGCACGGCATTGAACGCGCCCCGGCATTACATTCCGGCCGCCCACGAGTTCGGCGAAGCCATCCGCTGGGGGATGGGCTGGGGGCTGCTCCCCGAAATCGAAGTATCGGAGGAACTGCAGCGCGGCACGATGACGGCACTGGATCCCGCGGCGCACGTGGATGTCCCACTCCACTGGCAGCAATGGCGGCACGGATCGGCCGCACTTGACGAGGTCGCGGCGGCCATCCGGGCCGCCGCCCGCCCGCTCCGGTGAATCAGGGCCGCTGAATCTGCGCCGGTGCGCCGGGCCGGGCGCGGCGCTGGGCTTGGCTGCATTTTGGCAGTAAACCGACTAGACCTGACCGATTCCCGCCAGCTGCCGGGCCGCCGCACGGGCTAGATTGGCAGCATGGCAACAACAGCCGAGACAGGCTCCCCCTCCCCGGACAGCGCACATCCGGACAATACCCACCCGGACGGCACGCACCCGGACAGCACGCACGAAGCGGCCTCGCATGCCGCCCCACCGGCCGCGGCGCAGGCAACCCGCCGGCCCGGGCAGATCAGCAGGCTCGGAATCGCCGCCGTCGTCGTCACCGTGGTGCTCTGGGCGTCGGCCTTCGTGGGCATCCGCGCGGTCGGCCCCAGCTTCTCCCCCGGACCGCTGACCCTGGGACGGCTTGCCGTGGCCGCCGTCGTGCTGGGTCTCGTGGTACTGCCGCAGTTCCGCAAGACCGCCGTGCTGCCCCGGGGCCGTGAGTGGTGGCCCATCCTGGCCTACGGCGTGATGTGGTTCGGCGGCTACAACGTTGCCCTGAACGCCGCCGAACACATGCTCGACGCCGGCACCGCCGCCCTGCTGATCAACGTCAACCCCATCCTCGTCGCCGTGATGGCCGGGATCATCCTGAAGGAAGGCTTCCCGCGCTGGCTGATCATCGGCAGCCTGGTGGCCTTCGGCGGCGTGGCAGTGATTGCCCTCGGTTCCGGCCAGCGCTCGACGGCGGACGTTGCCGGCGTGCTGCTCTGCCTGCTCGCGGCCGCTCTCGCGGCGGTGAGCGTGATCGTGCAGAAGCCGGTGCTCCGGAAGTTCCCCGCGGCCCAGGCCACCTGGTTCGGCATCATGGTAGGCGCCGTGTGCTGCCTGCCCTTTAGCGGCCAGCTCGTCGCTGAACTGCAGGCGGCGCCGCTGCCCGCAACGCTGGGGCTGGTGTACCTGGGCGTCTTTCCCACTGCGATCGCGTTCACCACCTGGGCCTATGCGCTCTCGCTGATCGACGCCGGACGGCTTGCCGCCACCACCTACCTGGTGCCCGGGACCACCATCCTGATCTCCTGGCTGGTGCTGGGCGAGATCCCCACCATCTGGGGCCTCGTGGGCGGCGTGATCTGCCTCGCCGGCGTCGCGCTGACCCGGCGCCGTTCCCGGCCGCTGCGGGGCGCACCGGCCAGGGCATAGAGTTCCGGGTATGCCCGCATCACTCCCTCCCGGCCTGCCGATCGTGCCCAGCGGGAACGACGACGCAGGCCACAACCACGACCGCCACCACGGACCGTTCCCGATGTCCGAGGACGAATTCGAAGCCGCGGTGGGCGACGCCCTGGACCGGATCCCGCCGGAATTGGCGAAGACCATGAACAACGTGGCGGTCTTCATCGAGGACGACTACACCCCCCAACCGGACGAGGACCCGGACACGGTTCTGCTGGGCCTCTACGAGGGCGTGCCGCTGACCGAGCGGGATTCCTGGTGGGACGCCGGTTCGCTGCCGGACCGGATCACCATCTACCGCCAGCCGATCCTGGACCTCTGTGCCTCCCGCGAGGACGTGGTCGAGGAAGTGACGGTCACCGTGGTCCATGAGATCGCACACCACTTCGGCATCAGCGACGAACGGCTGCACGATCTCGGCTGGGGCTAGCCGCCTCCGGTGGGACTAGCCTTGGAATCATGGGACACGACCACAGCCACTCACATGGGATCACGGCGACCGGGAAGCACCGCAAGCGCCTGATCGCCGTGCTGGGCATCACCCTGTCCGTGGTCCTGATTCAGGTCGTGGGCGCCCTCGTTTCCGGTTCGCTGGCCCTGCTCGCCGACGCCGGGCACATGCTCTCCGACGCCGCCGGCGTCTTCATCGCGCTGCTGGCGGCCTGGATTGCCGCGCGGCCGGCGAGCGATGCGCGGACCTACGGCTACCAGCGGGCGGAGGTCCTGGCCGCGCTGGCCAACGCGCTGGTCCTGATCGTCATTTCCGTGGTCATCTTCACCGAAGCCATCCGGCGCCTTGGCTCGGCTCCCGAGGTCCACACCGACGTTATGCTGTTCGCCGCCGTCCTGGGCGCGGTCGCCAACCTGGTCTCGCTGATGATCCTCCGCGGCGCACAGAAGGAAAGCCTCAACGTCCGCGGAGCGTACCTGGAAGTCCTGGGCGACCTGTTGGGCTCCTTCGCCGTCATAGTCGCGGCCATCGTCATCATGGTCACCGGCTACCAGGCCGCTGACACCATCGCCTCGATCCTGATCGCGCTGATGATCCTGCCCCGGGCGTGGCACCTGCTCCGGGACGTCGTGGACGTGCTCCTCGAAGCCACTCCCAAGGGCGTGGACGTCCAGATGATCCGCGAACACATCCTGGCCGTCGACGGCGTGGTGTCCGTCCACGACATCCACATCTGGACGATCACCTCAGGGGTGCCGGTCTTCTCTGCCCACGTGGTCGTGGAGGACGCTGCGCTGGGCGCCCGCGGCGCCGACAGGGTGCTGGACAAACTGGTCACCTGCCTTGGCTCGCACTTCGACACCGAACATTGCACCTTCCAGCTCGAACCGGCCACCTATGCGGAACACGAGGCGCACCAGCACGCCTGACCGGCCGGCGCAGCGGTGTACGGGTACATCTGCCCCGCCCCGGCACCCGCCGCAATGCTCGACACGCCCCTGCGAATGTGACCAAATGACATTGTTGTTGTTTATGTTATTGATGTGACTCTTGTTGCCAAAGTGGTATTTGGCACGTAGCCTCGTCCCTGCTGGGCGATCCGCAGAGGGGCTTTTTCATGCGCCAATTTCAGACCTCGCTCGCGCCAGCCTGACTGCAACGAGGTTTTTCCATGAGTTGGACCGGACCCGGCGGCAGGGCCGCCGCCCTGTGCACCGCCGTCGTACTGCTCGGAACGTTGGCGATCCCCGCCCAGGCCGCCCCGGCCGCCACGAAGTCGGTCCCCGGCCTGAGGATGCCGGCCGCGCCGGACCTCCCGACGCCCGCGGACATCGCCGCGGCGAAGGCCAGCGAAAGCGCGACGGCGGATCAGGTCAACCGGATCGACCGGATCCTGGCCGACGCTTCCGCGGCCAAGGAGGCCGGCCTGGCCACCTCGCTCGCCGCCAACAACGCCTACGTCGATGCCCTGGTGGAACTCCAGATCCGGCGGGATGCCGCCGAGCTGGCGGAAGCCAAGGCCGCCGCCGCCGAGTCTGAGCAGAAAAAGGCGCGCAAACTGATTGGCCAACTCGCCGGTGATCTCTACCGCAATGGCGGGATGACGCCGGCGCTCGGCAACCTGGTCGGCGGGAACGGCGAGGCGCTGCAACAGGCCGCCACGCTGGAGGCGGTGGCCGCCAGCCGCACCCGCGCCTTCCAATCAGCAGAGACCGCCGCTGCCGCCGCCCGGTCGTCGAAGGATGCCGCCGCCGAGGCCGACCGCGCCGCCGATGATGCTGCCCGCACCGCGGAGTCCCGCAAGGCCGACGCCGAACGCGCCGACGCGGACCGGCAGAAAGCAGTGTCAGAGGCCGCGGCGCAGCGGACGGTCCTGGTCGGCCAACTCGCCACCCTTCGCAACACCACCGTGGCGCTCGAATCAGCGCGGGTGGACGCACTCGACCGGCAGCGCCAGCAGGCACGGCTCGCGGCCCTGACACGGGAGGCGGCGCCCACCGGACAGCCTGCCCGGGCAGCGCAGCCGGCACCGGCCACCCCGGGCCGGCCGTCCGGCACGACGC
>NZ_JBFTMU010000018.1:0-39333 GCF_056397125.1 Arthrobacter sp. 05N425
GGGCCGGGCCACGATGTGGCCCCGCGCTTCTTAGTTAAATCTTCCGGCAGTGCTAGCCGATCTTGCGGGCCGCGCGGCGCTTGCTGAGTTCATCGTCGGGGAAGGACTGGTCCGAGGCGTGTTCGCTCGGCAGTGCCGCGAGGCTTCCCTCCACTTCGCGCCAGACCCGGCCGACGGCGATGCCAAAGACACCCTGTCCGCCCTGGACCAGGTCGATGACTTCATCCGCCGAGGTGCACTCGTAGACGCTCGCGCCGTCACTCATCAGCGTGATCTGGGCGAGGTCTTCGACCCCGCGCTCCCGGAGGTGCTCGACGGCGGTGCGGATCTGCTGCAGGGAGACGCCGGTGTCGAGGAGCCGCTTGACGACCTTGAGGACGAGGATGTCGCGGAAGCCGTAGAGGCGCTGCGACCCGGAGCCGGCGGCGCCGCGCACGGCGGGTTCGACGAGCCCGGTGCGTGCCCAGTAGTCCAGCTGGCGGTAGGTGATCCCGGCCGCCTTGCACGCGGTGGGGCCGCGGTAACCCGCGTCTTCGTCCAGGACGGGAAGATCCTCGGTGAAGAGCAGGCCCTGGGCACCGCTCGCGGGCACAGCAACGCCTGCCGTCGAGGTCTGCTTGAGCTCGCCTGCTTCGCCTTTCGGACTCACGTGGATCCTCCTTGTCATGAGTTCCCGCGGGAACTTGCAGCAACGACGCGCTGTCCGGGACCTGCGTCGGACCGAGTAGGCACGAAAATCATCCGTGTAGTTTCGGCTCCGGCTGCTCTGTCCAGTGTGACTTGCGCGGCTGTTGTATGCAATGGGAACTTGTACCTCCGACGTTAGGCCTGCCGGGGCCCAAGGTCAAAGACGTTGGCGGTATTGCCGGGGCGTGTCGAAACTTTCGACCTCGACTTTAAGCTTAGGGCTGTTTCAGCCGGCGAAATCCTCGGGTTCGACGTCGTCCAGGAACTCGCGGAAGCGGCGCAGCTCGCCCTCTTCGTCGACGGCGGGCCCGGGCTGGGCCTCCTCGCCGTCGTCGTGCTCGGTGATCCGCACACCGGCTTCTTCCATCACGGCGTCCGCGCACCAGATCCGGCATTTGGCCCGCAGGGCCAGGGCCAGGGCATCCGAGGCCCTCGAGCTGACGGTGGTGCCGTCTTCGAACTGGAGCTGGCCGTAGAAGATGTTGTCCTCGACCGCCACGATATTGACGCTGACGATCGTGTGGCCCAATGCCTCGACAACGTCCACCAGCAGGTCGTGCGTCATCGGCCGCGGCGGAACCACACCCTGCTGGGCCAGGGCGATGGCGCTGGCCTCCGGGGTGCCGATCCAGATGGGGACGTGGCGCTCCCCGTGCATCTCCTTGAGCAACACAAGCGGTTGGTTGGACGGCAATTCAATCCGTACGCCTACGATTTCCACCTCAATCATCAGATGTCCATCCTCGAGATGCGGTCCTGGACCAGGGCCCGGTGCAGCGTCAGGCAGAGTTCGCTGATTTCGCGGGCGGCCTCGGCGGCGCGGGCGTGAGAGGCGGCGTCCTTCCGCGAGGTCAGGGTCGCCACCGCCCGTTCCACCAGCCCGAATTCGCGTTCGGCGGCGGCCTGGAACGGGCGCAGGTGCCGCGGTTCCAGGCCGTGGCCCTCCAGTTGCACGCAGGCCCGGGCAACCTGCAGGGCATGTTCATCGAATTTGCCGTTGACGTGGCCGATCAGGCCGAAGCTGAGCAGGGATTCGAGCAACGGCACGCTGGCCCCGGACTCGGTGCGGAGCTGCTCTTCGCTGAGCAGGCGTACCCGGTGGTTCAGTTCGGCGGCGAGTTGGTCCGAGACGATCCGCGGCGAGACCGTGACCCCGGGAGGCAGGTTGTCCGGGCGTTCGCCGCGGTCAATCGCGTCGAGGTAGTCCTTGATCACCTTCAGCGGCAGGTACTGGTCCCGCTGCAGGGCCAGCACAAAGCGGAGACGCTCGACGTCGCCCTCGGAGTACTGCCGGTACCCGGCGGGAGTCCGCTGCGGGTTGATGAGTCCCTTCTCTTCAAGGAACCTGATTTTCGACGCGGTCATGTTGGGGAAGTCGTCGCTCAACTGAGCCAGGACCTCCCCGATGTTCAGGACCTGGGGTCCGCGCCGTTCGGCTTGTGCCATGGCCACAGGCAACTACCCCGATATCAGACGTTGCCTGCGGTACGGGCAGGGCTGAGGTAGAAGGTGAGCCGGAACTTGCCGATCTGCACCTCGTTACCGGACTTCAGCTCCACACTGTCGACACGGTCGTGGTTGACGTAGGTGCCGTTCAGGCTCCCGGTGTCCACGACCTCGAAGCTGCGCGCCGTGCGGCGGAATTCAACGTGGCGGCGCGAGACCGTGACGTCGTCGAGGAAGATATCGGCGTCCGGGTGGCGGCCCGCCGTCGTGACGTCCGAGTCGAGCAGGAAGCGAGCGCCGGCGTTGGGCCCGCTGTGTGCCACCAGCAGGGCGGACCCTGCGGGCAACGACTCGATGGCCGTGCGTTCCTCGACCGAAACCTTCGGGGTGAGGGTGGGCTCGTCGCGCACGGGAGTGAGATGGATCGATGTGGTCTCCGAGGCTTTCACTCCACCCGTGCCGTATTCACCGGTGTCGTTCTGTCCGTGCCCAACCATTGAGTCCTCCTCATTCGTTGCAGGTGTCCCCCCTGCAAACAACGCATGCCGTCCGGAAAAGCCTGGCAGATCCGGTAGTCAGTCCCCCCGGCCGGCCACTGTGTCCAGTAATTGCTGTCTCCAACAACTGCTGTGTCCAGTAACACGGCCCGGAGACCTTCCCATTAGCCTACCTGTTGTTCGTACTCCGATGCACTGAGCAACGACTCCACGGCGTCGGCTTCTGCGAGCTTGATTTCGATCAGCCAGCCCTCGCCGTAGGGATCCGAATTGATCAGGGCGGAATCGGTGTCCAGGGCCTCGTTGCGGGCCACGACCTCGCCACTGACCGGGGCGTAGATGTCGCTGACACTCTTGGTGGACTCGACCTCCCCCACGACGTCGTTGGCCTTGATGTCAGTGCCGACCTCCGGCATCTGGGCGTAGACGACGTCCCCGAGCGCGTCCTGGGCAAAATCCGTGATCCCCACACGCACGACTCCGTCGGCATTCGGGGCGGAGACCCATTCGTGTTCCGCGGTGTAGGACAGCTCTTCGGGAATGATGCTCATGGCGGGCCTTTCGTCTGGTCAATCACCAAGGTCGACGGCGGCCGATCGAACGGGCCGCCGCTGAAAGTATAGGCATATCCGGCCGGACCCCGGGAGGACTCTGGCATGATGGGGCCATGGCAGCACCTGCACCCGTTCCGGTCGGATTTGCCCATGCCTGAGCTACCGGAAGTGGCAGCCCTCGCGGATTTCCTGGACACGCGCCTGCGCGGTGCGGTCCTCACGAAAATCCAGATCGTCTCGTTTGCGGTACTGAAGACGGCGGATCCTCCCATCTCGGCGTTGGAAGGCAGGACCGTGACGGGGGTGCGCCGCCATGGCAAGTTCATTGACCTGGAGGCCGACGGGCTGCATCTTGTCTTTCACCTTGCCCGCGCCGGCTGGGTGCGGTTCACCGACGCCCCCACCGGCGCGGTGCTGAAAATGGGCAGCGGGCATATCGCGGCGCGGCTGTCATTTTCCAGCGGGGGCGGACCACTTGACCTGGACCTGACCGAGGCCGGCACCAAGAAGAGCCTGGCGGTCTACCTGGTCCGCAGCACGACGGATGTGCCGGGGATCGCGGCGCTCGGACCGGATCCGTTCAGCCCGGGGTTCGACGTCGAGACCCTGGCCGGGATCCTCGCGGCCGGCAAGCAGCAGATCAAGGGGCTGCTGCGCAGCCAGGGCGTCATCGCCGGCATCGGGAACGCCTACAGCGACGAGATTCTGCACGCGGCCAGGATCTCCCCGTTCGCCATCGCCGGCGCCCTGGACCGGGCGGCGGTAGAGCGCCTGTACGACGCCATCCACGAAATCCTGGGCACGGCACTGGCCGAGGCCCGCGGGAAACCGCCGGCCGAGCTCAAGGACGCCAAGCGGAGCCACATGCGGGTGCACGGCCGGGCCGGCGAAGCATGCCCGGTTTGCGGAGACACCGTGCGAGAGGTCTCCTTTGCCGACACCGCGCTGCAGTACTGCCCGCACTGCCAGACGAAGGGAAAGATCCTGGCGGACCGCCGGACGTCTCGTTTTTTGAAGTAGGACTTTTCCAGGAGCCGCTTTACGAAGTCGACCGGTTCGGGAAACAGAAAACCCCGCCATTCCGTTGCCGGAATGGCGGGGTACTTTCTGTTGGTCGGGCTGACAGGATTTGAACCTGCGACCCCTTGACCCCCAGTCAAGTGCGCTACCAAGCTGCGCTACAGCCCGTTGGTTCCGCCGTTCTCCGCTCTTGATGATGTCCTGTTGTTATCCAAAGGATTTCATCCGAGCAGTCCGGCCGAACCACCTCCAAAAGCTTACACGATTCCGGAGGGTGCCCGTGACACTTTCACTTGTGTCACGGGAACTTTTTCCCTCGGCGGGCGCGTTCGGAATTAGCGCTTCTTGCCGCGCTTTTCCCGGACCCGCATGTTGACCTCGATCGGCGTGCCCTCGAAGCCGAAGGTTTCGCGGAGCCGGCGGGTGATGAAGCGGCGGTAGCCGGGATCCAGGAAGCCGGTGGTGAAGAGCACGAACTTCGGCGGCCGGCTGGAGGCCTGGGTGCCGAAGAGGATGCGGGGCTGCTTGCCGCCGCGGACCGGGTGCGGGTGTGCCGCCACCAGTTCGCCGAGGAAGGCGTTGAGCCGTCCGGTGGGGATGCGCTTGTCCCAGCTCTCCAGCGCAGTATCCAGGGCAGGAACCAGCCGGTCCTTGTGCCAGCCGGTCTTGGCCGAGATGTTGACGCGCGGCGCCCACGCCACGTGGGCGAGGTCCTGTTCGATTTCGCGTTCCAGGTAGGTGCGGCGTTCGTCGTCGAGCAGGTCCCACTTGTTGAACGCGAGCACCAGCGCGCGGCCGGACTCGATCGCGAGCTGCAGGATGCGTACGTCCTGCTCGCTGAGCACCTCGTCCACGGCGAGGAGCACGACGGCGACCTCGGCCTTTTCGAGCGCGCTCTGGGTGCGCAGCGAGGCGTAGAAGTCGGCGCCCTGGGCCATGTGCTGGCGGCGGCGGATGCCGGCCGTGTCGACGAAGCGCCAGGTGCGGCCGCCGAGTTCGATGAACTCGTCGACCGGGTCACGGGTGGTGCCGGCGGTGTTGTCGACGACGACGCGTTCGGAGCCGGCGAGCTTGTTCAGCAGCGAGGACTTGCCGACGTTCGGCCGGCCGATCAGGGCGATCCGGCGCGGGCCGCCGCTGCGCTCGAGTCCTTCGATCGTGGAGAACTCCGGCAGCGTGTCCATGACATGGTCGAGCAGGTCGGCGACGCCGCGGCCGTGCAGGGCGGAGACCGGGTACGGCTCGCCGAAGCCGAGGCCCCAGAGCGCGGCCGAGTCGGCTTCCTGGGCGAAGTCGTCGACCTTGTTGGCCACCATGATGACCGGCTTCTTGGACTTGCGCAGCATCTTCATGACGCCTTCGTCCGTGGCGGTCGCGCCGACGGCGGAGTCCACCACGAACAGCACGGCGTCGGCGAGCTCCACGGCCATCTCGGCCTGCTCGGCGACGCGGGCGTGGATGCCCCGGGCGTCGTGCTCCCAGCCGCCGGTGTCAACCACGGTGAAGTTCCGGCCGTTCCAGTGCGCCGAGTACATAACGCGGTCACGGGTGACGCCGGGGGTGTCCTCCACGACGGCTTCGCGGCGGCCCAGGATGCGGTTGACCAGGGTGGACTTGCCGACGTTCGGCCGGCCGATGATGGCCAGGACGGGGTCAAGCTTGACCGGGCCGTCGAAGTCCTCGTCCTCGTAGCGCCCGMTCAGCAGGGCGGCGTCTTCCTCGTCCAGTTCGTAGTCGTCCAGGCCGGCGCGGAGCGAGGCCGCGCGGAGCTCGGCTTCCTCGTCGTCCAGGGCGGCAAGATTCTCCGCCACCTGGTCCGTGCCGGTGGGCGTGTATTCGTCTTCGCCGGCGCCAAAATGGCCGGGGGTTTGAGTCGTATCGCTCATTGCACTTTCCTTAGGTGGTGATCTGCCGGCGTCGCGGCTACTGCTGTCTGTGGTTCTTGCGGTGAATCTGCGTCGGGCAGGCGCTGCCCGCTGCTCTGAATTGTGTCCTGGACGTGCCGTGCCAGTGCGGCGCGGATCTCGGTTCCCACCCTGTCCATTGAAGCACGCCCGGTCTCCCCGGGCCTGCGGCTGACGGTGAGGGCCCCGCCGAAGCTGACGTGCAGCCGCCGGCCGGGACGGGGAACCGCGTTGAGGTGCTCGCCGCTGATCCTGGTCCCGAGGATGGCTACCGGGATCACGGTGGCCCCCGAGTTCAGCGCGAGCCAGGCCACCCCGTTGTTGATAGCGGCGGCCTCTCCGCTCCCCCGCGTGCCTTCGGGCAGGATCCCGACGCACCGTCCGGCGTCGAGGACGCTCTTGGCCCGTTCCAGCGCCGCCCGGTCACCCGAACGGTCCACCGCCAACTGGCCGGAGGCCTTCAGGACCAGGCCCAGGAAGCCTTTGAACATCTCCTTCTTGACGAAGATGTGCATCGGCCGGGGCGCCGCACCGAACATGACCGGGCCGTCCAGGAAACTGATGTGGTTTCCGGCGAAGATGACCGGCCCCGCCGCCGGGACGTTGGCGCGGCCCTGGACGGAGGTCCGGTACACCAGATGGTCCAGCAGCCAGCCGACCGGCCGGCTCCAGGCCATGGTCCCGTGCTTGAACCAGCGGCCGGGAAGCTGCGCCCCGGCTGAGCCCTCAGTCACGGTCGATGGCCGTGTGGGTGACGACCCGGTGCACGATCCCGAGGGCCGCGTCAACGGTCTGGGCAAAGTCCAGGTCCGAGGAGTCCAGCGTGACCACGCCGTCGGCGGCCTGCGTGAAGTTCACCACGGTGGAGTCCTTGGCGTCCCGCGCCGTGACTTGCGCGGCAAGCTGTTCGGCGTTCTGGCTGCCGCCGAGCTGGATGCCGCGGCGGCGAAGCCGGGCCTCTTCGCTGGCGGTGAGCAGCATGCGCACCTCGGCATTGGGAGCGACGACGGTGGTGATGTCTCGGCCCTCCACCACCATGCGGCGGTGGTGCTTTTCGATCAGCGCGCGCTGCCGGCGGATCAGTTCGGTCCGTGCCCCGAGCGTGGTGGCGACGGCGCTGACCGCAGCGGAGATGCCCGGTTCGCGGATGGCCTCGGTGATGTCGGCACCCGCGACACGGACGTACTCTTCCTGCGGGCTGGTGCTGATCTCCAGTTGGAGCGTCTCGGCAGCGGCTTCGATGGCTTCGGCGTCGGCGAGGTCCAGGCCGCTGTCGAGGCAGAACCAGGTCAGGGCCCGGTACATGGCGCCGGTGTCGAGGTAGGCCAGCCTGAGCCGGCGCGCCACCTCTTTGCTGACGCTGGACTTGCCGGAGCCGGAGGGGCCGTCGATTGCGACGACGAGGCTCTTGCCGGGGCGGACGACGTCCACCGTTTCAATGAGTTCCTGGGTCATTACTGGAGTACCCGCCATCCACGGTCGTTGAGGGCTTCGATGAGCAGCTCGTGCTTGTTGGGCAGCACGGAGAGTTCCACCATGCCGACATTCTGTCCTGAGGAGTGGTCCAGTCGGAGGTCCTCGAGGTTGACGCCGATCTCGCCGATCTCGGTCAGGAGCCTGGCGATCTGGCCGGGCGTGTCGTCCACCAGGACGGTCAGCCAGGAGTAGGCCTGCGGCGGTCCGCCGTGCTTGCCCGGGATCCGGGCCTGGCCGGCGTTGCCTTCGCTGATCAGCTGGGCAAGGTCCAGCCTGGCACCGGGCGCGGTCGGATCCTCGAGGGTTCCGATCAGCCGGTTCAGGTCCTCGCGGACGCCGTAGAGGATCTCCACGACCTTGCCCGCGTTGGCGCCGAGGATCTGCACCCAGAGCGTGGGGTCGCTCGCGGCGATCCTGGTCACGTCCCGCAGCCCGTTGCCGGCCAGCGAGAGCGCGTGCAGCGGGGTTCCCTGCAGCCGGCTGGCTACGAGGGAGGACATGACCTGGGGCAGGTGCGAGACCAGCGCCACGGCCTCGTCGTGTTCCTCGGCACCGAATTCGGAGACGACGGCGCCCAGGTCCCCGGCCAGCGCACGCGCCGCCTGCAGGGCCTCGGGCCGGGTTTCCGGCGTGGGGCAGAGCACCCACGGCATCGAGGTGAACAGTTCCCCGCGGGCGGCGACGGGGCCGGACTTTTCCCGGCCCGCCATCGGGTGGGTGCCGACGTAGCGGCCCAGGTCGGCGCCGCGCTCGCGCAGCTCCGCCTGGATGGACGCCTTGACGCTGGCAATGTCCACCACAACGGCCTGCGGGTAGTCCGCGAGGGCGCGGGCGACGACGTCGGAGGTCACGTCCGGCGGCGCGGCGACCACGACGAGTTCCGGCGTTTCGCCGTCAAGGCGCGCCAAGGGCAGGCCTGCGCCGATGTCGACGGCGACGGCCTGGTTGGTAGGCGACGGGTCGGAGAGGAACACGGCGACGCCGCGGCCCCGGAGCCCCAGCCCGATGCTGGTGCCCAGCAGCCCGGTGCCCACGACCACGACCGGCCCGTTCAGGTGGCCGCGGCCGTGGGTGCGAAAAGCGGACATGCCTTACAGCCCCACGGATGCCAGCAGGTGGCCGACTTCCTGCTTGCCGAGGTTGCGGATGCTGCCCTGGCGCTGGTCGCCCAGGCCGATGGGACCGACCTTGACGCGGACCAGGCGCAGTACCGGGAAACCGACGGCGTCGAAGAGGCGCCGCACAATGCGGTTCTTGCCCGAGTGCAGCACGACCTCGATCAGCACGTGGCCCGGGGTCGAGTCGACGAGCTTGAAGGAGTCGACCGAGGCAATGCCGTCCTCGAGTTCGACGCCGGCCTTGAGCTGCGCGCCGACGCCCTGCGGGAACGGCCCGCGGACCTGGACGAGGTACGTCTTGGGCACCTCGTAGGAGGGGTGCGTCAGGCGGTTGGCGAGTTCGCCGTCGTTCGTCAGGAGCAGGAGCCCCTCGGTGGCGACATCGAGCCGGCCGACGTGGAAAAGGCGTTCGCCGTGGTGGTTGCGGACGAAATCGCTGACGCACGGACGGCCGTCCGGGTCTTCCATCGTGGAGACAACGCCTTTGGGCTTGTTGAACACCATGTAGACCATGTTTTCGTCCAGCTGGATGCGCAGGCCGTCCACGTGGATCACGGACGCCTTGGGGTCGACGCGCATGCCGAGCTCGGTGACGACCTGGCCGTCGACCTCGACGCGGCCTTCGGCGATCATTTCCTCGCAGACGCGCCGGGAGGCGACGCCGGCGGAGGCCATGACCTTTTGCAGACGGACACCGTCGGCATCGTGCAGTTCGGACTGCGGCACGGGTCCGCGCGGGCCGCGTTTGCGGGCCGGCTTCCGGACCGGGCCGAGGTTCTGGCCGAAGCGTTCGCCGCCGAACGCGCTGGAACCGGTGGCCTTGGCCGCTCCGGCGCCGATGCGCGGCTTGGGCTTGAGCGCGCCCGGCGTACCGGGGACCTTGCCGGCACCGGGCTTGCGTGCCGCAGGCTTGCGGGCGGCCGGCTTACGCGCTGCCGGCTTGGCGCCGTTGCGGTCCCCGGATTCCGGAGCTGAACCCGCGGGGTTCAGGTCCGGATCGATGAAAGCCTCTTCGCGCGGCTTGGGCCGCTTGAACGGGCGGTCGCCGCCGCCCTTGGAGAAGTCGCGCTGGCCTCGGCCGGCGCCGCCCGCACCCTGGGTGCGTGCTGATTGATGTCCGGCGCTGGTGCGTCCCGAACCGTTACGTGGTGAACCCTGGCGTCCCGCCTGTGTCATGACCCGTCCTTCGTTTGTTGGCCCGCGGCGGCTGCCTCACGGCAGCCCCCACCGGCCGGGCAAATGGTTCTGCCCTGGTGGATACTCGTTACGCAGGCAGCATTCCTGCCTACATTCTTCCTGCGTCGTAAAACTCTGCTATGCCTTCAAGCCCTGGAAGATGGGGCGAAAGCTGAGGCAACTCAGCCACCGAGCCGATTCCCATACGTTCGAGGAAATACGACGTCGTGCGGTACAGGATGGCCCCGGACTCAGGATCGGTTCCCGAATCCTCGATCAGTCCGCGCTGGGTCAGCGTCCGCACGACGGAGTCAACATTGACCCCTCGAATTGCAGACACCCGCGCCCTGGAAACGGGCTGGCGGTAGGCGATGACGGCGAGCGTTTCGAGCGCCGCCTGCGTCAGCCTGGCTGTCTGTCCTTCCAGCACGAATCCGCCTACGACGTCGGCGAACTCAGCGCGGGAATAGATCCGCCAGCCTCCGGCGATATTCCGCAATTCAAAACCCCGGGGGGCGGCACCGAAACCAGCACGATTAATCGCAGTGCTGGCGTCGTCCGCATCCGGGGCATTACCAGTATAGCCGTTATACTCCCGTTGCAGTTCCCCGAGCAGGCCCTCGACGACGTCGACCGTCAGGTTGAGGCCGGCGGCCAGCTCCGTGGCCGTGGCCGGTTCGTCGACCACCATGAGCACTGCCTCCAGCGCGGCACGGGCGCCGCCGGGCAGTCCCGAAACGTCCGGAACCCGGGAGTCGCCGGCGTCGGATCCGGCCGCGCCTGATGGGGCCCCGCCGGCTGTGGCAGAGGTGCGTGCTTCGGTCACGGTTGCTCCTCGTATTCTTCGCTCAGCTTGTCGCTGCTCCAGTCCGGGTCGTCGGCGGTCCAGTGCACGGACAGCTCGCCGAGGGGAAGCAGTTGGTCGAAGCCCACTGCCTTGTCCCGGAACATTTCCAGCAGCGCGAGGAACCGGGCCACCACTACGAGGGTGGACTCGGCGTCGGCGATCAGGGCCCGGAAGGTGAGTGCCTTGCCAAGACGCAGGCGGTGGCCGATGATTTCGGCCTGCTCCTTCACGCTTACCGGCGTGCCATGCAGGTGGGCGAGGCCCACCTCGGTGGGGGCTGCTTCCTTGGGCTTCAGGGCCGCTTCGGCCAGAGCCGCGAACTGCTGCGGGGTGTGCTTCCAGACCAGCTCGGGCAGGAGGGCGGCGAACTGGCCCTCCAGGGCGACCTGCCGCGGGTAGCGCCGGCCCTCCAGCTCCAGCGTCGAGCCGATCAGGCCGGCAACCTGCTTGAAGGCCTTGTACTGGAGCAACCGGGCGAAGAGCAGGTCGCGGGCTTCGAGCAGCGCGATGTCCTCGTCGTCTTCGACCTCGCCCGCGGGCAGCAGCCTGGCCGCCTTGAGGTCCAGCAAGGTGGCGGCGATGACCAGGAATTCGCTGGCCTCGTCCAGGGCCCAGTCCTCCCCCAGCCGTTGCAGCCCCTTGATGTATTTGATGAACTCGTCGGTGACCGTGGCCAGCGCCACCTCGGTGATGTCCAGCTGGTGCTTGGAGATCAGGCCCAGCAGCAGGTCGAAAGGGCCGGTGAAGTTGGCCAGCCGGACCTCGAATCCGGGCTTCTTCCCGGGCGGCGACAGCTCTGCCGTCGCGGTTCCCGTCACCGCCATAGCCCTGGTTAGGGCGCGCCGCCGCGCGAAATCAGCTCTTTGGCCAGGCGGCGGTAGGCGTCGGCACCGGCGTGGTTGCCGGCGTAGCTGGTAATCGGCTCGGCAGCCACGGTGGCGTCGGCGAACTTGATGGAGCGCTTGATCACGGTCTCGAAGACCTTGTCCCCGAAGGCCTCCACCAGCCGGGCGATGACCTCGCGGCCGTGCAGGGTGCGGGAGTCGTACATGGTGGCGAGGACGCCGTCGACCTGCAGGCGGGGGTTCAGCCGGTCCTGGACCTTGTCGATCGTCTCGACCAGCAGCGCCACGGCGCGCAGGGCGAAGAATTCACAGATCAGCGGGATGATGACGCCGTGCGCCGCGGTCAGCGCGTTGACCGTGAGCAGCCCGAGCGAGGGCTGGCAGTCGATCAGGACAACGTCGTAGTCGTCTTCGACCTTTTTCAGGGCCCGGTCCAGGACCTGTTCACGGGCGACCTCGTTCACGAGCTGGACTTCCGCGGCGGAGAGGTCGATGTTGGCCGGCAGCAGGTCCACATTTTCGACGCCGGTCTTCTGGATGGCGTCGCGGATGTCGACCTTGCGGTCCATCAGCACGTTGTAGACCGTGAGGTCCAGCTCGTGCGGATTGGTGCCAAGGCCGGCAGAGAGGGCGCCCTGCGGGTCAAAGTCGACCAGCAGCACGCGGCGGCCGTATTCGGCCAGGGCAGCGGCCAGGTTGATGGTGGACGTGGTTTTGCCCACGCCGCCCTTCTGGTTGACCATGGCGATGACCCGGGCCGGGCCGTGGGATGACAGCGGCGCGGGCTCCGGAAAGTCGCGTTGGGGGCGCCCGGTGGGGCCCATGATGGCGTCTTCCAGGTCGAGTCCGGTGCCTTCCAGAGTGGCTGAACCCTGTTCGCTGCTCACGTATCTATCCACACTTTCGATGACGGTGATTTTCGTGCCTGACCCTGCCGGCTGCTTGTTGTGCTGACTGGCTCATGTTGCGGCCTCATCTTGCTTGCGGCCGCCCGGCAAGGATCGTTATTCCTCCCAAGGTTACAGCCCCCGACACGGTATTCGACGGACCTTGACAACCGCCGTTCCGCGCGCCTTGACCCTCTGGTAGAGGTCGAGGGTTGCCTGGCACTGGGGCCCCGCCGCAAACGAAACCGCCCGGACGCGGGGTGCGCGTCCGGGCGATTTCAGTGCGTTCGGGCTGGTGCTCAGGCGTTGACCGGCACCGGCTGCGCGGCCTGGCCGGCTGGCTGGTCGGCGGCCACGTGCCCGGTGTGGCCGGCGATCATGGTCTGCTCGTCGAAGGGCTCGGCGCCGGAGAGGACACGCTCGACCTGTCCGCCGTCGATCTCCTTGACCCAGGTGCCGATCAGGACGGTCGCCACGGCGTTGCCGGTGAAGTTGGTCAGCGCGCGGGCCTCGGACATGAAGCGGTCGATGCCGACAATCATGCCCACGCCGCCAAGCAGTTCCGGACGGTGGGCCTGCAGGCCCGCTGCCAGGGTGGCGAGGCCGGCGCCGGTGACGCCGGCGGCGCCCTTGGAGGCGATGATCATGAAGATCAGCAGCGAGATCTGGGCGCCCAGGTCCAGCGGGGTGCCCATCGCGTTGGCGACGAACAGGGAGGCCATGGTCAGGTAGATGGCCGTGCCGTCGAGGTTGAAGGAGTAGCCGGTGGGGACCGTGACGCCGACGACGGGCTTGGAGACACCGAGGTGTTCCATCTTCGCGATCAGGCGGGGCAGGGCCGCTTCGGAGGAGGACGTGGAGAAGATCAGCAGGTATTCGCGGCCGAGGTAACGCATCAGGCGGAAGATGTTGACACCCGAGACGACCTGGAGCAGGCCGCCCAGGATCACGACGATGAACACCGCGCAGGTGATGTAGAAGGCGACCATGAGGGTGGCCATGCTGATGATGGCCTGCACGCCGGTGGCGCCGACGACGGCGGCGATCGCACCGAATGCGCCGACCGGGGCGAGCCACATGACCATGATCAGGATGCGGAACACGAGGGCCTGGCCGTGGCCGATGGCCTTCAGGATCGGGGTGCCCTGCGGGCCCATCTTCTGCAGCGCGAAGCCGACCAGGATAGCGGCGAGCAGGGTGGGCAGCACGGGGATGTCGCCCGGGATGATGCCGAGCAGGAAGTCGACGGTGCTGTCCGTGGCGGCCTTCTTGTTGGGATCGTACGGGGCGAGCTTGAGGCCCTCACCCGGGTGGATCAGGTTGCCGACGACGAGGCCGATGGCCAGCGCGAAGGTCGACATGACGATGAAGTAGCCGAGGGCCAGGCCGCCGACCTTGCCGACCGTGGCGGCCTTGGCGATCGAGCCGATGCCCAGCACGATGGTGCAGAAGATGACGGGGGCGATCATCATCTTGATGAGCTTGATGAAGCCGTCGCCGAGCGGCTTGAGGGACTTGCCGACCTCGGGGAAGATCAGGCCGACCAGGGCGCCGAGGACCACGGCGACAATGACTGCGATGTACAGGTAGTGGGACTTGTCCAGCCCCTTGCGCTTTTTGACCGGCGCCGCGGCGGTTGCCGCTGACTCTCCTCGTTGAGAGGCCATGGTGTTCTCCTTGGATAGGCTGGACTTCGATGCGGCTTGGGGTGCGCATCACGTCCGTTCTGCGTGTTTCTCCATCATTGGGGATGAAGTGACGCGCATCACCGTTGCGTTCATATTGGTCATGGAAGGTGCAGTTGATCCATCACTGGAGCATCGCCCGCAGGCTGTTTGTGGCCCACTTGCTGTTCATGCTGGCCCTGACCGCCGTCGTCGGCACGGCCACCTTCGTCGACGCCCGCGACCACGCCTACGAGGAAGCCGGCCGGCGGATGGCCGGGATCGCCACCGCAGTGGCAGACAACCCCCTGGTGCTGCAGGCGGCGAGCGCCCCCAATCCCTCGGCGAGGCTCCAGCCCTACGCCCTGGAGGTGATGCGGGACGCCCGCGCGGACTTCATCACGATCATGGCGCCGGACCGGACCCGGTGGACCCATCCCCGCAACGAGGAGCTGGGCAAGCCCTACATCGGCTCGATCGACGCGGCCCTGCGCGGCGAGGTCTTCACCGAGATCATGGCCGGCACGCTCGGACCGTCCGTGCGGACGATCGCCCCGGTCAAGGACGCCGACGGCAAGGTCCGGGCCCTGGTGGCGGCGGGCGTGACGGTGGGGACGGTGGATGTCGCGTTTTCCGGCCGCCTGCCGGCGCTGCTCGCGATCGCAGTGGCTCTGCTGGCCGGCGGTTCGGTGGCCTCCTGGCTGCTGGGCCGCTACCTCCGCCGGGTTACCCGCGGCTGGGGCCCGGAGCAGCTGGCGCAGCTGTTCGCCTATTACGAGTCGGTGCTCCACTCGGTCCGCGAGGGGGTGATCCTGATTGACCCGAAGGGCAAGGTGGTTATGTACAACGATCAGGCGGCCGCGCTGCTCGGGGTGCCGCCCCGCGCCGTCGACGTCGGGTCCTCCGGCGGCCGCGGACCGGACGCGCCGTCGCTGGCGGAACTGCCGCTGGCCCCCAGCCTCAAGGAACTCTTCGAATCCGGCCGGACCGCCCAGGACGAAATCCACCTGACCGGCCCGCGTGTCCTGGTGGTGAACCAGGGCCCCGCGGTCGGGCCCCGCTCCCCCGCGGCCCGGCAGCGGCCGGCGGCCTCCGGCGCCCCCGTCTACGGCACGGTGGCCACCATCCGGGACCGCACCGAAATCGAGTCGCTCGGCAGCGAGTTGGAGACCATGCGGACGCTCTCCGACGCCCTCCGCGCCCAGACTCACGAACACGCCAACCGGCTGCACACCATCGTGTCCCTGATGGAACTGGGCCGCGGCAACGAGGCACTGGATTTCGCCACCAACGACCTGGAGCTGAGCCAGCGGCTGACCGATGACCTGGTCAGCTCCCTCGAGGAGCCGGTGCTCGGCGCCCTGGTCATGGGCAAGGCCGCCGAGGCGCACGAACGCGGCGTCGAACTCATCCTCACCACCGACGGCTCCACGGCGGTGACCGGACTGGCCGTCCAGGATCTCGTTGCCATCCTCGGCAACCTGCTCGACAACGCGATCGACGCCGCGGCCGATGCGCCACCGCCGCGCCTCGTGGAGCTGAGTGTCTCCTCGGCGGGCGGAGCCCTGGAGATCACGGTGGAGGACAGCGGCCCCGGCATCGATCCGGACGCCGTGGAGGATGTTTTCCGGCACGGCTTCAGCACCAAGGCTCCGGGTCCCTTCGGGCGCGGCCTCGGGCTGGCCCTGGTCCGCCAGGCCGTGCAGCGCCTGGGCGGTAGCATGACAATCACCAGCCCGGCCGGGGCACTGTTCCGTGTCACCCTGCCGACGGCACCGGCTGCAGCGGCAGGCGCGGCGAGAGGCGCCGCGGACGGCGCCAGGGAAGAACCAGCCGGGACAGCAGAGGAACAGCAATGAGCGATATCCGCGTACTCGTCGTCGAGGACGAGCCGATCGCCGCGGCCGCCCACGCCGCCTACATCGGCCGGCTCGAGGGCTTCACCCTGGCCGGGTCTGCCCCGGACGGGCAGTCCGCCCTGCGCCTGATGACGGACCTGTCAGCCGCCGGGCAGCCCGTGGAACTGGTCTTGCTGGACATGAACCTGCCGGACCTGCACGGGCTGGACATCGCCCGCCGGATGCGTGCCGCCGGCCTCTTTGCGGACATCATCGCGATCACGGCGGTGCGGGAGCTGAACATCGTCCGCAGCGCCGTGGCAACCGGCGTCGTGCAGTACCTGATCAAGCCGTTCACCTACGCCACGTTCGCGRACAAGCTGAGCAGCTACCGGCAGTTCCGTGAACAGCTGGCCTCCCCCGGCCCGGGCGGTACCGGCGCCGGGGCGTCCCAGAGTGACGTGGACCAGGCCTTCGCCAGCCTGCGGGCGCCCTCCGAACTGCCGCTGCCCAAGGGCCTGTCCGCCTCGACACTGGATTCCGTGCAGGACTTCATGAAGCTGCAGGCCGGTGCGGTGTCGGCCAGCGAGGTGATGGAAGCACTGGGCATGTCCCGCGTCACGGCCCGCCGCTACCTCGAGTACCTCGCGGACGCCGGTACGGTGTCACGCACCGCACGCTACGGCGCCCCCGGCCGGCCGGAGAACGAGTACCGCTGGAGCCGGCCGGCGTCGTAGCCCTACACCTGGCCCCATGCCTCTCCCCCGCGGCGCCAGCTCACCCAACTGGCGGACTAGGACGCCGTTGACGGGCGGGTGCCCACGGCGCCGGGCCGCAGCGTCTCCAGGAGCTGGTCGATCACGCCGGCGTCCTCGATCGTGGAGGGCACCACATAGTCGTCGCCGTCGGCGATTTGGCGCATGGTCTTGCGCAGGATCTTTCCGGAGCGGGTCTTCGGCAGGGCCTCCACGACCGTGACGTGCTTGAAATCCGCCACGGCGCCAATGTCGCGCCGGACCAGGGCGATCAGGTCCTTGACCAGGATCTCCTCCGGCACGTCCACCCCCGATTTGAGGACCACGTAGCCGCTGGGGCGTTGGCCCTTGAGGGGGTCCGCGAGTCCGATCACAGCGCATTCGGCGACGGCCGGGTGCTGGCCGATCACCTGTTCCATGGCGCCGGTGGAGAGCCTGTGCCCGGCGACGTTGATGATGTCGTCGGTCCGGCCCATCACGAAGAGGTAGCCGTCCTCGTCCTGGTAACCGGAGTCGCCGGTGGYGTAGCAGCCCTCGAAGGCCTGCAGGTAGGAGGAGATGTAGCGTTCGTCGTTGCGCCAGAGCGTGGTCAGCGTGCCCGGCGGCAGGGGCAGTCCCAGGACGATGTTCCCCTCGGTGCCGGTTTCCACCTCGTCGCCCGCGCCGTCCAGGATCCGCAGCCTGAAGCCGGGCATCGGAACGCTGGGCGAACCGGCCTTGATCGGCAGCCCGTCCAGGCCGCGAGGGTTGGCGCAGATGGCCCAGCCGGTCTCGGTCTGCCACCAGTGGTCCACCACGGGCACGCCGAGGACGCGGGACGCCCAGTGGAACGTGTCCGTGTCCAGCCGCTCGCCCGCCGCAAACAGGGTGCGCAGGCTGGAGATGTCGTATTCTTCGAGCAGCTTTGCCTCGGGGTCGGCCTTCCGGATGGCCCGCAACGCGGTAGGGGCGGTAAACAGCACGTTGACCTTGTGGTCCTGGATGACCCGCCAGAACGCGCCCGCGTCCGGGGTGCCCACCGGCTTGCCTTCATAGATCACGGTGGTGGCGCCGGCCAGCAGCGGCCCGTAAACAATATACGAGTGCCCCACCACCCAGCCGACGTCGGAGGCAGTCCACATGACGTCGCCGGGGCCGACGTCGTAGATATTCTCCAGCGTCCAGCTCAGGGCGACGGCGTGGCCCCCGTTGTCCCGCACCACGCCCTTGGGTGACCCGGTGGTGCCCGAGGTGTAGAGGATGTAGAGGGGGTCCGTGGCTGCGACGTCGACCGGGGCGGCGGGCTCGGCGGACGCCATCGCCGTGTCCCAGTCCAGCCAGCCGGCGTGGTCTGCAGCGGACGCGGTGAAGCCTTCCCGTGCCTTGACCAGCACGGGGGTCTCCGGCGCGCCGGCCAGTTCCAGCGCTTCGGCGACGGCCGGGAGGTACTCGATCCGCCGCGAGGGCTCGATTCCGCCGGAGGCGGTGACCACGGCGGCGGGGTTGGCGTCCCGGATGCGGGCGGCGAGTTCCTTAGGCGCGAAACCGCCGAAGACCACCGAGTGGATCGCGCCGAGCCGGGCGGTTGCCAGCATGGCGATGGCGGCCTCCGGGATCATCGGCATGTAGATCACCACACGGTCGCCCTTGCCGACGCCGTGGCTGCGCAGCACCCCGGCGAAGCGAGCGACGAGGTCGGTGAGCTCGGCGTAGCTGAAGCGCTGCTGCGTGCCCAGCATGGCGGAGTCGTAGATCAGGGCGTCCTGGCCGCCGCGGCCCTCCGCCACGTGGCGGTCCAGGGCGTTGTAGCAGGTGTTCAGCACGCCGTCGGGAAACCAGCTGTAAAGCGGCGCGCGGCTGGAGTCGAGGGCCCGGCCCGGCGGCGTGCTCCAGTCGATCTTCCCGGCGGCCTCAAGCCAGAAGTCCTCCGGCTGCTCAACGCTGCGCTGGTAACTGTCCCGGTAGCTCTTGGTGACCATGAAGTAATCCCGTCCACGACGTTGTGATGCAGCTCATGGTAGCCCTGCTGGGGTCCTTCCACAAGGGCTGTGTATACAGCGGACACTTGGATCTGGCTCTTTTTGCTGATTAGGGCCGGAAAGTGTGGGCTATTCTGCCGATTGTGTATACACTGGACGGGTCAGCCGAGGAAGGAGACCATCATGCGCGCCAGTGACAAGGCCTACGCCGCCCTGCGCGACGACATCATCGAGTGGCGTCTCCTGCCGGGAACAGTCCTCGCCGAGGTCGAACAGTCCGAGCGGCTCGGCATCTCGCGGACCCCGCTGCGCGAGGCCCTCAGCCGGCTCAGCGCGGAAGGGCTGACGACGACGGCGGGCGGCCGCGGCGTCGTCGTTACCGACATTTCCCTCGAGGACATTGACGAACTCTTCGAACTGCGCGAAACCCTCGAAGGCAGGGCCGCGGCGCTGGCCGCCGAGCGTGGCGATGCGGCGACATTCGAGCAACTGCGTCGCGAGCTCCTGCGAGCGCCGGAGCTGATCAATGGCACAGACCCCGCACGCCATGACTACTACAGCCTGGTCGGGCGGCTCGACGCGGCCATCGACGCCGCTATTTCCAACTCCTACCTGGTCCAGGCCATGCGCAGCCTGCGCGTTCACCTGGTCCGGGTGCGCCGGCTGGCGGCCGACGACGCCGAGCGCCTCACCGCAGCGGCCGCCGAGCACGCCACCATTGCCGAAGCCATCGCCGCCGGCAACCCGCGGCTCGCCGAGGCCGCCACCACGCTGCATCTGCACCGAAGCCTTTCCCACGTCAAAGCCACCCACGTACCTCACTAGAAGGAGCACCATGGTTAAGGAACACCACGTCCGCGTTTACAAGAGCGAGGAAAACCTGGCCCGCGAGGACCAGCTCGCCTTCAAGATCGCCAAGGTGGCCGCGGATCCCGTCGCCGTCTCCGACGAGGTCACCGACATGGTGATCAACCGCGTCATCGACAATGCTTCGGTGGCCATCGCTTCCCTGAACCGCGCCCCGATCGTCGCCGCCCGCGCCCAGGCACTTACCCACGGTCCCAGCACCGGCGGCAAGGGCTCGAAGGTGTTCGGCATCGAGGAGCGCGTGGCTCCGGAATGGGCGGCCTGGGCCAACGGCGTCGCCGTCCGCGAACTCGACTACCACGACACGTTCCTGGCCGCGGACTACTCCCACCCGGGCGACAACATCCCG
This sequence comes from Arthrobacter sp. 05N425, assembly GCF_056397125.1. Lineage (NCBI taxonomy): Bacteria > Bacillati > Actinomycetota > Actinomycetes > Micrococcales > Micrococcaceae > Arthrobacter > Arthrobacter sp. 05N425. Next base: position 19,889 of record NZ_JBFTMU010000018.1, read on the forward strand.
CCGATCCTCGCCGTCGCCCAGCACGTCGGTTCCAGCGGCAAGGACCTGATCCGCGGCATCGCCACCGGCTACGAGATTCAGGTCAACCTGGTCAAGGCCATCTGCCTGCACAAGCACAAGATCGACCACGTAGCGCACCTGGGCCCCTCCGCCGCCGCCGGCATCGGCACCCTGCTGGGCCTCGACGTCGAGACCATCTTCCAGTCCATCGGCCAGGCGCTGCACACCACCACCGCCACCCGCCAGTCCCGCAAGGGCGAGATCTCCACCTGGAAGGCCCACGCCCCCGCGTTTGCCGGCAAGATGGCTGTTGAATCCGCCGACCGTGCCATGCGCGGCCAGACCTCCCCGGTGCCGATCTACGAAGGTGAAGACGGCGTCATCGCCTGGATGCTCGATGGCCCCGACGCCAACTACACGGTGCCGCTGCCCGAGGACGGCGAAGCCAAGCGCGCCATCATGGACACCTACACCAAGGAACACTCCGCCGAGTACCAGGCACAGGCGTGGATTGACCTGGCCCGCAAGCTGCACGGCGAGCACCCCGAGGTCACCGACCCGGCCAACGTCGAGTCCGTGCTGATCAAGACCAGCCACCACACGCACTACGTGATCGGTTCCGGCGCCAACGACCCGCAGAAGTACAGCCCCACGGCAAGCCGGGAAACCCTGGACCACTCCATTCCGTACATCTTCACGGTGGCCCTGCAGGACGGGGCCTGGCACCACGTCGATTCCTACGCCCCGGAGCGCGCAGGCCGCCCGGACACGGTGGAGCTGTGGCACAAGGTGACCACGGTCGAGGATCCGGAATGGACCCGCCGCTACCACTCGCTGGACATCGCGGAGAAGGCCTTCGGCGGCTCCGTGGAGATCACGCTCAAGGACGGCACCGTCATCACCGACCAGATCGCCGTCGCCGACGCGCACCCGCTGGGCGCCCGGCCGTTCGCCCGCGAGCAGTACGTCAACAAGTTCCGCACCCTCGCCGCCGGCCTCGTGGCCGAGGACGAGATCGAGCGCTTCCTGGCCGCCGCCGCGCGGCTTCCCGAACTCGCCGCCGGCGAGCTCGACCAGCTCAACATCAAGGCAGCCGACGGCGTGATCGACCTGGCAGCCGCCCCGAAGGGACTCTTCTAATGCTGTATTCGAAGACCACGCCGGAGCAGAAGCGGATCCGGTTCCGGGAGCTGCTTGCTTCCGGAACGATCCAGCAGTTCCCGGGTGCGTTCAACCCGCTCTCGGCCCGGCTGATCGAGGAAAAGGGATTCGCCGGGGTGTACATCTCCGGCGCCGTCCTCGCCAATGACCTCGGCCTGCCGGACATCGGCTTGACCACGCTCACCGAGGTGGCCACCCGGGCCGGGCAGATCGCCCGGATGACGGACCTGCCCTCGATCGTCGACGCCGATACCGGTTTCGGCGAGCCGATGAACGTCGCACGCACCATCCAGGAGCTCGAGAACGCGGGCCTGGCCGGCTGCCACATCGAGGACCAGTTCAACCCGAAGCGCTGCGGCCACCTCGACGGTAAGAACGTTGTGGACCTCGACACCGCGACCAAGCGGATCCGGGCCGCGGCCGACGCCCGGCGGGATCCCAACTTCCTGATCATGGCCCGGACCGACATCCGGGCCACCGATGGGCTCGAGGCGGCGCAGCAGCGGGCCAAGGCCCTCGTGGAAGCCGGCGCTGACGCGATCTTCCCGGAAGCCATGAAGGACCTCAGCGAGTTCCAGGCCATCCGCGACGCCGTCGACGTGCCGATTCTGGCCAACATGACCGAGTTCGGCAAGAGCGCGCTGTTCACGGTCGACGAGCTGGCCGGCGTCGGCGTCAACATGGTCATCTACCCGGTAACGCTGCTCCGTAGTGCCATGGGCGCTGCTGAGCGTACTCTGGAATCGATCAAATCCGACGGCACCCAGGAGGCACAGGTTTCGAGCATGCTGACCCGTGCGCGTCTCTACGACCTCGTCGACTACGAGGCGTACAACCGCTTTGACACCGGGGTCTTCAATTTCCAGATCCCCGGCATCTGACACCCCCACCGGACTGCCGGCCCCGGCCGGTCAACAGGCGTTAGGAACAAAGGAGTTTCAGCATGGCTGAAAATGAGATCAAAAAGGGCCTTGCCGGCGTCGTGGTGGACTACACCGCGGTGTCCAAGGTCAACCCGGACACCAATTCCCTGCTCTACCGCGGCTACCCCGTCCAGGAGCTGGCCGCCAAGTGCAGTTTCGAGGAAGTGGCCTACCTGCTCTGGAACGGCGAGCTGCCGACGCCGGAGCAGCTGGCGGAGTTCACCGCCGCCGAGCGCGCGGGACGTGCCCTGGATCCGGTCGTCAAGCAGGTCATCGACGCGCTGCCGATCACCTCGCACCCCATGGACGTCTGCCGCACCGCGGCGTCGGTGATGGGCGCCCGGCACCCGCTCGCCGAGGACTCCTCGCGGGAGGCCAACATGGCCAAGGCCGTGGACCTCTTCGCCGCCATGCCGGCGGTGGTGGCCTACGACCAGCGCCGTCGCCACGGGCAGGCAGCGGTGGAGCCCCGTGACGACCTGGGCTATTCCGCCAACTTCCTATGGATGTCCTTCGGCGAGGAGCCGGTCCAGGAAGTAGTGGAGGCCTTCAATGTCTCGATGATCCTGTACGCCGAGCACTCCTTCAACGCCTCGACCTTCACGGCGCGGGTAATCACCTCCACGCTCTCGGACCTGCACTCGGCCGTGACTGGCGCCATCGGGGCGCTGAAGGGGCCGCTGCACGGCGGCGCGAACGAGGCGGTCATGCACACCTTCGACGAGATCGGCATCCGGCAGGAGGAGTCGCTCGACGAGGCTGCGGTGCGGGCGAAGGCCTGGATGGAAGATGCCCTGGCGCACAAGAAGAAGGTCATGGGCTTCGGCCACCGTGTGTACAAGCACGGCGACTCCCGGGTTCCCACCATGAAGGCGGCCCTGGACAAGATGATCGCGCACTACGGCCGTCCGGAGCTGCTGGGGCTCTACAACGGACTCGAGGCCGCGATGGATGAGGCGAAGGCGATCAAGCCGAACCTCGACTACCCGGCCGGACCGACGTACCACCTGATGGGATTCGACACCCCCACCTTCACTCCGCTGTTCGTCGCCAGCCGGATCACCGGCTGGACCGCGCACATCATGGAGCAGCTGGACTCGAACTCGCTGATCCGCCCGCTGAGCGAATACAACGGTGTCGAGGAACGCCACGTGCCGTAGACAGCATGACTTAGCCAGTGCGAGCAACAAAAAAGCGCGGGCCGCCCACCTCCTGCAGRTGGACGGCCCGCGCTTTTTATGGCTAGCCCTGCATCCTCAGGCTGAGGATCATGGCCTTGAGCTTCTTGTACTCCGGGCTCCGCATAAAGTCCTTGGCCTCCGCCAGCGAGTTGAAGATGGGGTCATCGTTCCTCTGGCTTTGGAAGGTGCGGTCGGCAAAGGACAGGGTGCCCTTGGGCGCACCGGACACGAAGGAGAACATCTTGCAGCTGTCCTTCACTTGCCCGGTCACATTGTCGACCAGTCCAACCTGGTAGTCGAAGGCGCCGCCGTCCGCCCGCATATCCAGGACGCGGTAGGAAAACCGCACTCCACTGGCCTGGGCCCACGGCGTGTCCAGGGCCGGTGCTGTGTCGAGTTCCGTCATCTTGTAGGGACCCGGACCGCAGGCGCCGCCGACTGCACCAGTGGCGCCGTGGTAAAGCTCGGCCACCTGCATCCTGGCTTCGTTGAAGACGATGATTTTGGTCCCCGGGAACTCGGCGGGCCGGTCCGTGGATTCCTCTACCGTCCAACGGTCAGGCAAGGTGAACGAGACCCCGGCCGAAGCGCTGACGTAACGCCCGTTGGTGACTCCGCTGACCGTCCCGTCCGTTGCGGGCGCTGTGGTTGCCGACGGCGTCGCGGATTCCGACGCCGTGGCGGTGGGCGACGGTTCCGTCGTGACGGTAGCGGATTCGGTCGGCGTGGATACTGCCGCCGTCGAGGCCGCAGCGGGGGCCGGGTCGGCGGGCCGCATATTGCCGGCGACGGCGACGCCCCCGGCAACGGCCGCCAGCGCGACGATAACGACGGCAGCCGCCAGCGGCCAGCGGCGGCGTGTACCGTTTACGGCCGGCTGTTCGTCGTCGTAGGACTCCCCGCCCGTAAGGTCGTGCTTGCTTGAATCCATGCCTTGCCCCCAATGTGGTCCGTGTGCCGCTTGCCGGCGAGCGAAGGAAGTGCCTGGATCGCCGCTGAGCAATGTTCGAAGCCTAGGCTACCGGCCCAGCCGCGGCATTCCCCGCACCGAGTTTCGAGTCGCGGAAATATTCGTCGCGGGCGCCGGGCCTCAGCCCTGCGCGGTCCTCTGCGTGGAGGGGTAGCGGATCGACGCCACCGTTTCGTTGTCCTCGTTGAGGACCACGACGACGTCGATGGTTTCGCCGGCCAGCGCCGGTGGTAGCCAGTGCCCGGCATCCTGCCACATGCGGTGCAACGGAAGCTCCCCGACGCCGAACCATTCGGGCGTTATTTCCGCGCTTTCGGCGGGTTCGCCGTTCCAGCGCCGGGTGGTGAAGAGCCGGCAGGCCATGTTCCATGCCGGCCGGGCGGGAAAGATGAACTCGACGTTGCCGGCGTGGACCAGGTCCTCCTGGAGCACCACGACACCGACCTCTTCCCAGACCTCGCGGACCACGGCCTCGGCGTCGCTCTCCCCCGGTTCGACGTGGCCGCCGACGCCGACGATCTTGCCGACGCCGAACCCGGTCCTTTTCAGGCCCAGCAGCACCTCCGCGCCGCCCGCCGTGTCGCGGAGCAGGAAGCAGAGGGTCACAGGTGTGAGGTTCATGTATTCCAGCCTAATAGCCGCCGGCACCGAAGTTACCCGGCCGCCGGGCCCTCGCCGACCAGCTTCGGCCGCAGTTTGACCGGAATTCCCTTGGCCGCGAATTCCTTGTCCATGGCCTGCTGCGCGGTGAGTCCCTGGTTGTTCGTCGCCTGGAACTCCCAGTTGAAGACGTAGGCCCACTCCTGCCGAACGTCACAGAGGAAACGGCCGTTTTGCAGCTTGGCAATCTTGTACCACGCGTTGCCGCCGTCGAGCTTGAGCGCCCGGACGCCATCATCGGAAATGGAGTAGGCGAGCCAACCGTCAGCACAGCCCAGCACGGTGTAATAAGCCTGCTCGGCGGCGGGGATCGCCTTGATGGCACGCGTCTGGTCATTGCGCTGCTGGTCGATATTGGACAGCGTGCACGCGACGCCGCCGGTGCTCAAAGCTGCGGCGCTCGTTGGAGCGGGAGCGGCTGTGGACGTGGGCGCCGTCGAGGTGGCCGAACTTGGTGAGGGGCCGGCAGGACTCGATGCGGGGCTTGCGGAGGCGGTCACCGTTGGGACCCCGGTCTGGGCAGGGCCGGGCGCCGATTGCGGCATCAGGTTCCCGCCGATCACCACTGCGGCAACGACAGCAGCAGCGGCCAGCACGGTTGCCGCCGCGGCCCGGACGGTTTTGCGTCGTGCCGGTGTCCGCCCTGCGGGTGTGCGCCCGGCCAGTTGGACAATGTTGGGATCCGTAGAAAAGACGGCAGAGCGGGCAGCATCGCTCCCCGGCGCCACGCCCGGTGCACCGACACGCGGCTTGGCGTCCTTCATGAGCTGTTCGATGCGGTCCATGGCTAGTCCTTCCGTTCGGTCATGAGATGGGTGGGCGCGGCCTTCGCGAAGGCCCGGCGTGCCCGGTGCAGTCGGACTGCAGCGGCGGACGGAGAACATCCCAGCGCCTGGGACAGTTCAGCGGTGCTCAGTTCGTCCCAGTAGCTGAGCATGAGGACCTCGCGATCCCGCTCCCTCAACCGCGCTAGAACGTCCGCTACGGCGGCGCGTTGTTCAGTGTCCGGCCCTGGAACCTGGCTGCGGGCCTCATCTTCCAGCCGATCGACCAGTTCCTGGCGGCGACGGCGGCCCTTGTATTCGTTGCCGATCACGTTCCGGGCGGTCGCCAGCAGCCAGCCAATACCGGGTGGTTCCGGCAGCTGCTTTTCCCAGGCAATCCTGAAGACATCCGCAGCCAGTTCCTCGGCGCGGTGCCGGTCGCTGATCCGGCAGGCAATGTAGCGGTAGACCCGCACTGAATGTTGCGTGTGCAGGTCAATGAACGCTTGCTCTTTGGCAGCCAACATGGTGCTTCCCCCGGACATCGGATGACTTCTTCCTGAAGACTAAGTGTCCTGCGACGGGTTTTTTCTTACATCGGCCACTAAAAACATTCAGGAGCGGAAATTCTGGCAGGATGTCGTGATGCCCTTCACTTTGCGCGAACCCGCGCTGCCCGAGGCACTTGAGATCGCTGATCTGCACGTGGCCACGTGGCGGGAGACCTACTCACGCTTACTTCCTGAGGACTTCTTCACCGAGGAGCATGTCCGGAGCCGACACCAGATGTGGAACAGGGTCCTGGGGAACCCCCGCGTGGAATGGACTATCAGAATCGCGGAGAGCAGAGGACAGATCATCGGCTTCGCGTTCGCTGGTCCCAGCCTCGACGCGAAGGGCCAGGAACTCCCCCGCGACCGGCAGCTGTACAGCCTTTACGTGTTGGCGGAGCACCACGGCACCGGGGTGGGACAGGCCTTGATGGATGCGACCGTGGGCGATGGTGGGGCCATGCTGTGGGTCGCGAAGGACAATCCCCGTGCGGTGGCGTTCTATCGCCGCAACGGCTTCGATTTCGACGGTACGGAACAGAGGGACCCCGGGGCTCCAAAGATCGTCGACGCACGCATGGTGAGGTAGGGACCGTTAGTTGATTAGTCGATCAGGCCGGTTGGAGAAGGCGCCCTACCAGCGTGGTTCCCATCGCCGAGGACCAGTCCGGGTCGGTTGCTTCAACGGCAGGGATTTCGTGCCCGACCCTAAATTCATGCCAGTCCGGAAATTCATACCAGTCCGGGAGGGGATCCTCCGGCAGTTCCAGTCCAAGATGTTCGCCTGCACGATCCTCTGGAAACGGCGCGGGTACACTCCCGTATCCCGTATGCCCGGGCAGTCCTTGGTGGGACTGGATGTCCGACTCCGCAATGAGCGTCGGCAAGTGGGGTGGTTCCCAATCCTGGTGTTCGCTGGCGTAGTGCCGGCCGGTTGGTGAGGTCCAGCCAGGCGGGTGGTCTTGGCTGGCTTGGGTGGGTGCCCAGGCGGTGGTGTGTTTGAGGCGGTGGTGTTTGCGGCAGGGCTGGCCGAGGTTGTCGATCCCGGTGGTGCCGCCGTCGGCCCAGGCCAGGAGGTGGTCCGCGTCGTTGTCCAGGGACAGGTTGTTGCAGCCCGGGAACGGGCATTTGCCGTCACGCAGGCGCAGCCACTGCCGCAGGGCCTTCGGGACGCGGTAGCTGGTGCGGCCGATTTCCAGCGGGGCGCCGTCGCGCGGGTCGGTAAGGACCCGGTAGAACGAATCGGCGCCGTCCGCGACCAGGCGGCGGGCCATCGACGGCGGGATCGGTCCGTGCCCGTCCAGCATGGCAGGTTCGTCGGTCGCTCCAAGCAGGGAGAGGGCCGGGACCGTGATCAGGACCTGTGCCCGCGGCGCCGGGACATCCCCGGCCACAGCCTCGCCCCCGCCGCCGCCCGCTTCGCCGCCCCCGTTGCTCAGCAGCCAGGTGGCGGCAACGTCCGCGCGGAGCTGGCTCAGGGTCCGGACCTCCGAAGGGTTTTGCAGGGCCCGGGCCGCGCTGGTGATCCGCTCCCAGATACCGGCCGCCGTGTCGGCCGGAAGATACGCCGAAAGCCAGGCCATCCCGTCCCGGTCCGGGCAGTATTCGACCCGCCGGTCCCCCGAACTCTTGGTGTGGCGCGACTCTACGCTGACCGGGTGGTGGCGTTCGCGCCAGCTACGGGCCCTGGCCCGAAACCGGCCCGGCGCCAACTCCCCGGCCGGGCATCCACGCGCCGGATCTGGTGCCTCCGGGTCCAGGAAGTGGGTCTCCAGCGCCGCCGCCCCGGCGGGATCCAGGCCCTCGGCTTCGTCGACCATGATCCGGGCGTGCTGCCACGAGATCGTTCCGGCCTGCAAGGCTGCCAGGGTTAGAGGCAACGACGTCGTGAGTGCCCGGCTTTCGTGCAGGAGGGCTCCGGCGCTGCGTTCGCTCACGGAAAGCACACACGCGACCTCGGCTACCACGGCCATCTCCTGCGCTGTCGAATCCCGCGGCGTCGCCGCGGGCTGTGCCAGGGCTTCTGCGGCCTGCAGGTAAGCCGCTGCGAGCCTGACCTTCAGTGCCTCTGTCCGGGCCACCTCGGCCAGACCGTCCAGGCAACCATCGACCAAGGCCCGCAGCGGATCGGTATGCTCTTCGCCGTCGCTTATGACGGCAGCCAGCGCAACGACAGAGTCGGCAACGGCTGCCAGGGCCTCACCAGTCTGCGCGTTGAAAGCCACTCCGCTTTTCATACCCCCAGCCTACGAACGAGCACCGACATTATTGATGGCGGTGCGTCGCATCCTGCCGGCCGGTAAGCTGCCCGCCGCACGCCCGGCAGGCCAAGCAGGCCAAGCAGGCCAAGCAGGCCAAGCAGGCCAAGCAGATCAGGTCTACCCCAGCGCTCTCGGATGCGCGGCGGCGTAGATCTCGCGCAGCGTGTCAGCGGTGACCAGGGTGTAGACCTGTGTGGTGGTTACGGACGCGTGGCCCAACAGCTCTTGCACAACGCGGACATCCGCCCCGCCCTCGAGCAGGTGCGTGGCGAAGGAGTGCCGCAGGGTGTGGGGCGAAACGTCCTTGGTGATGTTGGCCTTCTCGGCCGCGGCTTTGAGGATGGTCCAGGCGCTTTGGCGGCTGATCCGGCCGCCCCGGGCGTTCAGGAAGAGGGCCGGGGTGCCTTTGCCCTTGGCGGCCAGCAGCGGCCGGCCGCGGACCAGGTAGGCGTCCAGGGCGCGTGCTCCGTAGGATCCCAGCGGCACCAAGCGCTCCTTGGAGCCCTTGCCGAACAGCCGGACAATCGCCGGGCCGGGCTCGTCGTCCCCTTGGAGCGAGATGTCGTCGACGTCGAGGCCTACGGCCTCGCTGATGCGCGCCCCGGTGGAATACAGGAACTCGAGCAGGGCGCGGTCGCGCAGTCCGGTCGCAGTGTCGGTCCCGGCCGCTTCCAGGATGCGGGTCACCTCATCGACCGTGATGGCCTTGGGCAGCCGCTTTCCGGGCATCGGCGGGTGCACATCGCTGGCCGGGTCGGCGGGCGTGACACCTTCCAGCGCCCAGAACTTGTGCAGCCCGCGAACCGCCACAACCGTGCGGGCGGCCGAGCGCACACCGAGGGCGGAACCGCCGTCGGACCCGTCGGAGAGCGCCTGCACGAAGCCGGTCACGTCGCGTCGGGTGATCTCCTCCGGGCGCTGGCGGCCGGCCCTGGCGAGGTGCCGGGCGTAGCGCGCCAGGTCGCGTCGGTAAGCGGAGAGGGTGTTCGCGGCCAGTCCGCGCTCAACCCCCATGTGCTGCAGGTAGTCGGTGATGGCGCGGTCGACGGCGGTCAGCGGGCGGGCGGGCGCCGGCTTCGCCGCGGGCTCGACAGCGGCAGGAGGTTCAGCGGCGGGAGGTTCGGCCGCCAGCAGTCCGGTCATCAGCGCTGGCTGGGGTGGGCCGGCCACGGCGCGTCGGCCGGGCGGAGTCCCTGGAACCCGTCGGACCGGGCCGCGGCGGCGGCGAGGATTCCGACGACGGCGGAGGGGTTGTGCAGCCGTCCGTCCAGCACCGCCGAGACAGCCGCGTCGAGCGGGATCCAGTGCAGCTCGATTTCCGCTTCCTCGTCGGTGCGGACGTGCAGTTCGTGGCCGGGGACGTCGCTCAGGTCCCGGGCCAGGTAGATGCGGATGGCTTCGCTGGAGGAACCGGGTGAGTTGAAGAAGTCCGCCAGCACGTTCCACGTCCCGGCCACCAAGTCCGATTCCTCGGCGAGCTCCCGGGCTGCCCCGGCCACGAAGTCCTCGCCCTCGACGTCGAKCAGCCCGGCGGGGATTTCCCAAAGGGCCATGCCCACCGGGTGCCGGTACTGCTTGATCAGCAGGATCTCGCCGTCGTCGTTCATCGGCAACACGGCCACCGCACCGGGGTGGTCGATGTAATCACGGACCAGTGGCTCGCCGTCGTCGCTCAGCTGGAAACTGTCGCTGACAACGTCCCAGATCCGGCCTTCGTAGACCTTCTCGGAAGACAAAAGACGGCGCGGGCTCGGCTCATCCGAAACCTGCCGTGCAGCATTGGGGGTCTCAGACTGACCGGGCATCGCGCCGTCCTTTGATTCAGTTGGGAGTTACTTTGACTCTGCCGGAGTCGACTTGGCGGCCGCAGCCTTGCCAGTGGCAGCGGCAGGCTGGCCCGCGCCGTGCTGGCGGTCCAGGGCAGCCTTGACCAGCCCGGCGAACAGCGGGTGCGGGCGGGTGGGCCGTGAGCTCAGCTCCGGGTGCGCCTGCGTGGCCACGTAGTACGGGTGGACTTCACGGGGAAGCTCGACGTACTCGACCAGCTTGCCGTCCGGCGAAGTTCCGGAGAAGACGAGGCCCTGGGCAGCGATCTGCTCGCGGTACTTGTTGTTGACCTCGTAGCGGTGCCGGTGGCGTTCGCTGACCGTAGTGGTGCCGTAGGTCTCGGCGATGACCGAACCCTCGTCCAGCTTCGCCTCATACAGGCCCAGGCGCATGGTGCCGCCCAGGTCGCCCTTGCCGTCGACGATGTCGAGCTGCTCTTCCATCGTGGCGATGACCGGGTACTTAGAGTCCGGTTCGAACTCGGACGAGGAGGCGCCCTCCAGGCCGACCACGTTGCGGGCGTACTCGATCACCATGCACTGCAGGCCCAGGCACAGGCCCAGCACCGGGAGCTTGGTTTCGCGGGCGTACTTCAGGGCGCCGAGCTTGCCCTCAAGGCCGCGGATGCCGAAGCCGCCAGGGACGCAAATCGCGTCCACGCCGGCCAGGGACTTGACGGCACCGTCGTGGGTTTCGCATTCGTCCGAGGGGACCCAGCGGATCTTGACCTTGGTGTCGTTTGCGAAGCCGCCGGCACGCAGTGCTTCGGTCACGGACAGGTAGGCGTCCGGCAGGTCGATGTACTTGCCCACGAGGGCAATCTCAACCTCATGCTTGGGGTTGTGGACGGCTTCGAGGAGCTTGTCCCAGCTGGTCCAGTCGACGTCCTTGAACGGCAGGTCCAGGGCGCGGACGATGTAGGAGTCCAGGCCCTGGGAGTGCAGGGTCTTGGGGATGTCGTAGATGCTCGGTGCGTCCGGGCAGCCGATCACGGCGTCGATGTCGACGTCGCACATCCGGCCGATCTTGTCGCGCATGGCCTGCGGGACCTCGCGGTCGGAGCGGATCACGATCGCCTCGGGCTGGATACCGATGGAGCGCAGCGCAGCGACGGAGTGCTGCGTCGGCTTGGTCTTCAGTTCCTGCGAGGGCCCGATGTAGGGCACGAGGGAGACGTGCAGGAAGAACACGTTGTTCCGGCCGACGTCCTGGCGGACCTGGCGTGCGGACTCGAGGAACGGCTGGGATTCGATGTCGCCAACGGTGCCGCCGATTTCGGTGATGATGACGTCCGGAGCGTTCTTGCCCTCGGCGGGGAGCCGCATGCGGCGCTTGATCTCATCGGTGATGTGCGGGATGACCTGGACGGTGTCGCCGAGGTACTCGCCGCGGCGCTCCTTGGCAATGACCGTGGAGTACACCTGGCCGGTCGTGACGTTGGCCGAGCCCTCAAGGTTTTCATCGAGGAAGCGCTCGTAGTGGCCGATGTCGAGGTCCGTCTCGGCGCCGTCGTCGGTCACGAAGACCTCGCCGTGCTGGAAGGGATTCATCGTGCCCGGATCCACGTTCAGATAGGGATCGAGCTTTTGCATTGTTACAGACAGGCCGCGTGCCCGCAGGAGGTGACCGAGGCTCGAAGCCGTCAGTCCCTTACCGAGCGAGGACGCCACACCACCGGTTACGAAGATGTGTTTGGTCGTCTTGGACGAGCCCGGGAACCGGGAATTTACACGGGAATTTGATCGCTGCACCACGGAATTTGAGCCTATCATCAATTCGGCCGTCCTAGGGTCGATAAATCACCGCTGTGATGGTCATCCCAGTCCCGGCGCGCCGGAAGATCGATCAGGCCTGCGGCAGCAGCTTCGCGTCGTCCAGCAGTTCCTGCGCGTGTGCCCGGGCCGATTCGGAGTCTTCCTGCCCGGCGAGCATGCGGGCCAGCTCGCGGACCCGTTCCGCCTCGTCCAGCAGCTGGACATCGCTGGAGGTGAAGCCGGTCGCCGTCGCGCCGTCGGCCCCGCGCACCGAGGTCTTGGTGACCCGGATGTGCTGGTCGGCGAAGGCCGCCACCTGCGGCAGGTGGGTGACCACGAGGACCTGGACATGCCGGGCGAGCATGGCCAGCCGGCGGCCGATCTCGACGGCGGCGCGGCCGCCGACGCCGGCGTCGACCTCGTCGAAGACGAACGTCGGTACCGGGTCGACGGCGGCCAGCACCACTTCGATGGCGAGCATCACGCGGGAGAGCTCACCGCCGGACGCACCCTTGCCCAGCGGCCGGGCCGGCGCGCCGGAGTGGGGCTGCAGCAGGAAGGAAATCTCGTCGGTGCCGAACGGGCCCAGCTGCTCACCGGGGTCCACATTGATGACCAGGGTGGCGTCGGCCATGGCCAGCGCGGTCAGCTCGGCGCTGACCCGGGCTGAGAGGTCCTTGGCGGCCTTCTTCCGGGTCTTGCTGATGGCCGCGGCCTGCTTGCGGAGGTCGGCCTCGGAGCGGGCGACCTCGGCGTCCAGCGCCTCGATCCGGGTGGAGTCGTCCTGGAGCTCTTCGAAACGGGCCCGGGCCTGCTCCGCCCAGAGCAACACCTCGTCGATGCTGGGGGCGTACTTACGCACCAGCTTGGCCAGCGCGGCGCGCCGGTCCTCGATCTCGGCCAGGCGTTCCGGCCCCTCAGTGTCGAGGGAGGCCTGGTAGCTGGCCAGGTCGCCGGCGATGTCGTTGAGCAGGAAGCCCACCTCCGCCAGCCGGGCGGCGGCAGAGCCCAGTTCGCCGTCGTGTTCCGCGACGTGCTCCAGGGTGCGCTTTGCGGCGTCCACCAGCGTGGTGGCATCGGCGTCCTCGCCGAAGTCCTCGGAGATGAGGGCCTGATGGGCGGTGCTGGCTGCGATTCGGAGCTCTTCGACGTTGGCGAGCTTGACGGCCTCCGCTTTCAGCGATTCGTCCTCGCCGGGCTGTGGGTCGACGGCGTCGATCTCGGCAAGGGCTGCCTCGAGGGATTCCGCCTCGCGCAGCCGTTCGCGGGCGGCACTGCGGAGTTCGTCCAGCTCGGCCTGGCTGGCCTTCCAGTGCCCGTGCAGCTCCTGGTAGGCGGCCAGGGAACCGGCCAGGCCCTCCCCCGCAAACTTATCCAGGGCTTCGCGCTGCGCCACCGGGCTCTTGAGCCTGATCTGGTCCGACTGACCGTGGACCACCACCAGCGTCCCGCCGATCTCGGCGAGGACTCCGACCGGCGCGGCGCGGCCGCCGAGGTAGGCGCGGCTACGCCCGTCGGCACCMACGCTCCGGGCGAGCAGCAGTTCGGCGCCGCCGTCGAACTCCTCGACCTCGGCTCCGGCCTCGCGTGCCCGGCTGATCGCAGCGTGCCCGGCGTCGAGCTTCAGCACGGCTTCCGCGGAGGCGCTTTTCGCCCCGCTGCGGACGGCGCCGGCGTCGGACCTTGCGCCGAGCAGGAGGCCGACGGCGGTGACCACCATCGTCTTACCGGCGCCGGTCTCGCCGGTCACCACGCTCAGGCCGGGGCCCAGCGGCAGCGTCGCGTCGGTGATGACGCCGAGGTCGCGGATTCTCAGTTCTTCAAGCATGGGTCACTTCACAGTCGAGGGATCAGTTGGTGCTTCCGGATCCGCGCCGGGGCCCGCATGACGGGGCGTGGGCAGCGCGCGGCTGGGCCGCGGGGTGCGCACCACCGGCAGGGGCCCGGTGTGGATGGTGTCGGTCTGCGGCACCGGACCGCGCCAGCCCTGGATGGGGAGCTCGAACTTGCGGACCAGGCGTCCGGAGAACGGGGTCTGGTGGGTGCGGGCCAGCCTTACCGGCGTGGCCGAGCGGGTCACTTCCACGCGGGCTCCCGGCGGCAGGTCCACGGAGCGCCGGCCGTCGCACCACAGCACGCCCTGGGCGTCGGTGCGGTTCAGGATTTCGACGGCCAGCCGGGACCTGGGCGAGACCACGAGCGGCTTGGCGAAGAGGGCGTGGGCACTGATCGGCACGATCAGCAGCGCCTCGACCTCGGGCCACACCACGGGGCCGCCGGCGGAGAACGCGTAAGCGGTGGAGCCGGTGGGGGTGGCAAGGACGACGCCGTCGCAGCCGAAGGAGGTGAGCGGGCGTTCGTCTACCTCGGTGACCACCTCGAGCATCCGTTCACGGTTGCCTTTTTCGATGGCGGCCTCGTTCAGCGCCCAGGTGTGCCAGATCTTCTGCCCTCGGACCCACACCTGCACATCGATGGTCATCCGCTCCTCCACCGTGTACTGGCGGCTGGCGATCCACTCCACGGTCTGGGCCAGGTCCGCCCGCTCGCTCTCAGCGAGGAAGCCGACGTGGCCGAGGTTGACGCCGAGCAGCGGCACGTCCACCTCGCGGACCAGCTCCGCGGCGCGCAGGATAGTGCCGTCACCGCCGAGCACCATGACGAGTTCGACGTCGGGCAGTTTGACGTGGTCGTGCAGGACCTCGACGGGCTGGTCCAGCCGGCCGAAGAACCTGACCATGTCGGCGAGCTCGGATTTCTGCATCACCGCGACGAGGCCGGAGGCATGCAGCTGGGCGCACGCTTCCCAAGCGGCCTTGAGGGATTCCTCGCGGCCGGTGTGGGCAAGGATGAGGACACGCCTGCTCATCGGGTTCCGCCTTCTAGTGCTTCTAGTGCTTCTCGTGCTGCTCTGGCCAGATCGTTCCGAGTAACGCAGCAACGGCTGCGTCCCGCTCCTCGATCTTAGGCAGGTCTGTCCGGATCCCGCGTTTTATCCACAGGAAGTACTCCACGTTTCCGTCCTGGCCGGGCAGCGGACTCTGCGCGAGGCCCGCCAGGTCCAGGCCTGCGTCCATCGCCGCGGACGCCACCTTGGCGACGGCCATGCGGCGTTCCCGCACGGAGGTGACCACGCCGGTGCGGCCCAGCCGGTCCTTGCCGATCTCGAATTGCGGCTTGACCATCAGGACCAGGTCCCCGCCGGGCTCGGTGCACGCCGCGAGGGGCGCCACCACGAGGGTCAGCGAGATGAACGACAGGTCCGCCACGGTCAGCGCCGCCGGGCCGCCGATCATTTCCGGGGTCATGTAGCGGACGTTGAGCCCTTCGTGGACCGAGACCCGCGCGTCGTTGCGGATTTGCGGTACCAGCTGGTCATGCCCGACGTCGACGGCGACGACATGCGCGGCGCCGCGCCGAAGCAGCACCTCGGTGAAGCCGCCGGTGGAGGCTCCGGCGTCGAGGCAGCGCTTGCCGGAAACCTCGACGTCGGGAAAGGCATCCAGGGCGCCGGCCAGTTTGTGGGCCGCGCGGCTGACGTAGTCGTCCTCGCTGGTGGCGGCGACATCAAGGGCCATGCCGTCCTGGACCTGGAAGGAGGCCTTGGCGAGCACTTCGCCTCCAGAGCTGACCTTGCCCTCGCCGATCAGGCGCGCGGCATGGGTGCGGGACCTTGCCAGCCCGCGGCTGACGAGGGCCTGATCAAGCCTGGTCATTGCGGGGAGTCCCCCGCACGCTGTCCGGTCACGTCCTCGTTGAGGGCTGCCGCCAGCTCGTCGTGCAGGCCGGCGTAGACCTCGCCGTGGTCCGCGACCGGCAGCTCCGGCAGCGCGTTCAGGCGCACCAGCAAGGCATCTACGGCCGGATCGTCTACAGCAGCGGCGTCGGCGGGCGCAGGCCAGTCGATCCGGGCGTCAGCGCTTTCCAAATCGGCATCGGTGGAAGAACTTTGCTCGGTCATGCTCTCCAGTCTAGTGATCCAGCCACTCGAGGCCGGGCGCCAGGGCGGTTGCAGTTTCGGGGTTCGCAGCCCACCAGGCGGCACAGGCTGCACGCCACGAGTCGAGGTCCGCGGGATCCCCGCTGACGCGCACCGTGGTCCCCTCGACGAGCGCCGAAGCCGCTCCGCAACGGTAGCGTCCCTCGGCGTCGCGCTCCACCGCCGGGTAGGGGCGGTAGAGGTCGGTGAGGTCATTGATCACGAAAGTGGGGCGTTCCATGGTGCGCGCGGTGAGGATGGATTCCCTCGTGTCCACACCGGTCAGCACGGCCACCGTCGCGAAGCCGGCGTTGTTGCCGCCGAGGATGTCCGTGTCCAGCCGGTCTCCGACCACCAGCGGGCGGTCGGCCGCCAGGCGCTTGGCGGCAGCGTGGAACAGCGGCGCTTCGGGCTTGCCCGCGACGAGCGGTTGCCGGCCGGTGGCGGCGGCGACGGCGGCAACCAGTGTGCCGTTGCCGGGCGCCATACCGCGGGCCTGCGGAATGGACATGTCCGTATTGGTGGCCACCCAAAGGGCGCCGGCCGCAACGACGTAAGATGCCTCCGCGAGGTCCTTCCAGCCCAGATCCGGGTGAAAGCCCTGCACGACGGCGACGGGATCCTCGGCCTCACTGCGGACCGGCACTAGCCCTGCGAGTTCGATTTCGCGGGCCAGCGCCTCGCCACCGGTGATCAGGACGCGGGCACCGGCAGGCAGCAGCGAGGCCAGCAGTTCGCCGGCCGCCTGTGGCGAACTCACCACCTGCTGCTCCTCCGCAGGGGCGCCGAGCTCGCGCAGGTGCTGTGCAACCTCCGCGGGCGAACGGGAGGCGTTGTTCGTTACGTAACCCAGCCCGACGCCGATTTCCGAGAGGCGGCGGAGCGACTCCACGGCGCCGGGAATGGCGTGCGGGCCCGCATAGACGACGCCGTCCAAATCGGCGAGGAGCGCGTCGAACCGGGAAATCAGCTCAGCTTCGGCCATTGCGGACTAGTCCTCGACGCGTTCCGAGTAGTGGGACTCCCCGGCGTCGGCGTCACTGGATTCCGACTCCACAGGTTCCAGTTCGTCGGCTTCCAGTTCGTCGGCTTCCACGGAATCCTCGTCGGATTCGGCGTCGTCGGATTCGAAGAAGTCGGGCTCTTCGTCGTCGGAGCCGGCTTCAAGATCGCGAACAGCAGACTGCGGCGCGTCGGTCTCCGGGAGGCCGGCCACCGCTCCGGCACCGGCGGCACGGGGTGCGGCCTCGCCGGCGGCCTGCTGCTCGGACTGCTGCTGCAGGATCCGGCGGCGCTCCTTTTCCTCGCGGGCTTCCTCTTCCTCGTCCCAACCGAGGTCGATGATGTCCGGTTCCTCGTCAACGCCCATGCCCAGGGCCTTCTCGGCGACGACGGCCTGGCGCTGCCACTTCCCCGCTTCGGCGTCGCGGCCGGCCGCCGTCAAGGCATCGGCGTAGGCGCGGAAGAGCCGCGGGCTGTAGGAGAACGCGCGGTTGATGTCCAGCTGCGCGATTTCGAGCTCGGAGACCGCAGCGTCGAGCTGGCCGAGGTCGGTACGGGCGCCGGCCGCGACGATCGCCAGTTCCACCTTGCCCGGAGCGTCGAGGTCCTTGGCCTCTTCGGAGCGGGCCATGTCCAGGGCACGATCCGGGCGGCCGAGGCCACGCTCGCAGTCGGCCATCACCGGCAGGTGCATGTTGGATCCGCTGATCCGGCGGTAGGTGCGGAATTCCCGCAGCGCCTCACCGTAGTGTCCTGCAGCATACGCAGTCAGGCCAACGGCTTCGCGGACCGCTGCGAGGCGGCCGCCGCGGCGGCTCGCCGCCAGGGCGTGCTGGAAGGCGAGCTCAGGCTCCTCATCAAGAAGGCGGCCGGCCATCACGAGGTGGCGTGCCACCCATTCGGCGCTGTTGTCTTCAAGGGTCTTGATCTGGTGCTGCGTGGCCCGGTCGAGTTCTTTGCCGGTGACGTCCTCGTCGATCTGCGGTGAACGCTCACGGTCCGGGCGGTTAGCGCTGCGCAGGTCCCGGGCGTTCGGCTCGCGCACGGGGCGGTCCTCGGCGCGGTCACGGCCGAACTGGCGCGGACCGGACTCGGCGCGGTCAAAGCTGCGAGCCGGACGGTCCTCGCGGTTGCCGAAAGGCTTGCGATTATCCCCGCCACTGAACGGCTTACGGTCCCGGTCGCCGCCGAAGCTGCGACGTTCCCCACCCTCACGCGAGGGACGGTCACCAAACGGCTTACGATCACGATCGCCGCCGGCACCGSTGAACGGCTTACGGTCCCGGTCGCCACCGAAGCTGCGACGCTCCCCGCCCTCACGCGACGGACGATCACCAAACGGCTTACGATCACGATCGCCACCACCACTGAACGGCTTCCGATCACGATCWGCGYCGAAGCTGCGACGCTCCCCACCCTCACGCGACGGACGATCACCAAACGGCTTACGATCACGATCGCCACCGGCACCGGTGAACGGCTTCCGATCACGATCGCCACCACCGCTGAACGGCTTACGATCACGATCTGCGCCGAAGCTGCGACGCTCCCCGCCCTCACGCGACGGACGATCGCCGAACGGCTTACGATCACGATCGCCACCACCACTGAACGGCTTCCGATCACGATCGCCACCACCACTGAACGGCTTCCGATTACGATCAGCATCGAAGCTGCGACGCTCCCCGCCCTCACGCGACGGACGGTCGCCAAAAGGCCTACGATCGCGGTCGCCACCGGCACCGCTGAACGGCTTCCGGTCGCCAGCCGGCTTCGATCCGGCCGAACGGTCGTCCCTGGCGCGGAAACCGCGGGGATCACCCCCGGAGTTGCTCGTACCACGGAATCCACCGCCGCCAGAGTTTCGTCCCCCGCCAAAGTTGCCGCGGTCGTTGCCGCCGCGGTTGCCGTCGTTGTGCTCAGCCATGTTGGATTCCTCCTGTTATGAGCTGACCACTGGCGCAATCGCAGCCGCTCTGTTTCCGTGTTTCGTTCGCTACGCAACCCGAAATCAAGCGCTTCGAAGTCCGTACATCTCAATCAATTCTAGGCGAGACGCCAGCACCCGGCTAACGGCAGCGGGGCTTTAGGCCGATGCGGTGTCAAGTCTCACAGCCCAGCCGGACGGCGCTCACCCGGGCCTCATCACAGCTTGGGCTGCGGGACGGTTCGTCGGGTACTTGCCGGTACCGCGGGAGAGTTATGCGAGAGCGATCCCGTCTACCACGCAGGTGGTGAGGAAGTGTCCGCTGATCCCTCTCAATGGCACTGTTTGGGGTGTTAAAAGGCTCAGGCCCCGACACTGTGTGTCGGGGCCTGGCTGTAATGGTTGTCCGGCGGTGACCTACTCTCCCACACCCTCCCGGGTGCAGTACCATCGGCGCTGTGGGTCTTAGCTTCCGGGTTCGGGAT
>NZ_JBFTMU010000019.1:0-52432 GCF_056397125.1 Arthrobacter sp. 05N425
CAACACCCGCGACGGATAATTCAACCGCCCCACCGCATTCTTCGCCTTCGACACCACCCACACACCACCATCGTTCAACTCCACCTCAGCAGTCTTAAACCCCGGATAGATGATGGCCCCCGTCACCAACACCGCAGCAGCAGCCACAAGGCCGGTTGCGGTCAGGTAATTTTTGCGGTGTTTTGTCCGGGCTGCGGATGCGGTTTTGGTTCGGGCAGGGCGGACGCCGGGGCGTGTTTTTGCCCGCACGGTATCGAGGATGTTTTTCATTTCCTGCTGTCCCCCAGTGTCACGCCCGCTGGACGCAGTGAAGTGCCTTGGCGTGGTCGGATATCCACGACTATGACATATTGACCATCGAATAGAGAAACCTGCGCGCCGCTATTGCGGGCGTTCAGGGTCTTTGCCTGGCCGCCTAATCCAGGACCAGGCCCCTCCCGCTGCCCCGTTGCAGCTCCACGGGGTGGATTTCGCCGAAGCCGCGCACGTTCTCGGCGTCGCGGGGAAGCAGTACGAAGCGTTCGTCGTGTTCCAGCGCCGCCGCGGTCATGGAGTCCACCAGCACGGTGCCCGGATCGGCCAGCGCCGTGAGGCGGGCGGCCAGGTTCACGGTGGGCCCGTAGATGTCACCCAGCCGGGAGAGGATGCGGCCCCACACCATGGCCACGCGCGCCTGCGGCAGGATCTCGTCCTCGTTGAAGGCCTGCGAGAGGGCCAGCGAGATCTCGGCCCCGGCAGCAGGGGTTTCGGCAATGTAGAGGACTTCATCGCCGACCGTCTTCACGAGGCGTCCGCCGCCGACGGAAATGATTTCCGCGCACTTGTTCTCAAAGCGCTGCACCAGCTGGGCAAGGGTCTTTTCGTTCATCCGGCGGGACAGGCTGGTATAGGAGACCAGGTCCGCGAAGCCGACGGCCCGGGCGAGCGGCAGCGGGGCGTCGTCCTCGTCCCCTTCGCGGCCTTCCTCGCTTGAGGCCAGGCCGGCCTCGGCGCGCACGGCCAGGCGCTGCACCCCGGCGTTGAGCTGGCGGCGCCAGGAGTAGACCAGCATTTCCTCGAGTGCGTCCACGAGCGAGGGCAGTTCGCTGACCAACCGCTTGCGGGCCACGGCGTCGGTGACCCCCTGCTGGTGGACCATGTCCTCCACCAGGGCCTCGATCTGCCAGACCACCATGCGGTCCGTCATCTGGCCGATGGCGCGGGTGACGGAGATGGCCGCTTCCTCGGTGAGCTTGCCGGCGCGGACCAGGTCCACAATTGTGCTCAGCGCGGACTGGTCCCGTTCCGTGAACGCCACGTCGTCGTCGCCGAGGTTGGGGAACCCGAGGGCGCGCCAGAGTTTCCGGGCGGACAGCAGGGACAGCCCTGCACCGGCAGCCACCTCGCGGCGGCGCAGCTTGCGTTCGCCGCCCAGCAGCCGCTGCTCGAGGGCCTTGGTGGCGAGGCGTTCCGCGGACATGGTGCCGGTGGGAGGGGTGGCAGGCGGCTCTTCGGCGGCAGCCGGGCCGGCGGCGGCGGCGTCGTCGTCGGTATCAGCGTTGTCGTCGGTGGCGGGGTCAGCAGCACCGGTGGCGGGGTCAGCAGCACCGTCGGCGGGGTCAGTGGCGTCGGAGCCGGCGTCGGTGTCGAAGTCGGCCGGGTCATCGGCGTCGGAAGTTGCGAGGGAGTCCAGCACGGCGGCTTCGAGGGAGGACGCTTCGAGTACCGCTTCGGGCACGTCCGAGGGTTCGGCGGCCAGGAGTCCGGTGTCGGGGTGCACGTTCTCAGCGTTCATCTCTTCCACCTTCTCTCAAGTCCATGGGCCATTCGCCGGGATCGTGCATCGTGTCGTCGGCCTCAAGCAGTTCGTCCTCCGGAAGTTCGTCTAACGCGTCGAGAATGAAGTTCCGGAACGTCATGACTTCGGGGACGTCCGGAATCACCGTGCTGGAGGGGTACCCGGTATCCAAGGATATATTCCCCGAGCGCAGGGTCCGTTGGAGCAGCGTCTGTTCGATGAACACATTACGGACCGCGGCCAGCGGAACCTGCTGGTCGCGCCGCCGCAACATGCCGTATCGGGCAACCAGGCGCCGGCTGGTCAGGGTGTAGCGGCTGGCGTGCCAGGTCACCACCCTGGGGAGGCAGTAGCCCACCAGCACCCAGGCCGCCAGCGCCAGGCAGCCGCCGATCAGCCACGGCGTCCAGTCGGGAGTGACGAGCGGGACGAGTTTGGCCGGCCCGCCCTTCACAATCCAGGCGCAGGCATAGGCGGTGAGGGCGGAGACCAGGATGAACAGCAGGCCCGGGACGATCAGTGTCCGCGGCTGGGGGCGGGTAACGACAATCACTTGCTCGCCCGGGAGGAGCTCCTTACGCATAGCCGCTTTCGCCGCCGGCCTCGCCGGGAGGGGTCCAGGGACGCAGGTGCACGACGTCGCCGGCGGTCACCACGTGCTCGTGCCCGGCCGCATCGACCACCAGCAGGGATCCGTAGTCGTCCAGCCTGGTGGCGTGGCCGATGATCTCGTGGTCGCCGGGAAGCTGGGCCCGGACCTGCTTGCCGAGGGTGGTCAGCACGTGCTCCACCCGCTTGTGCAGCGAAGGACCGCCAGCCATTCCCGCGGCGGGGTCGCCGTCGGCGTTGCAGAAGCTGCGGTAGAGCGTGGCGAAGCGGGAGAGGTAGCTTTTCAGCAGTGCCGTCCGGTCCACCGTCGTCGGGTGTTCCAACAGCACCGAGGTGGCCGTGGGCACCGGAAGTTCGGCCTCGGTGAGAGTGACGTTCAGCCCGGTCCCGAGCACCACGGGGGGAACGGCGCCGTCGCCCATGGGGCCCAGCTGTGCGAGGATGCCGGCGATCTTCTGGCCGCGGACCAGGACGTCGTTGGGCCATTTGAGTTCGGCCGGGATGCCGGCGGTTTCCAGCAGGGCCTCCCGCAGCGCGAGCGCGGCAAGCAGCGAAAGCCAGGAGTAGCTCTGGGTGGGCAGCGGGCGGCCCTCGGCGTTGACCGGCCGGAGCACGATCGAGACCGAAACGGAACTGCGGGCCGGGGCTTCCCAGTGCCGGTCCAGGCGGCCGCGGGCGGCGCTCTGGTACTCAGCAGTGAGCACGGACAGGTCCGGCCAGGCACCGGGATCCACGCTCACGCCGCGCAGCAGGTCCGCGTTGGTGGAGCCGGTGGACTCCACTACGGTCAGTTGCGGGATGCCGTTGGCCGAGAGGAACGCGGCGTCGCTGAGGGCGCCCTGGTCCAGGGGTGGACGGTCCGGTGTCTCCTGCGCGGCTTGCATGCTTGAATCCTACCGAGTTACCGTTCCGCCGGCTGCGGCCCGGTCACCGCGGAACGTCCCCACGTTTGGACGCCGCCGCCGGCGCGTTGCACTGACACGCCGCGGCATTCCGGCGTCGAACCCGCAAAGGTGGGGAGTTTCGGCGGCCCGCACCGCCCCGGAACGGCGAAAAGCGGCCGGAAACTCAGAGGAAAATGTCAGGAACCAGCCGGTCTTCCGGCGCGCCCAGGCTGTACGGCGCGAAGTCCGTGACGCCGGCTGCGGCCAGCACCTCTTCGTCGGTGTAGAAATTTCCGCTCCAGCTGCCGGATGCCGGGATGGCATTGCTGGCGGTCAGCACGGCGTGGGCGGCGTCGGCCATGATCTGCGGGCCGCGCGCACCGCGGACGATCTGCTCGCCGCCGGGCATGTTGCGGATCGCGGCGGTGTCGATCAGGGTGCAGGGCCAGAGCGAGTTCACGCTGATGCCGTCCACCTTGAGTTCCTCGGCCAGGCCCAGCGTGGTCAGGCTCATGCCGTACTTGGCCATGGTGTAGGCAAGGTGCATGCCGGCCCACTTGGGGTCCAGGTTCAGCGGCGGCGAGAGCGTGAGGATCTGCCCGGCCGTGGATTCGCGGAGCGCCGGCAGGGCGAGCTTGCTGAGCAGGAAGGTGCCGCGGACGTTGATGTCCTGCATGAGGTCATAGCGCTTCATGTCCACGGCGTCGGTCTTGGAGAGGTCGATCGCCGAGGCATTGTTGACCACAATGTCGATCCCGCCGAAGCGTTCGACGGYGGCGGCAACCGCGCCGGCGACGTCGGCGTCGTTGCGCACATCGCCGACCAGCGGCAGCGCCTGTCCCCCGGCCTCCTCGATCTGCTCGGCGGCCGAGTAGACGGTGCCCTCGAGTTTGGCGTGCGGCTGGCCGGTCTTGGCCAGCAGCACGATATTGGCGCCGTCCCGGGCCGCACGGAGGGCGATCGCCAGGCCGATGCCGCGGCTGCCGCCGGACATCAGGATGGTGCGGCCCGCCAGGGTACCCGAGGCCTGGTACGGCTCCGGCTGGCGGGGTTCCGGGGAGACGGCCGAAGCGTCGTTGCTTGAAGTCATAGCCCCACCTTAGCCGATGTTACTCACCAGTAACATACCTTTTCGCGGGACGGTCATGACGTTCCCGCCCGGTTATTGCCCGCGCGGACGCGGAAATATGGCCCGCACCCGCGGAATTCCGGGGTCCAGCCCCGGTGCGGCCGGGGGCAACTGGGCTGGAGCGCAGCAGCCGGCGGTGAAGCTTGGGGTGAAAATTGTAGGTTTTCTACAGCGGCGCGGACGAATACCGTCACTAGACTTGCCAGCACGGCCATGTTTTTGTGTGGAATCCACTTAAGCGCCACCGCACAGGCCTGCGACAGCCGTAACGATGAACAGCAGCGAACAACAGAGCCGGAGACACTTGATGAGCCACGATCTGACCACGACCGCGGGAAAGATTGCCGATTTCCGCGACCGCCAGGCCCGTGCCGAGCAGCCCTCCGGCCCGGAAGCGATCGAGAAACAGCACGCGCGCGGCAAGAACACCGCCCGCGAGCGCATCGACCTGCTGCTCGACGCCGGGTCCTTCGTCGAGTTCGACGCCCTCGCCGTGCACCGCTCCACGGCGTTCGGCATGGAGAAGAAGAAGCCGCTGGGCGACGGCCTGGTCTCCGGTTACGGCACCGTGGACGGCCGGCCCGTGGCCGTCTACAGCCAGGACTTCTCCGTCTACGGCGGTTCACTGAGCCAGGTCAACGGCGAGAAGATCGTCAAGGTCCAGGAGTTCGCGCTGCGCAACGGCTGCCCCGTGGTCGGCATCCTCGACGGCGGCGGCGCCCGCATCCAGGAAGGCGTCGCCTCGCTGGCCATGTTCGCGGACATCTTCCGCAACAACGTCCACGCCTCCGGCGTCGTGCCGCAGATTTCGCTCATCATGGGCCCCTCCGCCGGCGGCGCGGCCTACTCCCCCGCCCTGACCGACTACGTCGTCATGGTGGACAAGATCTCGCACATGTTCATCACCGGCCCGGACGTGATCAAGACCGTCACCGGCGAAGACGTCGACATGGAGACCCTCGGCGGGGCGCGGCAGCACAACGCCAACACCGGCACCTCCACCTACCTCGCCGCCGACGAGGCGGACGCCGTCGAGTTCGTCCGCGAACTGCTGGACTTCCTGCCCTCAAACAACCTCGCCGAAGCCCCGGTGCTGGAGCACAGCCAGCAGCCGGAGCTCGACGACGACGACCTGGCCCTCGATGTGCTCATCCCGGACTCGGCCAACCAGCCGTACGACATGCGCAAGGTGATCGAACAGATCGTCGACGACGCGCATTTCCTGGAGATGCAGTCGCTCTACGCGCCGAACGTGATCATCGGCTACGGCCGGGTCGAGGGCCACACTGTGGGCATCGTGGCCAACCAGCCGATGCAGTTCGCCGGCACCCTGGACATCGCAGCCTCGGAGAAGGCCGCCCGCTTTGTCCGGCACTGCGACGCCTTCAACATCCCCATCATCACGCTGGTGGACGTGCCGGGCTTCCTGCCGGGCAAGGACCAGGAGTTCCAGGGCATCATCCGCCGCGGCGCGAAACTGCTCTACGCCTACGCCGAGGCCACCGTGCCGAAGCTGACCGTGATCACCCGCAAGGCCTACGGCGGCGCGTACATCGTGATGGGCTCCAAGAAGCTCGGCGCCGACCTCAACCTGGCCTGGCCCACCGCGCAGATCGGCGTGATGGGCGCCCAGGGCGCGGTCAACATCCTGTACCGCCGCGAGCTCGCCGCGGTTGCGGAGGCCGGCGGCGACGTCGAGGCCAAGCGCGCCGAGGTCATCCGGCAGTACGAGGAGGAGCTGCTCAACCCGTACCAGGCCGCCCAGCTGGGCTACGTGGACGCGGTGATCGCCCCGTCCGAGACGCGGCTGCAGATCATCAAGGGCCTGCGCGCGCTGCGGGACAAGCGTGCCAGCCTGCCCGCCAAGAAGCACGGGAACATCCCGCTGTGACGCCCTCGATCGAACCGGGCACCGAGCCGGAAGCCACCACGCCGGCGGCGCAGCCGGCGCTCGCCGTCGTGAAGGGCGAGCCGACGGCCGAAGAACTCGCGGCGCTGACCGCAGTCGTCCTTTCCCTGGGCAGCGGCGAGACGGCCGCTGCGGAGAAGCCGGGCGTGCGGCACTGGATCCGGCGGCAGCAGCTGCAACTGGCGCCGAAGCCGGGCCCGGGCTCGTGGAAGCGCAGCCGCGGCTAAGAAAAGTTCAGTAACCCTTTCATAACTGGCGCGGCCCGGCTAGTCTCGTTCGGGTGACTACCCAAACAACTCAGAACACCACGCCCGACAATCCGGTTCCGGCACGCCCGCAGACCGCGATCGACGCCGTCGCTGACGCCTTCACGGACACCCTGATCCGGCTCAACCCGAGCTTCGCCACCGAGCTGGGCCTGCCCGGCCACGAAACCGAGTACCCGGACTTCTCCCCCGCCGGCCATGAGGAGTTCGCTGCCGCGGCCCGCGAGGCCCTCGCCGCGCTGGACGGGCTGGAGCCCGCTGACGACGTCGACGCCGTCACCCTGGACGCGATGCGCGAGCGCCTCGGCCTGCAGCTGGAGATCCACGACTCCGGCTGGGACCTGGCCGAGCTGAACAACATCGCCTCCCCGGCCCAGGAGATCCGCGCGATCTTCGACCTGATGCCGATGGACACCGCCGCGCAGTGGGAGCACATCGCCGGCCGCGCGCACAATGTCCCCGCTGCCCTGGACGGTTACATCGTGTCGCTGCGCACGGCCCGGGACGCCGGCCGGGTCTCCGCCGCCCGCCAGGTCCGGATCGTGATCGAACAGACCACCAAGCACGCCGCGGACGACGGCTTCTTCGCCAAGCTGGCCGCCGAGGCAAAGACCGCCGAGGGTCCGCTGCCCGAAGACGTGCAGTCCAAGCTCGACGCCGGAGCTGCCGCCGCCCGCGCGGCCTATGCCCGGCTGGCCGGCTTCCTGGAATCCGAACTGCTGCCGGCCGCCCCGGAAAAGGACGCCGTGGGCCGCGAACGCTATGCCCTGGCCTCCCGCTCCTTCCTCGGCGCCACGGTGGACCTTGAGGAGACCTACGCCTGGGGTGTCCAGGAACTCGACCGCCTGATCGCCGAACAGGAGCGCGTGGCCAACGAGATCCGGCCCGGCGCCACGGTCGAAGAGGCCAAGGAAATCCTGAGCAACGATCCGGCCCGCCAGCTCAAGGGCACCGACGCCCTCCGGGCCTGGATGCAGGAGCTCTCCGACAAGGCTGTGGCCGACCTCGCCGGCGTGCACTTCGACATCCCGGACGCCATGAAGACGCTCGAGTGCAAGATTGCCCCCACCCAGGAAGGCGGCATCTACTACACCGGCCCCTCGGACGACTTCAGCCGGCCGGGCCGGATGTGGTGGTCCGTGCCGCCGGGCGAGGACACCTTCACCACCTGGGCCGAGACCACCACGGTCTACCACGAGGGCGTGCCGGGCCACCACCTGCAGGTCGCCACGGCCACTTACCGGCGGGAGCTGCTGAACAAGTGGCGGCGCAACGTCTGCTGGACCTCCGGGCACGGGGAAGGCTGGGCACTGTACGCCGAGAAGCTGATGCAGGAGCTCGGCTATTTGAAGGATCCGGGCGACCACATGGGCATGCTGGACATGCAGCGCATGCGGGCGGCCCGGGTGGTGTTCGACATCGGCGTGCACCTGGAGTTGGAGGTGCCCGAGCGTTGGGGGTCGGGCACCTGGACTCCGGACACGGGGTACGAGTTCCTGAAGCAGAACCTTGCGATCAGCGAGGGCCAGCTGAAGTTCGAGTTCACCCGTTACCTCGGCTGGCCGGGGCAGGCGCCGTCGTACAAGGTGGGCCAGCGGCTCTGGGAGCAGATCCGCGCCGAGCTCGAATCCCGGCCGGGCTTCGACCTCAAGGCCTTCCACACCAAGGCGCTCAACATGGGCTCCGTGGGGTTGGACACGCTGAAGCGGGCGCTGCTGGGGTAGGCCGGGCCTGTTGCAGGCACCCTGCCTGGTGTCCCGGGGGAGCAGCCATCCTCTGCGTGCTCGCTCGTTCCTCGCTTAGACGCACGCTGCCGGATGCCTGCTCCCCCGGGCCTATGGAGAGACAATCGCCACACCTGGGGCCGGAATAACTTCACAAACGGGCAGTCTTCCGGCGTCTTTGCGGGGTTCTTGCGCGCGCCGTTCAATTCGGGGCGCGTAACATTTCTCAACGTTTGTTCGCCGTGTTATGCAGCCCGGTCCTAGCGTATTCAGGTGACCACTCAGACAAGCACCCCCGCAACCGCAGGCAAGCCCGGTTTCAAGCTGCCCAAATGGGCCGGCTCATTCGGCTTCCAAATCATCGCCGCCCTGATCGTGGGCCTGGGCCTTGGCCTGCTCGCGAAATACACAGGCAGCACCAAGGCCAACCCCAACGCCCTCGGCGCCACCCTGCAGACCATCGGCTCGAGCTACGTCTCGCTGCTGCAGACCGCCGTCGTGCCGCTCATCTTTACCGCGGTCGTCAGCTCCATCTCCAACCTGCGCGCCGTCTCCAACGCGGCCCGGCTGGCCTGGAACACGCTGCTCTGGTTCGCGATCACCTCGCTGATCGCGGTGCTGATCGGCATCGGCCTGGGCGTGCTGCTGCAGCCCGGCGCTGGCACCGGCATCACCAAGCAGGCCGAGTACGCCGGCAAGTCCGGTGACTGGTGGGCGTTCCTGACCGGGCTGTTCCCGAAGAACTTCCTGGGCCTCGGCGCGAGCACCACCGTCACGGACGGCGTCGCGACCACCGCCGTGAGCTTCAATGTCCTCCAGATCCTCGTGATCGCGATCGCCGTCGGCATCGCGGCCCTGAAGGTGGGCAAGGCCGCCGAGCCGTTCCTGAACCTCAACGCCTCCGCACTCGCCGTGATCCAGAAGGTCCTCTGGTGGATCATCCGGATCGCCCCGCTCGGCACCGTCGGCCTGATCGGCAACGCCGTGGCAGTCTACGGCTGGGACACCATCGGCTCGCTCGGCAAGTTCACCTTTGCCATCTACGTTGGCCTCGCCCTCGTGCTGTTCGTGGTGTACCCGGTCCTGGTCCGCAGCCACGGCCTGTCCATCAAGCAGTACTTCTCCGGCGTCTGGCCCGCGGTGCAGCTGGCCTTCGTTTCCCGCTCCTCCGTAGGGACCCTGCCGCTGACCCAGCGCGTGACCGAACGCTCCCTGGGCGTGCCCCGCGCCTACGCCTCCTTCGCCGTGCCGCTGGGCGCCACCACCAAGATGGACGGCTGCGCCGCGATCTACCCGGCTGTATCCGCGATCTTCGTGGCCCAGTTCTTCGGCATCCAGCTGGACTTCACCCAGTACCTGCTGATCGCCCTCGTCTCCGTGCTGGGCTCCGCCGCGACCGCCGGCACCACCGGCGCCGTCGTCATGCTGACCCTGACACTCTCCACGCTGGGACTGCCGCTGGCCGGCGTCGGCCTCCTGCTGGCGATCGACCCGATCCTGGACATGGGCCGCACCGCGGTCAACGTGGCAGGCCAGGCCCTGGTCCCCACCATCGTGGCCAAGCGCCAGGGCATCCTGGACGAGTCGCTCTACAACGCCCCGCGCAACGGTGACCCGTTCAGCGACGACGTCGTGGACGCCGATGTTGTGGACGCCTCCCGTGTGGACGCCGACGGCGGTGTCCCGGCTGCCGAGGGACGCGAACTGGCCGGCGCCAAGGCCTAAGCCCAGCGCCCAACGAAAGCAGTCCCCGGGGTTCTCCTCCCGGGGACTACTTTTTTATGGTCCTGGTGCTGCTGCGCCCTAGTGGCCGCCTCCGCCGATAACGCCCTTCTCGATGGCCTTGGTGACCGCGTCGGCCTCGGCCTGGGTCAGGGTGCCGTCGCTGACAGCCTTGTCCAGCCTGGTCTTTAGCGCCGCGGCGCGTTCCGCCTGTTCGGCGGTGCGGAGCTCCGTCAGGGCCGCCGTCACCTTGGCCTCGTCAATGCCCAACGAGGACGCGAGGGACTTGGCCAGCTCCGCCTCCATGGCCGCCCTGTCCGGCCGGGTACCTTCAGCCGCTCGGGCGGTCGGTTTGTGGGCGTCGCGGAAAGCTTTCAGCGCGTCGGTGACCTTGGCTTCGTCCACGCCGAGCTTGGCC
This sequence comes from Arthrobacter sp. 05N425, assembly GCF_056397125.1. Taxonomy (NCBI): domain Bacteria; kingdom Bacillati; phylum Actinomycetota; class Actinomycetes; order Micrococcales; family Micrococcaceae; genus Arthrobacter; species Arthrobacter sp. 05N425. The sequence continues at coordinate 10,439 of NZ_JBFTMU010000019.1, forward strand.
GCGAGTTCGGATGCCCGCGCACCGCCGAAGCCTCCGCGTTCGCCGCGTTCACCGCCAGGGCCGTGCCCGCCGCGCATTCCCATGCCGTCACCCTTTGTGCTGCTTCCGTCCGGGGAAGCGGTGGAGCTGGGGGTGGGGGTCGGCGTCGTGGTGGCGGAGGCCATCCCAGCGACTCCGACGCCGGCGCCCAGCGCCAGGGCGGCGGCCGAAATGCCGAGCGTGATTCTCTTGGTACGTGACATGTGCGCTCTCCTGGATATGCCGTACAGCGACGGCTCTGCGGTCAGTGGTCTTTCGCAAGACGTGACTCCAGTGTGTGCCGCGGGCTTCGGCGGGAGCTGTCCAGAACCTTTCATCTTCCTGTGAATGCTTCCAGGCCGTGCCGTTCCCCAAAACCTTCCCTTGTCCCGGGGCGCAAAGTGGCTAGGCTCAGGTCATGCTGATCGTCACCTCAAACGACATCCCCGGCCACCGGATTGACGCCGTCTTCGGCGAAGTCATGGGACTGACCGTGCGGTCGCGGGACGTCGGCGCCCAGGTCGTGGCGGGATTACGTGCGCTGGCCGGCGGCGAGCTGCGCGAACTGACCCAGGTGCTTTACGAGAGCCGGCAGGAGGTCATGGCGCGGATGGTCGCGGAGGCCGCGCAGCGCGGTGCCAACGCGATCGTGGCGATGCGGTTCGACACGGCCCACATGGCCAACAACTGGACGGAGATCTGCGCCTACGGCACGGCGGTGTTTGCCATCCCGCTGGGCGCCGGCGAGCCCGGCGCAACGGGCCAGTCCGTCCAGCTGACGAGCTGAGCCCAGAAACTTGCCCTGAGTGCAAACATGCACATAGTGTAAGTGCATGCCCACTCCGCCCCTTTCCGACCCCGACGGCGGGGCGGCGCCGCCGTCGCGGCGCGAGCTGAACAAGGCCGCCACCCGGCAGGCCATTACGGATGCCGCGCTCGGCCTGCTCCGTTCCAGGGGCCCGGGCAACTTCACGGTGGAGGACATCGCCGAAACCGCCGGCATCTCCCGCCGGACCTTCTTCAACTACTTCAGCAGCACCGAAGTGGTCATCGCCTCGGTAACCCACGGGTTCCTGGACACCGCGCTCCAGCAGTTCCGGCTGCGCCCGGCCGACGAACCGATCCTGGAATCAGCGCAGGCGGCCCTGGTTGAACTCGCCGACCCGATGACCATTGCTCCGCTGGCTGAGCTCTACAGCCTGGGCCAGTCCAACCCGCAGCTCAACCGGTCCGAGCTGGAGGCCTGGGACCACTGCACCGCCGAGATCATCGATGCCGCCCGCGAACGCTTCGCCCGGGGCTCCGGCGTCGAAATCGACGAGCTGTACCTGCGCGCCCTCGCCGGCTCGGTCATCTACTGCGGCAAAGCCGCCATGGATGTTTGGTTCGCACGCTGCGGCGGCTCACTCACCCCCGATTCGCTCTCCACCCTGCGCCAACTCCTGATCGACTCCATGGGCCTGCTGGGCTCCGGATTTGCCTCCCCCGCAGCCGTCCCGGCCGCCACCCCACCCGCCGCCCCTTCCCCAGATCGGTCCTGACATGGCTCTTTTGCTCTATCGACTCGGCAAGTTCTCCTACCGCCACCGCTGGCTCGTCATCTCCCTCTGGCTTGCCGTCATGGTTGCCGTCGGCGGTGCCGCGGCGGCGCTTCACGGCACGCTGTCCAACAACTTCCAGATCCCGGGTACCGAAACCCAGCAGATGGCGGACAAGCTCAAAGAGGAACTCCCGTCCTCCTCGGGCGGCTCCGCGAGCATCGTTTTTGAAGCCAACGACGCGCAGTTCAGCCAGGCCGGCAAGGACGCGGTCTCCGCCGCGCTGACCAAGCTGAAGACCCTCCCCGACGTCCAGGGGACCGTGGATCCGTTCGCCACCCAGGCCCAGCTGGACAAGGCCGTCACGGACCTTGCCGCCGGAGAGCAGAAGGCCGCGGCGGGCAAGGCCCAGCTGGACAAGGCCGCTGCGGAGCTCGCCGCCGGCAAGGCCCAGCTGGCCGACGCCGAGCAGCAGATGGCCGCCGCCGGGCTGCCGCCCGCGGCCGTCGAGGCCCAGCTCGGCCAGCAGAAGGCCGCCCTCACCGCCGGGCAGGCCAAGCTCGACGCCGGCACCAAGGAACTCGAGGCCGGCAACGCCAAGCTGGCGCTCGGCAAGCGCCAGCTTGAGGCCTCCAACGGCCTGCGCTTTGTCTCCGAGGACGGCAAGGCCGCCATCGCCCAGGTGCAGTTCAAGACCTCGATCAACGGCCTCAAGCCGGAGGTGCGGCAGGAAGTCCAGGACATCGTCAAGGAGGTCTCCGCCGCCAACGTGACCGCCCTGCCCAGCAAGGAAATCAGCGAGGACATCTCCGAGATCTTCGGCACCGCGGAGATCATCGGCATCGCCGTCGCCGCCTTGGTGCTCATCATCATGCTCGGCACCCTCGTCGCCGCCGGCCTCCCGCTGCTGATGGCAATCGTCGGCGTGGCCGTCGGCGTCGGCGGTACCTTCGCGCTCAGCGGCGCCGTCGACATGAGCTCCATTTCCCCGATGCTGGCGCTCATGCTCGGCCTGGCCGTCGGCATCGACTACTCCCTGTTCATCGTCAACCGGCACCGCGGCCAGCTGCTCAAGGGCATGGATCCCGAAGAGTCCGTGGCCCTGGCCACCGGTACCTCCGGCAACGCGGTGCTCTTCGCCGGCCTCACGGTGATCATTGCCCTCGCTGCCCTCGTGGTGCCGGGGCTGCCGTTCCTCGCCGTCATGGGTCTCTCCGCCGCCGCCACGGTGGCCGTCGCCGTCGTCGTCGCCCTGACTTTGACGCCGGCCGTCCTGTCCCTGGTGGGCCGCAAACTGATTTCCAAGCGGGCCTGGGCCAAGGCGGAGCGGCACAACGCCGCCCCGGGCCACGAGACCGAGGACCGTGCCAGGGACGAATACCGCAGCAGCCACGGCTGGGGCGGCGTCGTCACCCGGCACCCCTGGCTGGCCCTGGTGGCCGGCGTGCTCCTGCTGGGCGTGGTGGCCCTGCCCGCCAGCCAGCTCCGGCTCGCCCTGCCGGATGCCAGTTCGGAGCCGGTCGCCTCGCAGGCGTTCAAGGCCTATGACGTCACCAAGCGGAGCTTTGGCGAGGGCATGACCGGGCCGATCATCGTCGTCGGCGACTTCCCCGCGGGCCTCAGTGCCGCCGAGGCGCAGGCCAAGCAGTTCGACGTCGCGGACATCCTGCGGAAGACGGACAACGTTGCCGCCGCGGTGCCGCTGGCGCTGAGCGAGGACCGCCGCACCGCCGTCTTCCAGATCCTGCCGAAGGAGGGTCCGGCCAGCGCCAGCACGGTCGAGGTGGTCTCGGATCTGCGCGCCGAAAAGGGCCGGATCCAGGACGCCACCGGCGTCGGCATCGGCCTCACCGGCCAGACCGCCGGCAACGTCGACGTCTCCAGCAAGCTCGGCGCCGCGCTGCCGCCCTACCTGGCGATCGTCGTCGGGCTCTCGCTGATCCTGTTGCTGCTGGTGTTCCGTTCCACCGTGGTGCCGCTGCTGGCCACCGGCGGATTCCTGCTCTCGCTCGCGGCCGCGTTCGGCGGCGTCGTCGCGGTGTACCAGTGGGGCTGGCTGGGAACCGTGTTCGGCGTCGAGAACCCCGGCGCGGTGCTGAGCTTCCTGCCCATCATCCTGATCGGCGTGCTGTTCGGCCTGGCCATGGACTACCAGGTGTTCATCGCCTCCGGCATGCGCGAGTCCTACATGCACGGCGAAACGGCCAAGCACGCGGTCCGTTCCGGCTTCAGCCACGCGGCCGCCGTGGTTACCGCGGCCGCGATCATCATGGTCAGCGTGTTCTCCGGCTTCATCTTCTCGCACCTGAACATGGTGCGGCCGCTGGGCTTCGCGATGGCCTTCGGCGTGCTGGTGGACGCGTTCGTGGTGCGCATGACGATCGTCCCGGCCGTGATGTACCTGCTCGGCCGCAAGGCCTGGTGGCTCCCCCGCTGGCTGGACCGCATCCTGCCGGACGTCGACGTCGAGGGCGCCAAGCTGCACAAGCCGACGTCCGACGCCGATGCCGACACCGACACTGCCGGCGCCGGCGAGCCCGAGGAAGTCGCCGCGCGCTAGCCCGCAACGACCAAAGCAACGCGGGGTCACTTCGCGCCCATAAATCCCCTTCGGATGTCTTGCCTCCCAGTCCCCCGCCCGCACCAAGCTGCTCAGCAACGCCGGCATCGCCCACGACGTCCTCGTCTCGGACGTCGACGAGGACGCCGTGCAGGCCCGCTACGGTGTGACCGACCCGCACGACACCGCCCTGCTGCTGGCGCGCGCCAAGGCCGAGGCCGTCGCCTCGCTGCCCGAGGCCGACGGCGCCCTGGTGATCGGCTGCGACTCGGTCTTCGAGTTCGAGGGCGAGGCCCACGGCAAGCCGTACACCGCCGACGTCGCCAGGGAACGGATGCTCCGGATGAGCGGCAGCATGGGCGTGCTGCACACCGGCCACTGGCTGGTCGACTGCCGCGACACGGACACGAAATCCTCGGACGACGACGACGCCGGCACCGGCACCGGCGCGACGCTGGGCGCTGTCTCCTCCGCGGAGGTGCACTTCATGGAGATGAGCGAGGACGAGATCGACACTTACATCGCCACCGGCGAGCCGCTGCAGTGCGCCGGCTCCTTCACGATCGACGGCTACGGCGGGGCCTTTATCCGCAAGGTCGACGGCGACCCGCACACCGTCGTCGGGCTCTCCATCTCCACCCTGCGCAGCCTGCTGGGCCAGGCCAAAGTGAATGTCACCGAACTCTGGACCGGCGGGGCCGCCGACCCCGCCGACATCCGCGCCGAGTGAACTCCGGGGCACCTCCGCGGTCCGTGCCGAGTGAGCCATTTCGCACCACCTTGTAGGAACCCCACAAAGGATCGGCCGTTTACGCGCGGGATCCGCAAGTAATATCGGCGGAACCCACAAAACCGCGCTAGGCTCCCTGAAGGAAAGAAGGAGACGCCTTGTCAGCAAATTCGGAGCAGTCCGCAACGTCAGTGCCCGCAGCCACCACGCCGGGCACCCACCGCCTGAGCAAGGTGCTGATCGCCAACCGGGGCGAAATCGCCGTGCGCATCATCCGCGCCGCACGCGATGAAGGCATCGCCTCCGTGGCCGTCTACGCGGATCCGGACCGCGATGCCCTGCACGTCAAGCTCGCCGACGAGGCTTACGCCCTGGGCGGCAACACCGCCGCCGAGTCCTACCTGGTGATGGACAAGCTGATCGAGGTGGCCCAGCGCTCCGGCGCCGACGCCATCCACCCCGGCTACGGCTTCCTCGCCGAGAACGCCGAGTTTGCCTCGAAGGTGATCGCCGCCGGCATCACCTGGATCGGGCCCTCCCCCGAGGCCATCTCCGCCCTCGGCGACAAGGTCCAAGCCCGCCACATCGCCGAGAAGGTCGGCGCCCCGCAGGTCCCCGGCACCGCCGATCCGGTGAATTCCGCCGAGGAAATCCTCGAATTCGTCGACAAGTTCGGCCTGCCGGTCGCCATCAAGGCAGCCTTCGGCGGCGGCGGACGCGGCATCAAGGTCGCCCGCACCCGCGAGGAGATCCCCGAGCTTTTCGAATCCGCCGTCCGCGAAGCCACCGCAGCGTTCGGACGCGGCGAGTGCTTCATCGAGCGCTTCCTGGACGCCCCGCGCCACGTCGAGACCCAGTGCCTCGCCGACGCCCACGGCAACGTCGTCGTCGTGTCCACCCGCGACTGCTCTCTGCAGCGCCGCAACCAGAAACTGGTGGAAGAGGCACCCGCCCCGTTCCTCACCGAGGAGCAGAACCAGCGGCTCTACGACTCCTCCAAGGCCATCCTCAAGGAAGCCGGCTACCTCGGCGCCGGCACCTGCGAGTTCCTCGTCGGCCAGGACGGCACCATCTCCTTCCTCGAGGTCAACACCCGCCTCCAGGTGGAGCACTGCGTCTCCGAGGAAGTCACCGGGATCGACCTGGTCCGCGAGCAGTTCCGGCTGGCCCGCGGCGAGGAGCTCGGCTACGGCGACCCCGAGGTCCGCGGCCACTCGATCGAATTCCGCATCACCGGCGAGGACCCGGGCCGGAACTTCATGCCCGCCCCCGGCACCATCACCAAACTGTTGAACCCCACCGGGCCCGGCGTTCGGATCGACTCCGGCGTGGAGCAGGGCGACGTCATCAGCGGCAACTTCGACTCGATGCTCTCCAAACTGATCGTCACCGGTGCCACCCGTGCCCAGGCCCTGCAGCGCTCCCGCCGCGCCCTCGAGGAAATGGTGGTCGAGGGCATCCCCACCGTCATCCCGTTCGACCTCGCCGTCGTCAGCAACCCCGACTTCGCCCCCGCCGAAGGCCCGTTCAAGGTCCACACCCGCTGGATCGAGACCGCCTTCGTCAACGACATCCCCGCCTGGGCTCCCACCGGCACCGCAGCTGAAGCAGCCGACGCCGGCGAACGCCAGCGCGTCGTCGTCGAGGTCGGCGGCAAGCGCCTCGAAGTGGTGCTCCCGGCGTCCCTCGGCTCCATCTCCGGCGGCGGTGGCGGCAAGCCGGCGAAAGCCAAGAAGCGCTCCCGGAGCGCCGGCACGGCGGCGCCGGCCGGCGGCAACGCCCTGACCTCCCCGATGCAGGGCACCATCGTGAAGGTGGCCGTCGCCGAGGGCGAGCGGGTTTCCGAAGGCGACCTCGTCGTCGTGCTCGAAGCCATGAAGATGGAACAGCCGCTTACCGCACACCGCGCCGGCATCGTGATCGGGCTCTCCGCATCGGCCGGCGAGACCGTCTCCGCGGGCGCCGTGATCGCCATGATCGAGGACGGCGAGCCGGCCGAATAGCGGCATCGCCGGCGGCGGGGGCAGACTTAGTTACGTGAAGCCATTTCTGCTCCTCGCCTCCCGCGCCGAGGACGCCGCCGCCGACGACGAATACCTCGCCTACCTGCGCTACACCGGGCTCGCCGAGACCGAGCTGCACCGGGTCCGCATGGAGGCAGCCCCGCTGCCCCGGCTGGAGCTCAGCGAGTACTCCGGCGTGATTGTGGGCGGCAGCCCGTTTACCTCCAGCGACCCCGCGGAGCATAAGAGCGACGTCCAGCACCGGGTGGAGCGCGAGCTGTTCGCCTTGCTGGACCGGATCGTGGCCGAGGACTTCCCGTTCCTGGGCGCCTGCTACGGCGTCGGCACCCTGGGACTGCACCAGGGCGCCGTGATCGACCGGACCTACGGCGAGGGCCTGGGCGGCGTCACCGTCAGCATCACTTCCGCCGGGCAGCAGGACCCGCTTCTGCGCGGCCTGCCGGAGCGGTTCACGGCGTTCGTGGGCCACAAGGAGGCCTGCACTGTGCTGCCCGGCGGGGCCGTGCTGCTGGCCAGTTCCGAGACCTGCCCGGTGCAGATGTTCCGGATCCGCTCTAACCTTTACGCCACCCAGTTCCACCCCGAGCTCGACGCCGACGGCCTCACCACGCGGATCGACATCTACCGCCACGCCGGCTACTTCCCACCCGACTCCGCCGAGGAGCTGATGGCCCAGGCCCGGCACCACAACGTCACCGAGCCGATGGCCATCCTGCGCAACTTCGTCGAGCGCTACGCCCGGTAGGGGCCCCGCCGCAGGCCCGTCGCGGGACCCCGTCGTCGCGCTCCTGCCCAGTTATTCAGCCGCCACCGCCCCGGGACACGGAAATGCCCGGCGTGTCCACAGAACACACCGGGCATTTCGGCTAAGAACCGGGCTGGAGCGTCAGGCTACGTTGTTCTCGTAATCCAGGTCGCGGGTTTCCTTGCTCACAAACAGGGCGATCAGCGTCAGCACGGCCATGGCGGTAAGGTACACGCCCACCAGCACGGGGCTGCCCTTCGCCAGTTCCCAGAGCCAGACGGCGATGAACGGTGCCACAGCCGCGCCCAGGATGCTGGAGACGTTGTAGCTGATGGCCGAGCCGGTGTACCGGACGTTGGTCGGGAACAGCTCCGGCAGCAGCGCGCCCATCGGCCCGAACGTGAGGCCCATCAGGGAGAAGCCGATGATCAGCAGGGCCATGGTGCCGACGAAGCCGCCGCTGAAGAGCGGAACGAACAGCAGGCCGAAGACGAAGATGCCCGCGGTCACGGCAATCAGCATCTTGCGGCGGCCGTACTTTTCGGCCAGCGGACCGGAGACCAGGGTGAAGATGCCGAAGAACACGACGCCGGCAATGAGCATCCAGAGGAAGTCGTTGCGGGTGAAGCCCAGGCCCGGGACAAAGGCAGCGGCTGCTGCCTCGGTCATCGGCTTGCCGGCCTTCTCGGCGGCGGCCTTGGCGGCGTCCAGGCTGGATGCGCGGGTGCCGTAGGTCAGGGTGAACGTGGTCATCAGGTAGAAGAGCACGTAGGTGGCGAGCATGATGAACGTGCCCAGGATCAGCTGGCGCCAGCTGCTCTTGAAGACCCGGCCTAGCGGCAGCTTGGCGACCTCGTTGGATTCGATGACCTTGGTGAAGGCCGGGGTTTCGATCAGCTTGAGCCGGACGTACAGGCCGATGATGACCATGACGGCGCTGAGCAGGAACGGCACGCGCCAGCCCCACGCTTCGAAGGCCGCCGGGCTCAGGGTGTAGCTGAAGACCAGGAAGATCACGTTGGCGATGATGAAGCCGATCGGCGCGCCCAGCTGCGGGAACGTGCCGTAGATGGCGCGTTTGTTGGCCGGGGCGTTCTCGGTGGCCAGCAGGGCCGCGCCGCTCCATTCGCCGCCGAGGGCGAGGCCCTGGGCGAAGCGCATCACGACGAGCAGGGCCGGGGCCCAGAAGGTCCAGCCGGGAACGGTGGCCGTCGGAAGGCAGCCGATCAGGAACGTCGCGATGCCCATGGTGAGCAGCGAGGCGACCAGGGTGCCCTTGCGGCCGAACTTGTCACCGAAGTGGCCGAAGACGATCGAGCCGAGCGGGCGGGCGATAAAGGCAACGCCGAAGACGGCGAAAGAGCTCAGCAGCTGGGTGGTCTCGTTCTGGCCCGGGAAGAAGAGCTTCGGGAAGACCAGGACGGCGGCCGTGGCGTAGACGTAGAAGTCGTAGAACTCAACGGTGGTGCCGATCAAGCTGGCGACGATCACGCGGCCGCGCGAGTTCACCTGCTTGGCGGACCCATGCTCCGTCGAAGTGGCAGTGGATGACATGTAGTGACGCTTTCATGAAGACCGGATCGCCCTGCGGAGAGGCGTCCGGCTAAGGAATGGATATATGTCTGATATTAGTTCCTCGTGTCCACGCAATGGACAAATGTTCCACTATTTGGACAATTCGTGTCGTCCCACCTGTTGGTCGCCCCCGCTGCGGCGCCCACGCCGCCTCACGCCGTCACAAAGGAGCCGATAGGCAAACGTCACAGCACGTTAACAAAGCGCGAGCGTCCCGGAAATGCGGCGTCCCTAGTTTTGAGGGACAACCCCGAAGGAGGTCCCCGTGACTGCTGAACGCATTGCCGACGCCGCAACCGGCGTTTCCCCGAACCACGACGCCGATGCCGCCCACGCTGCCGAGCGCACCGCCGTCGGCGGCCCCGCGCTCGAGTACCGCCCGGGCCGCTGGATCGCCAACTGGGACGCCGAGAACAAGACCCAGTGGGAGTCCCTGGGCCGCGGCATCGCCCGGCGGAACCTGAACTGGTCCGTCTTCGCCGAGTTCCTGGGCTTTGTGGTCTGGCAGCTCTGGTCGATAGTGGTGGTCCAGCTCCCCGCGGCCGGCTTCCGCTTCTCCACCAACGAAATCTTCTGGCTGATCTCGATGCCCAGCCTGGTGGGTGCGACGCTCCGGATCCCCTACACCTTCATGGTTCCCCGCTTCGGCGGCCGGAACTGGACCATCGTCTCGGCCATGCTGCTGCTGATCCCCTCGACCGGGCTGGCCCTGTGCGTCGGAAACCCCGGCACCCCGTTCGGCGTCATGCTGCTCGTGGCCGCCCTGGCCGGATTCGGCGGCGGCAACTTCGCCAGCTCGATGGCCAACATCACCTTCTTCTACCCGGCCCGCGAAAAGGGCTGGGCGCTGGGGCTGAACGCCGCCGGCGGGAACCTGGGCGCCGCCGTCGCCCAGCTCGCCGTGCCGGTCGCCATTACCGTGCTGGCCGCCGGGACCGTGAACCTGCCGGTGGCCGGGCTGATGTGGATCCCGTTGATCCTGCTCGCCGCCTTCGGCGCCTGGAAGTACATGGACAACCTGACCAGCGCCAAGGGCGACGTCGCCGGCTCGCTCGCCGCGGTCAAGGAACCGCACCTGTGGATCATGGCGCTGCTCTACATTGGCACCTTCGGCTCCTTCATCGGCTTCGCCGGCGTGTTCCCCAAACTCATCAAGGACTACTTCCCGGCCTTCTCCTCGATCGCCGTCGGGACCGTGGCCTTGTCCCTGGCGTTCCTCGGGCCGCTGGTCGGCTCGCTGGCCCGGCCCTACGGCGGCAGGATGGCGGACAGGCTGGGCGGCGCGCGGATGACCGTGACCGCGTTCGCCGCGATGGCCGTCATCACCCTGACCATGGTCTGGACCCTGCCGCTGGGCAACTTCTGGCTCTTCCTGGCCCTGTTCCTGGCGCTGTTCACCGCCAGCGGCTTCGGCAACGGGGCCACCTACCGGATGATCCCGGTGATCTTCGCCCTGCACAGCCGGGCAGCCCTGTCCGGGGCCAGCACCGTGGCCACCCAGCGGCTGGCGTCCTCCGCGCTGGGCCTGATCTCCGCGATCGGCGCCTACGGCGGCTTCGTCATCCCGCAGGTCCTGAACGCCTCCAACACCGCCAGCGGCTCCTACACCCCGGCCTTTTACGGCTTCGTCGCGGCCTACCTGGTGATGCTGGCCGTCTGCTGGACCTGCTACCTGCGCCCCGCCACCCGCCACGGAAAAGGACACGTCTAAATGAGCGACGGTGCCGCCACGCACTGCCCGTACTGTGCGCTCCAGTGCGCCATGACACTGACCGTTCCGGAGGTGCAACCGGCGTCGGCAGTTCCGGCGGCTGCAGCTCCGGCACGGCCCGAGACTCCGCTGGAGGTGGCCGGCCGGGACTTCCCCACCAACCGCGGCGGCCTGTGCCGCAAGGGCTGGACCTCGGCGTCGCTGCTTGAGCACCCGGGGCGCGTCACCGAGCCGCTGCTCCGGGGCCCCGACGGCGTGCACCGACCGGCCAGCTGGGACACGGCCCTGGAGCTCACCGCCGCCGCGGTCAAGAACACCCGCGCCGCGTACGGGCCGGACGCCGTCGGGGTGTTCGGCGGTGGCGGCCTGACCAACGAGAAGGCCTACCAGCTGGGCAAATTCGCCCGGCTGGCCCTGGGCACCTCGCGGATCGACTATAACGGCAGGTTCTGCATGTCCTCGGCCGCCGCGGCCGGGATGCGGGCCTTCGGCCTGGACCGGGGCCTGCCGTTCCCGCTGGCGGACCTGGGTTCCGCCAGCACCGTCCTGCTGCTGGGCTCCAATGTCGCCGAGACCATGCCGCCGTTCGTCCAGCACCTGCAAGGGGCCCGCGACGCCGGCGGGCTGATCGTCGTCGACCCCCGGCGCTCCGCCACCGCGGCATTCACTGCCGACGGCGGCGGCCTGCACCTGCAGCCCCTGCCGGGCACCGACCTGGCCCTGCTGCTGGGCCTGGCCCACGTGGTCATCCACGAGGACCTGACGGACGGCGCCTACATCGCGGAGCGGACCACCGGCTACCCGGCCCTGCTCCGCAGCGTCGGCCCCTACTGGCCGGAGCGCGTGCAGTCCCTCACCGGGGTCCCGGCCGGACTGGTCCGCGACACCGCCCGGCGGCTGGCCGAAGGTGCGCGGCAGGGCGGCAGTTACATCCTCACCGGCCGCGGCGTGGAGCAGCACGTGGACGGCACGGACACGGCCACCGCCGCCATCAACCTCGCCCTGCTGCTGGGCCTGCCGGGCTCGGCGCGCAGCGGCTACGGCACCCTCACCGGCCAGGGCAACGGCCAGGGCGGCCGCGAGCACGGCCAGAAGGCGGACCAGCTTCCCGGCTACCGCAAGATCACCGACCCCGCCGCCCGCGCCCACGTCGCCGGCGTATGGGGTGTCCCGGAATCCTCGATCCCCGGTCCCGGCGTCCCCGCCGTCGAACTGCTCCAGTCGCTGGGGCGGCCCGACGGCGTCCGCTGCCTCTTCGTTCACGGCGCCAACGTGGCGGTCTCCGCCCCGGATGCGAACGCCGTGATCGCCGGGCTGCGCAGCCTGGACTTCCTGGTGGTCTGCGACTTCTTTATGTCCGAGACCGCGGCCGAGGCGGACCTGGTCCTGCCGGTGACCCAGTGGGCGGAGGAGGAAGGCACCCTGACCAACCTCGAGGGCCGGGTGCTGCGCCGCCGGCGGGCCATCACTCCCCCGCCCGGGGTGCGCAGCGAACTCTGGATCATGACCCGGCTGGCCGCGCTGTTGGACGCGCCCTCGACCTTCAGCGAGGATCCGGAGACCGTGTTCGAGGAGCTCCGGCTCGCCTCCGCGGGCGGCCTGGCCGACTACTCCGGGATCGACTACGCCTTGCTGGACCGCGGCGAGGAAGCCTACTGGCCCTACCCGGCCGGGAGCTCCGGGACGCCGCGGCTGTTCCTGGACTCCTTCGCCCATCCGGACGGCCGGGCGGTGTTCACTCCGGTGGCGCCGCGCCGTCGAACGCTTCCGGTCGCGGCGGGCGGCGCCGACCCGGCGGGCACCCCGATGACCCTGATCACCGGGCGTCTGCTGGAGCACTACCAGTCCGGCGTCCAGACCCGCCGGGTGGCCGCCCTCGCCGCCGCACAGCCCGAGGCGCGGCTGCAGATCCACCCGGCCGCCGCCGCGGCGCAGGGCATCGCCGAGGGCGACGTCGTAGCTGTCGCCAACGGGCGCGGCGAGGTCCTCTGCCGGGCGGAGCTGAGCGCGGGGATCCGGCCGGAGACCGTGTTCCTGCCGTTCCACTTCCCAGGATGGGAGAGCGCGAACCGGCTCACCGAGGCCGCCACGGACCCGGTCTCCGGGATGCCGGAATTCAAGACCAGCAAGGTGTGGCTGCGGCCTGCTGCGGCAGGCTCCCGGGTCGAAGGAGTGCAGGCCGAAGTCCTCCAGATGGAAGGTGCATCATGACGGAACGGATTGTGGTGGTGGGCTTCGGCCCGGTGGCGGCGCGGCTGATCGACGAGTTGCTGCCCGCGGTGCGGGGAGGCCTGGTGGAACTGACGGTGGTCGGCGAGGAGGCGGAGGCGGCCTACAACCGGGTGCTGGTGGCCGACCTCGGCGTCGGCCGGACCACGGCAGGCGCCATGGCGCTGGCCGATGCTGCGGCGCTGGTCTCCGACGGCGTGGATGTCCGGCTGGGCACCCGGGTCCGCCGGGTCGACCGCGCCCGGCAGCAGGTCCTCCTCAGCGACGGCAGCTCCCCCGGCTACGACCGGCTTGTCTTCGCCACCGGTTCCCGTCCGGTAATCCCCAACCTCACCGGGCTGAACCCGGATCCGGCCGCCCCGGTGCTGCCCGCCGGCGTGACGGCGCTGCGGGACCTGGCGGATGCCTCGGCGCTGCAGGCGGCGGTAGCCGGYGGAAAGCGCGTGGTGGTCCTCGGCGGCGGCGTTCTGGGACTCGAGACGGCGCTGGCCGCAGCCGAGGAGGGCGCCGCCGTGACCGTCGTGCACAACGGCCCGCACCCGCTGGGGCGCAACATGGACCGCGGCGGCGGCGCCGTGCTGGCAGCTTCGCTGCGGAACTGCGGCGTGAAGGTGGCCGGCAACGCGCGCTCGGTCGCCGTTGAACACAACGCGCCCGACGGCGGCTTCTCCGCGCTGCTGCTGGAGGACGGTGCCGCGATCGACGGCGAGCTGCTGGTCCTCTCCTGCGGCGTCCGGCCGCGGACCGAACTCGCCGAGGGCTGCGGACTGTCGACGGCGGCCGGCATCCTGGTGGACCACCGGCTGCGGGCGCACCACGAACCCCACATCTTCGCGATCGGCGACTGCGCCGAGGTCCGCTGCCCCGACCCGGACTGCCTGGACTGCCGGAGCGCCCGGGGCCCGTCCGGGCTGGTGGGACCGGGCTGGCGGCAGGCCGAATGGCTCGCCGAATACCTGACACTGCTGGCCTCCGGCTCCCCGGCCGGGGCGGAAACCCTGCCGCCGCTGCCGGCGGAACAGCCGGGCGTGCTGGTGCTCAAGGCCCGCGGGCTGACCATGGCCGTGGCCGGGGACGTCTCCGCGGAGCCCTGGGACGAGGAAGCCCTGACCGCGGGCGCCGTTGGCGGCCGGGCCCGGCTACAGGTGGCCCAGTGGGCCGACCCCGAGCACGGGCGCTACGTCAAGATGACCACGCGCGCAGGTGTGCTTGAGGGCCTCGTGGCCGTGGGCATGCCGCGCACGGGGGCGGAGCTGGTGCAGCTCTTCGAGCGCGGCGCGGAGCTCCCCGCGGACCGGTCGCTGCTGCTGCGCCTGGACGGCCCGGACCAAGCTGCTCCTCCTGCTACTGATCCGGACCGCACGGTGTGCCGGTGCGCCGGGGTGAGCGGGACTTCCATTGCCGCCGCGGTTTCCTCCGGTTGCGGGACGGTGGCCGAGGTCTCAGCCTCCACCCGCGCCGGCACCGGCTGCGGCGGCTGCCACGAGGACATCAAGGGGCTCATCGAGAAGCACTTCCAGGGGGCGGTGGCCTAGGGACCTGCCTTAGAACGGATTCAGCAGCCGGTCCACGAACTGCCGGGTGCGCTCCTCGCGCGGGGCGCGCAGCACCGTGTCCGGGTGCCCACGTTCCACGACCACCCCGCCGTCCATGAAGATGACTTCGTCGGCAACCTCGCGGGCGAAGGCGAGCTCGTGGGTGACCACGACCATGGTCCAGCCCTCGTCCGCCAACTCCTTGATGACGGTCAGGACGTCACCCACCAGCTCGGGGTCAAGCGCCGACGTCGGCTCGTCAAAAAGCAGCAGCTGCGGCCGCAGGGCCAGGGCGCGCACGATGCCGACCCGCTGCTGCTGGCCGCCGGAGAGCTCGAAGGGATAGCTGTTTTCCTTGTCGGCAAGCCCGACCCGGGCGAGCAGTTCCCGGGCCTCCTTGACGGCCTCGGCCTTGGGCCGCTTCTGCACCTGGACCGGGCCCTCGATGACGTTTTCCAGGGTGGTCTTGTGCGGGAACAGGTTGTAGTGCTGGAACACCATCGCGCTGCGGTCCCGCATGGCCGCCAGCTGCTTCTTGGACACCTGCGCCGAAAAGTCGACCGTGAGGTCGCCGTCGAACTCCACGACGCCGGCGTCGGGAACTTCGAGGCCGTTGAGGCACCGCAGGACCGTCGTTTTGCCGGACCCGGAGGGCCCGATCAGGGTGACCACTTCCCCCCGCCGGACGTCCACGTCAATGGATTTGAGCACTTCGTGCTGCCCAAACGCCTTACGGAGTCCGCGGACGGACAGGAGCGGGGTGGCGTCCGGTGCTGCGTCCGGGAGGCCGGCGTCCGGGAGATCGGCGTCCGGGAGATCGGATTCAGTGGGCGACATAGCGGTCCAATCTCTTCTCGAGGACTGACTGGCCGCCGGCGAGGACCAGGCAGATGATCCAGTAGATGACGGCTGCTTCCAGGTACAGCAGCATGAATTCCTGGCTGAAGGCCGCCACCTGCTGCGCCTGGCGGAACAGCTCGGTCACCAGGATCAGCGAGGCCAGCGAGGTGTCCTTGACCAGGCTGATGAAGGTGTTGGACAACGGCGGGACCGAGACCCGCGCGGCCTGCGGCAGGATGATCCGCACCAGTGACTGGCGCCGCGACATGCCGATGGTGTGGCCGGCCTCCCACTGGCCCTTGGGAACGGACAGGATGGCCGCCCGAATGACTTCGGCGGCGTAGCCGCCCACGTTCAGCGAGAAGGCGATGATCGCGCTGGGCCACGGACTGATGGTGATGCCGATGGACGGCAGCCCGTAGAAGATGACAAACAGCTGAACCAACAGCGGCGTGCCTCGGATTACGGAGATATAGATCCGTGCGATCGCCGACAGGACGGGATTGCGGCTGAGCCGCATCAGGGCAACCAGCAGGGCAAGCAGCAGCCCCAGGGCAAACGAGGCCAGCGCCACGGGAATGGTGCCGGTGATCGCCCCCATCAGGATCGGTCCCAGCGACCCCCAGACGAGATCCCAGTTGATCGTCATGATCGGGAGCCGCGTTCTTCGACGGTTTCCATCCGGCTACTTGGTGACGTCGGCGTTGAAGTACTTCTGCGAAATCTTCTTGAGGGTACCGTCGGCCTGCAGTTCGGTGAGGGCCTTGTCGACGGCGGCGGTCAGGCTGGTCGAGCCCTTGCGGAACGCGAAGGCGCTGAGTGACTTGTCCGTGGTCTCGGCGGCAATCTTGATGCTGTCATCGCGGGCCGTCTTCTGCTGGTCAAGGTACGTGAGCTTGTCGTTGATGGTGGCATCGACGCGGCCCTGCTTGAGCAGCGTGATGGCCTGTGCCCAGCCCTCAACCGCCTGCACGTTGGCTCCGCTCTGCTGTGCCAGCTTGTACCAGTTGCTCGTCAGCGACTGCGCCGTGGTCTTGCCCTTCAGGCTGTCGAAGGAGGTGATGTCCCCGTTGTCGGACTTGGTGACAATGACGCCGGTGCTGACGGTGTACGGGGTGGAGAAGTCGTATTTCGCCTTGCGTTCGTCCGTGATCGAGACCTGGTTGGCGACGACGTCGAACCGCTTGGCTTCGAGTCCGGCAAAGATGGCGTCGAACTGCGTCTCCTGGAAGGCCGGCTTGACGCCGAGCTTGCCGGCGACGGCGGTGATGATCTCCACGTCGTAGCCGGTCAGTTCGCCGCTGCCGTTGGCGTGGAAGGAGAAAGGCTTGTAGGTGCCCTCGGTGCCGACCCTGAGCACCCCGGCGCTCTTGACGTCGCTCAACGAGGTGTCCGGGCCGCCTGCCGGTGCGGAGCTGGCAGGCGTTGTGGACGCCGACCCGCATCCGGCCAGGGCTAGTCCTGCGGCTGCGATGAGGCCGATAACGGAAAGTCGTGTGCGCTTCATGGTGGTCCTTCGTCGAGGAGCCGGCAAGGGCTCGCCAGCTTGGCCGCGTGGCGGCATTCTTACTTGCGACGATAGCAAGACCGCTCCTCGATGGAAGACCCCAAATGACGGCGTATGACGGCCCGGCATGAGACAGGTTTGACGATTGCACTCGTTCGCCCCATCAGGCCTTTCTCCCCTTGGCCGCGCTCCCCCGCTGGGCTTCAATGGGCACAGGATCCCACCGCCCCTGGGAGGCACCCATGTCGGTCCCCATCATCTTGGCCGTGGCCGCCGTCGTCGTGGTCGCCGTGGTGCTCGGAGTTGTGCTCAACCGGCAGAAGGATCCGCAGCGGCGCGCGACCGCGCTGACCCGGACGGGCGCGGTGCTGATGACGGTCTTCACCGTGTTCGGCGCGGCATTCATCGGCGGCTACGCCCTGGAGGAGCCGGGCGGGTCGTCCGGTCTGACGGTGCTCCTGGCCTGGGCGGTGCCGGTGCTGGTCCTAGCGGCCCTCGCCTGGTTCTGGCCGGCGGGGGCCGGTCCCCTGCTGGTGGCACTGACGGCGGTCTTCGTCGCGCTGTGCGTGTGGTTTGCCGTCGATTCGACGATGGCGCGCAGCTTCCAGGAAGTGAACGGACCGGTGCTGGCCGTCGGCGTCGTCGCCCTGGCGTTCCCGGCCGCCATCCTCGGGTTGAAGCGGACCGCCCTGGCGGGTTGGCTGCTGTTGGCCCTGGGTGCGCTGCCGCTGTTGATCACGGTGCTCGGCCGGTCGGGCCCGATCGCCTCGCTCGCGGCGGCAAGCGCGGTCCCGCTGATCACCGGTGCCGTCTACCTGCTGGCGGCCCGGATGGCCAGGGGCAGTTCGGCGTCGGGAAGCGTTCGGGCCGCGGTCGTCTAGGCGCTGGCGGCGGGCAAGCCGGCCAGGAAGTCCTCCGCAAAGCGCCGGACGCCGTCCCACTCGGTATAGACGTAGTCGCGGGACATGTCCGTGTCCGGGGAACCCTGTCCGCTGACGATCCTCTTCATCATGTGCCGCTTGAGGAAGCCGTACTCGCTGTACAGCAGGGCCCCGCCGAACAAGCCGACGTGCGCCGGCCGCCACCCCGTTTCCTCCTCGAACTTCTCCACATAGCTTTCCGCCCGTCCCTCGTCCGCGACCACGGCGAGGCTGACCGAGAACAACGCCGAAGGCAAACGTTCCAGCGCGGCCTTGTTCGCGCGGACGAAGTCTGTGACGACCCCCTCGTGCTTGCCCATGTGGACCGAGGCGCCGACGATGACGGCGTCGTACTCATCCGGGAGGGCGTCGCCGGCGGTCTGCAGGTCGGCGGTCCTTGCCTCGTGGCCGTGCTCACGGATGACGTAGGCGATGTACTCGGCGATCCGGGCCGTCTGGCCCTCGACGGTCCCGAACGGAAGGTAAATGTTGGCCATGGTCCACTGTGCGAGCACCGTTTAGCGCCGGGCTAGGGCCGAATGTCACCGAGGGTCTTGACGGCGGCGCCGGCACAGCATGTGATGGACGGGATCGGCCCGTACGCTTTCGGCCCGGCGGACGGCCGCACCAGACTGCCTCAGGCAGCCCCACGATGAAAGGACAGACATGTCCCTGCTCGACTCAGCCCTCTGGGAGGGCAAGATCTACCTCAACGGCTGGCGCACCGGCGGCGGTGGGACCGCCGCCGCCGTCGAACCAGCCACCGGCGACACCCTGGGCAGCTACGGCGTCGCCTCCGTTGCGGATGTCCGGGAGGCCGCCACGGCCGCTGCCAAGGCACAGAAGGAATGGGCCGCCCGCAATCCCGAGGACCGCGCGGCCGTACTGCGCCGTGCCGGGCAGCTCTGGGAGGAGCACGGCGCGGAAATCCAGGACTGGATCGTGCGCGAATCCGGCGGCATCCCGCCCAAAGCCGGACTGGAAACGCACATCGCCGCCAACGAATGCTATGACGCCTCTGCACTGCCCTCACTCCCGGCCGGCGACGTGCTCACCTCCAACGAAAACCGTTGGTCCTTCGCCCGACGCCGGCCGGTGGGCGTGGTCTCGGTGATCGCACCGTTCAACTTCCCGCTGATCCTCTCGATCCGCGCCGTCGCCCCAGCCCTCGCCCTCGGCAACGCGGTGCTGCTCAAGCCGGACCCCCGCACCGCGGTCTGCGGCGGGGTGACGCTGATGCGGATCTTCGAGGAGGCTGGACTCCCGCAGGGACTGCTCTCGCTGCTGCCCGGCGGCGCGGACATCGGCGCCGCCGTCGTCGAAGCCCCCGAAGTCCGGGTGATCGCCTTTACCGGCTCGACGGCGGCCGGCCGCAAGATCGGCGAAACCGCCGGCCGGCTGCTCAAGCGTGCCCACCTCGAGCTGGGCGGCAACAACGCGCTGATCGTGTTGCCCGGCGCCGACCTGGCCAAGGCAGCCTCAGCGGCCGCCTTCGGATCATTCATGCACCAGGGCCAGATCTGCATGGCGGCCGGCCGGCACATTGTGCACGAGGACATTTACGAGGACTACGTCGCCGCCCTCGCCGAGAAGGCCGGCCACCTGCCGGTGGGAGATCCGAAGAGCGGCACCGTGGCACTGGGCCCGGTGATCGACGAACGCCAGCTGCACCGGGTGGACGGAATTGTCCAGGACGCGGTGCAGGCCGGCGCCCGGCTGGCTGCCGGCGGCACCCACGACGGCCGGTTCTACCAGCCCACCGTGCTGGTGGACCTGAAGGAGGACAGCCCGGCGTGGAAGGACGAGATCTTCGGCCCGGTGGCGCCGGTGATGAAGTTCTCCACCCTTGACGAGGCCGTGGCGCTGGCCAACGACAACGAATACGGCCTGTCGATCGGCATCCTGGGCGACGTCGGCATGGCCATGACCATCGCGGACCGGCTCGACTCCGGCAAGGTCCATATCAATGAGCAGACGGTCTCCGACGAGGCGAACTCCCCGTTCGGCGGAACGAAGAACTCCGGCAACGGTTCCCGGATCGGCGGCCACCACGCCAACATGGAGTCCTTCACGGAGATCCAGTGGCTCACGATGCGCCCGGACATCGCGCCGTACCCGTTCTAAGCGGCCGCCTGAGCGGAACAAAAAGGGAGGGACCGGCGGAAACTTCCGCCGGTCCCTCCCTTTTCCGCCGGTGCGAGTCGGTAAGGTGCACCGTCCCTGGGGTCGACGTGGCCTACGGCCTGACCGTCGCGGCTTCCGCTGTCTCGACCAGGGCCTCGAGCCAGTGTTGGTGCTGCCGTTCGATGCTCCGCTTCACTACCGGTCCGAGAAGCCGCGCGATGATTCCGCTTTGGACCTCTTCGGTCACAATGAGTGTGCCGCCGTCGGGGGTGGGCTGCAGATCCCAGCGGTGGTATCCGGAGGACCCGCGCCCGGCGCCCTCCCAGGCCAGCCGGCTGGACGGGGCGAACTCCCGGACTGTGCTGGCCACGCGGAGGCCGAAGGTGGTCCAGGTGAAGGTCGATGCGCTGGTCAGCTGTTGCCCTCCGCCATCAATGCTTACGTCGCGGGCATTGCGGTACCACCGGGGCCACGCGGCCGCTTCGATGAGCACCTGCCAAAGCAGTTCGGCAGGCAGGTGGGTGCGGATCTCGTTGTAGGCGTAAACCCGCGCCGTCGAGGGGCCGAAGGGTGCGGGCCAACTGTCGGTGGGCTTCATTTCTTACTCTTGAACTGCAGGCGGAGGTAGGCATCGAAAAGTCCCGAGCCCAGGAACCGCCGGGACTGGACGATGGCTTTGGCGGCCGGGGTGACGGTATAGCGGGGCCGGGGCCGGCGGGACGTCACTGCGTGCTCAACCGCGCTGGCGACGGCGTCGGGTTCGGCAGCGAGGACCGGCGAGGCGTAGGAGGTAGCCATTTGCTCGTCCGCGGCAGCCCGCAGGGCCGCGTACGGTCCTGCCGCTTTGCCGGAGGCGGCCAGGGTCCGGGAGGCGGTGGCACCAAAGCCGGTGCGGATCAGGCCCGGGGCGATCAAGGAGGTGTGGATGCCGAAGGGCGCGGTCTCGAAGCGGAGCGCGTCAGTGATGGCCTCCACGGCGTACTTAGTGGCGTGATAGTAGCCGCCGACGGGGAACGTGACCCGGCCTCCCATCGAACCGATGTTGACGATCCGCCCGGCCCCGGCGGCCCGCATCCCCGGCAGCACCAGCTGGATCATCCGGGAAAAGCCGAAAACGTTGGTCTCGAACTGCCGCCTGACCGCATCCAGCTCGGCTTCCTCGATCGTCCCGTACTCGCCGTAACCGGCATTGTTGATGAGGACTCCGACGCTGCCGTGCTGTTCCTCGACGGCGCGAACGGCCGCGGCCATCGATGCTTCGTCCGTGACGTCGAGCGCCAGGACTTTGGCTCCGGCACGCCCAAGATCGGCAATCGCCTCAGGCTGTCGCGCGGTGGCGTAGACGGTGAACCCGGGTTGGGCGAGCAGCCGTTCGGCTGTCGCGCGGCCAATGCCGGAGGAGGCTCCGGTGATCAGTACTGCTGTGGTCATGGTTGTTCCTTCGTAGGAGTGAGGCTGTTGAGACCGGTGACGAAGACTTCGACGCCCCGACGCAGGCGCTCGGGCAGGGCGGCTGGATTGGAAACGCCCGCCTCCAGGCCGCGGGTGAAGGCCAGCAGGATCTCCGCCGCTTCCGGGGCGTCCGCCGCCGGGTAAGAATCGTGAACTGTCCGCGTCAGCAGACCGAGCATTGCCTCGTCGTAGCGTCCAAGCACGTCCGAACTCAGGCGTGTGTCGACGCCAAGGAGTTCTGCCGCATGTGCCGGGCTGTCCCGCCAGATCTGCATCACCAGGCCGAGCTTGGCCGACAGGATCCCTGCCAGCCGCGCCTCGGGGAGCCCTTCCATTTCCGCCGCATGTTCGGAGGCGGCGAGGGCAGCGGCCAGCAGGCGCTCGACCAGCGCCCGGAACACGTCTTCCTTGTTGCGGAAGTACTGGTACAGGGCCGCCCGGGACATGCCGGCTTCCTCCGCCAGGTCGTGCATCGTGGTCCGGCGGGCACCGTGGCGGGTGAAGCACACGTAGGCCGCGTCGATGATGGCGTCTGGACGGCTATTCATTCTGACAATATATGCATGAAATGTCAGAATGTAAACCGGCACGGAAGACGGCCTCCCTGCTCAAAGCGACGCACCGGGCTTAAAGCCAAGCACCGACGCCCTGGGGGCGCCGGTGCTGACTTTTCGCGGCCGAAAGAAACTCTCGGCCAGCTACATGTGGACGTGCAACCGCCGTGCCGCTTCGGAGATGGAGCCGCTGAGCGACGGGTACACCGTGAAGGTGCTGGCGACGTCGTCGACGTGCAGTTTCTGCGTCACCGCGAGGGAGATCGCGAAGATCAGCTCGGAGGCGTTCGGCCCCACCACGACGCCGCCGATCACAGTGCCGGAGCCCTTGCGGGCGAAGATCTTGATGAAGCCGTCCTTGTGGTTGCGCATCTTGGCGCGCGCGTTGCTGCGCAGCGAGAGCTTGACGACGTCGCCCTGGTATTTGCCGGAGTCGATCTCCGCCTCGGAGACGCCGACGTTGGCGATCTCCGGGGAGGTGAAGATGTTCGAGGCCACTTGGTGCAGCTTGAGCGGGGTGACGCTGTCGCCGAGGAAGTGCGCGATCGCGATGCGTCCCTGCATGGCCGCGACCGAAGCGAGGGCCAGCACGCCGGTGCAGTCGCCCGCGGCGTAGATGTTCGGCGCGGTGGTGCGCGAGACGCCGTCGACCTTGATGTGGCCGCTCTCGGTCAGCGCGACGCCGGCCTCCTCCAGGCCGATCCCGGCGGTGTTCGGAATGGAGCCGACGGCCACCAGGCAGTGGCTGCCGGTGACCTTGGAACCGTCGCCGAGGGTGACCACGACGCCGCCCTCCGTGCGCTCCACGGTCTCTGCGCGGGCCCGGGACAACACCTTCACGCCGCGGCGTTCGAAGACGCCTTCCAGCACCTCGGCCGCGTCCGTGTCCGAGCCGGGCAGCACCCTGTCGCGGGAAGAAATCAGGGTGACCTTGGAGCCCAGGCCGTTGTACGCGGAGGCGAATTCGGCGCCGGTGACGCCCGAGCCCACCACGATCAGTTCCTCGGGCAGCTCGTCCATGTTGTAGATCTGTGCCCAGTTCAGGATGCGCTCGCCGTCCGGCCGGGCCGTGGGCAGTTCGCGCGGGTGGGCGCCTACGGCGAGCAGGATGGCGTCGGCCTCAATGGTCTCGGTGCCCTCGGAAGTGAGGACCTCGATCGTGTGGTTGTCCAGCATCTTGCCGGAGCCGAGCAGGATGCGGACGCCCTGGCCCTCCAGGCCCTTCTGGATGTCGGCGGACTGCTGCCGGGCGAGGCCCAGCAGGCGGTCGTTGATGTGCTTGAGGTCCGCACGCATCGTCGGGCTGCAGTCGCCGCCGTCGAGGTCGAACTTCACACCCAGCTCGCCGGCCTCCCCCACGCGGGTCATCAGGTCCGCCGTCGCGATCAAGGTCTTGGACGGCACGACGTCGGTCAGCACCGCCGATCCGCCGAGTCCGGCGCGCTCAATAATGGTGACCTGCGCTCCCAGCGATGCGGCGACCATGGCGGCTTCGTAGCCACCGGGCCCTCCGCCAAGAATTGCGATCCGGGGGGCACTGAAATCGGGATGCGTAGTCACAATCATCCATTGTCCATCATCCGGACCGGCGCCACCAATAAAGATGCTGTGCGGTGCGGCACGGGCACGGTAGCTTGTACCAGTGAGTAATACAGAATTCCTGAACACGGACCCCTTCGACGCCGCCCGCGCCGCCGCCGACTACATTGCCGAAGAGACCGGCGTCGACAGCCACGATGTCGCGCTGGTGCTTGGCTCGGGCTGGGGCGACGCTGCCGAACTGATCGGCGAGACCACAGCCACGCTCTCCGCGGACGAGGTCCCCGGCTTTTCCTCCCCCTCCGTGGTGGGCCACGTGGGCACCATCCGCTCGGTGCTGACCCGGGAAGGCAAGCGCGCCCTGGTCCTGGGCGCCCGAACGCACTACTACGAGGGCAAGGGCGTCCGCGCCGTCGTGCATGGCGTTCGCACCGCGGCCGCCGCCGGCTGCAAGACGCTGGTCCTCACCAACGGCTGCGGCGGCTTGAACGAGGACTGGGCGCCGGGCACCCCCGTGCTGATCAGTGACCACATCAACCTCACCGCCACGTCCCCCCTCGAGGGCGCTACCTTCGTGGACCTCACCGACCTGTACTCCTCGCGGATCCGCGGCCTGGCCCGTGAGGTAGATCCCAGCCTGGACGAAGGCGTCTACGCGCAGTTCACCGGCCCGCACTACGAGACCCCGGCCGAGGTGCAGTACGCCAAGCGGATCGGCGCGTCCCTGGTGGGCATGTCCACCGCGCTGGAGGCCATCGCCGGCCGCCATGCGGGCATGGAGGTCTTCGGCATCTCGCTGGTCACCAACCTTGCCGCCGGCA
Source organism: Arthrobacter sp. 05N425 (assembly GCF_056397125.1). NCBI lineage: Bacteria > Bacillati > Actinomycetota > Actinomycetes > Micrococcales > Micrococcaceae > Arthrobacter > Arthrobacter sp. 05N425. Next base: position 34,861 of record NZ_JBFTMU010000019.1, read on the forward strand.
TCAGCCCGGTGCCGCTGAGCCATGAGGAGGTCCTTGAGGCCGGCCAGGCCGCGGGTCCGCGCATCTCCAAGCTGCTCGCGGAGATCATCGCCAAGCTCTAAGCCGGCCCCTGCAGGCCGGGCGCGGGCCAGGGCCCCTAAAGCCCCCAGCGCCCCTAGCCCAGGCCTGCGGTGAGACGGCGGACGGCCTTGTCGCGGCCGCCGGGAAGCCGACGCTCCATCGAGTCGGCGATCCCGGCGATGGTCTGCCGTGCCAGCGCCTGCCGCCAGGCCAGCTCCGCCTGCCGCATGGTCTGGGAGATCAGGCAGGTCCGGACGAAGTTCTCCTGCCGGTCAGCCTCCGGCATGTCGCCGAGGATGGCTTCACAGCGGAAGGCCGGCTCCTGCCCTTCCAGGGCCAGGACCACATCCAGCACGGTGATGTTCTCCGGCCTGCGCGCGAGGTGGAAGCCGCCGCGCGGGCCCGAGACCGAGGTCAGGATCCCGGCGCGGACCAGGGCCTGGAGCTGCTTGTTCAGGTACGCCGCGGGGAGCTTGTACAAGGCCGCGAGCCTGGCGCTGTTCACGGCCTCCCCCGGCGGCGTCCAAGCCATGTTGACGCACGAGTGCACGGCCCATTCCACCCCACGCCCCATTTTCATATTCCAGACGTTACGTGTCCGGAAAAATGGGTGTCAATGACCCGCCACTGCCTTGGCCGCGGTCTTGAGCCGATCCTTCGGAAGACCTGCGCCGAGCCGACCCTTCGCGGCAGCACCGGCCGGAAACACTGCCGTGATGTGCCAGCCCGCGCGCCCCTGGCCGCCCGGGTGTGATGGAACTGTAAGCCCCGCCCGCGCTTGTCGGGGCGCGCCCGGCCCAGCTTTGACGCTAGTTTGGTACCCATGACGTCTTCCGATGCCGCACTGACCCGACTGTTGAGCGACGCCCGCACCTGGGCGGCCCAGGACCCGGATCCCGCGACCGCCGCCGCCCTGACCGAGCTGGTCCGCCTTACCGACGAGGGAGCAGCGGGAGCACGGCAGGAACTGGCGGACAGCTTCAGCGGCACGCTCCAGTTCGGCACCGCGGGCCTGCGGGCGGCCCTCGGCGCCGGGCCGAACCGGATGAACCGCGTCGTGGTGCGCCGCGCCGCCGCGGGCCTGGCGGCCTTCCTCGGCAGCGCTGCTGCGCAGGCAGCGCCGGGGACCCGGCCGCGCGCCGTCGTCGGCTACGACGCCCGCTACAACTCCGACATCTTCGCCGAAGAAACCGCCGCGATCTTCACCGCCGCCGGCATCGAAACGTTCCTGATGCCGGCCGCGCTGCCCACGCCCCTGCTCGCCTACGCGGTCCGCGCCCTGGACTGCGACGGCGGCGTGATGGTCACGGCAAGCCACAACCCTCCGCAGGACAACGGCTACAAGGTCTACCTTGGCCGCCACGCCGTCGAGGAGAGCGGACGCGGCGCCCAGATCGTGGCGCCCTACGATGCGCTGATCGCCGCGGAGATCGACGCCGTCGGCGCACTGGATTCGATTGCCCTGGCCGCCGGGGGCTGGACGGTGCTGGGTCCCTCCATCGCCACCGACTACGAGGCCGCCGTCGCCGCCCTCGCCGTGCCGGAGCGCTTCCCGGCCCGCGAGCTGAAGATCGTCCTGACCCCCATGCACGGTGTGGGCGGCGAGACTGCCGTGGCGGTACTCAAGGCCGCGGGATTCACCGACGTCACGCTGGTGGCCGAGCAGGCCGAACCGGACCCCGACTTCCCCACCGTGAACTTCCCCAACCCCGAGGAGCCCGGCGCGCTGGACCTCGCGCTGGAAACCGCGGCCCGGGTGGACGCCGACATTGTGATCGCCAACGACCCCGACGCCGACCGCGCCGCGGTTGCCGCGAAGGACCCGGACACCGGCGCCTGGCGGATGCTGCGCGGGGACGAGGTGGGCGCCCTGCTGGGGGCCCACGTCGTGGCCCGGCTGGCCGCCACCGACGGGGCCGCAGGGGGCGCCGCAGGGGGTGCCGCTGCCGGCGTCTTCGCCAATTCGATCGTGTCCTCCCGGCTGCTGGCCCGCATCGCCGCCGCGGCGGGCTACGCCCACGAGGAAACCCTCACCGGATTCAAGTGGATCGCCCGTGTGCCCGGCCTGCTCTACGGCTACGAGGAGGCGCTGGGCTACTGCGTCGCGCCGTCGCTGGTGCGTGACAAGGACGGCATTTCGGCCGCGGTGCTGATCGCCGAACTCGCCGCGGCCGCGAAGGCCGAGGGCAAGACGATCTTCGACACCCTGGACGAGCTGTACCTGGTGCACGGGCTGCACGCGAGCGACCAGCTCAGCATCCGGGTTGCGGACCTGGGCCTGCTGGACGCCATGATGAACCGGCTGCGGGTCAGCCCGCCGGACTCCTTCGGGGGCTCCGCCGTCGAGACCGCGGCGGACCTGGCCGAGGGCAGCGAACAGCTCCCGCCCACCGACGGACTGCTCTACCTGACGAAGGACGGCAGCCGCGTCATCATCCGCCCCAGCGGCACGGAACCGAAGCTCAAGTGCTACCTCGAGGTGATCCGCAGCGTCGGATCCGCCGCCGAATTGCCGCAGGCGCGCCTCGAGGCCCGTGCGGCCCTGGACGGCGTCCTGGCCGACGTGCGCGAGGCGCTCGGGCTCTAGAGCGCCACCTCGACGAAGCCGTCCGTCACCCGGACGGCGTACGTGCCCAGGCGCAGCTCGGGGGTGCCGAGGCACTCCCCTGTCCCGAGGTCGTAGACCTCCTTGTGCAGCGGCGAGGCCAGCGTGGGGCGCGCACCGCGGGAGCCGGTGATGCCGCGGGCCATGACATGGGCGCCGGTGGCAGGATCGGCGTGCTCGACGGCGAACACCTCACCGGCCGCGGTACGGATCAAGGCCACCTGGTGTCCGGCGATCAGCGCGGCCTCGCCCCAGCCGGGCTCCAGCTCTTCCACGGCGCACACCCGGTGCCAGCCGCTTTCGTCGGCGGTTCGCTCCACAAAGCTGCGGGCTGCGCTTTCCAGTACGGCAGTCATGTCGGCCCCTCTCAAAGTTTCCTGGCCACAGCTGCGGCCATGTCTCCACGCTAGGAGCGGGGTGTTTCAACGGCGTGCTGCCAATGTGTCCGGCCGGTAAAAGAGACCTCACGCAGCCCGAAACGCAGCCGTGATGCAGAAGTTAAGATCACGAAACAAAAGGGAAACTGAAGCGAAACTGCCGGTCCCTAGGCTGAACGGACCAGCCGATCGATGCCGCTGACAGCACGGGCCGATCGAAGCAGCTGGATCTAACCGTTGCAGAGCACCGCCTGCGGCCCAACGAAAGGCCACCCGTGACCGGACAGACCGCCAGCCCCGAAAACGAACGCTCCCGGACGGAATCCCGGCAGGTCCCCCGACGCGTCGTCGTCGCCGGCGGCGGACCCGCCGCGCACCGCTTCGCCGACGCCATGCACGCCCGCGGCCTCGACGGCTGGCAGGTCACCGTCCTCACCGAGGAAGCGCACCTCCCCTACGACCGCGTCGCGCTCAGCAAGGCGCTCACCGATGCGGACGTGGACCTCACCCTGGGCAGCGCCTCAATGTGGGACCACGACGCCCTCACGCTCAGGACCGGCGAGCGCGTCACCGGCATCGACACCGCCGCGAAAACCGTGGAAACCGCCGCGGGCACCGTCTACCCGTACGACGAACTGGTCGTCGCGACCGGCTCCGACGCCGCCCGCCTGCCCATCCCCGGCGCCGAACTCACCCACGTCTACCGCACCCTCGAGGACGTCCGGGCCATCAACCAGGCGATCGCGGAACTCACCGCCAAGCTGGGCCGGAAGGTCAACGCCGTCACGATCGGCGGCGGCCTGCTCGGCCTCGAGTCCGCGGCCGGCACCGAACAGCTCGGCGCCGTGCCGATCGTCATCAACGGCTCCCCCTGGCTGATGAACACCCAGCTGGACGAGGGCGCCGGGCAGGCGCTCGGCCGGCTGATCGAGGCCAAGGGCTTCACCGTCCACGGCGGCGTCTTCCCCGCCGAGGTCCTCTCCGACGACGACGGCCAGGTCACCGGCGTGCTGATGGCCGACGGCCGCACCGTGGAGGCCGACATTGTGATCGTCGCAATCGGCGTACGCCCCCGCGACGAACTGTTCCGGGCCGGCGAGGGCGCACAGCAGCAGTTCGAACTCGGCCCGCGCGGCGGCGTCGTGATCTCCGACGGCTGCCAGACCCAGGTGCCCGGCGTCTGGGCGATCGGCGAGGTCGCCAACTTCGGCGGCATGTGCCTGGGCCTGGTGGCCCCCGCCAACACCATGGCGGAGATCGTCGCAGACCGGCTGCACGGCGGCGGCGCGACCTTCCCGGGCTTCGACACCGCCACCAAGCTCAAGCTCTCCGGCGTCGACGTCGCCAGCTTCGGCGACGCCTTCGCCCGCACGGACCACGCCCTCGAAATCGTCTACGCGGACCCGGCCCGCGGCGTGTACCAGAAGATCGTCACCACCGACGACGCCAAGACCCTGCTGGGCGGCATCTTCGTCGGCGACGCGACCCCGTACACCTCGCTGCGCCCCATGCTCGGCCGCGAACTGGCCGCCGAACCCGGCGCCTACCTCACCGCGGCCGGCGGCGGCGAAGCCCTGGAGGCCAGCCTCCCGGACGACGCCATCCTGTGCTCCTGCAACAACGTGGCCGCCGGAGCCATCCGCGACGCCGTCAATGGCTGCGGCGCCTGCGAGGGCAACGCCCCGGTCCAGGACCTCGGCGACCTCAAGGGCTGCACCCGTGCCGGCACCCAGTGCGGCTCCTGCGTGCCGATGCTGAAGAAGCTGCTCGAAGGCGAACTGGCCAAGTCCGGCGTCGCCGTCTCCAAGGCCCTCTGCGAACACTTCGAACTCTCCCGGCAGGAACTCTTCGACGCCATCAAGGTCCTGGAACTGGCCTCCTTCGAGGACATCCTGGCCCGCTACGGCACCGGCACCGGCTGCGACATCTGCAAGCCCACCATCGCCAACATCCTCGCCAGCCAGCACAGCGCCTACGTGCTCGACGCCGGCCGCGGGACCCTGCAGGACACCAACGACCGCGCCCTGGCCAACATGCAAAAGGATGGCAGCTACTCGGTGGTTCCCCGGATCGCGGGCGGCGAGATCACCCCGAAGAAGCTCGGCGTGATCGCCGCCGTCGCCGAGAAGTACGGCCTCTACACCAAGATCACCGGCGGCCAGCGGATCGACATGTTCGGCGCCCGGCTGGAACAGCTCCCGGACATCTGGAAGGAACTCGTGGACGCGGGTTTCGAGTCCGGCCAGGCCTACGGCAAGTCGCTGCGCACCGTGAAGTCCTGCGTCGGGTCCACTTGGTGCCGCTTCGGCGTCCAGGACGCCGTCGCCCTCGCGATCACGCTGGAGCTGCGCTACCGCGGACTGCGCAGCCCGCACAAGCTGAAGATGGGCGTCTCCGGCTGCGCCCGCGAATGCGCCGAGGCCCGCGGCAAGGACGTCGGCGTGATCGCCACGGACAAGGGCTGGAACCTCTACGTGGGCGGCAACGGCGGCTTCCAGCCGGCGCACGCCCAGCTCCTCGCGCAGGACCTGGACGAGGAGACCCTGCTGAAGTACATCGACCGCTACCTGATGTACTACATCCGCACCGCGGACCGGCTGCAGCGCACCGCGCGCTGGCAGGAAGAGCTCGACGGCGGCCTGAAGCACGTCGAGGACGTGGTGGTGCGCGACTCGCTCGGCATCGCCGCGGACCTTGAGGCAGCCATGGCCAAGCACGTGGACACCTACCAGGACGAGTGGGCCGAGACGCTCAAGGACCCTGAACGGCTGCGCCGCTTCCGCTCCTTCGTCAACGCCCCGGACCAAAAGGACGACTCGATCTCCTTCGTCCCGGAGCGCGGCCAGATGCGCCCCGCCACCGCGGAGGAGAAGGCGCAGGCCGGGCAGCAGCCGGTGCTGATCGCCGCCAGCATCCCGGTCCGTCCCGCCGACGCCGACAGCGGCCCCGCAACTGCCGGCCCCGCCGTCTCGTCTGCCCCTACCGAAAGCCAGGCCTAACATGCAGCTCAGCATCGATCTCAGCGGCCGCGAAGTCCTCGTCACCGGCGCGGACACCGCCGCCCGCCAGGCCGTCCGGCGCTACCAGGCGGCCGGGGCCGTGGTGTCCCGGCTCAGCCGCCCGGACGGCGGAGCGCACGACGGCGCGCTGCCGGAGCGTCCCTTCCTGGTCGCCGCGGTCGACGACGGCCAGCCGGGCTGGGCGGCCCTGCTGGAGCGCTGCCACGAGACCGGCATCCCGGTCGCGGCAGAGCCCGCCGCCGGCCCCGCCGGCCATGTCACCCTGGTGGGCGGCGGACCCGGGACCACTGAATTGCTGACCGTGGCGGCCGTCCAGGCGCTGCGGGACGCCGACGTCGTGTTCTATGACCGGCTCGCCCCCTACCAGGAACTGCCCGCACTGACGACGGCGGAGCTCGTGGATGTGGGCAAGCGGCCCGGCCACCACCCCGTCAGCCAGTCCGGTATTGAGGAGCTCATGGTCGACGCAGCCCTGGCCGGGAAGAACGTGGTCCGGCTCAAGGGCGGGGACCCGTACGTCTTCGGCCGGGGCGGCGAGGAAGTGGCCGCCTGCGTGAAGGCGGGCGTGCCCGTGCGGGTGGTCTCCGGGGTCACCAGCGCCATCTCCGTCCCCGCCGCGGCCGGGATCCCGGTCACGCACCGCGAGGTCAGCCACATGTTCACCGTGGTTTCCGGCCACGCCCCGCTGACCGAGAAGGAACACACGCACTTGGCCGGGCTGGGCGGCACCATCGTGGTGCTGATGGGCATTGGCACCCTGCACCAGCTGGCCGCGGGACTGCGGCGCGCCGGGATGCGCGCGGACATGCCGATGGCCGTCGTCGAACGCGGCTACCGCCCGGGCCAGYGGACCACCATCGCCGAACTGGGCAGCATTACGACGGCGGCCGCGGACTGCAGCAACCCCGCCGTGCTGGTGATCGGCGAGGTGGTGAGGGTGGCCGAGGCCAACCGCGGCTGTGCCGAAGCCGAAGCCGAACTGGACCGCCTCGCCGCGTCCCTGATGGGAGCGTGAGCGCCGTGAGCGCGCTGGAGGCCATTGCCGCCGCCGGCCCGGGAGCGCAGGCCGCCGGAGCACCCTCGCCCGGGGCAACCGCCACAGAGGAAGCGCCGGAGAAGGCTGAGCTGCCGCTGGAGGGCTTCAGGATCGGGGTCACCTCGCACCGCCGTTCCCAGGACCTGATCGAGGCCCTGGAACGGCGCGGCGCGGAGGTGCTGCACGCCCCGGCGCTGAAGATCGCCCCGGTCCAGGAAGACCTGCGGCTGATCGAGGATACCCGCGCCATCATCGAGGCCCGGCCGGAGCTCTGCATCGCCACCACCGCCTACGGCATGCGCCGCTGGTGCGAGGCGGCGGACACCTTCGGCATCGGCGAACAGCTGCTGGAAACCCTCGGCGCCACCCGGATGTTCGTCCGCGGCCCCAAGGCCCGCGGCGCCGTCCGCGCGGCCGGCCTGGCCGACGTCGGGATCAGCAGCGACGAGACCACCTCCACCCTGGTGGACATGTTGCTGGCCGAGGGGGTGCGGGGCAAGACCGTCGCCGTGCAGCTGCACGGCTACACCGATGTCCGGCAGCTGGAGCGGCTGCGGATGTCCGGCGCCAACGTCATGACCGTCACTCCGTACCGCTGGGTCAAGCCCGACGGCGCGGACCGGCTGCCGAAACTGATCGAGGCGGCGTGCGGCGGCAACCTGGACGTGCTGACCTTCACAAGCGCCCCCGCCGTCGATGCGCTGTGGAGCACGGCGCACGAGATGGGCCTCTACAAACAGCTTGTGGAGAGCCTGAAGACCACGGTGGCCACCGCCGTCGTCGGACCCATCACCGCCCAGCCGCTGCTCGACGCCGGGGTGCAGCCGCTGATCCCGGAACGGTTTCGGATGGGCGCCCTGATCCGGCTGGTCGTGGAACACCTGGCCCTGAACCATGTACGGCGGCTGGATACCGCCTCGGGCGCGGTGGAGCTGCGCGGCAGGTCGCTGCGGATCGACGGCGAGGCCGTGGAGCTGGCCCCGGCGCCGCTCTTGTTGCTGCGGGCGCTGCTGGGTGCCGGTGGGGCCGTGCTGTCCCGCGACGCGCTCTCCGAACTGCTGGAGCTGCGCGGATCGGTCCACGCCCTGGACATGACCGTCAGCAGGCTCCGCTCCGCGCTGCCGGACGGCAGCCTGGTGGAGACGGTGGTCAAGCGCGGCTACCGGATCCGGGTGTGACCCACGGCATTACCAGCTGGTAACAACTGGCGAACGAAGCGCGAAAATACTGCAACACCGCGGAAACCTCCACGAAAAGCCGGCCCCCTACGCTGGGGAACATCAAGAACACGGGCCACATCCGGCCCACCAGCGAAAGGGCCAGCACATGTCCGTTACGGAAGCGTCCGCCATCTCCACCGTGTCCGCCACCGCCCAGACCCGGCCGCGGATCGTCGTCGCCGGGGCCGGCCCGGCCGCCCAGGCGCTGGTCCGCCAGCTCACGCGCACCCCTTTCGCCGGCGGCATCACCGTGCTCAGCAACCGCGACGATGCCCCGGAGGAGCTGCTGGAACTCGCCGCCCTGCCCCAGGTCTCGGTCCGCTTCGGGCAGCCTGCCAGCTTCATCGACGCGACGGAGCGGCGGGTCACCACCGCGGACGGCCTCGAGTTCAGCTACGACCAGCTGGTAATCGCCACCGGTTCGACGCCGGCCCTCGCGCCGATCGAGGGTGCGGGCCGCTGCCTCAGCTACTCCACGATTGATGACGCCACCCGCCTGGGCGACGCCGTCAAGGACGTCACCCGGGTCCTGGGCCGCAGGCCGCTGGGCATCCTGGTGGGCACCGGCACCGCCGCGGGCCAGGCCGAGGCGGTGCTCCGGGCGCGCGGCGTCCGGCCCGTCCGCACCACGCTGCGCCCGTCCGCCGTCGTCCCCACCCTCGCCGGCTCCGCGCTGCCCGCCGCCGGGATCGTGTTCGACGACGGCTCCAGCATGAGCGGGGACCTCGTAGTCCTCGCCGAAGAGCGCGTTTCCCGCGACAGCCTCGCCCGCACCGCCGGCCTGGCCACCGCGCCGCAGGGCGGCATCGTGGTGGGCACGGACTACCGCACCTCCGTGCCGGGGATCTGGGCCATCGGCGACGCGGCGGCGTACGACGGCGTACGGCTGGGCCTGCTGGTCGCCGCCGGTTCCGCCGCCGGCGTCTGCGCCGCGGCGCTGCTTCAGGCGTCCCTCTCAGAGCCCCTCGCGCAGGCGGCGTAGGCCCGACGCCGGCCGGGTGGCGTTATGGCAAGATGGTGCACTGAGAAGCCACGACACACGCCGTGTCAGCACGCCGGACCGGGCATGAACCAGGTCCGCCAGGAAAGGGACCATCATGAGCAACGAAGCCAACACGGCCACCGACGCCGCCGGCACCGACAACCAGGGCGCTGCGGGCAACATTGCCTCGTACATCGACCACACCCTGCTCAAGCCGGAGGCCAGTGAGGCCGAGGTCCTGAAGGTCTGCGCCGAGGCGGCCGAGTACCACTTCAAGTCCGTCTGCGTGAACCCCATCTGGGTCAAGACCGTCAAGACCGCGCTCAGGGGTTCCGGCGTGCTGAGCTGCTCCGTGATCGGCTTCCCGCTGGGCGCCACCCCCAGCGACGTCAAGGCCTTCGAAGCCCGCGGCGCGGTGCTCGACGGCGCCGACGAGATCGACATGGTGATCAACATCGCCGCGGCACGGGCAAACGACAAAGGCGCCCTGGTGGATGACATCCGCGCCGTCGCCGAGGCCGTCCACTCCGGCGGCGCCATCCTGAAGGTCATCATCGAGACCGCACTGCTCGACGACGCCCAGAAGGTCCTCGCCTGCGAGGCCGCCGTCGAGGCCGGCGCGGACTTCGTGAAGACCTCCACCGGATTCAACGGCGGCGGAGCCACGGCCGAGGACGTCGCCCTGATGCGCCGCACCGTGGGTCCGGGGCTCGGTGTCAAGGCCTCGGGCGGCGTGCGTTCGCTCGCCGACGCGCAGGCTATGATTGCTGCAGGTGCAACACGTATTGGCGCCAGCTCCGGCATCGCGATCGTCAAGGGCGAACAGGGTTCGTCCGCGTACTGACCGTGCACCGGTCACAGCCGCTGCCGCCACAGTTTTTGAGCCCCGCGGGGCCGAGGAGGAACGAATGTCCAGCAACACCACCAAGACCCAGCGCGGCGAAAACAGCCTGGCATCCAGCGTCGTGCTGTTTGTCCTGATGATGGCCCTGTTCTTCGGCGCCCTGTATTCGCTGTCCTTCCTCAGCCTGGGCAACCCCTGGCCGATGGCCGCCTGCCTCATCCTGTTCGCCCTGGCGTTCTGGATCCCGCAGACCATCACGGGCCGCTCCGACTCCGCAGGCGAGAGCTAACCACGTTTCGAACTGAAGCCCCGGTTTTCCGGGGCTTCAGTTGTTTAAGCGGCGGGTCCGGACAAGCGCGGCGGATGCGGGCTAAGGCACCCGGGATCCGGGCCGCGCACGTCCGGAACCGCAGCGGAAAAGCGCGGCGGCCCTAGCCGCCGACGACGGCCAGCAGGCGGCTGACCAGCGCGGTCCCCAGCGCGAGGGCGGCCGGGAAGTGCCCCTTGGCCAGGGCAAGCACGGCGGAGAACATCCCGACCATGGCGTACGCGCTGACCGGGATCAGCACGAACCATTCGCGCCGCGAGCCGGCCCGGCCCAGCAGCGGGATGGAAAATGCCCCGTTGGCCTTCCAGACGTCCTTGACCAGCGGCAGCCTGCGCAGGAACTTCGGCGGCTTGACCACCAGCGGCCAGAGCAGCGGCACTCCCCCGGTGGTGATCATGTCGCCCACGATGTGCACCAGGACGCCGGTGAGCATCGACACCGGCAGCCAGGACCACTGGTGCGGCGCGAACCAGGTCACCAGGCCCGCCATGGTCAGGGCGAAGATCCAGTTGCTGATCCAGCCGTACTTGGGAAACAGCTTCAGCGCCTTTGCGGCAATGTTGATCATGAACATGCACAGCAGCCCTGCGCCCACGGAGAGCAGCCCCCAGTCCGTCTGCAGCTGGGCCTGCCCGGCCATGGCCGCGAGCAGCACGAAGAACGCGGCGCCGAGGACCGAGTGGGTGCCCTGGCGGTGGCCGCCGGAGGCATTCTCGATCCCCACGGCGATCATGTTCGAGAGCGGCGGCAGGGCATGCGCCACCGTGCTGGAGCGGTGGTCCCAGTCGCAGACCAGCGCAGTCCCGGCCGTTGCCATCCCGCCGATCACGATGCCGGTTGCATCCAGCGGATACCAGCCCAGCGCGTAGGGCCCGGTCGAGGCAATAGCCACCCACGCCGCGGCCCCGGACGCGGCGTGGTGTCCTCCCATCACGGTTTAGCCCACCGAGAGCGGGACGTCGGAGAAGATCGCCTCGATCACGCCGTTGGCCCAGGCCAGGATCTCGGCATCCTGCAGGTCGCGGCCGCCGATCCGGGCCGTCTTGGGCTTGGGGATCAGCACCGCGTCCAAAGCCGGTTTCGCCTGCGAGCCGGGGTACATCCGGGCCAGCCGCATCAGCTTGGACTCCGGCAGCTGGGCGGGCGAGAACTTGATGAAGTTGCCCTGTAGGGCGACGTCAGTGAGGCCGGCCTCGCGCGCCCCGACCCGGAAACGGGCCACCGCGACGAGGTTCTTCGCCGGCAGCGGCAGCTCCCCGTAGCGGTCCACGAGCTCGGCCTCGACCTCCTCGATCGCCTCGTTGCTCAGTGCCGAGGCCAGCTTCCGGTAGGCCTCGAGGCGCAACCGCTCACCGGGTACGTAGTCGTGCGGCAGGTGCGCGTTGACCGGCAGCTCGATCTTCATCTCCGCGGCCTTCTCCTCGGCCTCGCCCCGGTAGTCCGCCACGGCCTCGCCGACCAGCCGGATGTAGAGGTCGAAGCCGACGCCCTGGATGTGGCCGGACTGTTCGCCGCCGAGCAGGTTGCCGGCGCCGCGGATCTCGAGGTCCTTCATGGCCAGCTGCATGCCGGCGCCGAGTTCGTTGTGCGTCGCTACGGCCTTGAGCCGTTCCAGCGCCACCTCGCCCAGCGGCTTTTCGGAGGGATAGAGGAAGTAGGCGTAGGCCCGTTCCCGGCCGCGGCCCACGCGCCCGCGCAGCTGGTGCAGCTGGGAGAGCCCGTACTTGTCCGCGCCGTCGACAATCAGGGTGTTGGCGTTGGAGATGTCCAGCCCGGTCTCGATGATGGTGGTGCAGACCAGGACGTCGAAGCGCTTCTCCCAGAAGTCCACGATGATCTGTTCCAGCCGGCTTTCGGACATCTTGCCGTGCGCCACCTCGACGCGGGCTTCCGGGACCAGTTCGCGGATCTTCGCGGCGGTGCGTTCGATCGTGGAAACCCGGTTATGCACGAAGAAGACCTGTCCTTCGCGCATCAGCTCGCGGCGGATCGCGGCCGACGTCTGCTTATCCGTGTACGGGCCGACGTAGGTGAGCACGGGGTGCCGCTCCTCCGGCGGGGTCGCCAGCGTAGACGTTTCGCGGATGCCGGTCAGCGACATCTCCAGGGTGCGCGGGATGGGGGTGGCGCTCATGGCCAGGACGTCCACGTTGGTGCGCATCTTCTTCAGCGCTTCCTTGTGTTCGACGCCGAAGCGCTGCTCCTCGTCCACGATCACGAGGCCAAGGTCCTTGAACGCGAAGTCCTTGGACAGCAGCCGGTGCGTGCCAATCACGACGTCCACCGAGCCGTTCTTCACTCCCTCGGCCGTTTCCTTGGCCTCCTTGGCGCCCTGGAAGCGGGACAGCGGCTTGACCCGCAGCGGGAAGCCGGAGAAGCGCTCGGTGAAGGTCTCGTAGTGCTGCTGCGCCAGCAGCGTGGTGGGCACCAGCACGGCCACCTGCTTGCCGTCCTGGACCGCCTTGAACGCCGCCCGGACGGCAATCTCGGTCTTGCCGTAGCCGACGTCGCCGGAGACCAGGCGGTCCATCGGGATCTCCCGTTCCATGTCCGCCTTGACCTCGTTGATGGTGGTCAGCTGATCCGGGGTCTCCACGTAGGGGAAGGCTTCCTCGAGTTCGCGCTGCCACGGGGTGTCGGGGCCGAAGGCGTGGCCGCGGGAGGCCATCCGGGCCGAGTACAGCCGGATCAGTTCGCCGGCGATCTCCTTGACGGCCTTGCGCGCCTTGGACTTGGTGCTGGCCCAGTCCGAGCCGCCCATCTTGCTCAGCACCGGGGTGTCGCCGCCGACGTAGCGGGTGACCTGGTCCAGCTGGTCGGTGGGGACGAAGAGCCGGTCACCCGGGGCACCGCGCTTGGAAGGCGCGTATTCGAGCACCAGGTATTCGCGCACGCCGTCTCCCCCGCCCGCGACCTTGCGCTGGATCAGCTCCACGAACCGGCCGATGCCGTGCTGTTCGTGCACCACGAAGTCGCCGGCCAGCAGTTGCAGCGGGTCCACGGCGTTGCGCCGCTTGGACGGCATCCGGCGCATGTCCTTGGTGGACCCGGCGGAGGTGCGGCCCAGCAGGTCGGCCTCGGTCAGCAGGGCCACCTTGAGCCGGTCAAGGACGAAGCCGCGGCCGACGGCGGCGGTGGTCACCTCGATCAGGCCGGGCTGCGGGTCGGCGTCGAGGGTTTCCACCCGGGCGCACGGGATGTCGTTGTCGTGGAACAGTTCGGCGAGGCGCTGCGCCGGGCCGGGGCCCTCGGTGGCGACGACGATCCGCCACTGGTCCCGCACGTGCGAACCGATGAAGTCCATCATCTCGGCCACGTCGCCCTGGTAGCCGCGGGGTTCGCGGGCGTGCAGGTTCAGCACGTCGATCTCCGGCAGCAGTTCCTCGTCGCTGGCGAGCGAGGTGATGGACCACCAGGAGACTCCGTGCGCGAGGGCTGTGCTGCGGGTCTCGCCCAGCGAGCGGAAGCTCGCCGAGTGCAGGGCCTCCGAGGCCGCGGAGCTCAAATCCAGCGGGGCGGTCCCGCCGTCGGAGGCCGTGGACCAGGCTGCCTCGAGGAACTCCTCGTTGGTGGCGGCGAGGTCGTGGGCGCGGGTGCGGACCTTTTCGGGTTCAATCACCACCGAGATGGAGCCCTCCGGGAACTGGTCCAGGAAGGGCACCATGGAATCGACCAGCACCGGGGCCAAGGATTCCATTCCCTCGACGGCGATGCCGCCGGCGATCTTTTCCAGCATGTCCGCCGCGGCCGGCAGCTGGGACTTCAGCGTCGCGGCCCGGGACATCACCGAGGGCGTGATCAGGATTTCGCGGCAGGGCGGGGCGTGCAGTTCGGTGGGGTGGTGCACGCCCGGCGCGGTTAGCGAGCGCTGGTCGGCGACGGCGAACCAGCGCATCTGCTCGACCTCGTCGCCGAAGAATTCCACCCGGATCGGGTGGTCCTCGGTGGGCGGGAAAACGTCCAGCATGCCGCCGCGGACCGCGAATTCGCCGCGCCGGGTGACCATGTCCACCCGGGCGTAGGCGGCGTCGGCGAGGTTCTTCACGACGTCGCCGAACGGGACCTCCTGGCCGAGCTTGAGGGTCACCGGGACCAGCTCGCCGAGCCCGGCCACGATCGGCTGCACCACGGCCCGGACCGGGGCGACGACGACGCGCAGGGCGCCCCCGGCCTCGGGGTGCGCGAGGCGGCGGAGCACGGAGAGCCGGCGGCCGACGGTGTCCGAGCGCGGCGAGAGCCGCTCGTGCGGCAGGGTCTCCCAGCTGGGGAATTCCGCGACCGTGCCGGCCGGCAGGAACGCGCCCAGCGCGGCGGCAAGGTCTTCGGCCTCGCGGCCGGTGGCGGTGACGGCCAGCACCACCGGGGCGGCGGCGCCGTCGGCAGCCCCGCCGTCGGACGCGAGGCCGTCGGCCATCTCCGCGAGCAGCGCAGCGCGCAGCCCGGCGGGGGCGCTGATCTGGTAGTCCTCGCTGCGGGCCGTGAACGGCCGGGACGCTTCGGCCTGCACCCGGGCAAAGGACGTGTCCTCGGCGAGGACACGCCGCAGACCGGTGAGAGAAGGGCCGTTGAGGCTCATGGCGGGAACTCCTGGAGTGATCACGGGCATGCAGGCAACACGAATACCCGAAATTCGCAAGAATCCCGGGTACTTCCAGCCTACCGCGACCCGGAGGCGGGCCGGCACCCGGGACTAAGCTGGCAGGACGGGGATCCGGCCGTCCAGGCTGCAGTCCAGCGCGGCCGGCGCTCCGAATGGCTTATATCCGCAATGATGAAGGAGCCACCCATGAACGGCACCCCCAACGCCACGAACCCGAAGACCGTGCTCGTGACCGGCGCCACCGGTTACATCGGCGGCCGGCTGGTCCCCCGGCTGCTTGAGGCCGGCCACCGGGTGAAGGTCCTGGTCCGCACCCCGGCCAAAATCGCCGGCGTCCCCTGGCTGGAGCAGGTCGAGGTGGTCCAGAGCAGCCTCGACGACGGCGCGGCGCTGCAGGAGGCGCTGGACGGCGTCGACGTGCTCTACTACCTGGTCCACTCGATGGCCGGCGGCGCCGGGTTCGAGGCCAAGGAAAAGGCGATGGCCGAGACGGCGGCGCAGGCGGCGGCGGGGGCCGGCGTGGACCGGATCGTCTACCTCGGCGGGCTGCACCCCTCCGGCGCCGAGCTCTCCACCCACATGCGCTCCCGCGAGGCCGTGGGCAAGGTCTTCCTCGACGGCCCGGTGGACGCGGTCGTGTTCCAGGCCGGCGTGGTGATCGGCTCCGGCTCGGCCTCCTTCGAAATGATCCGGCACCTGTCCGAGACCCTGCCGGTGATGCCCGCCCCCAGCTGGGTACGGAACAAGATCGAGGCCATCGCGGTGCGGGACGTGCTGTACTACCTTGTCGGTGCGGCGTCGCTGGAGGGCAAGATCAACCGCACCTTCGACATCGGCTCACGGCAGGTGCTCAGCTACGCCGGGATGATGCAGGAGTACGCGGCGGAGGCCGGACTCCCGCACCGGGTGGTGCTTGCCCTTCCCATCCCCGCGCCCAAGCTCGCGGGCATGTGGGTCGCGCTGACCACGCCGATCCCGCTGTCCATGTCGCTGCCCCTGGTGGAGTCGCTGCAGCACGACGCCGTCTCCAGGGAGCATGACATCGACTCCTACATCCCGCTGCCCGAGGGCGGCCTCACCCCCTACCGGCGGGCCGTCGCCCTGGCGCTGGGCAAGGAACGGGACGGCCAGGTGGAGACCACCTGGGCCAGCGCCGGAGCCGACGCCGATCCGCTGCCGAGCGATCCGGAGTGGGCCGGCCACCGCGTCTACCTCGACGAGCGCAGCTACTCCAGTGCGGTGGACCCGAAACACGTCTGGACCATCATCGAAGGCATCGGCGGCCGCAACGGCTGGTACTCGCTGCCGCTGGCCTGGAGCGTACGCGGATGGCTGGACAAGCTCACCGGCGGCGCGGGCCTGGCGCGCGGCCGGCGGCACCCGCACCTGCTGGCCGAAGGCGAGGTGGTGGACTGGTGGCGGGTCGAGCGGATCGACCGCGGCCGGCTGCTCCGGCTGCGGGCCGAGATGCGGGCACCCGGCCGGGCCTGGCTGGAACTTTCGGTCGAACCCGAGGGCACCGGCAGCCGCTACCGGCAACGGGCCATCTTCTTCCCGAAGGGCCTCAGCGGCAAGCTCTACTGGCTCGCGGTCCTGCCGTTCCACAGCCTCATTTTCCCCGCGATGTCGCGGAATATCGCGGCAGCGGCGCAGCGCCTCGCAGAGACGGAGCCAGCCGCCGAATCGGAACCGGCGGGGCCCACCGCGTAGGATGTTGGGAGCCCGAAACGTCCAGCCCCACCCCATGGAGGACCCCCAATGGCCCTGAGTGCATCCACCACCCTTCCGCACAGCGTTGAGAGCGTCACGGCAGTTTTCGTCAACGAGGACTTCCTGCGCCACACCAGCGAACTCGTCGGCGGAACCCTTGAATCGTTTACCGTCGACGGCGACCCCGCCGGCGCCTTCAACACCACGACGGTCCGCACCATCCCCACGACCCGGATGCCGGACCTGGCCCGTAAGTTCGTCGGTGAGAGCCTGAAGGTGACGCAGCTGGAGAGCTGGGGCGCCCCGGAGGCCGACGGTTCGCGGCAGAGCAACATCTCGCTGAAGGTCGCCGGCGCCCCGCTGGACGTCAACGCCGTGCAGCGCCTCGTGGCCGACGGCGGCAGCACCCGGATCGAGCTGGAGGGAACGGTCACCTCGTCCGTGCCGCTGCTGGGCGGGAAGATCGCCGACGCGGCCGAGCCGATGGTCGGCAAGGCCCTCAACATCCAGTCCACGCGGGCCCAGGCCTGGCTCGAAAGCCACTAGGCGATGGAGCTGCCCGGTGCCCTGGCCGCCGTCCTGATTGTGGCCGGCGTCTGGTCCCTGGCCGTCTGGCCCCAGTTCCTGCGCCGGGTCATGAAGGACCCGCGGGCGCGCGACGCCGGCGGCAAGGCCACCCGCTTCCTCACCGTCCACGTCGTGCTGGTCAGCATTTCGATGCTGCTCGGCGCGGCGACGGCGGCGATCGGGATCACGGGCCTGCTGAACTGACCGGCTCTCCCCCGGCCAA
>NZ_JBFTMU010000020.1:0-34493 GCF_056397125.1 Arthrobacter sp. 05N425
TTTCGGTGTTTCGGTGCAGCTCGTGTGCCGTGCTCGTTGCCGGGCTGTGCTTTTGCCGGGCCGGGCGCGGGCCTACGCCTCCAGGACCACCGGGATGATCATGGGCTTGCGGCGCAGCTTGCGGTTGACCCAGGTACCGACGACGCGGCGGACAACCTGCTGGAGCTGCTGCGAGGTGTGGTCCCGGTTCTGCACGGCTTCCTCGAGTGCGGCGTTGATCTTGGGGATGATCTCGTCGAAAACGGAATCGTCCTCGGCCACGCCGCGGGCGTGGATCTCCGGCCCGGAGACCACCTTGCCGGTTGCACGGTGGATGACCGTGATGATCGAGATGAAGCCCTCGTCGCCCAGGGTCTGGCGGTCCTTGAGGTCCGCTTCGGTGACTTCGCCGACGCTGGAGCCGTCAACGTAGACAAAGCCGACCTCGACCTGGCCGACGACGTCGGCCTGGTGGTCGCGGAGGTCGATGACGGTGCCGTTGTCCGCCAGCAGGATGCTTTCCTCCGGGACGCCCGACTCGAGGGCGATCTTGCCGTTGGCGATCAGGTGGCGCGTCTCGCCGTGCACCGGCATCGCGTTGAGCGGCTCAAGGATGTTGTAGCAGTAAAGAAGCTCGCCCGCGGCCGCGTGGCCGGAGACGTGTACCTTGGCGTTGCCCTTGTGGATGACGTCCGCGCCGAGCTTGAGCAGGCCGTTGATGATGCGGAAGACGGCGTTTTCGTTGCCCGGGATGAGGCTGGACGCGAGGATCACGGTGTCGCCTTGGCCGACGATGACGCGGTGGTCGCCGTTCGCCATGCGGGACAGCGCCGCCATCGGCTCGCCCTGGGAGCCGGTGGACATCAGGACCACGCGGTTATCCGGCAGGTTGTCGATGTTCTTGATGTCGACGAGGATGCCCGCCGGCACCTCGAGGTAGCCGAGCTTGGCGGCGATGGCCATGTTGCGGACCATGGAGCGGCCGACGAAGGCCACCTTGCGGTTGTGGTTAGCGGCGGCGTCGAGGACCTGCTGGACGCGGTGCACGTGCGAGGAGAACGACGCCACGATGATGCGCTTGGACGCCTGGCCGAAGAGCCGGTCCAGGGTGGGGCCGATTTCCTTTTCCGCGGTGGTGAAGCCGGGGACGTCGGCGTTCGTGGAGTCGGACATGAACAGATCCACGCCTTCTTCGCCGAGCTTGGCGAAGTGGCGCAGGTCGGTGATCCGGCCGTCGAGGGGAAGCTGGTCCATCTTGAAGTCGCCGGTGTGCAGCACGGTGCCGCCGGAGGTGCGGAGGAAGACGGCGAGGGCGTCCGGGATCGAGTGGTTGACGGCTACGAATTCGCACTCGAAGGGGCCGAGCTTCTGGACCTGGCCCTCACTCACGATCTGGGTGTTCGGCTTGATCCGGTGTTCCAGGAGCTTCGCCTCGATCAGGGCCAGCGTCAACTGCGAGCCGACGATGGGGATGTCGTTGCGCAGGCGCAGCAGGTACGGGACGGCGCCAATGTGGTCCTCGTGGCCGTGCGTGAGGATGACGGCGACGATGTCGTCCATGCGGTTCTCGATGTAGGAGAAATCGGGCAGGATCAGGTCAACGCCGGGCTGGGTCTCTTCCGGGAAGAGGACGCCGCAGTCAACGATGAGCAGCTTGCCGTCGATTTCGAAGACAGTCATGTTGCGGCCAATCTCCCCGAGGCCGCCAAGCGGAACGATCCGCAGGGTGTTCTTGGGCAGTTTCGGCGGCGTGACAAGGCCGGGAAGGGCGGTTTGGGTCATAGTGCACTACTTTCCAGGCGGAGCAGGAGGGATCTTCTGTTCGATCAGGCAGGGCCGGATCAGGAGAAGACGAGTCCTGCTTCCGCCAAGTCCTCGCGGATCGTTTCGATCTCGGCTTCGCCCGGCTCCACGAGGGGCAAACGGACAACCGAGTTGGGCAGGACTCCCTGCCACTTAAGAACTTGCTTCGCAGCAACAGCACCCTGGATATGGGTCATCACTGCACGGACCACTGGGTCCAGTTCGAAATGTATGGTGCGGGCGGTGGCAAAATCGCCTGCAAGTGCGGCATCGATCATCGCACGGAACTGCTTGGTGGCCACGTGCGCCGAGACGCTGACCAGCCCGACGGCGCCGGCCGCCATCCACGGCAGGGTCAGCCCGTCGTCTCCGGAGTAGACATCCAGTTCGGTGTTCGCCATCACGCGCGTGACCGCGGCGAAGTCGGCCTTGGCGTCCTTGAGGGCGATGACGCGGGGGTGGTCCGCGAGCCGGATCATGGTCTCGGGCAGGATCGGCACACCGGCACGGCCCGGGATGTCGTAGACCATGACGGGCAGGTCCGCGGCGTCGGCGACGGCCTCGATGTGGGCCTGGATCCCGGCCTGGCTCGGCTTGTTGTAGTAGGGGGTGACGATCAGCTGGCCGTGCGCGCCGGCCTTGGCGGCCCGCTTGGCCATCTCGATCGAGTGCGAGGTGTGGTTGGTGCCGGTGCCGGCGATGACCTTGGCCCGGTCCCCCACGGCCTCGACGATGACGCGAAACAGCTTTTCCTTTTCGTCATCTTCCAGCGTCGAGGTCTCACCCGTGGTGCCGGAGATTACGAGGGCGTCGTTGCCGTCGTCGACGAGCTTGTTGGCCAGCTCTGCGGACTGCTGATAGTCGACCTCACCGTCGTTGGTGAACGGAGTGACCATGGCGGTCACAAGGGTTCCAAACGTGTAAGAGCGAATGTCAGAGTCAGCCATAGGAAAAACGTTACCTTGTCCGTGGCTTGTTAGGACAATGGCGACGGAGTGATGCGCGTCAAATTCAGCCCTCCCGCGCCGCGTCTGCCGGGGTTCCGGGACGCCCCGGGGGAACGGCGCAGTAGCGGCTCACAGCCTCCTCGCGCAACGCCTCAGCCCAGGCCGAGAGCCGCTGCGCGGCACGGACGTAGTGGAACAGCTCCGTAGGGGTGAGCGCCTCGAGGTCGGTCTCGGCGAGCCGGCGGGCCAGTTCGGCGCCGGGCGCCTGGGCGGACAGGGCCGTCCCTTCACGATGCCACTGGACGTCTTCGGCGGCCTCCCCCGCGACCAGGCGCCGGAAGAGGAAATCCACCACACCCGGGCTCATGGCCTTGAGGACGCCGGTGGTATCTACGGCGCCAGCTGCCTTGAGAGGAGCGGCAGTCTGATGGAAACCGGCCGTCTGGTGGAAACCGGCTGTCTGGTGGAATGCGGCCGTCTGGCGGACTTCGGGGCCCGGCTCTGATGCATTGTTCATGCTGGCCATGTTATTCGAACATATATTCGAATACAAGGACTGCTTTGCCGCTGTACCCGAACAGCCACCCCGGCCGGCGCAGCCCCGGCGACGGGCCGGGGCCGGCGGTACATGAGACGATCAGAAGATGACCTCGCGCGGTATGGCTACGACTTCAAGGACCGCCAGTGCCAAGGCGGCGGCGCCCCGGCTTACCGGCGTCGACGCAGCCCGGGGGCTGGCGCTGCTGGGCATGATGGCGACCCACGTGCTCCCCACCTTCGAAACCGATCCGCAGCTCACCCCGACCTGGATCGGCCTCACGTTCTCCGGCCGCGCGGCCGCACTCTTTGCCGTGCTCGCGGGGATCGGCCTGGCGCTGTCCACCGGAAAGGAGCGCCCGCTGGAGGGCGTGGAGTTATGGGCGGCCCGCCGCGGCATAGCGCTCCGGGCACTCGTCGTGGGCGCCGTCGGGCTTTCCCTCGGCGGCCTGGAGGTCAACATCGCGGTCATCCTGGTCAACTACGCCCTGCTGTTTCTCTGTGTGCTGCCGTTCGTCGGCCTCCGCGCGAAACGCCTCTGGGCCCTGGCGGCGGCCTGGCTGCTGGCAACCCCGGTCCTGGCCTATCTCCTGCGGCCATGGCTGTTGTCCGCCGAACCGCCCCTCCGGCTCGGCCACAACCCCGGCTGGGAGGATCTGGCCACTCCGGCGCGGCTGCTCGGCGACGTGTTCCTGACCGGGTACTACCCTGTGCTGCAATGGCTCGCCTACCTGCTGATCGGCCTGGCGATCGGTCGGCTGGCGCTGGCCAAGGCGGCCGTTCCCTGGCTGCTGCTGGCCGCCGGAACCATCGCCGCGGTTCTCGCCAAGTGGCTGAGCGTGGTGCTGATGGAGGACTGGGGCGGCAGGGCGGCGCTGCAGGAGAAGGTGGGCGATCCGGCCTATCCGCTGGCGAGCCTGCTGCAGGTGAACCTCGCGGGCATCGACCAGTCTGGTTCCGTCTGGTGGCTGGCGTCGAGCGCCCCGCATTCCGGCACCACGCTGGACCTGCTGCACACCTCTGGGGTCGCCGCCGCGGTGGTGGGTTTCTGCCTGCTGCTGGCACGGCTCGCCGACTGGGTGCAGTTGGACCCGCTGCTCCCGCTCCGCGGCGCCGGCGCCCTGACCCTGAGTCTGTATACGGCGCATGTGTGCCTGATGGCGTCCCTGTACGGACACCCACTACCCGCCGGGTGGAGCACGGAAGGCGTTTACTTGGCCCAGGCGGTCGCCGCGCTGGTCATTGGCGGCGTTTTCGCGGCACAAGCCTGGCGCGGACCGCTGGAATGGGTGGGCCACGCCGCGAACCAGCTGGGCCGCGGCCGCTGGGCACGGTCACGCTAGGCCCGGGAAACGGCTAGCCGCCGTCGTCCGCCGGCCGATAGCGACCCGCCAAGGTCCGCCCGGCTAGGCGCCGGTGTCCGGTGACCCGGCGCGGAAGAGGCGGACGGCGTCGCGCATCGAGGCGCGGGCGCGCTTGCGGTCCCCCGCGGCGTCGTAGGCGCAGCTGAGCCGGAACCAGGAGCGCCAGTCCCCCGGGGCGGCCTCGGCTTCCGCCCGGTATTTCTCGAACTCCAGATCCGCCGCCTCGCGGATGATCCGGCCGGCAGGCGTGCGCGGCAGGGTGTCCTCCGGCAGGCCGCCTTCGGCTTCCAGGATCTTGGCCAGCCGCTCGGTCCGGGCCCCGAACAAGAGCTCCCGTACCAGCGCCCAGGCCCCGACGATCGGCAGCAGCAGATAGGCCAGACCGAGGGCCTTCGCCACCATGTTCGAATCGGAAAGCAGCAGCACCGAGCGCTGCAGGGACACCACCAGGTAGAACACCAGCAGGAGCGTCACCGCGCCCACCCAGATCTTGGTGCGGTTGGCTTTGAAGGACGCCAGGAGGCTGGCCATCAGAGGCCCAGATCCAGGTAGCCGTCCAGGCCTACGGTGAGCCCCGGGTGCGCCGCGACGTTGCGCACCCCCAGCAGGACGCCGGGCATGAAGGAGGCACGGTCGAAGGAGTCGTGGCGAAAGGTCAACTGCTCCCCCGGCCCGCCCAGCAGGACCTCCTGGTGCGCCACGAGGCCGCGCAGCCGGACGCTGTGGACGCGGACGCCGTCGACCTCGCAGCCGCGCGCGCCAGGGCGTTCGCTGGTGGTGGCATCCGGGCTGGACGCGACGCCGGCGCCGGCGCGCTCGGCGGCGATCAGCTGGGCGGTGCGGACGGCGGTGCCGGAGGGGGCGTCCACCTTCTCCGGGTGGTGCAGTTCAATGATTTCAACCGATTCGAAATAGCGGGACGCCTTCGCGGCGAACGCGGACGCCAGGACCGAGCCGAGGGCGAAGTTCGGGGCGATGAGGACGCCAACGCCGGGCTGGCCCGCGAGGTTCGCTTCCAGCCGCGCCAGCCGTTCCGCGTCCCAGCCGGTGGTGCCGACGACGGCGTGCATACCGTGTTCGACGGCGAAGCGGACGTTCGCTTCGGTGCTCTCGGGCACGGTCAGGTCGATCACGATGCGGGCGCCGGAGTCCACCAGGGTGTCGAGGGAGTCACCGCGGCCCAGGGCGGCGACGAGCTTCAAGTCTTCGGCGGTTTCCACGGCTTTGACGGCCTCGGCGCCCATGCGCCCGTTGGCGCCCAGGACGGCGACGGCGAGTTGTTCGGTCATGGCATCAACCCTACCGCCGTGGCGCTTCCCGGCTGGAACCGGGACCCGTGCATTACCCGCCCCGACCGCGGCTCCTACCCGCCCGCGCCGACCCACTCGACAGTGCCGTCGGCGAAGAATTGTTCCTTCCAGATCGGAACCTGCTCCTTGATCCGGTCCACCAGTTCGGCGCAGACCGCGAAGGCTTGTCCGCGGTGCGCCGCGGAGACGGCGCAGACCAGGGCGGGATCGCCGATCTCCAGCGGGCCGGTCCGGTGCGCGGCCCAGATCCGGACCGGCTGGCCGGGCTGGCCCGCCCCGGCCGCCGACTGCTCGGCAACGAGTTGCGCGACGACGTCGGCCAGCACCTGGTGTGCCGTGGGATGGGCGCTGTAGCTGAGCCGCTGCACGGGCTTGCCGCCGTCGTGGTTGCGGACGACGCCGCTGAAGCTCACCACGGCGCCGGCCGTGTCCGATTCGACCGCCGCGATGGCCTGGTCCACCGAGATGGGCTCGGCGCTGAGGACGGCGTGCACGATTTCAAAGGCGGATTCAGTGTCCATGGCTGCCTTCCAGCTGGTCGCAGAGGTGTCCGATGATCGGGTCCAGCACGCCCAGGCCGTCCATGACGCCCTTCGGGGATCCGGGGAGGTTGACGATGAAGGTGCTGCCGGCGGCGCCGGCGTGGCCGCGGCTCAGCATGGCGGTCGGCGTCTTGGCCGTGCCCGCGCTCCGCAGGCCTTCCATGATGCCGGGGATCTCCCGGTCCAGCAGCGGCAGCGTCTGTTCCGGGGTGGCGTCGGTGGGGCTGAGGCCGGTGCCCCCGCTGGTGATGATGACGGCGGGGTGCTGGGTCAGCAGCGCCCGCAGGGCTGCACCGACGGGCTCGCCGTCGGGAACTACCAGCGCGGGAAACGTCTCGAAGCCGTGTTCGGTCAGCCAGTCGACGATGACGGGGCCGGTGAGATCTTCATAGACCCCGGCCGCGGCGCGGGTGGAGGCGATCACGATGCCGGCCTTCCGGCCGGTGGCTTCGCCGTGGCGGTGCGGTTCGGTGCTGCTCACAGTGTCCAGTCCCCGCTCTTGCCGCCGCTTTTGGCCAGCACCTTGATGTCCGTCAGGGCTGCATGCTTGTCCACGGCCTTGATCATGTCGTACACGCTCAGGGCCGCCACGGAGACAGCGGTGAGGGCTTCCATCTCCACCCCGGTCACACCGCGGGTCTTGACCGTGGCGAACACGGTGACGGACTCGGCTGCGAGCTCAAAATCGACGGTCACCTTGGTGATCGGCAGCGGGTGGCAGAGCGGAATCAGGTCCGGGGTCTTCTTGGCAGCCAGGATTCCGGCGACCCGCGCGACGGCCAGCGCATCCCCCTTGGGCAATTCACCTGCACCGAGCAGGGCCAGGACCTCCGCGGTGCTGTTGACCGTGGCGGTGGCGGTGGCCTCCCGCGTGGTCTCGGCCTTGTTGGACACGTCGACCATCTGCGCGGTGCCGTCCTGCCGGAGATGCGTCAGCACGGGCTTGTCTGGGGTATCTGCTTCGTTCACAGCATCCATACTTCCACCTCATCGCCCTCGGCGAGCGCCGCGGTTCCCACCGGAAGCTGAACGAGGGCATTGGAGTGTGCCAGGGCGTGCACCAGATGGGATCCCGCGCCGCCTTCCAAGCGGACGGTGCCGTCCGCGCCGAGGGTGCCGCGCCGGACCTGGTGCTTGGCTCCGGGGGAAGTCAGTGCTTCGGCCAGCCGGGCCCGGACCACGGTCCGCGGCGCCGGCGAGCCGAACAGTTCGGCCAGCACGGGCCGCAGGAACATTTCGAAGGAGACGAGGCAGCTGACCGGGTTCCCCGGGAAGCCGAGGACCGGCACGCCCTCGAAGGTGCCGATACCCTGCGGGCCGCCCGGCTGCATTGCCACGCCGCCGAACTCGACGTCGTGGCCCGCCAGTGCCTGCCGGACCACCTCGTACGCGCCCTTGCTGACTCCCCCGGTGGTAATGATCAGATCCACCTCGGCCGCGTGCCGGCGCAGCAGGGATGCCAGCTCCTCGGGGTTGTCGGCGGAGATGCCGGTGCGGGTGACGTGGAGGCCGGCCTGGCGGAGGGCGGACTCGAGCAAGGTGCCGTTCGCGTCGTAGATCTTGCCGGGCTGCAGCGGGTTGCCCGGTTCCACCACCTCATCGCCGGTCGTCACCAGCAAGACCCTCGGAACGGCGTGCACCGGCACCTGGCTCAGGCCCAACGCGGCCAGCAGTCCCAGCTGGCCGGGGCCCAGGAAGGTTCCGGCGGCAAGGGCTGGCTGCCCGGCGGCAATGTCGCTGCCGGCGTCGCGGACGAAGGTGCCCGCCGGGGTCGCGGGCAGGCGGACGGTGGCGGCTTCCCCGGGGGCGGGGAAGGAATCCGGAACGGCCTGCTCAATGGGCACGACGGCGTCTGCCCCGGCCGGGATCATGGCTCCGGTCATGATGGGCGCGGCTGTGCCGGGGGCCAGTCCGGCGGGCTGTGCGCCGGCCGGGATGGGATCCGCGACGCGCAGTTCGGCGCCGCCGTCGGGCACGTCGGCGCTGCGGATGGCAAAGCCGTCCATCTGCGAGTTGGCGAACGGCGGGAGGTCCAGCGGGGCAGTGATCCCGAGGGCCAGTCCGCGGCCCAGCGCCTCCCGGAGCGGCACGGTGTCGACGCGGGCGGAGAGCGGCGCCAGCAGCGCCCGGACCTTGTCCCGGTGGGCTTCCACGGTTACGGGCCTGTTGGCGGTGCGGCGCATACGTTGTTGACCTTTGGCTCGGCTGGCTAGGACTTCACGTCCACTGTAACGGTGTGGTAGCCGGTGGCCCCGCTGGGCGCCACCGGGGCGCGCTCCTCCGCCTGCGGGACGCCGTCGAGGTCGGTGGCGCGGACCTGCACCTCGTACTGTCCCGGGCCCAGCGGCAGGGAGAGCTTCCACTGGCGCCAGGTGTCTGTGGAGATCGCGGGTGCCAGTTCGGCCTGCTTCCACTCACCACGGTTCACCCGCACTTCCACCCTGCCGATGCCGCGGTGCTGGGCCCAGGCCACGCCGCCGAAGTCCACCGTCCCCGCGTTCACGCTCCGGCCGGCCCGCGGCACGTCGATCCGCGACGATGTCTTGATCGGTCCGCGCTCGCTCCAGCCCCGCGGGGTCCAGTAGGCGACGTCGTCCGCGAACCGGGTGATCTTCAGTTCGGTGACCCACTTGGTCGCCGAGACGTAGCCGTAGAGCCCCGGCACGACGAGCCGGACCGGGAAGCCGTGCTCGAGCGGCAGCGGCTCCCCGTTCATGCCCACCGCCAGCAGTGCGTCCCGGGTGTCCGTGAGCACCTCCAGCGGCGTGCCGGCGGTCCAGCCGTCCGCGCTGCGGGAGAGCACCATGTCCGCTCCCGGTTTCGGCCCGGCCTGCGCCAGCAGTTCCCGGACCGGCCAGCCGAGCCAGCGCGCGTTGCCGATCAGGTCACCGCCCACCTCGTTGGAGACGCAGGCGATGGTGATGTACCGCTCGGTCAGGGGCTTGGCCAGCAGGGTGTCGAAGTCCAGCTCGATCTCGTGGTCCACCAGGCCGGTGACTTTGAGCTTCCATTCGTGCGGATCCACGAGCGGGACACGCAGGGCGGTGTCGATCCGGTAGAAGTCCTTGTTCGGGGTGACCAGGGGGTCCAGTCCCGCCAGGGACAGCTCGGCTCCGGCGGGTATCGGCTGCGCACGGGACGCCGGGCCGGGCAGGACCAGCCTGCCGCGCAGCTCCACGACGGCCGCCGCCGCGCCGCGCAACGTAGACGCAAGCACCCCGCCCACGCCCGCGATCGCCGCCGTAACCGCAAGGGACTGCAGGAAGCGGCGGCGGGCAGGGCGGCCGGCCGGTTCGCGCCTGGTGACCTCGGCCGGTTCGCCATCTGCGGCGCCTGCCTCAGCGGGGCCTTCCGCTGCGGGGCCTTCCGCTGCGGGGCCGGCGTCGAACCAGTCTTTGAGCCGGCGGATCAGCCACCGCAGCAGCACCATGCCCAGCGCGGCGGCCAGCAGCGGGACGGGAACGGCATTGGCGCTCCCCTCGGCCCGGGTCAGCACGGCCGCGACGCCCACCAGGCCGAAGACGGCGATCACGGCCAGCCCGGCGAAGCGGCGGCGCCATTCCAGCACCCCGGCCAGTGCGGCCAGCGCCGCGATCACCAGCGCTATCCCGCCGAGCAGGGCCAGCTTGTCGGCCGTGCCGAAGAGGGAGATGGCCCAGTCCTTGACGCCCGGCGGGACAGCGTCGATCACCGCGCCGCCGACCGCCGTGACCGGCGAAACCGAGGGGCTGAGCAGCCCGGCCGCGAGTTCGCCCAGGACGACGCCGGCCCCGACGGCGGCCACCCCGGCAGCGGCGGCCCACCACAGGGTGCGCCGCGGGGCGGGCTGCGGCGTTCCGCTGGGGGCCGAAGATGGAACGGCCTGGGACGTGTTCACGCTTCCAGCATAAGTTCGCAGGCGTCAGTTCGTTGGCTCCGGGGCGTGATGCCTGGCCCGCAGTGGCGTAGCCTGACTTTATGAGTGTTCAGCTTGGCATGCCCCAGCCCCGTGCGGAAAGCGGCCCCGGCCCGAACGTACCGGCGCCGCAGCCGGCCGGGCGCCCGGCCGGAATGGCTCCCGGGCTGGTGGACCGGTACGGCCGCCGCGCCACCGACATGCGGCTCTCGCTGACGGACAAATGCAACCTCCGCTGCAGCTACTGCATGCCGGCCGAAGGCCTCGAATGGCTGTCCAAGCAGGCTGTCATGACGGCGGAGGAAATCGTGCGGATCGTGCGGATCGGCGTCGAACAGCTGGGGGTCCGCGAACTCCGGCTCACCGGCGGCGAACCACTGGTCAGGGCGGACTTGCTGGATATCATTTCGGCCCTTCGCCAGGCGCACCCGGACCTGCCGATCTCGATGACCACGAACGCCGTCGGGCTGGACAAGAAGGCCGCCGGGCTGAAGGCAGCCGGGCTGACCCGGATCAACGTCTCCCTGGACTCGCTGCACGAGGAAACCTTCACCCAGCTGGCCCGGCGCCCGTTCCTGGGCCGAGTCCTCGCCGGTGTCGACGCCGCCTGGGCCGCCGGCCTGGGGCCCGTGAAGCTCAACGCCGTGCTGATGCGCGGCATCAACGACGCCGAGTCCCCCGCGCTGCTCGCCTGGGCCCTGGGCCGCGGCTACGAACTGCGGTTCATCGAACAGATGCCGCTCGACGCCGACCACGGCTGGACCCGCCGGAACATGATCACGGCCGCGGAGATCCGGGACCTGCTCTCCGTCGACTACGTGCTCAGCGCCGATCCGCGGGAGCGCGACGGTGCCCCGGCCGAGCGATTCGAAGTCCGCGCCCGCGTGCCGGGCACGGACCAGGCCACCGGCCCGGTGCTGGGCACCGTGGGGATCATCGCCTCGGTCACCGAACCGTTCTGCGCGGACTGCCGCCGCACCCGGATCACCGCGGAGGGCAAGATCATGAGCTGCCTCTTCTCCCGCGAGGAGACCGACCTGCTGGGGCTGCTGCGCGGCGGTGCCAGCGACGCACAGCTCGCCGAGCGCTGGCAGGATGCCATGTGGCTCAAGCCCAAGGCCCACGGCATGGACCACGTCGGACTGGACGCCCCGGACTTCGTCCAGCCGGACCGCAGCATGAGCGCCATCGGAGGCTGAACCACCCGTGAACGTACGCTACTTCGCTGCCGCGCGCGCTGCCGCCGGCATGGACGAGGAAAAGTTCGAGCTGCCCGACGGCGCCACGCTGGCCACCCTGGTCGAGGCGGTCCTCGCTGTCGAACGCCCAGAGCCGCCCGCCGGCACGCCGCCGCTGGCACGCATCCTCTCCCGCTCCAGCTTCCTGCTCAACGAGGTGGCTGTCCGTAATACTGCCGCCGTCCTGGGCCCGGACGACGTCGTCGACGTGCTGCCGCCCTTCGCCGGCGGCTAGGCGCGCCCCACCTGGTCATCACTGTCCGTCAGCTGCTGCCGCAGCCGGAGGCGACACGGCCGCCGCTCCAAGGGCCAGCCCTAGCAGGGCGCCCCGGCTCCGTACACCGCAGGCCAAGAAGAGTGCCTTGAAAAGGTCCTGCACGGTATAGGGGCGGATCTGCAGTGCGGCTGCCAGCTCGGAGGTACTGAGGCCGCCCGCGGAGAGCCCCAGCAACCGGTGCTGCTGCGGCGTCAGGGCAAAGCAGCGCGCGAACGCTTCCAGCCGGTCCGCCGCCGGGCATTCCTGGATGGTCACCGCGAGCGAAGGCGTTGCCCCCGTCCCGGGGTCCATCCGGGTGGAGCGCAAAAGAGCCCAGCCGCCGCGCCCCACCGGTACGCGGGACATCGCCGGGTGGTCGTCCACTCCGGCTTCCTCCGCCAGGAGTTGGGCGGCGACATTCAGGACCTCGGCGGGGATCCCTTCGTAGGGCCGGGGCCCGCGCTGCAGCAGCCCCAGCCAGTCGGCGGCCGAAGCCGTCTGGCCCCGCACGGCGAGCCGCTCGTCGAGGACGAGCACGGCCTGGGGCGGCAAGGGCTTAGCGACGCCCGCCCGGGCCGCGGCACCGACGTCGACGCCCTGCCGCCATTGTGCCGCCCGGCTCCGCCGCAGGCCTGCTGCCACCAGCGGAGCCGCCGTGGCCAGGAAATCGGTCTCCGGCTCGGAAAACGCGCCTTCATCGTCGCCACGCCACAAGTCGAGCCAGCCCCAGCACCCTTGTTTATCGGCGAATACCACGGACAGCACGTCCGTCACGCCGTAGCGCCTCAGTAGCCCATTCCAGAGCCGGCTCCGCGCCGGCTGCCCTCCCGTGGCCAGCAGCAGGGTCGTCGCCGGCCGGCGCTGACGCATTAAGGAGGTCCAGCGGGCATCCGCCGTCAGGTATTTAAGCCGGATCAGTTCGGGCAGTTCTTCCGGGCAGGGAATCATGGCCATCGGCGAGATACCGGTGGCCGACTCCGGGTCTGCCAAGGGCCACGCATAGGCGCTGAATGGCACAGTCCTTCCGAGTTCAGCCAGTAATCCCCGGCGCAGCTCATGGTCATCCAGCACGTCCCGGCAGAGGTTGCCGATGCGTTCCAGACTCCGGCTCAGCGCCCAACTGGTGGTCATGACATCAGTATGTACCTTGGGCATCGCCTTCTGAATCGACCGGCTCAAGGGCGCTCCGGACCCCGGCGCGGCCCTGGCGGCCTCCCAGAAATCTGGGATACCGCGGGCCGGCCGCGGCTCCTACCGTGGAATATCCCGCAGCCGCAGAAGAGACGTAAGGAGGACTCGAGATGTACACCTTGCAGATTGAGCACAAGATCAAGGATTTCGACCTGTGGAAGACAGCGTTCGACCGTGACCCCGTCAACCGTGCGGAGTCGGGGGTTACCGCGCACCGCATCAGCCGGCCGGTGGACGATCCGCATTATGTAGTGGTGGAGCTCGACTTCGGGCAGCGGGTCCAGGCGGAAGCCCTGCTGGCCAAGCTGCAGGATCGTGTCTGGAATTCGCCCGCCGCGGCCCCGGCACTGCAGGGGACTCCGACAACCCGGATCCTCGAGTCCGCCGGCTGAGGAGCGGTGCCGCCCTTCGCCGGCGGCTAGGCGCCGTCCACAGGCTCCCTCAACTGCCGGCCAGGGCCTCCCGCACGCTTTCGGCCACGGCCGCGGCGCCGTCCTCGCCCATCACGATCGTGTAATGGTTGACATCCGGCACCTCCCGGACCCGCAGGGACGGCAGCTTCGCGGCCCAGTCGTCCAGGTAGCCGGGAGCGTAAAGGGCGGCCGGCTCGTTCAGCAGCCCGCGCGGCGCCCGGAGGACCACGGTGTCCACGGCGAGTTCGTCCAGCGCCTTGAGCAGCGAGGCGCCCCGGTGCAGTTCCGCGGTGTCCTCGGCCATCGCCTGATAGCGCGTGGCGGGCCGCAGTTCCGGCTCCTCGCCGGTGAGGTCGTAGTCAACGTAGGCTTCCACGAGCGGCCCCCAGCCGGCGCTGAACGCCGGGTGCTGCCGCCAGAAGGAGCGGTACACCTCGCGGCTAGGGAACGTGGCGTTGAGGCGCTCGGCAGCCGGGCCGAGCACCGAGGAGATGAGCTGCTCGTCGGAAATCCCCTCCGGGACCTGGAGCGGCAGTCCGCCGTCCACCAGCACCAGGGAGCGGACGCGCTCCGGGAACAGGTTCGCCAGGACGAGCGAGGCGAAGGCGCCCATCGAATGCCCCACGACGACGACCGGCCCCGGGGCCAGCGCCGCCAGCACCGCGGCGAGGTCCTCCGCGTGCGAGGGCATCCCGTACGGGGCGGGAAGAGCATTGCTGCGGCCGCGTCCGCGCAGGTCCGGGGCGATGATCCGGACGTCGGGCAGCGCCTCGGCCAGGTACGGCCAGGCCTTGTGCGAGGCGGTGACCCCATGGACGGCGAGGATGGTCGGGGCGTCGGGTTCGTCCGGGCCCCAGATGGCGGTGTGCAGCGTGCCGCCGCGGACCTCCACTTCGGCGGTGCGGTACGTGTCCTTGCTGGCTGTCTGGGTCATGGGGCTGTCCCTTCCTGGGGCGGTGTGGGGGTCGCGGCCGTTCCTGGCGCGGAACCGGGCGAGGGCGCAAGGGCCCGTTCGATGAACTGCATCATCTCCTCGAAGACTTCTTCGGGTACGTCGGGCCGGGCGCCGGTGGCGGGTTCGGCACCCTCCTCGTCCCAAAGGACCCAGCGCATGCCGATCAGCTCACCGATGCCCATCAGGGCCCAGGCCGCGACGGTGGGGTCCATCTCCCGGACCTCGCCGCTGAGCTGGGCCGCCTTCAGGCCCTCGATGTAGCCGTTCACGACCCGGGTGTAGTGCAGACGCAGCGCGCCGGGCGAGACGAACTCGGCCTGCCGGATGATCCGGTACAGGGCGGGGTGCTGCGCGGTGAAGCGGAAGAAGGCCCGGAAGCCGGCCCGTTCCGCCTCGAGCCGGGTACCTGCGCTCTTGGCCGCATCGGTCATGGCGTGCCGGACGCGCCGGTTCAGGTCCTCGACCACTTCGTCGAAGATGGCCTGTTTGCCGTCAAAGTACAGGTAAAACGTGCCGAGGCCGACGCCGGCCGCCTCCGTGATCTTGACGATAGAGGCTTCGTGGTAGCCCACGGAGGCGAAGACTGACTCCGCGGCCTCGAGCAGCTTGGCCCGGGTACGGGTGCCGCGGGCGGTGCGCGGCGCGGCGCTCATGCCCGTCCCCCTGCCGCGGAGCCGCGACCGGCCAGGTCCTGGCGCAGCTTGGCGCGGAGTACCTTGTTCAGTGCGGTGCGTGGCAGCGCTGGGACCAGCTCGATCCGGGCCGGGACCTTGAAGCGGGCCAGCTGGGAGGCGCAGTGTTCCAGCAGCTCCTGCTCGTCGGTGGCCATCCCGGGACGGACCACGACGAAGCCCATGCCGCTTTCGCCCCAGCGTGCGTCCTCCACCCCGACGACGGCGGCCTGCGCCACCGCCGGGTGGCCCAGCAGGGCGGCCTCGACCTCGGCCGGGGCCACGTTCTCGCCGCCGGAGATGTAGATGTCCTTGAGCCGGTCCACGACTTTGATGTACCCCTCGGCGTCGCGCTCCACCAGGTCGCCGGTGCGCAGCCAGCCGCCGGCGAGGACGGCAGCCGTGGCGGCGGGATCGCGGAAGTAGCCGGCAAATACGCCCGGGCCCCCGACCAGCAGCTCGCCGCTGGCGGCGCCGTCGAGGATTTCTCCGGTGACCGGGTCCGCCACGGCGACGGCGACGTGCGGATACGGCTTGCCGGAGTAGCCCACCATCCGTTCGGCGTCCTCGTTCGGCAGGCACAGCACATTGGGCGAGGCCTCCGTCAGGCCGTAGCCCTGGCTCAGGGCCACTCCCCGGCGGTGCCAGATCCGCAGCAGCGGCGCCGGCATCGGCGCCCCGCCCACCACGGCGTGGCGCAGGCTGCCGAGTTCGGCCCGGGCAAAGTCCGGGTGTTCGGCCAGCATCAGGTACTGGGTGGGGACACCCATCAGCATGGTCACGCCCCGCTCGGCGATGAGCTGCAGCACGCGGCCCGGATCGAACCCGCGTTCCAGCACCACGGTGGCGCCGACCCACCACGCCAGCAGCGGCTGGATGTTCCAGCCGCCCACGTGGAACTGCGGGAGCACGGCCAGCACCACGTCATTGCTGCCCATGTCCAGGGTCCGTGAGAGCGAGAGGTTGTTCCAGAAGCAGTTGGCGTGGGTCAGGACGGCGGCCTTGCTGGCCCCCTCGGTGCCGGAGGTGAAAATCATCAGCAGGGCGTCGTCGTCGCGCACGTCGCGGCGTGGCGCGCCGGCGTCGGCCGAGGGCGCCGGCCGCACGCGCGAGGGCAGCGGGACGGCCCTTTCGACGCCGCCGGGGCCCAGGGCAGCGGTCCGCGGCCGGTGCGGCAGCAGTGCGCACGCCGCCGCGGCGAGCGAGTCGAGCTCGCCTTCCACCAGCAGCAGCTGGGGCTCGGCGAGTTCGAGCTGCGCCGCGAGTTCCCGGGGCGAGAGCCGCCAGGACAGCGGGACCAGGACCAGCCCGGCCTTGGCACAGGCAAAGAAGGCCACCACATGGTCCGAGCTGTTGCCGGTGAGACTCGCGATCCGGTCCCCGATCGCGTAACCGGCGGCACGGAACCCGGCAGCAAGAGCCGAGGCACGGCGTTCCAGCTCGCTGTAGAGCAGGGTGCAGCCGCGGTCGTCGATGGCGACCCGGTGCGGCGTGGAAAGGCTGCGGTCGGTGGTCCAGCGGCCCAGGGTGTGCAGGCCGTCGGCCTGGTTCGGACCGGTCGGGTTGCTCATGCAGCGTCCTCCAGGATGTTTTGGGGCGTCTCGATACCGCTGCTGCCGGCACGGGTGCCCCTGCGGCGCTGCGCCAGCCGCTCGGCGGTTCCGGCGAGGCCGCCGGGAAGGAAGAGCACCACCAGGATGAAGAGCGTGCCGAGGATGAACAACGGTTCTGACAACGGTACCCGCAGGATGTCCGGAAGGGATTTCACGGCCTCGGAGTTGGCGAGTGTCGTAAGCCGCTGGTCGAGGATGGTGTAGAACACGCCGCCGACCACAGCGCCCCAGCGCGAGCCCACGCCGCCCAGGACCACCATCACCAGCAGCATGATGGTGAGGTCCGAGGAGATGGCCCGCGGCACGGCCCCGCTTTGCAGCAGCAGGAAGACCATGCCGATCACGCAGACCAGGATCGCGGAGAGAACGAAGATCAGCAGCTTCACGAGGTATGGCTGCAGGCCCAGGACCCGTACGCGCAGTTCGTTTTCGCGCACGGCGGCCGCGGTGTGACCGGCCCGGGAGGACTGCACCCAGGTGACGATGACGAACACGGCAACCAGCACGGCCAGTGCCAGCCAGTACAGGTTGCGGGTGTTGACCACGCCCACCAGGAAGTCCGGCAGGTTGTCGGTGCGCAGCGTCATACCCTCGTCGCCGCCGGTCCGGCCGTCGGGGTTACGGCCGACGATCACCGAGCCGGCCTGGGCGAACGCGAGCGTGACCATGGCGAAGGGGATGCCGCTGACGCGCAGGCTGATGCTGCCCACCACGTGGGCCAGTACGACCACTATCAGCAGCGTGAGCCCCATGGCCGGCAGCAGCGGGATGTCCAGGTTCTGCAGAATGATCGCCAGGCCATAGACCCCGGCGCCGAAGTAGAGCGCGTGGCCGAAGGACAGCAGCCCGGCAACGCCGAGGAGCAGGTGGTAGGTCAGGGCGGCGGCTGCCATCAGCATGCACATGGCCAGCAACTGCAGGGACCCGGGCGTGTAGCTGGGGCCGGGCAGCACGCCTGGCAGGGAGATGTTCAGCAGCGGGAGCAGGACCAGGAGCAGCACTCCGGCTGCGCCCGCGGCCCGCGCTGCGAGGCGGCGGCCCGCGGGGACGGGGCGTGCGCCGTCGGAAGGGGTGCGGGGTCCTCCCTGCGCGGCGGCTTTCCGGCTCCGGCGGGCGTCGGCGCCGTCGGCCGCCGGCTGTCCTGTGTTGGTGCCGTCGATGTTGGTGCCGTCGGTGCTGTTGGGGTCAGTTTCGGTGGTCATGCGGTTCTCCCAAGCAGGCCGGTGGGACGGAACAGCAGCACGAGGGCCAGCGCCAGTACGACGACGAAGTCACCGGTGCCGCCGAGGTAGAAGTTGGCGAACTGCTGCAGGATAGCGACGGCGACGGCGGCGATGGCCGCGCCGGTCAGTGAGCCGAGGCCGCCGATCACCGTGACGATGAAGGCGAAGATCAGCAGCGAGCCGCCGAGCATCGGTGAGACGTAGCCGAAGTAGTGCGAGGCGAGAACCCCGCCGAGGCCCGCCGCCGCCCCGCCGACGGTGAAGACGAGGGTGAAGGCCTTGCGGACGTCGATGCCGAGGGCGGTGACCATGGACCGGTTTTCGACGCCTGCGCGGATGATCATGCCGTAGCGGGTCTTTTTGAGGAATAACACCAGCGCCAGCAGCACTAACAGGGCGGCGATGATGCAGACGAAACGGTCGTTGGGGACCCGCGCGCCAAGGATGTCGGTAGTGTCCTTGAACCACGCAGGGCCCTGGATGTACACCGGGTCGGTTCCCCACGTGCCGTCAAACAGCGCGACGGCGGCGAGGGACAGGCCCAGCGTGACGAGCACCTGCTCGATGTGGCGCTGGTAGAGCCTGCGGATCAGGACGAACTCGGTGAACGCGGCAAACGCAGCGCCGGCGGCGGCCCCGACGACGAGTGACAGCAGGAAGATTCCCCAGTTGTCAGAGCCGGCGCGGCGGGCCATTTCCCAGCCGGTAAAGGCACCCAGGGTCAGGAAGGCGCCGTGCGCGAAGTTCAGCACCCCCATTAGCCCGTAGATCAGGGACAGGCCGGCAGCAACGAGGAAGTAGAGTGCACCCAGGCCGAGGCCGGTGAACAACAGCAGGACGAGGGTGCTCACAGGGCAGCGCCTTTCTCGGCGGGGTCCGCGGCGGGGTCCATGGCGGGGTCCATGGCGGGGTCCCGGTGAGACGCGGTCTCGCTGGAGACACCCAGATGCCTTTGGATCAGCACCGCGTCATCGAGGAAGTCGAGGGCGCGGCCGGTGTGGACCACGCGTCCGCCGGAGAGCACGACGGCGCCCTCGGCCAACTGGCGGACCACGTGGAGGTTTTGCTCGACGAGCAGGATCGGTACGGTCCTGGCTGCCTCGGCCAGGGTCTCCGCCACCTCACCGACGATCTTGGGCGCGAGGCCCTTGGTGGGCTCGTCGACCAGCAGGATCTTGTTGGTGTTCAGCAGGGCCCGTGCCAGCGAGACCATCTGCTGCTGGCCGCCGGACAGCGTCCCGGCCATCTGGGCGGAGCGCGCCAGCAGGTCCGGGAAGAGTTCCTCTACCAGTTGCCGGCGCGGGGCGGCATCGCGTTCGGCGAGCCGGAGGTTCTCCGCGACCGTCAGCCCGGAAAAGACCTCACGGTCCTCCGGGACGTAACCAACACCGCGCTGAATGATCTTGAAGGTCGCTTCCTTCTCTATCCGCTCGCCGGCCAGTTCGACAATGCCCGCGCGGTCGATCAGGCCGATGATGGCCTTGATGGTGCTGGTTTTCCCGACGCCGTTGCGGCCCAGCAGTGCGGTGATTCCGGTCGCGGGGACGGTGAAGGACACATCCTCCACCACCTGCTGCCCGGCGATCCTGGCGTTGAGGCCCTCGACCCGCAGGATGGGCGGGGCTTTGGCGGCGGGGCGTTCGGTGGCGGGGCTCATACGGGTTCTCCGAGGTAGGCGCTTTGCACGGTGGGATCGGCCATAACTGCGGCCGGGCTGTCCAGGGCCAACAGGCTGCCGTGGTGCATCACGGCCACCCTGTCCACCAGGCCCAGCACGACGTCCATGTGGTGCTCGACCATCATCACGGTGCAGCCGCGGTCCCGGTGCATTCCCCGGATGATCGCGGTGAGGGACGGGACGTCCCCCGACGCCACCCCGGCCATCGGTTCGTCGAGCAGGACGACGGCTGGATCCGTCGCCAGCAGTACGGCGATTTCGACCTTGCGCTTCTCGCCGTGCGAGAGGTCCCCCGCCGCCGTCGTGAGTTTGCCGGTGAGGCCGACCTCCGCGATGGTGCCCCGCGCGATCCGGGTGGCCTCGTCCGACGCCGACGGAAAGCGCAGAACGCTGAAGCTGCCGCCCAGTTTCGCCTGGGCCGCGAGCCGGACGTTCTCCAGCACGCTCAGCCGGGGAAACAGGTTGGAGGTCTGGAAGGTCCGTCCCAGCCCTGCCTTGGCCCGGCGGTGGATAGGCGCGGCCGTGATCTCCCTGCCGTTCAGCGTAATGCTGCCCGCGGTGGGCCGCAGCACGCCGGAGATCAG
Organism: Arthrobacter sp. 05N425; assembly: GCF_056397125.1. Taxonomy (NCBI): domain Bacteria; kingdom Bacillati; phylum Actinomycetota; class Actinomycetes; order Micrococcales; family Micrococcaceae; genus Arthrobacter; species Arthrobacter sp. 05N425. The sequence goes on from NZ_JBFTMU010000020.1 coordinate 20,200, forward strand.
GTTGAACAAGGTGGTCTTGCCGGCCCCGTTGGGGCCGATGACGCCGATCATCTCGCCGGCGCCGACGGCGAAGCCCACATCCTGGAGGATGCGCGCACCGCCGATCTGCAGACCAAGGCCATCCACCGCAAGGGCGGGCAGGGCTGGGGTTGTCATACGGTTCCTTCGTTTCTCGCGGTCTGGTCCGGGGAAGGGTGCCTGGCCCCAACGGGCCGGGCGGCTACTTCTTTTCCGGCGGCGCGACCGTGTCGCCGGAAACCACCTTGACGAGCTCGGGAGCCCAGGTGGCGCCCTTCTGGACCAGCTTGGCCTGGTACATGTCCTGGACCAGGGCGTGGTCCGACGCGCGCACGGTTTCCTTGCCCTTGGGGCCATCGAAGCTGAAGCCTTCGAGAGCCTTGACCATGGCGTCAGGGTCCGTCCCGCCGCCTTCCTTGATTGCCTGGGCGATCAGCTGGCCAAGGACGAAGCCGTCCGGGGTGAACAGGTCGGCCTTGTGGCCGGCCTTCTCGACGGCGGCGATCATCTTCTTTTCCACCTCGGCGCCTGAGGCACCCGGGAAGTAGTGGCTGAGGAAGCTGATCTTGGAGCTCGCCGGGCCGTAGGCGCCGAAGCTGGACGCGTCTCCCAGGCCGGTCACGACGGGGGCGGCGTCGAAGACGCCCTGCTGGCTCAGTGCCTGCCACATGCTGCCGGTGGTTGCCCCGGCCCAGGCCACGAAAACCATATCCGGCTTGGTGTCGAGGAGCTGACGGGCAAACGGGGTCAATTCCTGGTTTTCCGGGACCAGGACGGAGCCAACAGTGGCGCCCTTGGCTCCGAGGACAGCCTTAACGGCGGCGACGTTGCCCTGGCCGAACGCGTTGTCCTGTGCAAAGACGACGACCTTCTTGCCGTTGGTGTTGATAAAGGTGCCGGCGGTGGCGACGTCCTGCAGGCTCTGCCGGCCGGAACGGAAGGTGTACTTGTTAACGCCCTGGATGGCGTCGGTGGCCGCTGCCCCGGAGATGTATAGCACCTTGTTCTGCTGGGCCTGCTCCGCGAGCTTCACGGCGATTCCTGACGACGCGGTGCCGCCAATAATCTTGTAGCCCTTGCCGATCATGTCCTTGGCGGCGGTGACGGCCTTGTCCGGGTCGCCGGCGTCGTCCGCGTAGGTCAGGTTGATCTTGGCGCCGTTGATCTCGCCGGTGCCGCCGGTCGCGTAGTCAATGCCGGCCTGGAGGCCCTCGTAGTAGGTCGCCCCGTACGCCGCGAGCGGTCCGGTCTTGGAATAGATGATGCCGACGTTGACGGGCTCGGCTTTGCCGGCACCGCCGGAGCCCGCCGGCGCAGCCGACCCGGCGGTGGGCGCACAGGCGCTGAGGGCGAGCCCCGTGGCCATCACGGCGGCCATCAGGAACTTCTTTGTATCCGTCACGGGATGCCTTTCGTTGAGAATCCGCGGAATCTCAGCAGGAGATCCGACAGGAGGTAGCAGCTGAACCTGAAAGGTGATTCAGATTACGGCAAACCTATGACGCGGCTCACACCATGTCAATGGGATTCGGGGCAGCCCCGGTAACGAAACGGCAACTTTCCGGCGCCGCGTGCGTCAACGGCCCTCCCGCAGAAGGGTGCGGAACATCCGCCACTCCCCCGGATCCGGAGCGGGACCGTCGAGCCCTCCCCCGGATCCCAATCGGGTCCGATCCTTTACAGCCGCGGGGCACGGCGTGATGATGGTGGCGGGGCCAGCCGAAGCGAAGCCCAGTCGGAGGAAGCATGGATCGACCGCTGCCAGGCAGCGCACACGAGGCCCTTGAGGCATTCCTGGGGCAATGGAGCGGCACCACCCAGTGGGAAGCCACCGCCTGGGGTCCCGCCCGGGCCGCCGCGGCCGAGGTCGTTTTCGCCCGCSCCGCAGCCGGCCTGGCTGTGACCATGAGCTACCGCCATACCGGCGCCGACGGCGCCAAGACCGAGGGCGTCGGGGTGTTCACCATGGACCCCGACCATCCCGATACGCTTTGGTACCACGTCAACAGCATGGGCCTGCCCCCGGAGGCGCCCGCCCGGGCCAGCTGGCACGACGGCACCCTGACCATCGAACGGCGCAGCGACCGCGGTACCGCCCGGCACACCCTGCGGGTTGAGAACGGCCAGCTGACGCACTCCGCCGGGCTGCGGCTAGGGAGCGCGAGCGACTTCAGCCCTTTCATGACCACGGTGTGCCGCCGCGTCCCGGAGCCCGCGCCCGTCGCCGCCTGAGCTGCGGGAGGACCGGCAATTACCCCTCCCGAGCTGCGGGAGGACCGGCTTAGAGGCCGAACGTCTCGGTTTCCTCGAAGGGACCTACCACGGTGACGGTCCGCGGGGCGGCCGCGAGTTCGCGCGCCAGCTCCTGGACCTCGGCCGCGGTGACGGCTTTGATCTGCCGCAGGGTCTCGTCGATGTCCTGGTACTCGCCGGAGACCAGTTCGGCGCGGCCCAGCCGGGACATCCGCGAACCGGTGTCTTCCAGGGCCAGGACGATGCCACCGCTGAGCTGGCCGACGGCCTTGCGGAGTTCCTCTTCGGAGATGCCGCCCTCGGCCAGTTTGTCCAGCTCGGCGCCGAGGAGCTCCAGGACTTGCCGGACCTTTGACGGCGTGCACCCGGCGTACATGCCGAAGTAGCCGGCGTCGGCGTAGGAGGAGGCGAAGGAGTAGGTCGAGTACACCAGGCCGCGCTTCTCGCGGACCTCCTGGAACAGCCGCGATGACATGCCGCCGCCCAGCACGGCGTTGAGCACGCTCATCACGAAGCGCCGGTCATCGGTGGCTACCAGGGACGGGCAGCCCATGATGATGTTGGCCTGTTCCACCGGGCGCTTGACCACGTGCAATCCCGCGGTGCCGGTGATCGAGGCGCGTTCGGTGGAGCGGCGCTGCACGGGGGCGGCGTCGTGTTCGAGTTCCCAGCCGGCAGAGTGCAAAGCGTGCACCACGAGTTCGCAGACGACGTCGTGGTCCAGTCCCCCGGCGGCGGTGATGACCAGCTCATCCGGTCGGTAGTAACGGCGGTAGTGGTCCCAGACCGAGTCGCGGGCAACGGCGCGGATGGCATCCGGCGTGCCGCCGATCGGGCGGCCGAGCGGGTGCGTGCCGAGGACCGCGGCGACGAAGTGTTCGTGCGCGACGTCGGTGGGATCGTCGCTGTCCATGGCGATTTCCTCAAGGATGACGTCGCGCTCCTGCTCCATCTCCTGCGGGTCCAGCACGGCGCCGGTGATCATGTCCGCGATGACGTCGATGGCCATCGGAAGGTCCGTGTCCAGCACCCGGGCGAAGTAGCAGGTGCTCTCCTTGGCGGTGGCGGCGTTCGATTCCCCGCCCACCTCGTCGAAGGCGGAGGCGATTTCCAGCGCGGTGCGCCGCTTGGTGCCCTTGAACAGCAGGTGCTCCAGGAAGTGGGTGGAGCCGTGCTGCCCGGGGGCCTCATCACGCGAGCCGACGCCGACCCAGAAACCGATGGTCGCGGAGCGCTGCCCCGGCATTGCCTCGGTCAGCACCCGGACGCCGCCGGGCAGTACCGACCGACGCACCTGCGAGCCGCCGTCGGCTCCGTGGATGAGGGTGTCAGCGTGCTGGTTCTGCTCAAGCGGCAGGGGAACGACAGTCATTAAGGCCTTTCAATAAAACCGTCACGGGAAACGTGCCAAATCTGCCTGCAATCCTACCTGCCTTTAACGGCAGCGGGGCCGGTGGACGAATCCACCGGCCCCGCTGCTTGGGTCAGGAAAGACTACTCTGCGGACTCCTCGGAGACCTCAGTGTTGGCAGCGTCCGCAGACCCTTCCTCATCGGCCACGACGGGCGAGAGGGAGAGCTTTCCGCGGTCGTCGATCTTGGTGATTTCCACCTGGATCTTCTGTCCAACGGAAACAACGTCTTCGACGTTGTCCACGCGCTTGCCGCCGGCGATCTTGCGCAGCTCGGAGATGTGCAGCAGACCGTCCTTGCCCGGGGTCAGGGAAACGAAGGCGCCGAAGGTCGTGGTCTTGACGACCGTGCCCAGGTAACGCTCGCCGATTTCCGGGACCTGCGGGTTGGCGATGGCGTTGATCGCGGACCGTGCTGCATCGGCAGACGGGCCGTTCGTGGCGCCAATGTAGACAGTTCCGTCGTCCTCGATCGAGATGTCGGCTCCGGTGTCTTCCTGGATCTGGTTGATCATCTTGCCCTTCGGGCCGATGACCTCGCCGATCTTGTCTACCGGGATCTTGACCGCGATGACGCGCGGCGCGAACTCGGAGAGCTCGTCCGGGGTGTCGATCGCGGAGTTCAGCACGTCCAGGATGTGCAGGCGGGCCTCGCGGGCCTGCTTCAGGGCGGCGGCCAGGACCGACGCCGGGATACCGTCGAGCTTGGTGTCCAGCTGGATGGCCGTGACGAACTCGGAGGTACCGGCAACCTTGAAGTCCATGTCGCCGAAGGCATCTTCGGCGCCGAGGATATCGGTCAGGGCTGCGTAGCGGGTCTGGCCGTCAACCTGGTCGGAGACCAGGCCCATGGCGATACCGGCAACGGCGGCCTTCAGCGGCACGCCTGCGTTCAGCAGGGACAGCGTGGAGGCGCAGACGGAACCCATCGACGTCGAACCGTTGGAGCTGAGAGCCTCAGATACCTGGCGGATCGCGTAGGGGAATTCCTCGCGGGAGGGCAGGACCGGCATGATGGCGCGCTCTGCGAGGGCACCGTGGCCGATTTCGCGGCGCTTCGGCGAACCGACGCGGCCGGTCTCGCCGGTGGAGTACGGCGGGAAGTTGTAGTTGTGCATGTAGCGCTTGCGCGTCACGGGAGACAGCGAGTCGATCTGCTGTTCCATCTTGAGCATGTTCAGCGTGGTGACACCCATGATCTGGGTCTCGCCGCGTTCGAAGATGGCCGAGCCGTGGACGCGGGGCAGGACCTCGACCTCGGCGGTGAGCTGGCGGATGTCCGTCAGGCCGCGGCCGTCGATGCGGATCTGGTCCTTGAGGATGCGCTGGCGCACGACCTGCTTGGTGACGGAGCGGAAGGCTGCGGACAGTTCCTTCTCGCGGCCTTCGAACTGGCCGGCCAGGGAAGAGGTGACCTCGTCCTTCAGCTCGTCGGAGGCGGTGTCGCGCTCCTGCTTGTCGGCGATCTGGAAGACAGCGGCCAGCTTCTCGGCGGCAGCGGACTCGACGGCGGCGTAGACGTCGTCCTGGTAGTCCAGGAAGACCGGGAACTCGACGGTCGGCTTGGCGGCGCGGGCTGCCAGGTCGGACTGCGCTTCGCAGAGAGCCTTGATGAACGGCTTGGCGGCCTCGAGGCCCTCGGAAACAACCTCTTCGGTCGGGGCGGTGGCGCCCTGTTCCTTGATCAGGTTCCAGGAGTTGTCCGTGGCTTCGGCTTCGACCATCATGATCGCAACGTCGTCGCCCGCGATGCGGCCGGCAACAACCATGTTGAAGACGGCGTTCTCCAGCTGCGAGTGCTTCGGGAAGGCAACCCACTGCGAGCCGTGCTCGTCGGCGACGAGGGCAACGCGGACGCCGCCGATCGGGCCGGAGAAGGGCAGGCCGGAGAGCTGGGTGGACATCGAGGACGCGTTGATAGCGACGACGTCGTACAGCTCGTCCGGGTTGATGGACAGCACGGTGACGACGATCTGGACCTCGTTGCGGAGGCCCTTCACGAACGCGGGGCGCAGCGGGCGGTCCATCAGGCGGCAGGCCAGGATGGCTTCCGTCGAGGGACGGCCTTCGCGGCGGAAGAACGAGCCCGGGATGCGGCCCGCGGCGTACATGCGCTCTTCGACGTCGACGGTCAGCGGGAAGAAGTCAAAACCTTCGCGCGGGTGCTTGCCGGCGGTAGTTGCGGACAGCAGCGCGGTCTCTTCATCGATGTAGACCATTGCTGCGCCGGCTGCCTGCTTGGCAAGACGGCCGGTTTCAAAGCGGATAACCCGCTTGCCGAAGCGGCCATTGTCAATGACGGCTTCTGAGAACTGGATTTCGGGACCCTCCAAGAGAGTCACCTCCGTTTCTTGATTTACGGAGTCCAGCCGCATCAACCCAGTCCAGCATCTGTCTACTGGACTGCACTGCACCCGGTCATCGATCGAGACCCACGGGCCAAGGCTTCAGTCCTTGAAGCCGTTCCCGGAGATCACTACCGAGGACCGCGAATGCGTGATGCGGTTGATCCTCCTGTTGAGTTTTTTTGCAGAAGGCGGCCCCTTCCGATGGAAAGGGCCGCCCCCTAGAGCTGACTAGCGGCGCAGGCCGAGGCGCTCGATGAGCGCACGGTAGCGGTTGATGTCAGTGTTCTTGAGGTAGGTGAGCATGCGCTTGCGACGACCAACCATGGCCAGCAGACCGCGCTGGGTGTGGTAATCGTGCTTGTGCACCTTCATGTGCTCCGTCAGATCCTTGATCCGCTGGGTCAGGACTGCAACCTGGACCTCCGGCGAGCCGGTGTCGCCCTCGGACGTTGCGAAATCCTTCATGATGGACTGCTTTACAGCGGCTTCAAGTGCCACGTTAACTCCTAGAGATGTGCCGTGAGGCCCGAATCAGTAATTCACTGCCGGGTGTGCCGCGCCGGAAATCCCCGCCCTTGGGAAGGCTTCCACAGCACAACAAGAGCCAGCCGCCACGGACTGCAGCCGGATCCAACGTTTAGTTTACTGGCACGCCGTCGAAGTTGTCTAAACAGTCCGCGGGCCGTCCACCGTTACTCGGAGTCTGCCAGCAGCCCGCGGATCGCCGCGACGCCCCGGTACAGCTCGGCGAACGAGGTGCTCAGCGGCGACAGACCGATCCGGATGCCCTGCGGTGCACGGAAGTCGGGGATCACGTCCTGCTCCCACAGCACCGCCGTCATCTCCCGGAAGGCCGGGTGGTCCACGGTGATGTGGCTGCCGCGCAGCTCCGGGTCCCGCGGAGTTGCCAGCCGCACGCCGGCCGGTTCCAGCCAGGCGTCATGGAGTTCGACGGCGAACGCGGTCAGCAGCCGGGACTTCTCCCGCACGGCGGCCATGCCGACTTCCTCGAGCAGGTCCAGCGTGCCGCGCATGGCGAGCATGCCGAAGACGGCCGGGGTGCCGCTGAGGAAACCCCGGATGCCGGCAGCGGCCTCATAGCCGGGCCCCATTTCGAAGGCGTCCTTGCGCCCCATCCAGCCCCAGATCGGCTGCTGCAGCCCGGGCAGGTGCCGGGCGTTGACGTAGGCGAACGCGGGCGAGCCGGGTCCCCCGTTCAGGTATTTGTAGGTGCAACCCGCGGCGAAGTCCACGTCCGCGGCGTCCAGGCCGATCTCCACCGAACCGGCGGAGTGGCACAGGTCCCACACGACAAGCGCGCCGGCGTCGTGCACGGCGGCGGTAATGCCCGGAAGGTCCGCGAGGAATCCGGAGCGGTAGGCGATCTGGCTCAGGACCACGACGGCGGTGGCCGGGCCGGTGGCGGCGCGCACCTGCTCCACGGTCACGCCGGAGGCCGGGTCCGCCTCGATCCAGCGCAGGGTGAGGCCCTCTTCGCGCGCGATGCCTTCGACGAGGTAGCGGTCGGTCGGGAAGTTGTCCGTATCCAGCACGATCTCGGTGCGGCTGGGGTCGGTGACGGCGGCCAGCGCGGCGCGGATCAGCTTGTAGAGCACCACCGTGGTGGAATCCGCGATGATGGTCTGCCCAGGGGCGGCGCCGAGCACTGCGCGGCCGAGCTGGTCTCCAATTGCTTGCGGGAGCTCCAGCCATTCCTCGTCCCAGCCGCGGATCAGGCGCCCGCCCCAGCTGTCCTGGATGAAGCTGCTGATGTCCGTGACGGTCCGTTTGAGCGGACGGCCCAGTGAGTTGCCGTCGAGGTAGGACAGCTCCGAATCGGTGCCGAGGAAGTGCTCGCGGTAGGAGGCAAGAGGATCCGCGGCGTCGAGGTCGAGCGCGCGCTGCCAGAGAGCATCGGTGCCCGCGGGGGCCGCCGGTTCGGCGCTCACTGGCCGATCTCCGTGCGGACCGCGAACAGCTCGGGAAAGAAGGTCAGTTCGAGGGCTTTTTGCAGGAACGCGGCGCCGCTGGATCCGCCGGTGCCGGCCTTCATGCCGATGGTGCGCTGCACGGTGCGCAGGTGCCGGAAGCGCCAGAGCTGGAAATTGTCCTCCAGGTCCACGAGTTCTTCGCAGGCTTCGTAGGCGCCCCAGTTGCTCGCGGCGTTTTCGTAGATGTACTTGAACACCGGGACCAGCTCGGGGCAGAACTCGTGGGCCTGGCTCACGTCCCGGTTGAGCACCGAGGCCGGCACGTCGAAGCCCTGGCGCTTGAGGTAGGCGAGGAAGTCGTCGTAGATACTCGGGGCTTCGAGGAGTTCCTGGAGCATCCGGTGGGCTTCGGGGTCCGATTCGAACACCGGCAACATTTTGCGGTTCTTGTTGCCGAGCAGGAATTCCACCGCGCGGTACTGGCTGGACTGGAACCCGGACGAGTTGCCGAGGAAGCCGCGGAACTGGGAGTACTCGGTGGGTGTGAGCGTGGCCAGCACGGACCACTGCTCGGTCAGGGTTTTCTGGATGTGTTTGACCCGGGCGATCGCCTTGAGCGCGGAGCCGAGGTCGTCCGCCCGCAGCCAGGCGGCCGCGCTGCGGAGTTCGTGCAGCACGAGCTTGAGCCACAGTTCCGTGGTCTGGTGCTGGATGATGAACAGCATCTCGTCGTGGTGCTCCGGCTCGCTGACCGGCTGCTGGGCACTGAGAAGCGTCGGCAACTGCAGGTACGAGGCGTAGCTCATCCGGGCGCTGAAGTCGCGGACTATGTCCTTGTCCAGCTCCCGCGTGTTCTTCTCAATCGTCACGTCTTGCCTTCCTTGCCAAACGGGGCGCGCTAGCCGGCGAAAAGGATGTCGTGCGCCTGCACGACGTCAAGCCGCATCTGCTCAACCAGCGCCTCAGGGCCACGGTACGCGACCATGCCGCGCAAACGGGCCACGAACTCGACCACCACTGTCTGGCCGTACAGATCGAAGTCCTCGACGGCCTCTTCCGGGCGGTCGATCACGTGCGCCTCGACCTGCCGGCTAACGCCGTCGAAGGTCGGGTTGGAGCCCACGGAAATGGCGGCGGGCCACCGCGTGCCGGCCTGGTCCACGAGCCAGCCGGCGTAAATGCCGTCCGCGGGGATGTAGCCGCTGGCATCGGAGGAGAGGTTGGCCGTAGGGAAACCGAGGTCGCGGCCTCGAGCTGCCCCGTGGACCACCTCGCCGCGCATCCGGTGCGGCCGGCCCAGGACGGCGGCGGCGGTGGCGACGTCACCCTCCCGCAGCGCTTCCCGGACCCAGGTGGAGGAACAACGGCGGTCGCTCGCGCCGCCGTCGTCTTGTCCGCCGCCGTGGTGTCCGTGCAACGGGTAGCCTTCGGAACCGAACTCGCTGATGACCTGGACCTCGAAGCCGAGCTTCTCCCCCAGTTCCTTCATGGTGTCCAGGTCCCCGGAGTTGCCGCGGCCGAAGCGGGCGTCGTGGCCGATCACCACGTGGCTGGCCTTGAGCGCATCGACCAGCACGGAGGAGACGAACTCTTCCGGCGTGAGGCTGGCCAGTTCGAGCGAGTACTTCATCACCAGGACGGCGTCGAGGCCAACCTCGCCGAGGGCGACGAGCTTGTCCTCCAGGCCCATGATCAGCTCGGGGGCGGATTCGGGGCGGTGGACCTGCGCCGGGTGCGGGTCAAAGGTGATGGCGACGGCGCGGGCATGGTTCAGGCGGGCGGTACGGATGAGCTGCGAGAGCACCTGCTGGTGGCCGCGGTGCACGCCGTCGAAGTTGCCGAACGTGACCACGGACGGGCCGAAGTCCGCCGGGACTTCGGACGGATCGTTCCAGATGTGGACCATCTACCTCGCCTTTTGCTGCCTGCCATTGACTCCTCCGGAGGGTTGGGACCGGCTCCGGAACTCTCTAAGATTACCCGCTATCGCCCCGGTTCTTGGACGGCACCCGGGGCTCCGGCGGACGCCTTTCCGCCTCCCCCGCCCCGGGCTACGATGCAAGGGCACCAGTTCGGCCACGGCAACGCTGCCGGCGCCGCCAACAATGTCCGCGGCCCGGCCCGCGGCTGAAGGAGAACGCCATGACTGAGCTTCAGGACATCCTCGGGCAGATCCCGGTAGACCAAATTGCCAGCATGCTCGGAACTGACCGGCAGACCGCCCAGGCCGCGGTGGAGGCTGCCGTGCCCACGCTCCTCGCCGGACTGCATAACAACGCACAGGCTCCGGAGGGCGCGGCCTCGCTGGAGTCCGCGCTCGGCCAGCACCGCGACGGGCTGGTCGACGGCGGCGTCGATGCGGCGCAGGTGGACACTGCCGACGGCGAAAAGATCGTCAACCATGTTTTTGGCGGCCAGCAGGACCAGGTCGCCAACCAGCTGGCGGGAACCGCGCAGCTCGGCGGCATGGGCGGGGACCTGGTCCGCAAGCTCCTGCCGCTGCTCGCGCCGATCGTCATGTCCTACCTCGCCAACAAGGTCCTGGGCGGTCGCGGCCAGGCCGGCGGCGGAACCGGGGCCGGAGCCGGAGGCATTGACCTGGGCGGCATCCTCGGTGGAATTCTCGGCGGCGGCGCGGGCGCAGCCGGCGGCGGCCTGGGCGACATCCTCGGGGGCATGCTTGGCGGCGGGCAGCAGCGGACGGCCAATGAAGCTGTAGCCCCGGACGCCGGCAATGCCGCCGAGCCCGAGCTCCAGCCGCAGGCTGTCCCGCAGGTCCAGCCGTCCGGCAGTGAGCCGCGACCGGGTGAGCTGATCGACATTGACCTCCCGGGCCAGCCTCAGGAAGAGGCGCCGCAGGACGCTGAGCCCCGGAAAAACGACGGCGGCCTCGGCGGACTGTTGGGCGGACTGTTCGGGAAGAAATAGCGTCCGCTGACGCTGGATTGGGCCTCCAGGAGCGGGGCTGGCACTACCCGGCTGGGTTCGGGCCTGCTGTCGGGAGCCCTTGGAGCCACGCCTCGAGTTCCCGCGGATGGCGGAAGATGCGGACCTCGGCGGTGCCAGGGTTGCTCTCCAGTTCGCGCATGACCCGTCGCTTGCGGCTGAACGAGCGGAAATGCCACCCGATGATCGAGTCCAGGGCGACCAGGCGGCCGAACGTTTCCCGGTTCCCGTTGCAGACTTCCTCTCGGGCGATGACCCGGCGAAAGGAGCGGCGGAGCAGCCGGAGCAGCGAAAGCCAGCGCGGATAGTCCAGTCCGACAATCAGCTCCGCTCGCGGCACAACAAGGTCACGCCACACTCCATAGGCGCTGTCCAGGACCCACTTGTCCTGGCCGGCGATGCGCGCCGCGAGCTGCCGCTGAACGGCGGTGTCCGGCTGCCGCCAGCCCGGAAGCCAGCCAATGTCGTCGTCGGCAGAGAACTCCGGGAGCACCGTTCTCGCCGCATAGGCACGGGCGGCGGAGGACTTCCCGCTTCCGGTGACGCCGTAGAAGAGGACTCGCGAGGGGGCAGCGGTTGGATTCCGGGGGTGCACGAAGTTCAGCATGCCACACTGGTGCGATGCCCCAGTTCTCTATCTCCGCCAGCGCCGACGTGACCGACGCCGAGGCGCTGGCGCTTTATGAATCCGTCGGGTGGGCCGCCTACTCCCGGGACCTGGGACTGCTCGTTCGGGCCATCCGGAATTCTTCGTTTGTGGTCACTGCCCGGAGTGTCGGAGGGGAACTGGTTGGGCTTGCCCGGGCCGTCTCCGACGATGCGACCATCTGCTACTTGCAGGACATCCTCGTGGACCCGGCGTTCCAAGGAACCGGTGTGGGAAGGACGCTGCTGGAAGCCGTCCAGGCGCGGTACGGGCACGTCCGGCAGACGGTCCTCCTCACCGACAACGAGCCGGGCCAGCGAGCCTTCTACGAAGCCCTGGGTTTCACCGAAGGCGCTGACTTCAGCCCTGAGCCGTTGCGGGTTTTCGCGTTGATCCGCTAGCACCGGTCTGCGGCTATTGCCCCTTGCCGTCGCGGCGCTTGGGAGAACGCTTTTCATGGACTGCACTCCCGGTGGCGGCTAAGGTTCGAGCATGCGGAGACTGGCGGGGACAGCGACGATCGGCGTCGTGTTGGGCGTGCTGCTTTGCGGGTGTTGGCTGGTGCCTGTCACCCGCACGGACGCCTGCGTTGACTGGGTCCGCTTCGAGACCATGCAACAACGCTTCGACCACGCCGGCGCGGTCCTGGTCGGCACGCCCCTCCAGAGAGACGGTGAGATCCGGATCTACGGTTACCAGGCCAATGTCCACGTGGTGGAAGTGGAGAAAGTGCTCAAAGGCAGCCTGGGCAAGGGCCCGGTCCGTATCGCGTCCATGCCGGTGACTTGCGGAAAGTCCTATCCCGACGGCGACCCGCTCGACGTCGGCGGCCGGCATCTCTTCTTCCTGACCGAGCAAAACGACGGTTGGTTTACGATGACGCCGGACCAGGGCACTGTCCCGTTCCCGCCGGGCACCCCGATCCCCTTCAAGACCGGCTGAGCGGTCCTTCAGGGTGAAGTAAGCCGGTACACCGAGACGTGGCTGCGGGATTCTCCGGTGAACTCGCTGCCATCCCAGTCCGCCCACCTGGATTCCAACTCGAACCCGGCCAGCCGGGCCATGAGATCCAGCTCGCTGGGCCAGACGTACCGGTGCGGCGTCCGTCCGATCCGCGCCTCCTGACCGTCCGCTAGCTCCGGGGCGAACCGCACATGGTGCGAGATGACGTGCTGATTCAGCACATCGTAGGTATCGACTAGGAGATACCCGGGCTCGCTCTCTTCAACCGTCCCACCGTGGCCGGGCGACAGTGAGCGGAGTTGTGGCACCCAGAGCTCTATGACGAAGCGCCCGCCAGGCGCAAGATGACGCGCAGCGTTCTGGAAACAGCGCACCTGATCGTCCTGCGTCAAGAGGTTGGCGATGGTGTTGAACACCAGGAATGCAAGCGAGAAGTTCTCCCCCGCCAATGCCTCGGTCATGTCGCCCTGAACGACGGGAATGTTGCGTTCGCTGGCCTTCTCACGCAAACGGGAGATCATCGCGTGGGACAGTTCGATACCGCTGACTTGAACCCCCGCTTCCGAAAGCGGAATCGCAACCCGGCCCGTGCCAATGGCAAATTCGATGGCCGGACCGTCACCCGCGAGCTCCGACAGGACCTCTACCGTGGGGCCGAGAACCTCGGGCGCGAACATTCCCTCTCCAGGCGTGTCGTACTTCCTCGCGGTCTCGTCGTCCCAGAGCTGTTGCTGGTTAATCATCCCGTCACTATCGCATCTGCTGTGCGGTTCCTCTAGCGACCGATGCCGCCTCCGTGGCCCAACGTCCGGTCCACAGCCCCGGGCCGCAGGTCTTCGGCCGTCGGCCTTCCCTCTCGGACTTCGGTCTCGGGTCGTCCGTCTCGGGTCGTCGGTCTCGGGTCGTCGGTCTCGGAGCCCAGGCGGCATGACACCTTCGCTGCAGTCACGGCCGGACGCGGCGGCCCTGCTGGGCTCCCCTATCGTGTGACCGTTCGGATTCCGGTCGGCCGGGTACGCCGTTCAGCAACTCCGGGTGCGTGGTTCAGCTACTCCGGGTGCGCCGTTCAGCAACTCCGGGTGCGCCGTTCAGCTTCTGAAGTAGTGGTTTCTTCGGGGTGTTTGGCGTGGGTCGAGGTGGGGTGGCGGGATGAACCACGGGATCCCGGCACGGATCTGGATGGTCCATTGTTCTTTGTGGGTCAGGTGGTGATGGTGGGAGCAGAGGAGCGTTCCGTTGTCGGTRGATGTGGTGCCGCCTGTGGACCAGTAGTTAATGTGGTGGGCTTCGCACCAGGGTGCGGGGATGGTGCAGCCGGGGAAGGCGCAGCCCTGGTCGCGGGCGGTGATGGCTTTGCGGAGGTGGGGCGGGAAGATCCGGCTGGTGCGGCCGATGTCCAGGATCCGGCCCTGGGCTCCGAGCAGGACGGGGATGATGTCCGCGTCGCAGGCGATTTTGCGGATGGTCGCGGCGGTGACGGGGCCGGTGAAGGCCAGCGTCCCGGTGCCGGTGAACCCGAGCGATCCCGCCCCGGGGCCGTGTCCGGTGGCTCCGACCCGGCCGAACTGGCCCGGTCCGGTGGTTCCGGCCCGCTCGAACTGGCCGGTGGCGCTGACCTGGCCGGCCCCGTCGGCGGCCGTGCCGGTGTCTCGTTGGAGGCGTTCGAGGAGGTCGCGGTAATCGATGGTGACCATGACCTGGGGCCGGAGCCCTCCGGTGGCGGGCAGTGCGCCGGAAGCCAGGGCCACTTTGCAGGCGCCGACCAGGCCGTCGAGGGA
>NZ_JBFTMU010000021.1:0-23118 GCF_056397125.1 Arthrobacter sp. 05N425
GGCGGAATGGGCCGTAAGTGACCCCGCGTTGCGTTAAGTCGCGGTGCCTGTCAGCCCTCGGCTTCGATGGCGGCCTTGGCGGTGGGGTCGGAGTCCTTGAGGAACTTCTCGATCCGCTCGGGCTCCTCGGCCTCGCCGATCGCCGCGGACGCGCGGCCCAGCGAGTACAGGGCGCGCAGGAAGCCCCGGTTCGGTTCGTGCTCCCACGGGATCGGGCCCACGCCGCGCCAGCCGTTACGGCGCAGCGAGTCCAGGCCGCGGTGGTAGCCGACCCGGGCGTAGGCGTAGGAATCGATGGTCCGGCCTTCCTTCCACGCTTCCTCGGCCAGCACGGCCCAGAGCAGCGAGGACGTCGGGTGCTTCTCCACCAGATCCAGCGCCTCCTGGCCCGCATCCAGCCCCGCGTTGACCTCAGTCTCGGCAGGCAGCAGCGTGGGCTCGGGGCCCATCAGGTTCTTGCGGAACTCGTCCGACATGACTAGAACGTCTTGCCGGTGGAGCCGAGCTGCTGGGCGGCCTCGACCACGCGGGCGGCCAGGCCGGCTTCGGCGGACGCGCCCCAGACACGGGGGTCGTACAGCTTCTTGTTGCCGACCTCGCCGTCGACCTTCAGGACGCCGTCGTAGTTGCGGAACATGTGGTCCACCACCGGGCGGGTGTAGGCGTACTGGGTGTCGGTGTCGATGTTCATCTTGATCACGCCGTAGGAGACGGCGTCCGCGATCTCCTGCTCGGAGGAGCCGGAGCCGCCGTGGAAGACGAGGTCGAACGGGTTGGCCTTGCCGATCTTCGCGCCGACCTGCTCCTGGATGTCCTTGAGGATTTCCGGACGCAGCTTGACGCCGCCCGGCTTGTACACGCCGTGCACGTTGCCGAAGGTCAGGGCCGTGATGTAGCGGCCGTTCTCGCCGGAGCCGAGGGCGTCGATGGTCGCGAGGGCGTCCTCGACCGTGGTGTAGAGCTTGTCGTTGATGGCGTTCTCGACGCCGTCTTCTTCGCCGCCGACGGTGCCGATCTCGACCTCGAGGATCATCTTGGCCGCGGCGGTGCGCGCGAGCAGTTCACGCGCGATCCGGAGGTTCTCCTGCAGGGTTTCGGCCGAGCCGTCCCACATGTGCGAGTTGAAGAGCGGGTTGCGGCCGGCCTTGACCTCGGCCTCGGAGGCGGCGAGCAGCGGCAGGACGAAGCCGTCCAGCTTGTCCTTGGGGCAGTGGTCCGTGTGCAGGGCGATGTTGACGCCGTAGTTCTTGGCCACTTCGCGGGCGAACGCGGCGAAGCCCAGGGAACCGGCCACCATGTCCTTGGTGGAGGCGCCGGACCAGTAGGCGGCACCGCCGGTGGAGACCTGGACGATGCCGTCGGACTCGGCCTCGGCGAAGCCGCGCAGGGCGGCGTTCAGGGTCTGGGAGGAAGTGACGTTGACGGCCGGGAACGCGAAGCCGCCCGTCTTTGCGCGGTCGATCATCTCGGAGTAGATCTCTGGGGTTGCAATGGGCATGCTGACTCCTAAAGTGAATTTCGTCTGCGGGCTGGGTTGACCCTGGAGTGAACCTCGTCGGCTACGAACCATCCTAGCCATTCCTGCGCACGGCAGTGTCTCCGGTCACGCGGGGGCTGTAACACTCGCTCCCGCGCCTTGCGTCGCCTCCCGCCGAGATGGCACCACGCGGCAGTGTGGCCGCCCAACATTGCCGCGAACTGTCATTTCGCGCGCCAGCCCCGGCTCTCCAGCGCCGCCCGGACCTTGCGGACGACGGCGGGGCGGTCACCGGCGAGGTCGAAACGGGAAACCCGGAGCTCCAGCCAGCCGGACCTCGCGGTGGTGTCGGCCCGGCGGATGTCCTTCAGGTACTGTTCCTCCCCGTTGTGATGCGCCCCGTCGTACTGCAGCGCGAGCCGCCACTGCGGGTACGCCGCGTCGGGCCAGAGCACGGGGGCCGTGTCCCCACCCCACATCGGCTCGCCCCACACCACGTGATTCAGCACCGGCTCGGGCAGGCCCGCGCGCACCAGGGCGAGGCGCATGTGGGTTTCCGGCGCCGAGTCGGCGCCCACCCGGATGAGTTCAGCGGCAGCCCTGGCCTTGCGCACACCGCGGACTCCCGGGTGCCGGGCCGCCATCTCCCTCAGGTCCGCGACGCTGCACAATGCCCGGCGGGGAAACGGATGTCCCTGACCGTGTTCGCAGACGAGGGAATCGCCCACGGCCACGAGTTCCTCCGGCCCCAGAACCGCGGCCAGGTCCAGCCACGTCCGGACCGGCGAGGTGAGCCGGACGCCGTCGAGCTCCACCACTTCGTCCGGCAGCAGAGTCAGAAGATGCCCGACGACGTTTGCCCGACGCGGCATGCTGGAGCCCCTGCGGCGGGCAAGGTGGATGCGCCAGTCTTCGCCCTGCCAGGGCGGCAGCGGTGCTTCCCAGAGGCGGGCCGCCGAGCCGAGCGCGAGGATGGAATCGTCATCAAGGTCGGTATAGGCGCGCAGGGCGGCCGCTCCGGCGGCCGCCGAGTCCGTCGGGACCCGAATGCCGCGGGACACGGTCACCAGATCCCGCGCCGCGGTCCGCGTGCGGGTGACGCCGGCCTTGTCCGCGGCACGGAGTGAGAAGGATCCGGTGGTCAGATGGAACGGAAGCGGTGCCCGGCGCATGGGCCCAGTCTTGCCGCTTCGGGCACTGTCCGATGCGGTTATCCACAGCCCTTTGCCGCAATCCGCGCCGAGGTGGCATTTCACGGCAGTGTTGGGCGCAAACACTGCCGTCAAGTGCCATTTCGCGCGCGGGGCGCCGCTACCCCGGGAGCTGGTTGAAGACGTGCCGGCGGATCCAGGCGTGCATCGCGATCGCGGCCGCGGAGGCGGCGTTGATCGAGCGGGTGGAACCGAACTGCTCGATCGACAGCGTCGCGACGGCGGCCTCGTGGACCTCCGGCGTCAGGCCCGGGCCTTCCTGGCCGAATACCAGCACGCAGTCCCGGGGCAGCTCGTAGGTTTCCAGCGGGACGGAATCGGGGAAGATGTCGATCCCGATCACGGCCAGCCCCTCCCCGTGCGCCCAGGCGACAAAGTCCTCAACGGTGGCGTGGTGGCGGACGTGCTGGTAGCGGTCGGTGACCATCGCCCCGCGGCGGTTCCACCGGCGTCGTCCGATGATGTGGACTTCCTTGGCCAGGAACGCGTTGGCGGTGCGGACGACGGTGCCGATGTTCATGTCGTGCTGCCAGTTTTCAATCGCGATGTGGAAATTGTGGCGCCGCGAATCCAGCTCGGCGACAATCGCCTCGTGCTTCCAGTAGCGGTACTTGTCCACCACGTTGCGGCGGTCGCCGTCCGCGAGCAGGTCCGGGTCCCAGTGTTCGCCCTCCGGCCACTGCCCCTGCCAGGGGCCGACGCCGACCTCCGCCTTGGGCTCCGCCTCGCCGTCCGGAACGGCCGCGCTGCCGGCAGTAGGTTCGCTGGGAGTCTCGGGTTCAGTCACGACTCAACATTAGACTGGGACCTGTTGCGGCACACTATCGGCGGAGGGCACCATGGCGGACCAGTATGAAGACCAAGGGACAGACCAGCGTTCAGACTCCGATGACGTGCGGTCCACGTCCTCGGTGTATCGCAGCGGCCAGGAGATCGAGTGCTGGCTGACAGACATGGACGGCGTGCTGGTCCACGAGAACCAGCCGATCCCGGGCGCCTCGGAACTGATCCAGCGCTGGGTGGACACGTCCAAGCGGTTCCTGGTCCTGACCAACAATTCCATCTTCACCCCCCGGGACCTCGCGGCGAGGCTGAAGAGTTCCGGCCTGGAAATCCCGGAGGAGAACATCTGGACCTCGGCCCTGGCCACGGCGCAGTTCCTCAAGGACCAGGTACGCGGCTCCGAGTCCGGCAACCGAGCCTACACGATCGGCGAGGCCGGGCTGACGACGGCGCTGCATGAAGCCGGCTTCATCCTCACCGACCAGGACCCCGACTTTGTGGTGCTCGGCGAAACCCGGACCTACTCCTTTGAAGCCATCACCATGGCCATCCGCCTGATCCTCGGCGGCGCCCGCTTCATCGCGACCAACCCCGACGCCACCGGGCCTTCCAAGGACGGACCGATGCCGGCCACCGGTGCGATCGCCGCGCTCATCACCAAGGCAACCGGCCGCGAACCCTACATTGTGGGCAAGCCGAACCCGATGATGTTCCGTTCGGCGATGAACCAGATCGACGCGCACTCGGAGACCACCGCCATGATCGGGGACCGGATGGACACGGACATCATCGCCGGCATGGAGGCGGGGCTGCACACGGTGCTGGTGCTCAGCGGCATCACGCATAAGGACGACATTGCGGCCTACCCGTTCCGGCCCAACCAGATCCTGAACTCGGTCGCGGACCTGAAGAACCAGATTTGAGCGGACTAGGCCGAGGGGTCCGCCCTCGGCCTAGAAGGCGGTCTTCTTGCCGCCGCCGGACGGCAGCGGCAGGAACTCGTCCTGGAGCTCCTCGATGAGCGGCCGGTAGACCGAGGGGTTCCACTGCGGGCTGGCATGCGCCGGCCGCGCCCCGTCCGTCCGCAATGAATCCGAGATCATGTTCGCCTTGAACCGCAGCATCCAGGTGTCCCGCGCCGTCTCGTAGCTCACGGTCTGGTCCCCGGGGTTGCCGATGAATGCCATCTTCGCGTCCCCCAGCTTGCCGACGAAGCGGTTCAGGTCGAAGTGGTAGATGTAGGCCGATTCGGTCTGGATCAGCACGCTGGACGGGGCAATCGGCGAGAGCTGTTCCAGGGTCTGGTCCAGCACCTGGCCCCAGCTGCGTTCATGCTTGTTCAGCATGCGTTCGCCGAGCTCGTAGCCGCCGCGCAGCACGGTGGGGAACCGGAACCCGCTCTCGTACAGGAACACCACCCCCTCGAACCAGCTCTGGTCCAGGACGTCATACCGGCTGGAAGGGCTGGAGTCGAGCAGGATGAACGCCACCTTGACGCCATGCAGTTCCAGCAACCGGGCGGCGACCTGCACCGAGACCATGCCGCCGAAACTGTGGCCGTAGAAGTAGATGGTGTCGAGCTGGTGGGCGCGGATGTGCTCGATGACCGCGATCACGATCTTGTCGATGTCCAGGCCAAGGTTGGAATAGCCGACGGCGGCCAATTGACCCCGCTTGGTCAGCGCGCCGCGCAGCGAGTTCAGGATCCACTGCGCCTCTTCCCAGCTGGTCTTGTAGCCGGGGAAAAGGAACCAGCTGGCGTGGGGGAAATACAGTTCCGCGACGTCGTCGGGCACCGGGAGGATCTTGTTTACCCGCCGCTCGGCCTGCACCCGGCGGGTGAACAGCATGTCCCCGGCCAGGACCGAGGCGACACCGGCGCCGATCAGGAAGTTCCGCCGCGAAAACCGTTCGAGTTCAGCGGCATGCCGGAGCACGCGGGCCTCGGCGTCCCGGGGTTCGCGCCCGTCGTTCGCTTCCGTCTCATGCGGCACACCTCTACCGTAGCCACTACGCCGGTGCAGCAAAAACGGAGGGTGAAACAGCGATCCGCGACGCGGTTCCGGCCCGGCGACGCGCAATATTCCTGGCGCGCCGGAAATCCCGCGTCGAGCGGACTTTTCCGCGTCCCGGAGGACTATCCGCGTCGCGGAACGGAGGGATCGTCCTAGGCCGGTTCGGGCGCGCGGCCGACTTCGCGCCGGGCGAGCTCCAGGCTGATGTCTTCGTACCTGGCCAGGAGCTCCGAGGGCGCACCGTTCCGCGGATCATCCAGCTTGCCGAAGACACAGTCGCTGGCGGCCAGCAGCTCATCGTCGGAGTAGCGGGCCAGCGGTCGGGTCCCGGACGGGTTAATCGAGGCCACGAAATCCGTGGAGAGGTCCAGCGGCTGGAACACCTTTCCGAAGTCGTCGCCGAACATCTGTAGTTCAAGCGAAACCCCGGCAGCAACAGGCATGGCCCCGGCAACGTCGAACTGGCCGGGTCCTCCGTCAATGGCGTTGAGGTCGTTCCGCAGACCGGCAAGGGCGGCCGATTCCACGAAGTCGGCGTGCGCGAGATCGACGCGGATGTGTGAACTGACGCCCATGCGTCGGATGCGCTGGATCAGCTGCATCAGGGCGGGGCGGGAATCCTGGCTGAGGCTGCCCCGGACATCGATCCGGATGACGTCTGCGGCGACATCGAGCTTCACCTGGGCATTGAGAGATTGGTCCATAGGTACTCCAAAGAAAGTGTCTATGGCCGACGGCTCAACCTCACTCAGCGTAACGGCGGGACGGGGCGGGCACAAGTCCCCGGATCAGCCGGCTAGTCAGCCGGCGGCCTGCCGTCCCGGCTCCTGGAAGTGCGTCCGCGTCGCCGAACCGCCAACGGACTCCACCAGCGAGGTGGCAATGTCGCGCAGTTTCACGTTGCCGTGGCTCGACGCGTCGGTGAGGATCTGGACCGCCGTTTCCTGGCTGCAGCGGTTCTGCGCCATCACGATGCCGATCGCCATATCGATGACCGTGCGGGATTCGAGCGTGGCCCGCAGGTTCGTGGCGCTGTCCGTGTGCAGGGAAAAGCGCACGGCCATGCGCAGCGCCTGGGAGATCTGCCGGGTGAAGTCACGCGCCCGGTCTGCGACGTCGCCGTCGAACTTGTGCGGTGCGTCCGAATACAGGTTCAGCGCGGCCTGGGCTTCGCCCTGCAGGTGGAACGGCACCGAAAGCACCGAGCGCAGCCCGTGCGAGGCGACGGCGGTGGCGTAATCGGGGCCCCAGCGGTCTTCCTCGAAAAGGTCCGGGACGTAGACCTCGCGCTCTTCCTGCGCCGCCGTCAGGCAGGGACCCTGCGCCAGCCGGTACTGGATCTCGTCCACTTCCCGGGCGGATTCGCTGCTCCAGCCGATGGTCGCAGCCTTCCGGTCCCGCAGCAGGGTGATCCCGCACAGCGCGTCGTCGCCCTTGCCTGCCACCTGGTGCGCGGAAAAACGCGCGAGTTCGTTGAGAAACTCTTCGAAGTCAGTGCTGTCGAGGATGAGGTTCTGGACCTGGTCGACGGTGCTGACGGTTGCAGGGTATTCCTGGGGCGGGAGCATAGCGCGTTTCTCCAACTACGGGTACAGAGGTACCGATGGGGGTATTTAAGAAATGATAAGTCACCCCCAAAGCACCGTCCATACGTGTCCGCCGCCGGTGAAACCCTAGCTCAGGCCCAGTTCGTCCTTGCCGAAAGCGAACAGGTAGGGGACGCCGGCTTCGGCTTCGATCTTTTCCTTGGCGCCGGTGTCGCGGTCCACGATCACGGCGACGGCCACGACGTTGCCGCCGGCCTTGCGCACGCCCTCGACGGCGGTCAGCGCGGAGCCGCCCGTCGTGGAGGTGTCCTCGAGGACCAGGACCTTGCGGCCCTCAACCGAGGGCCCCTCGACCTGGCGGCCCATGCCGTAGGACTTCTGGGCCTTGCGGACCACGAAGGCGTCCACCGGGCGGCCGGCGTCGACGGCGGCATGCATGACGGCGGTGCCCACCGGGTCCGCCCCCATCGTCAGCCCGCCGGCGCACTCAAAGTCGATCCCGGCGTCGTCCAGCAGGGACAACATGACCTGGCCGACGAGCTTGGACGCCTCGTGGTGCAGGGTGATGCGGCGCAGGTCGATGTAGTAGTCGGCCTCGGCGCCGCTGGAGAGGATGACCTTGCCGCGCACGACGGCCAGCTCCTTGATCAGTTCCAGGAGGCGGGCACGGGCGGCAGCGGCGTCGGCCGCAAAGTCACTGGTGGCAGTCATGGGACCCAGTTTAGTCGCAGGCGCCGGCCCGGATCCCAGTCCGGACGCCAGATGTCGGCACCGCGGCGGCCTCCTCCCGGGCCGGCCTGCCCGCACGGGACTTACGGCACTGGCAGCCGGCGCGGGGCGGGCGTCCGATGTAAGCATGACGGCAGGAACCGAACCTTCCACCCGCTGGCCGGCAATCCCCAAGGACCCCGGCAGCTTCCGGGTCCGGCCCAACCTCTTGGATTATGACGCCAGCTGCGCGGCGTTCTCCTGGGATCACGCCCGCCGGGAGCTGTCCGGCCTGCCGGATGGCCGGGGCCTCAATATCGCTTTTGAGGCGGCCGACCGGCATGCGGCCGGCGGGCTCGGCGGCCGCGAGGCGCTGCGCTTCATCCGGGCCGACGGGAGCAGCCATGCGCTCAGCTACGCGGAGCTGGCAGAGCAAAGCAGCCGGTTCGCCGCGGTGCTGAGCAGCCTCGGCGTCGGGCGCGGCGAGCGCGTCTTCTCCCTCACCGGCCGCAACCCGTCCCTGTACATTGCGATGCTCGGCACCTTCAAGAACGCCAGCGTGTTCTGCCCCCTTTTCTCGGCCTTCGGGCCGGAGCCCGTGCGGCAGCGGCTGCAGCTGGGCTCCGGACGCGCGCTCATCACCACCCGGGCGCTCTACCGGCGGAAAGTGGCCCAGCTGCGCGACTCGCTGCCGGAGCTGCGGCATGTGCTGCTGATCGACGCCGACGGCGACCCGGAACCGGGCACCCTGGACCTGGCCGCGCTGATGCAGACGGCCCCGGCCGACGGGCAGATCGCGGCGACCCGGCCCGAGGACATGGCGCTGCTGCACTTCACGTCCGGCACCACCGGGACACCGAAGGGCGCCATCCACGTCCACGACGCCGTCACCGCCCACCACGCGACCGGCACCTTCGCGCTGGACCTGCATCCGGAGGACATCTACTGGTGCACGGCCGATCCCGGCTGGGTGACCGGCACGTCCTACGGGGTCCTGGCCCCGCTCAGCCACGGCGTGACGAGCATAGTGGACGAGGAGGAGATGGACGCGGACCGCTGGTACCGGATCCTCGCCGAGCAGCACGTGACCGTCTGGTACACCGCCCCCACCGCGCTGCGGATGCTGATGAAGGCCGGGGCGGACCGCGCCACGGGGCACGACCTGTCCGCCCTGCGCTTTGTCGCCAGCGTCGGCGAGCCGCTCAATCCGGAGGTCGTGGTCTGGGGCAAGGAAGCCTTCGGCCAGCCGGTGCATGACAACTGGTGGCAGACCGAAACCGGCGGCATCATGATTTCGAACTTCGCGGCCACCGAGATCCGCCCGGGCTCCATGGGCCGGCCGCTGCCCGGCATCGAAGCCGCGCTGGTGGTGCGGGACGCACAGGACAAGCCGGTACTCAGGGACGGGCAGGCGGTGCTGGTCACCGCGCCGGACACGATGGGTGAGCTTGCGCTGCGGCCCGGCTGGCCCTCGATGTTCCGCGGCTACCTGCACGAGGAGGAGCGCTACCGGCGGTGCTTCGTGGGCGGCTGGTACCTCACCGGCGACCTCGCCAAGCGCGACGCCGACGGCTACTACTGGTTCGTGGGCCGGGGCGACGACGTGATCAAGTCCTCGGGGCACCTGATCGGCCCGTTCGAGGTGGAGAGCTCGCTGATGGAACATGAGGCGGTGGCCGAGGCCGGCGTGATCGGCGTTCCGGACCCGGTGGCCGGCGAGGTGGTCAAGGCCTTCGTGGAGCTGCGCCCCGGCTGGGAGCCGTCGGAGGAACTGCAGCTGGATATCATCGGGTTCGCGCGCAAACGGCTGGGGCCCGCGGTGGCACCCCGGCTGCTGGACTTCACCACGGCGCTGCCGAAAACCCGCAGCGGGAAGATCCTCCGGCGCCTGCTCAAGGCCCGCGAACTGGGGCTCCCGGAGGGCGACACGTCCACCATCGAGTCCCCGCCGGGGGCGGCGCCCGCCGGGCTGTCCGACGGGCTGTCCGACGGCCAGCCCGGCGGGCAGCCCGGCGCTGCGGGACGGGCAGCCGGCACGGCGCCGGAGGGACCGCAGTGACCGGGCCAATGGCGGCGTCCGCCGGGCCGCTGGATCCCGCGCACGGCCGGCACCTGCTGCTGCAGATGCTGCGTGTGCGCCAGCTCGAGGAGAAGTGCGTCGAGCTGTACAGCGCCGCCAAGATCCGCGGCTTCCTGCACGTCTACATCGGCGAGGAGGCGGTGGCGGCCGGGGTGCTGGAAACCCTCGCGCCGGAGGACGCCGTCGTCGCCACCTACCGGGAGCACGGCCACGCCCTGCTGCGCGGCGTGTCCGCCGGCTCGATCCTGGCCGAGATGTACGGCTTCGTGGAGGGCTGCTGCCGAGGCCGCGGCGGCTCCATGCACCTGTTCGACGCCGCCACGCGCTTCTACGGCGGGAACGCGATCGTCGCCGGCGGACTGCCGCTCGCCGTCGGGCTGGCGCTCGCGGACAAGATGGCCGGCCGGTCCCGCGTCACCGTGTGCTTTTTCGGTGAGGGCGCCGTCGCGGAGGGCGAGTTCCATGAAAGCCTCAACCTCGCCGCTCTCTGGCAGCTGCCGGTGCTGTTCTGCTGTGAAAACAACCTTTACGCGATGGGCACGGCGCTGGGCCGTTCCGAGTCGCAGACCGACATCGCGCTGAAGGCGGCCGGCTACGAGATTGCCGCCTGGGCCGTGGACGGGATGGACGTGCTGGCCGTCGAGGAGACCGCCCGTCGCGCCGTCGACGCGGTCCGGGCCGGCGGCGGGCCGCACTTCCTGGAACTGCGCACCTACCGTTTCCGGGCGCATTCGATGTTCGACCCGGAGCGGTACCGGGACAAGGCCGAGGTGGCGCGGTGGCTGGAGCGGGATCCGATCACGCTGCTGCGCTCGGCGATGGAGGCAGCCGGCCAGCTGACCGAAGCGGACTGGCAGCAACTGCAGGCCGACGCCGAAGCGGAAGTCGCGGCCGGCGTCGAGGTTGCGGAGGCCGGCACGCCGGAGCCGCTCGAGGACCTCACGCGTTTTGTGTACAGCGACCCCGGCGCCTGGCAGGAAGGGGACGGGTCATGAAATCCAGCTACCGGGAGGCGCTCCGGGCCGGGATCCGCGACGCCCTGCAGCGTGACAAGCGGGTTTTCCTGATGGGCGAGGATGTGGGCGCCTACGGCGGCTCCTTCGCCGTAAGCCTGGGCCTGCTGGAGGAGTTCGGGCCGGAACGGATCCGGGACACCCCGCTGTCCGAGTCCGGGTTCGTCGGCGCCGGGATCGGCGCCGCGCTCGGCGGGATGCGACCCATCGTGGAGATCATGACCGTCAACTTCAGCCTCCTGGCCCTCGACCAGATCGTGAACAACGCCGCATCCCTGCTGCACATGTCCGGCGGCCAGTTCCACGTGCCGCTGGTGATCCGGATGACCACCGGGGCCGGCCGCCAGCTTGGTGCCCAGCATTCGCACAGCCTGGAGGGGTGGTACGCGCACATCCCCGGGCTGCGGATCCTCACCCCCGCCACCCTCGAAGACGCCCGCGGGATGCTGTGGACCGCGCTCCAGGACCCGGACCCGGTGCTGATCTTCGAACACGGCTCGCTCTACAACGTCCCCGGCGAACTCGCCGAGGACGCCGGCGCGGTGGACATCAGCAGCGCCGCCATCCGGCGGCCCGGCGCCGACGTCTCACTCATCACCTACGGCGGGACGCTCCCCCTCACCCTCGAGGCCGCCGGGCAGCTCGCCGCCGAAGGCATCGACGCCGAAGTGCTGGACCTGCGCACGCTGCGGCCGCTCGACGACGCCGCCATCCTCGACTCGGTGGCCAGGACACACCGTGCCGTGGTGGTGGACGAGGGCTGGCGCAGCGGCAGCATCTCCGCCGAAATCAGCGCCCGGATCAGCGAACACGCGTTTTTCGAGCTGGACGCGCCCGTAGGCCGGGTCTGCAGCGCCGAGGTGCCGATCCCCTACTCCAAGCACCTTGAACTCGCCGCCCTGCCCTCTGCGGAACGGGTCGTCGCGGCAGCGCGGGAGGCGGTCGGGGCACGTGGGTGACTTCCTGATGCCCTCGCTCGGGGCCGATATGGAGCACGGCAAGATCGTCGAATGGCTGGTCAAGCCCGGCGACTACGTCCGCCGCGGCGACCTCGTGGCCGTGGTGGACACGGACAAGACCGTGATGGACGTCGAATCCTTCCAGGAGGGGGTGGTCGCGGACCTCCTCGTGGACATCGGCGAGACCGTGCCGGTGGGCACGCCGCTGGCCCGGATCACGCAGACCCCGGCCGAGGTCGGGGCTCCCAGCCGCGAGGCGCCGCCGCCCCGGCCCGCGGCCGCGAAGCCGGCCCCTCCCCCGGAAGCCCCTCCGATCGCGCCGCCGGTCCGGCACCTCGCGCACCGGCTCGGCGTCGACACCGGACGGATCCACGGCACCGGCAAGGATGGCGCGATCACCCGCGCCGACGTGGAGCACGCCGTGGCAGCCCGTCCGGCGGCCGCAGGGCGGGTGCGGTCCTCGCCGCGGGCCAGACGGCTCGCCGCCGAACTCGGCGTCGAGCTTTCGTCCGTCGCCGGCACCGGACCGGAGGGCGCCGTGACCGTCGAAGACGTGCAGGGCGCCGCAGCCCGCCAGCCGGAGGCCGGTCTCCGGGAGGCGGGACCGCGAGGGGCGGCTGCGGAAGCGCCGGCGGCATCGGCGCAGGCTGCGGAAGCGGCTGAGGCCGAAGCGGCCCCGCCGGAAGCGCCGGCGCAGGCTGCGGAGAAGCCCGCGGAGGCCCGCGAACGGGTGGCCACCCTGCGCCGGGCCATCGGGGCGCTGATGTCGCGCTCCAAGCAGACCATCCCGCACTACTACCTGAGCACAACCCTGGACCTGCGCGCCGCCGTCGGCTGGATGCAGACCGTCAATGCGCAGCGGCCGGTGGCGTCCCGGTTAGTGCCCTCCGCCCTCCTGCTCAAGGCGGCGGCGCTCGCGGCCAAGGAAGTCCCGGAGGTCAACGGCTTCTATCTGGACGGGGAGTACCGGCCCAGCGCCGCGGTGCATCTGGGCGTCGCGGTGGCCCTGCGCCAGGGTGGCCTGGTGGCCCCCGCGCTCCACGACGCCGACACCCTGGCCCTCGACGAGCTGATGGAACAGCTGCGGGACCTGGTCAGCCGCGCGCGGGCCGGACGGCTGCAGCGCGCCGAGATGGCGGACCCCACCATCACCGTGACGAATCTCGGGGACCTCGGCGTGGACAGCGTCTACGGGGTGATCTATCCGCCGCAGGTGGCGATGGTGGGCTTTGGCCGCGTGCTGGAGCAACCCTGGGCGGAGAACGGGATGCTGGGCGTCCGGGCCGCCGCGATCGCCACCCTCTCGGCCGACCACCGGGTCAGCGACGGGTTGCGCGGCGGCCGCTTCCTTGCCCGGATCCAAGAGCTGCTGCAGAAACCGGACGAACTGTGAAGACGGAGACACCATGAATGAACAGGATGCCCGGGCCGCGGTGCGTGCCGCGCTGGGGAAAGTCGCACCGGATGTTGAGCTGGACGACGTCGGCGGCGAGGCCCGGCTCCGGCAGGACCTCGAGCTGGACTCGCTGGATTTCCTGCGGCTCGTTGAAACCATCGACACGGCGACCGGCGTGGACATCCCGGAGCGCGACTATCCGGCAGTCGCCACGGTCGACGGCCTGATCAGTTACCTCGTCGCGCACGGCTGAGGCGCATCCGCGGCTCCGTAACCGCCGTTTTGGTGACGCCAATGGGCACCTGCGGAGCCATCGACGTCAGTGAGGGGCTAGGCGTGCGGCTGGGGCCGGGCCTCGGCGCGGCGCGCGAAGGCGGGGGCGTGTTCCGGGCGGGGTCCGAAGCCGATGAGCCGGGGAATGATCCGGCGGACCGCTGGAATCCGCCGGGCCAGGAAGAGCGCGACGGCCGGAAACTTGGTGCGTTGTCCGGCCATGATCGGGCCAAAGACCGCGCGGTGCATGAGCCGCTGTCCCGTCTGCACGACGACGGTCGGGAGCCGCCGTCGTCGTTCGACGCGTCGGAGGTCCGCCGCCGTGACCCGGCCGCGGAGCAGCGCGGGGGCGAGGATTTCCGCCGCCGCCACGGCGTCCTGGATGGCGAGGTTGATGCCGACACCGCCGGCCGGGGACATCGCATGCGCGGCGTCGCCGATGCAGAGCAGACCGTTGACGTGCCACGACTGCAGCCGGTCCAGGCGGACGTCGAGCCAGTGCAGGTCATCGAGGGAACGGATGGCGTCCACCCGGTCCGCGAGGTCCGGCCGAAGCCCGGCGATCCGGCGCCGGAAGCCCTCGACGCCCTCCGCACGGATCCTGGCGTCGGTGCCTTTCGGGGCGAGGTAGCCCATTTGGTAGTAATCGTTGCGGGACAAGGCCACCAGCGCCTCTCCGGGACCGAACGCCGGCACCAGCCCGGCCACTTCGCCAAGTTCGGCGGGATACCGGGGCAGCCGGAACCACCAGGTGTCGAAAGGAACCGGAAACTCTTTCGGCGCCAGCCCGACGGCGGCACGCAACGCGGAGTGGCGGCCGTCCGTCGCGACCACCAGGTCCGCCCGGAGCTCGTCCTGCGCGCCGTCCGGGTCGCGGAACCGGATCCCGCGGACACGGCCCCCGTCGCGAACCAGCCCGGTGGCCGTGTGGCTCATCAGCAGGGTGAAGCCGGGCTCCTCGGCAGCAGCTGCGGCCAGGAAGTTGAGGAAATCCCACTGCGGCATCATGGCGATGTAGTTGTACGGCGGCCGCAGCGAATCAAAGTCGCCCATGGTCACCGGCGGCCCGCCCGGGACCGGGAACACGACGCTCTTCAGGCGGCTTTGCGGCAGGCGGCGGAACTCCTGGCCGAGGCCGAGTTCGTCAATCAGCCGGATGGTGGACGGGTGCACCGTGTCGCCGCGGAAGTCGCGCAGGAAATCCGCGTGCTTTTCCAGGACCGTCACCTGCACCCCGGCCCGGGCCAGCAGCAGGCCGAGCATCATCCCGGCCGGACCGCCGCCGGCCACCACGCATCCCGTCGTCTCCATGGCCATACGCTACGCCTGCGAGGGGTGCCGGCGGGAGGGGTCTTGGCGGCGCTTCCGGATTCGGGCGGCGGTTCCGGACAGACGCGGCGCGGACCCGCCTAGCGGCCGTCCGGAAGCTCAGCGGCGGTCCGGAAGCATAGCGAAACCGGGCACCCGGCCGGTCGGCAACAGTTGAGCACGATTGACTCGGCTGGCTAGGCTGTGAGGCATGCGTGAACTCCAGGCGAAGATCATTGAAGAAATGGGCGTGCAGCCCCGGATCGACCCCGCCGGGGAGGTGCGCAAACGCGTCACGTTCCTCAAGGACTACCTCAAGGCGAGCCACACCAAGGGCTTCGTCCTGGGCATCTCCGGCGGCCTCGACTCCTCGCTGGCAGGACGGCTGGCGCAGCTCGCGGTCGAGGAGCTCGACGCCGAGGGCGTGGAGGCGAACTTCGTCGCGGTGCGGCTTCCCTACGGCGTGCAGCACGATGAGGACGACGCCCAGGCGGCCCTGGACTTTGTGCGGGCCAAAACGGAGTGGACCTTCAACATCTCGGCCGCGGTGGACGGCTTCGAGGATGAATTCGAAAAGACCGTGGGCAACGGCATTTCCGACTTCCACAAGGGCAACACCAAGGCCCGCACACGCATGATCGCCCAGTACGCCCTGGCCGGGGAGCACAACTACCTGGTGATCGGCACCGACCACGGCGCCGAATCCGTGACCGGATTCTTCACCAAATACGGCGACGGCGGCGCGGACATCCTGCCGCTGTTCGGCCTGAACAAGCGCCAGAACCGCGCCCTGCTGGCCGAACTCGGCGCCCCGGCCCGCATCTGGGAGAAGGTCCCGACGGCGGACCTCCTGGACCACAAGCCCGGACGCACCGATGAGGAAGAACTCGGCCTGAGCTACGACACCATCGATGACTACCTCGAAGGCCGCGACATCCCCGACGCCGCGGCCGAGCTGATCGAGCAGAAATACCTGCGGACGCGGCACAAGCGCACCGTCCCGGTCACCATCTTCGACACCTGGTGGAAGCAGTGACGCTCCGCTAAGGGTTCCTGGCCGGATCGTTCCGCCCGGTCACCTCCGGACTTCCACGGTGCCCACCATGCCCATGAAGTCATGTAGGCCGCAGATGTAGTCGAACTCGCCGGCCTTGGTGAAGGTCACGGTGAACTTGCTGTGCGGGGGCATGATTCCTGAGTTGAGGTCGCCACCGGCAAACTTCGCCGGGTTGCCCCGGGGGACGAAGACATTGGCGGGTTCCTTGCCGAAAGTGACGGTGTGCGGGGCGCCCATGCCGCTGTTGACGAAGGTCACTTTCTCGCCCACCCGGATTTCGACCTTCTGCTGGACGAAGCGCATCACCATGGACGTTCCGTTATCCGTTCCCGCGATCACGGTGTGTTCGTCCGCCTGGTCCCGGGCGTCCTCCCATGCCTGGCGTCCGTCCCGCAGGATGGCCCGTTCCTGCCTCCCCGCCTGGCGGTCGTACTGCGCCTGGCTGTAAGGGTAGTCGGTTCCGGCCGCCCGGACGTGGACTACTCCTTTCATGGCCATGCCGTGGACCAGGCAGTAATAGGTGAAGTTGCCCTTGCGCGGGAATGCCAGGGTGTATTTCGTGACTTGCTTAAAGCCACTGTCGGACACGTTCGTCATGACCCCGGAGTTGTAATACGAATGCCCGTCATAGGCCTTGCCGCCGCGCTGGTAGATGTTCTGCGGCAGCGATGGGTTGAAGGGCTGGGTGGACCTCAGGGACTGGCCCTTGGCCAGGAACGTCACGGTGTGGATCTCGGCGGAGTTGGCCTCCCAGGTGACCTTGTCGCCCGCGTTGATGTAGATGTTTCCGGGCAGGAAGGCCATGCCCTGGATGGCCTGGCTCGAGGATTCGGACCCGACCTGGACCGTCCACGTCCTGGCGGATTCTTCGCCACCCGCGACGGCGGCAGCGCTGACGGCTGGAGCACTGACGGTAAATGGCAACACGAGCGCGGCGATGAAAGCGATGAGAACGCGCAGCAAGCGCGGCGCGTGAGGGGATTCTGCTCGGCGAGTCATGGGACTCATTCCTTTTTGGGGCTGGAGGATTGCGGCCGGGAAACCGGCTCATCTGGTGCGCCGACGCCGCTTCCCGCGACGCCGTTTCGCTCCGGCCTGGACCGCGTCCGCCGCTCTCTTCTCCTGCTCCCAGTCCCCCAGCATTAAGGCGGGGAAGTAGTTTTTGGGCCAGACGCGCCACCCGGACTGGGGAATGGGCGCTGTCTGCAGCGCATGCAGCCACGGCTGCAATTCCAATCGTGCTCCGCGCCCGCCGGTTTGTCGAGACGGCGCCGGCGGCGGCTCAACTGCCCTGCAGCTGCAGGGATATCCGGTGCGCTTCGTCCATCAGCAGGCGCCCGAGGTATTCACGGCGGTCCGCCCGGAAACGCGGTTCAATCCCGGTCAGGGACAGCGCCCACGCCGGCCGGCCGCGCTGGTCGAAAACGGCGGCGCCCATTCCCCAGCTGCCTTCCAGCACCAGGCCCGGGTTGACCGAATAGCCTGCCTGCCGCGTCGCTTCCAGGTTCGCGCGGACCACTTCCTCGCTGTGGGCGGCGGCAAAGCTCCCGGCGTGGGTGGCCCAGCCGGCCAGCAGCTCCTCCTGCTCCGCCGCGGGCAGGAACGCCATGATGGCGGTGCCGGCGGAGGCAACGCCCAGCGGAAAACGGACACCCTCATGCAGCACGAAGGAGCGGACCGGGAAACTGCCCTCCTCCCGGAGGAGGCACACCGTCTCGGCGCCGCGGCGGATCGAGAAGAAGGCGCTCTCCCCGGTTTCCTCTGCCAGCCGGCGCAGGCTGGGCCGGGCAATGTCCTCCAGCGGGAAACGCGCCGAAGCCACCGATCCCATCAGCAGGATCTCCGGGCCCAGCACCCAGTTGCCGCTGTGCGGATCCTGGTCCAGCAGTCCCTCGGCGGCCAGGGAAGTGAGCAGCCGGTGGGCGGTGGGACGCGTCAGACCGGATTCGCGGACCAGTTCCACGAGCGGGGAGCCTTCCGGCTTCCGTCCCACGATCCTCAGCAGGGCCGCGACGCGGCTTACCACCTGGGCTCCCTGTACGGGGACGGAGTTCATCTTTTCCTCGCATTTCCTCAAAACAATCATCAAACCATCCACATTGTGGACAGTGCCCAGCCTAGCGTCCACACTGTAAAAAAGCACGGAAAGTTGCGGATTTCCGGCGTTGACAGTGCTCTACGCCACACCATAGGCTCCTTCCTCAGGCGAACAGTCCACAACGTGGATCACGGCGGCGGTCCCGTGGCCAGGCCGCCGCCGGTTACTCAGAAGCTCAATGAGGAGATGCAAATGTCAAAGGTGAAATCCGGCGCGGCAGCGGCGCTGCAGGACGTGCTGCGGGACGGCATGACGCTGGCGGTCGGCGGCTTCGGCCTCAGCGGCATTCCGGCAGACCTGATCGAGGCGGTCCGGGACTCCGGCGTCAAGGACCTCACCGTGGTCTCCAACAACATGGGCGTGGACGGCAAGGGCCTCGGCGTGCTCATCGAGGCGGGCCAGGTCCGCAAGGTCATTGCCTCCTACGTGGGCGAAAACAAGCTCTTCGCGGAGCAGTACCTCGCCGGCCAGCTGGAGGTCGAGTTCACCCCGCAGGGCACCCTCGCCGAGCGCCTCCGCGCCGGCGGCGCCGGCATCCCGGCCTTCTACACCAAGACCGGCGTCGGCACCCTCGTCGCCGAAGGCAAGCCGCTGGCGGAGTTCGACGGCGAAACGTATGTCCAGGAGCGTGCCATCAAGGCCGACGTCTCCCTGGTCCACGCGCACACCGCCGACACGGACGGCAACCTGATCTACCGCTACACCGCGCAGAACTTCAATCCCGTGGTCGCCACGGCCGGCATCGTCACCGTTGCGGAGGCCGAGGTGATCGTCGAACCCGGCGCACTCGATCCCAACCACATCGTCACCCCCGGCGTCTTCGTGCAGCGCCTGGTTCAGGCCAGCGACCGGGCCAAGGACATCGAGCAGCGCACCGTCCGGCCCCGCGCCGAAGCGGCCGAGACGGACAACGCTGCCGCCTCCGCCGTCACCGTCTAATCCGGCCTGAGCGCCGCCACCCACACTTTTCAGGAGAAACACCATGGCTTGGACCCGGAACGAAATGGCCGCCATCGCGGCCGAAGAACTCAATGACGGCGATTACGTCAACCTCGGCATCGGCATCCCCACGCTCGTCGCCAACAACCTGCGCGAGGGCGTCCGCGTGGTGCTGCAGAGCGAGAACGGCCTGCTCGGCATGGGTCCGTTCCCCTACGAGGGCGAGGAGGACGCGGACCTGATCAATGCCGGCAAGCAGACGGTCACCGTCCTGCCCGGCGGCAGCATCTTCGACTCGGCCACCTCCTTCGGCATGATCCGCGGCGGCCACGTCAAGGTCGCCATCCTCGGCGCCATGCAGGTCTCCGGCGCCGGCGACCTGGCTAACTGGACCATCCCCGGCAAGATGGTCAAGGGCATGGGCGGCGCCATGGACCTCGTGGCCGGCACCCCGCGCGTCGTGGTCCTCACCGAACACAACGCCAAGGACGGCACCGCCAAGATCGTGAAGGAATGCACCCTGCCGCTCACCGGGCTGAGCTGCGTGGACCGCATCATCAGCGACCTCGCAGTGTTTGACCTGGTGAAAAATGCAGAAACGGGCGTTCGCCAGCTCACGCTCACCCGCCTCGCCCCCGGCGTAACCGCGGCGGAGATCCGCGAAAAGACTGAAGCCGAGTTCGACGTCGATCCCTCCCTCGACGTCACCCGTGAAGCCGGCAGCCTGGAAGGAGCCACGGCATGAGCCTCAAGGACCAGTTCGGCAAGGATGTCCTGCTCACCGGCTGGGGCCACAGCCGCTTCGGCAAGCTCACGGAGGAGACCCTCGAGTCCCTGATCGTCCAGGTTGCCACCGAGGCGATCGGCAACGCGGGCATCGAGCCCGGCCAGATCGACGAGATCTACCTGGGCCAGTTCAACTCCGGGATGATGCCGCTGGCGTTCCCGTCCTCGCTCGCACTGCAGGTCTCGGAGCAGCTCGCCAACGTGCCATCGACGCGGGTGGAGAACGCGTGCGCCTCGGGCTCGGCCGCGTTCCAGCAGGGCACCAAGTCGCTGCTGGCGGGTACCGCCAAGACGGTTCTGGTGATCGGGGCCGAAAAGATGACCCAGGCCGGCGCCGACGTCGTGGGCGCCGCCCTGCTCGGCGCGGACTACGACATGGCCGGCAAGCCCTCCAGCACCGGCTTCACGGGGCTCTTCGCCGAAGTGGCCAAGCACTACGAGAAGCGCTACGGTCCAGTGTCCGATGTTTTGGGCTCGATCGCCGCGAAGAACCACCGCAACGGCGTGGACAACCCCTACGCGCAACTCCGCAAGGACCTCGGTGAGGAGTTCTGCCAGACGGTCTCGGACAAGAACCCGATGGTCGCCGATCCGCTGCGCCGTACCGACTGCTCTCCCGTCTCCGACGGCGCCGCCGCCGTCGTGCTCAGCGTTGCACCCACCGGCGGCGCCACCGCGCCGGTCCGGCTGGCCGGCTTCGGCCAGGCGAACGATTTCTTCCCGACCGACCGCCGCGACCCCACCGCCTTTGCCGCGACCCGCGCCTCCTGGCAGCGGGCCCTGGGCATGGCCGGCGTCGGGCTGGAGGACCTGGACTTCGCGGAGGTGCACGACTGCTTCACCATCGCCGAGCTGCTGATGTACGAGGCCATGGGCCTGACCGAGCCGGGCCAGGGCGCCCGCGCGGTCAAGGAAGGCTGGGTCTTCAAGGACGGCAAGCTGCCGGTCAACGTCTCGGGCGGACTCAAGGCCAAGGGCCACCCGGTCGGGGCCACCGGCGTCTCGCAGCATGTCATCGCGGCGATGCAGCTCACCGGCACCGCCGGGGACATGCAGCTGGCCGCCCCGCGACGTGCCGCGGTTCAGAATATGGGCGGCGTGGGCATTGCGAACTACGTCAGCGTGCTTGAAGCCGTCTGAGGCGCCGCCCGCGGACCTGGTGCGGGTCACCAACTGGCTTGGCCTGGCGGCCGGCGCACCCGTGATGGTGCGCCGGCCCGGCCGTGTCCCGGCCGCCGCAACGGTGGAGCTCGCGACCCCGGACGGAAAGATCCTCTGGGTCAGGTACTGGACCTCGGCCGAGCGCGCCATGCTCCATAAGGCCGACGGGACCCAAGTGTGGTGTGAGGCGAACCTTGGCTGAGTCCAGCATTGAAAACGTGGCCGACCTGCTCTTCCGGGACCTGCAGTACCTGAAGGCCAGCAGCGTGGAGCGCTGCGTCACCGACGTGGCCGGGTACCGGGGCGTGGCCGAGGCGGACATCAGCTCCTCGGTGGAACAAAACCTTCGGATGGCCATCCAGGCGGTGAAATCCGGGACCGTGCCGGAGTCATCGCAGCTCACCCTCGAAGCCAGGGTGGCGCCGGTCATCTACCGCATCCTGTTCAACCATGAGTCCGCGCCGGAGTTGAGGGTCCAGGACCGGATCAGCCGGCTGCTCCGCCCCGGGACCGCCACCGACCTCCGGGACTAGACTCGTTTCCACCCCCATCCGCGACCAGGCGAGGAGCCCCCATGCGCGCCACGATCATCCACGGCCCCGGCGACATCCGGGTCGAAGACCGCGACTACCCCACCATCCAGCAGCCCACCGACGCCGTCGTAAAAGTCACGGCCTCCTGCGTCTGCGGCTCCGATCTGTGGCCGTACCGCGGCGTCCGGCCCACGCACGAGCCGCGTGCGATCGGCCATGAGTTCATCGGCCTGGTCGAAAGCATCGGCGACGCGGTGACCGATCTGGCCGTGGGGGACCTGGTGATCGCGCCGTTCGTGGTCAGCTGCGGCAAGTGCCCGCAGTGCCTCAACGGTGTCACGGTCGCCTGCGACCACCTGGCCGGCTGGGGCGGCAAGGACGACGCCGGGCTGGCCATCGACGGAGGCCAGGGCCAGGCAGTCCGGGTCCCGCTCGCCGACGCCACCCTCGTCAAGGTTCCTGGCATCACCGAGCCCGACGACGCGCTGCGCGCCAGCCTGCTGACCCTCTCCGACGTCATGGCCACCGGCCACCACGCAGCCCTCGCGGCAAAAGCGGGACCGGGCCGGACCGTCGTCGTGGTGGGCGACGGCGCCGTGGGCCTCTGTGGAGTCCTGGCCGCCAAGCGGCTGGGCGCGGAACGGATCATCGCCATGTCCCGGCACGCCGACCGGCAAGCCATCGCCCGGGAGTTCGGCGCCACGGACATCGTCGCGGAGCGCGGGGTCGACGGCGTCGCGAAGGTCCGCGAACTGCTCGGCGGCGTGCTGGCCGATTCCGTGCTGGAATGCGTCGGCACCAAGGAATCCATGGAGCAGGCGCTGCACAGCGTCCGCCCGGGCGGCGCCCTCGGCTTCGTGGGCGTGCCGACCGGCGGCGCCGAGATTCCGCTGCGCTACCTGTTCGACACCAACATCTCGATCGGCGGCGGGATGGCTCCCGCCCGGACCTACATCCCGGAACTGCTCGCCGACGTGCTGGACGGCAGCATCAATCCCGGCCGGGTGTTCGACGTCGTTATGCCGCTGGAGGAGGCGCCGGAGGCCTACCGCGCCATGGACGAACGGCGCGCCATCAAGGTCCTGCTGACGCCCTAGCCGAACGGGCAGGGGATCGTGCGGCCCTTGCACTGCCGGGACGGCGGGTCTAGCGTGATGCGCATCAGCACCCGCAGCCGTCAAGGAGCCGTCATGGCCAGGTTTGTGCAGATCATCGAATACCAGTCGTCCCGCATCGAGGAGATCGAAGCGCTCGGCAGGCCCTCCCGGACCGAGGGTGAAACCGCCCCGACCTTCCGTCGGATCCTGAACACCGCGGACCGTGACCGGCCCGGCACGTACCTCACCATCGTCGAGTTCGATTCCTACGAGTCGGCGATGGAGAATTCCCGGCGGCCGGAAACCTCCGAATTCGCGGCGCGCATGGCGGCCCTGTGCGATTCGCCGCCGGTGTTCCGCAACCTGGACGTCCAGTGGGAGGACGCCGGCGACCCGGCGAGCGACTAGGCGCGCAAGCCATGCGCTCCGAAGCGGACGACGGTGAGCCGGACGCCGCTGCGCCGGACGAGTTCGTGCTGGACCTTGGCCGAACCGCCTCCGCTCCCCTGCGGTTGGTCGGCGGCAAAGCGCTGAACCTTGGCAGGCTCACCGCCGCGGACTTTCCGGTGCCGCGCGGCTTCTGCCTCACCACCGACGCCTACCGCCTCGCGGCCCCGCCCGCGCTGGCAGCCCTGGCCGCCCGGCTCGACGCGGCTGCCGACGGCGCGCCCGCCGAC
>NZ_JBFTMU010000022.1:0-21263 GCF_056397125.1 Arthrobacter sp. 05N425
TCGTTTTGAGGGCCCAAAACGACAACAACTGCGAGTCAGTTGGGCGAGCCCCGCGGCTAGTTCCGGTTCTCCGGCGGCAGGGCGATCTGCAGCTTGCGGACCTTGCCGCGACCCACGATGTAGCCGCGGCCCGGAATGAAGTCCCCGCTGATCCGGCCCAGCGAGGTGCTGAGCAGGCTGTCGCCCTCGATGTCCCCGGGGTTGAGCAGCAGGCCCCGGCGGCCGGACTTGAACGGTTGTGCCAAGGACCAGGCCGAGGACCAGGTGGAGGTCTCGGATTCGCCCACCACCCACTGCTCGGCCTTGATGGACGCGGTGACCAGCCGGCCGATGCCGGTCTCGGCCAGGGTGTCGGTGAAGTCCGTCAGGCCCTCGATGAAGATCGCCAGCTTGCCCGGCGTGCCGGTGGAGTAGTCCACCAGCTCGTCGATGGCCTCTTCGACGTCGTCCGCGCCCACCACGGAGCGGTCCCAGAGCTTGAGCGACGCCGCGGCGGACCGCCGCGAGCCGAGGTAGATCAGTTCCACGCCGGGGTTGGACCGGCGCAGCGCGTAGGCGAGGGTTACCAGCGCCACGGTGCGGCCCGAGCCCGGCGGGCCGGCCAGCAGCAGCGGGCCCTTGGCCAGGATCTCGGCGGGCTGCAGCGTCTCGTCGTCGACGCCGATCACCGGCAGGTCCGGACTGCCGGCCGGGAGCACGTCCAGGTCCACCGTGTCCGGCAGGCGTTCGATTTGCGGCGCCCGCTCCACACCCTGGCGCAGCATGGCCTCGCGAAGCTTCTGCACCTCGCGCGCCTGCACGGCCAGGTTGGAGTTCCCGCCGAGGACCGCCAGCTGCACCTCAAGGTTGCCCAGCAGGCCGCGGCCCGGCGGGGTGCCGGCGCCGAGCACATCCTTGGACACGTCCATGGACATGTAGTCGTCCTCGGAGGACAGCCGCAGCACCAGCCGGCGCTGGATCGAGGCGAGCAGCGACGCCGGCACCGCGTTCGGCCGGTCGCCGGTGACGACCAGGTGGATGCCGAGCGGGCGGCCGTCGGTGGCCAGCTGCAGGAAGATGTCCCAGAGCGCCGAGAGCTTGCTGTATTCGTAGGCCTCGCGGAAGGCGGACATGCCGTCCACCAGGACGAAGATGCGCTTCTCGTCCGGCATTTTGGCCAGCTCGCGGTATTCCACGATCGTGGCGGCACGGACCTCGGCGTAGCGGGCCGAACGGTCGTCGGCGAGGTCGCGCAGCCAGCGCAGCAGCCGGCCGACGCGTTCGACGTCGTCGCCGTTGATGATCTCGCCGACGTGCGGCAGCGCGTCGAGCATCTTCAGTCCCGAGGAACCGCAGTCGATGCCGTAGACGTTGACCGGGCCCCCGCGCGGGGTCACGGCGGCAGCGATCGCGATGCCGCGCAGGGCCGCCGACTTACCCGAGCCGCCGGTGCCGTAGATGGCCATGTTGCCGTCGCGGTCCGGTTCGTAGAAGACGGTCGGCTGGTCCTGGTGCGCGGGGTCGTCCGCCACGCCCAGGAGCAGCCGCTCGTCGGTCCGCGGGTTCGGCAGCCGGGAGAAGTCGTAGGTCGTGGCCAGCTCATCCAGCCACGGCTTGCGGGGAGGCTCGATGGCGAGCACGTCCGCCGCCTTGATGATGTTCGCCGTCATCCGGGCGATGTCGTTGGGCCCGGCGGGTTCCTCCCGGGCCGGGGTCTCGGCCGCGGGGGCGGCCCAGGGCGCGCCGGACCCGAAGGCCATCTCGACGACGTCGATCCGCGGGCGCTGCGGCTTCTCCGTGGTCCAGCCGCCGGCGTAGCCGGTCTGGAAGCCCTGGATCCGGCCCGGCCCGGTCTTGGCCGCGCCGCGTCCCGGGATGGACGGGTCGAAGTACGCAGCGGTGGGCACGCCGAGGATGTCCACCGCGTCGTCCTCGTCGGCCATCCGCAGCGCCACGCGCAGGTTGGTGTTGGCGCGCAGGCTGTCCTTGATGACGCCGGCGGGGCGCTGGGTGGCGAGGATCAGGTGCAGGCCAAGCGAGCGGCCGCGGGCGGCGACGTCCACCACGCCGTCGACAAACTCCGGCACCTCGGTGGCGAGGGCGGCGAACTCGTCAACGATGATGATCAGGTAGGGCGGCGCCTCCGGGTCCGCCTGGCGCTGGAGTTCCAGCAGGTCCTTGGCTTTCTTTCGGTTCAGCAGCCGCTCGCGGTGGTGCAGCTCGGCGCGGAGCGAGGTCAGGGCGCGGCGGACCAGGTGCGGCGACAGGTCCGTGACCAGGCCCACAGTGTGCGGCAGGTGCAGGCAGTCCGCGAAGGCGGCGCCGCCCTTGTAGTCCACGAACAGGAAGCTCACCCGGTCCGGGCTGTACGCCGCGGCCATGCCCATCACCCAGGACTGCAGGAACTCGGACTTGCCGGCACCGGTGGTGCCGCCGACCAGGGCATGGGGTCCCTCGTTCTTCAGGTCGAGGTAGAGCGGTTCGATGCCTTTGGAGCCAACCAGGGCCCGGAGCGTGCCGTTGTCCTTGCGGTTTGGCTTGGCGCTGGCGTGCACGGAGTTGTTCTCGGTCCAGCGGTCCGCGACGGCCTGCGGGTTGTCCAGGAAATCCTTGCCGATCAATGTCGCGTAGGACACCGCCCGCGGCAGGTCGGAGTCGTCCTCGAGCGGCTTGCCGACGTCGACCACCGGGGCGAGCATGCGCGCCAGCTGGGCGGCGAGCCCGGCGTCGAGGCTTTCGCAGCTGACCGGGAACGTGTGCCGGCCCAGCCGGACCTGGCCGGTGGTGGTGCCGTGTTCGCCGTCGACCGCCATGAAGTCGCGGCAGGCTGCCGGGAGCTGCTGGACGGAGCTGGCCACCCACATGACGTGCACGCCGGAGTCCGGTCCGCGTTCGAGCACCCGGGTGAGCCGCCCCCGGTCCACCGGGGCGTCGTCCTCGACCACCAGGAGCACGGTGGGCAGTTGCGGTTCCGGGATGTCGGCGCCTTCCAGGGCGAGGCCGGGGCGCAGCTCCGGACGCGGCGACTGTGCCGCGGCCTCGCGCTGGTCGATCAGGTCCTCAAGTTTGGACAGCAGGGCCGAGCCGCCGGCCGGTCCGGCGGCGAGGTGGTCGCCGCTAAGCGGGCTGTGGCCGGAACCTGCGTGCGGCAGCCACTGCAGCCACTCCCAGCGGTCCTTGGACTGCGCCGAGGTGATGGCGGTCAGGACCACTTCGGCCGGGGAATGCAGACCCACCAGCTGCAGCACCATGCCGCGGGCCACGTCGTCGACGAGGCCGCGGGGCCCGGCCAGGCCGAACGAGCCGGCGGTGCGCAGCTGGGAGACGATCGGCACGCCCTCGATGCTGCCGAACTGGGCGATGCACTGCTGGATTTCGGCCATGTACTCAGGCTCGGTCTCGTTGCTGTGCGGTTCCTCGAACTGGATCCGGGACGGCGCCGTGCCGAGCCCGAACCGCAGTCCCAGGAAGCCGGCATGCTC
The DNA here is from genome assembly GCF_056397125.1 of Arthrobacter sp. 05N425. Classification (NCBI taxonomy): domain Bacteria; kingdom Bacillati; phylum Actinomycetota; class Actinomycetes; order Micrococcales; family Micrococcaceae; genus Arthrobacter; species Arthrobacter sp. 05N425. The sequence continues at coordinate 3,462 of NZ_JBFTMU010000022.1, forward strand.
GGGGCGGTGGGTCCAGAGCAACGGGCCCAGTTTGTAGATGGAGTCCACGGTGTCGCTGACGGACGGCGCTTCCTGCAGCCTGACGGAGCGCTCCACTTTCTGCAGCGCGGTGATGTCGGCACGGAATGCGGCCATGGCGGCGCGGAATGACTTGAGTTGTTCCTTGCGTTCCCGCTTGCCCTGCATCTTCTGGTCCACGTAGTGGCCGACGATGAAGAGCGGCATCATCAGCATGAAGATCACGGACATCATGTTCTGCGTGACGGCAAAGATGACGGCACCCATCATCAGCGGGGCCACCAGCATGATGTACGGGAACGGGTGGTGCTCCTGGCGCTTCGGCCCGGCCGGCAGCGTCCGTTTGTGCGGTTCGAAGCGGGGCACGACGCGGGGCGAGCGGTTGAAATTGATCAGCGGGGAGCTCGGCGCCGCGCCCTGGCTCCCGCCCAGGGAGACCACGGACACGGTGGTGTCCCCGAGCGTGACGGTGTCCGAGGAGTTCAGCGTGGCGCGGCTGACCGGCAGGCCGTCCATCAGCAGGCCGTTGGCGGAGTTCGTGTCCACGATTTCCACGGTTTCGCCCACCGTGATGCGGGCGTGCCGCTTGGAGGTCAAAGGGTCGGTCAGCCGGACGTCGACGTCCCGGTCCCGGCCGATGTAGCTGGTGCCGGAGGGCAGCGAAAATTCGCGGCCGACGTCGGGGCCGGAGAGGACGCGCAAGGTCGCCGCCGCAGGTCCCCGGTTCGCCCCGGGCACCGCGAACTGCTCGCTGACCTGGGTCAATGCAACGATCGAGCCGGGCCGCAGCCCGGATTCAAGCAGGTTGTCCTCCCGGTTCAGGACGCTGCCTTTCATGCCGCCGGCGGCGAAGGCCTCCTCGATGCTGAGCGTGAGGTTCGACGGCGGCCGGGTTCCGCGCCGTGCCGGGTCCGCCGCCCAGAGCTCGGTGGCGATGTCCGCCACCGTGGCCAGGCCGTCGACCGTGACAGCGAGGTCCTTGGCCTCGGCGGGGTCGCGGCGCAGGGTCAGCCGGATCCTCATCCTTCGTCCCCTCCGCGCTGTGTTTCGAGCAGCACCAGGTCGGCAGCGGTCACGAGATGCGAGGTCACGGCGTGTTCCACGAGCCGTGCGCGTCGGTTCGTGGCGAGCTTGCCGGCTCCGCCGCGCAGTCCGGCGACTCCCACCCGGTCGAGTTTGTCACACACGTTGTCCAGCTTTCTGTTGAACCGGGTCAATGCCCAGCCCAGGGTTTTGGCCGCTTCCGCGGAGGAGGGGATGGCGCTGAAGCCGGTTCCGTCGCGGCGCAGCATCGGCTCGGCGAGCGCCACGATCAGGGCCTTCTGCGAGTCGGTGAAGACCACGGGTCCGATGGTGGTGTCTCCGCCGCTGTCCTCGCTGCGGGCCTGTTGCCGGAACGCCGGGGTCCGGAGGTGGACGGCAAACTCGTAGGTGGTGGGGCCGGCGGTGAAGATCACGTTGGTGTGGCTGAAGACCAGCGGAATGCGGGCCCCCGGTGCGAGCCAGGCCTGCATGCCGCCGGAGGCGTCCGCGATGGTCGCGCAGAGCATGCTGCCGACGTTGCTGAGCCACCAGATGCCGTCATACCGCGCGATCTGCAGGAACTGGCGGTGCAGGTACGGGTTGTCGTCCACTTCGAGGTCGCCCTCGCGGCCGATGCTGAAGATGTCCTCGTCGGATGGTTCGTGCCATTCGCCGCAGAAATCTATCGCTAGGTCCCCCATGGTCGGTGTCTCCTTGTTGGGCGGTATGCCTTGGTGTTTTCGGGTGTGCCCTGGGCAGGGATGTGGTGTTCAGGATTTCCTGGCGCAGGCGATGGAGTCCTGTTCCATCGGCGAGGACGCGCCGTCGGAGCGGACAATCATCACCTGGATACAGGTCTCCCCCGCCGGGTTGGGCTCCACCTGGACCCTGGCCGTGGTGGCGGCCTGGAAGTCGCCTTTGCCCTTTAGCGAGTAGGTCCGCCACTTGTAGCTGTCGCCGGGCTTGGGCTGCGGGTTCTTCCAGGTGAAGGTGAGTTTTCCGGCATTGTCCGCCCTCCCGGAGAGCGATGCCACGTCCGGGACGGTGCCGTTGTCCAGGGCGTCCGCCGGCGGTTTGCTGAGCTGCTCGGACGCTCTGGGGGCCGGCGCGGGTCCGGTGGTCCCGGCGATAATGCCGACGACGACGGCGATCGCCAGGACCGCGCCGCCGACGATCGAGAGCACGAGGTTCCGGCGGCCGTGGCCCGAGGGGGCACCGCCGGCTTCGCCGGAGCTCCCGCCGCGGGTGTCCTCCTGCGGCGCCATGCTGGAACGGTTGACCGTCGCGGCGACGTCGTCGTCCTCCGGGCGCGGCGCGGCGGCGGACGGCGCCGCGAACGCCGGCCCGGCGGCGGGCCGCTGGACGGTATCCCGGCTGGTGTCCCGGATGCCCGGGTTGTTGAAGGTGGTTGAGTCGTCCGGCGATGCTGCGGACGGCACCCGGGCCGGGAAGGTCGGGGCGTGCCCGGTGGCGTCGGGGTCGATGGCGGCGACGCTGCGGACGCGGGTTTCCTCGAAGGTGTCATCGGGGTGCGGCTCGTCTGCGCGGGGTTCTTCGAGGACCTCGAACGGCGTCACGGAGAGGTTCAGCTCCGCCTGGATGCGTTGCAGCGCCAGGGCAAAGGCGTGGGCGGAGGAGTACCGGGAGGCCGGCGACTTGGCCATCGCCGTGGCCAGGGCCAGCTCCAGGGACTCGGGCACGTCGGCACGGCCCAGCTTCGGCACCGGCAGGCTGGTGATCCGGGAGATCAACTCGCGCTGTGAGTTGTCCGCGCCCGGGAGCACGAACGGGGACCGGCCGGCCAGCAGGGTGTAGAGCGTGGCGCCGAGCGCCCAGACGTCCGCCAGCACGCCGTCGACCTGCCGGTCGCTGAACTGTTCCGGCGGGGACCACGGGATGGACATGCCCGCGTCCTCGTCCTGGTCCCCGGCCAAGGTGCCGGAGATGCCGAAGTCGGTCAGCGCCGGCCGGTTGTAGTCCGTGACGAGGATGTTCGCCGGTTTGATGTCGCGGTGCGCGATGCCGGCGCGGTGCGCGGTTTCGACGGCGGAGGCCACCTGGATGCCGACGGCCAGGACCTCGTCCACGCTGAAACGCTGGCGGCGGTAGCGGACGTCCAGGCTCGGCCGGGAGCAGTACTCCATGGCCAGGTAGGAGTGCCCGGCCTCGGTGACCTCGGCCTCGAAAATCGTCACGATGTACGGGTGCGAGGACAGCTGGGCCATCAGGTTTGCCTCGGACTCGAAGCGGCGGCGGGCGCCTTCGGTCTTGAGGTCCGAGAGCAGCACCTTGACGGCCACCTTGCGGCGCGGCCGGTCCTGTTCGTAGAGGTAGACGTCCGAGAACCCGCCCGAGCCGAGCGGGCTGATGTAGGTGAAGCCCGGGATGCTGGGCGGCGGGGCGACGGGACGTTTGGCGTTCACAGGAGCTCCTCGAAGCGCAGCTGAATGCCGTCGCCCAGTTCGGCAATGTCGCCGTCGAACAGGATCGCCATCTCGCCCTGGGCGAGCCGGCGCGGGGCCTGGCCCTCGCGCAGCAGCACCGTGCCGTTGGTGGCCTTGAGGTCGCACAGCATCACGTGCCAGCCCTCGAGCCGGACCTCTACGTGCGAGCGGGAGATGTCGCCGCCGGGACTCGCCACCTGGACGAGTTTGGGCATTACGGCGCCCTGCACGCGGGACACGGAGGGTTGCCGGCCCACGATCAGCGACTGGTCGAGGTCGATCAGTTCGCCGGTGGAGAGCCGCATCCGGCCCAGCCTGGGGCGGCGGACCTGGACACCGTCCCCGGGCAGCGCCTGGTCGCAGTAGGCGCACTGGGCGTTGGTGGGCGGGTTCGCGTGGCCCTGCGGGCACACCCGGGCCAGCACCATAGGGCCCGTGGCGGGGTCTTTGGCTGTGTCTTTGGTTGTGTCTTTGGCGGGAGAGGGTCCCGGGCGTGCGGCGGGGCTGCCGTTGAGGGCGCTCTTCATGATGGTCTGGCCGTCGTGGTCGGCATCACCGGCCGGCGCCGGAACCTGGCCGGCGGGCTGCGGGGAGGGCGGGGTCAACAGCGACGGCGGCGCGACGGGACCGGGGGCGCGCGGCGCCAGCGGGGCGTCGGGCGTCCGCTCGCCGCCGGTGCGCCAGGGCACCGAGTCGATCAGCCCGCTGGGGACGGCCGGGCGGGCTGCCGGCTCGGGCGCCGGGAGTGCCGCGGGCTCCTCCGCCTGTTCCTCCGCCGGGGCGATAGCCGCTGCGGCGGGGTCGGGTTCCCCGGCGTCGGACGGCTCCGGCGCGGGTTCCTCTTCGGCCTCAGGATCCTCGCGCACGGCGGCGTCTTCGATGTTACGCATCACCGTCTGTTCCCAGAGATGGTCGTAGCTGCTGGTCGGCTCCTGCTCGGCAGGCTCAGGCTCGGCAGGCTCCTGCTCTGCGGGTTCCGGCTCTGCGGGTTCCGGCGACGGAGGGGCGGCCGCCTCCGTGGCGAGTCCGGCGTCGAGTTCCTCCTCCGGGAGTTCCAGCACCGTGTCGGCCGAACTGCCGAGATCGCTCAGTTCCGCGGCGATGTCCGCTTCGGCGGCGGCCAGCAACTGGTCCTCGACGGCGGCTTCAGGCACGGCGCCGGGGAGAGCCGTGGGGACGGCGTCGGGGACGGCAGTAGGGGGCGCCGCGTCCGGCCGCACGGCGGCGGCGGCCGGGTTTGCGGACAGACCGCAGGACAGTCCCTGCAGCAGGACCACGCCGTCGCCAAGCGGCAGCGCGCCCGCCGGGGCGGTGGCAGTTGCCGCGGGGATGTCCACGCTGAAGCTCTCGGCCGCCGCAAAGCGCCGTTCGGTCCAGGTGGTCACGTCACGGCCGCTGAGCGCGACGGATTCCCCGCCGTCCAGCCGGACCTCCAGATCGATCTCGCCGCGCAGGAACACCTGCAGCGAACCGCGCAACCCCACGATCCCGAACCAGGGCAGCCGGGCGAGCGAGCCGCCCGAGGCCGAGGTCACGGCGTCCAGGACCTCATGAATCTCCGGGTCTCCGGCCAGCAGGGTCCAGAGCGAGTCGACCAGGGCGCGGTCGGTGTCCGGGCGCAGCAACACCACAGTTCCGGAGCGGACCACGCCCAGCCAGGTTCCCGGCGTGTAGCTGACATCGCCCGGCCGGTTAGCGGACGCCATGGGGCTCCTCGCCTGATCCGGCCGCGGCCCCGCCTTCGTGCTCCGCCGCGGTGCCGGCGACTCCGCCGTCGGGGGCGACGTCCAGCACCTCGGTGCGCGGCAGGGTGTTTTCGTCTTCGGCCTCCGCCGGCGTGCGCGGGGCGGTCTGCGCGCCGTCGTCGTTCGCCACGTTGCTCGCGTCCACCACGATGCAGGTGACGTTGTCGCGGCCGCCGCTGCGCAGGGCTGCCTGGATCAGCTCGTCCACGGCGGCCTGCGGATCCGGCTCGGAGACCAGGATGCGGGCAATCTGCTCGTCGTCGAGCTCGCCGTTGAGCCCGTCCGAGCAGACCAGGATCCGGTCCCCCTCCTCGACGGGCAGCAGCCAGTAGTCGGCTTCGGTCTCGTCGCCGGTGCCGAGCGCACGGGTGACGACGTGGCGGCGCGGGTGGACGGCGGCCTCGGCCGCGGTGATCTCGCCGGCATCAACCAGCTCCTGCACCTCGGAATGGTCCACGCTCACCTGGCTGAGCTTGCCCTGGCTGAGCCGGTAGGTACGGGAGTCGCCGATGTTGAGCACCAGCCAGTACGGGATGCCCGACTGTTCCACCACGACGACGCCGGAGAGGGTGGTGCCGGCGCGGGAGCCGGTCGCCTCGCGGATGCCGGCGTCGGCTTCGAGCAGGTATTGCTGGACGACGGCGGCGGTGGCGTTCCGCTCCCCCGTGGCGAGCTGGGGAATTTCGGAGAGGGTGCGCACGCAAATGCCGCTCGCGATCTCGCCGGCCTCGTGGCCGCCCATGCCGTCGGCGACCGCAAAGACCGGATCGGCCGCGATGAAGGAGTCCTCGTTCATCTCACGGCGCAGGCCGCGGTCCGTGCCGTAGCCACAATTGAGCCGCAGGCTGGGGGCACTGCTCGGGACACTGCTGGGGGTGGTTCCGGGGGCTTCGGCGGGAGGAACGGATGCCGGCTGGGATGTCATGCCTGTCCTAGGTAGAAGGAGCGGTCACCGAAGTGCACGGTGGATCCGGGGCGTACGTGGGTGGGTTCCCCGGGTGCCAGTGCGGTGCGGATACCGTCCGGCGTTGTGACGGCGCTCCCGTTGGTGGAGTTGCGGTCCGTCACCCAGATGCCGCCGTTTCCGGCCAGCACATGGAGGTGGGTCTTGGAGATGGAGCGTCCCGGGTCGGCCACCGGCAGCAACTGCACGGATTCCTCGCCGGGGTGGCCGGCGGGGTTGCGCCCAATCAGCAGGGACCGGTCCAGTTCCACCTCCCGGCCGTCGTCGATCCTGATCCGCAGGATGGCCACGGTGACCGGCGCGGAGCTGTCGCCGCGGACCTGCGTGCGGTCGTGGTCGTCGTCGGGGTGTGCGCTGAACGCACGGCCATTCACGGCTTGGCTCCGGACGGCCTCGATCGGGGCGGCGCCGGGGTCGGCGGGCATTGGCCGGAAGGATGCCGGCGGAGCCGCTGCCGGAGCGGGCGCGGGCGCGGGGACCGGCACGGAAGCCGGCACGGCCGCGGGCGCCTGCGGCTGCAGCCGCGCGGCGCCGGCCACCGGCGAGGCGACTTGCTGCACCGGCGGAAGGTCTAGAGGGGCAAAGCTGTAGGGGCCCTGGATGCCGCCGGTGGTGATCGGGTTCCGGCCGGCCTTGATGTCGAAGACGAGGGTCTTGGCGGCGGTGTCGTGCCAGCCGCGCAGCCTGCTGTTGGGATCCCAGGTGTTGGAGACGACCACGAGGACGGCCCAGGCGGCACCCACCAGGGCGAGCGGCCCGAGGATCACCAGCGCGGCGCCGAACCACTGGAAGACCACCACCAGCACGGCGGCCAGGGCGGCCAGCAGCACACCGGCCCCGGTGATCAGGCCGCGGAGGAAGACCGCTCCGCCGCCGGGCGCGTACCCATCGGCGTCGGCGCTGCGGATCCCCACGATGCGGTTGCCGAGGGTGTTGCCGGACCGGCCCTCGATCATGGCCTGGACCAGGGTGTAGACGAGTGTGGCCCCAAGCCCGATGCCGCCAAAGAGCACCAGTGAGGAGGTGTTGTAGACGATGGTGCCGGCGCTGCGTGATTGGATGACGCCGGCGAAGCCGACGGCGAAGAGCACCACCAGGAGCGCCACGGGGCCGGTCCAGTCCAGCACCGCCGCGCCGAGCCGTTTTCCGGCGTCCGCGGGAACCAGCTCAAGCTTGTTCGGCAAAACGGTACCTCCCCCTTGTCCGTGGACACCCTGTCCGTTCAGCTGCACTCCGGCAGGTGCCTGCCCCGGCGCGAACGAACCGCCGTGCCCGGAAGGCGCTACCGGGATAGTACCGGGTGTTGGGTCCGCCCGCCCGGCGTTGCGCGCCGAACGGTTGATCAGCGGCGCCGCGCAGGAGGTGCAGAACGCGGCGCCGGGCCGGATCGGCTGGTGGCAGCGCGGGCAGCGCTCGACGTCGTCGGTCATGGCTCGTTGCGGTTCTTCCTGGCTGTTCCCTGTGGTTCCTGGTGCGGACCGGGCTCCACTGTACTAGCTGGACCGAAGCTGGCCGGGTCAACCGCAGCCGGACCGGACACCGGGCCGGAGCCGCCGGGAACCCCGCCGCCGCGGCGCCGGCCGGGCAGGACCGGGCGGAGTCCGCTCAGCTTCAGCGCGGCCCGGCCGTCGGCCAGCAGTGAGCGTGGCGAGAAGCGGGCCTGCTGGCGGCGCCAGAAGCCCACGGTCCCGGTCATCTCCTTGAGTGAGCCGTCCACGATCTCCCAGTACTCGCGTACCTGCTCCTCGCTCGGCTCGGCTGCCCCGAAAATGGCGGCGTCGGCCCGGTGGGCGAGCAGCGTGGTGGTGCCCTGGCTCGCGGGGAACGCTTCGCCGAGCACGACGGCGGACTCCCGGCGGGTGGCGCGGTTGTCCACGCCGGCGCCGAGGTCGGTCGCGAGGCTCAGCACCTCGCTCCAGCCGCCGCCGACGCGCTGCGCGGGGTGCCCGTCGGTGAACCGGGCCTTCCGGCGTCGGGATTTCAGCAGCGCGATCAGCAGCAGCGGCAGCGCGAGGACCGCCACCGGTATCAGCGCCGTGCCGATCGCGGCGAGCAGGGGGCCCCAGAACAGCCAGGGGTTGTTCTTCTTCTGGTCGGCGTCGAGCGCGTCCGGCGAGGAGTCCGGCGGCAGTTCGGCCGGTTCCTGCGGCGGGGGCGGCGGCTGCAGGACCTGCGGCTTGGGCTTGGACTTGTTCTCCGGATCCGGCGGGATCGGCACGTTGTCCTCGGGCGGCGTGGGATCGAAGGACACCCAGCCCACCCGGTCGAAAGCGACCTCAACCCAGGCGTGCACATCCTTGCCGGTGATCTGCACTTCGCCCGCACCGTTTTCCGGGCTCTTCGGGTCCGGGTAGAAGCCCATCACCACGCGGGAGGGGATACCCAGATGACGCAGCATGAGGGACATGGCGACGGCGTACTGTTCGTCGTCGCCGAGCATCTGCTTGGCCGTCAGCAGGCTGCGGATGCGGTTGGAGCTGTGGCCGGAGACGCTGGGGAGCTGCCCGTCGGCGATCAGGCCGTTGCTGAAGGCACCCTTCTTCTGGAAATGCGCCTCAATCTGGCGGACCCGGTCGATCGCGGTGGGCGCGTCGGCGGCGAGGTCGTTCGCCTGCGAACCGACCACCGGCGGGACCTCGCCCGGGTCCGGCAGCGACACCTTGGCGAAGTCGTACTGGGTCAGCTGGCCGTGCTCCAGCATCGCAGGGTCCGCCACCTGGACGCTGTAGGAATCGCCCTTGCCCAGCCCGCGGGTGGTCACGGCGGTGTCCGTGCCGGAGTTGAAGTACAGCCCGGAGGCTGCGCCCGAGCCGTCCCGGGCAAAGCTGATGCCGGTGGTCTTGCGGCCGCCCGGCAGGAAGTAGCCCTGGTAGTCCTCGATCGTGATGTCCAGGGTGTAGTTGTTGGTCGGCACGATTCCGGTGGTGTCGGCGAGGGTGTTCAGGGACTTCGCGTCGCCCACCTTGCTGAAGCTGCCCGAACCGTTCGGGTCCATGTTGTAGTTGGTGCCGTTGAAGGCGTCCAAGGCGGCGAGCCGTACCCGGCCGTCCTTGGGCAGGCCCTTGACCAGGAAGAGGTTGTCGTCTTTCTTGTCCTTGACGAAGTTGCGGAAGCTCGCCAGCGGTGTGACGTAGTCCTTCGGGTCGAACGGCGGCACGATCGTGTTGCGCAGCACCTTCCGGTCGTCACCGGCGGCCACCAGCGGGGACGCGACGGCGGTGATCCCGACGGCGACGGCGATCACCGCGGCGGCGGTGCCCACCCGGCGGAGCCGCGCAGTGCGGGCAGCCGCCTGGTCCGTGTCCGGCCGGTTCACCGATACCTTGCGGGTGTCGCTGCTGCGCAGGGCGTCGCGGCGGAAGGTGGCCCAGGCGATCGCGACCACGGTCAGCGAGATGCCGCGTTCCACGGTGAGGAAGCCGGCGTTGGTGCTGAACGCGATGCCGGTGATGAACAACAGCAGCACCGGCAGCAGCGGCCAGTACGGGCTCTTGAGCCGCCAGATAAGCAGCCCGGCAGCCAGGGCGGTCAGCAGCGAGCTCAGGAACGGGACGATCAGGGTGCCGCCCGCGGTCCCGACCGGCACGCCGACGGTCAGCATGTCCTTCCAGGCGAAGACCACGCCCACCAGCAGGGTCCGCAGCGATTCGAGGCTGGGCAGGAAGCCGGCGATCGAGGCTTCCGGCACGGCCAGGCCGGTGCCGAAAACCAGGTAGGCGCCCACCGCGAGCGCGGTGGTGATCAGCACTCCGAGCCGGAAGTGCACCTTGGCGGCAGCGACGCCGAGGCCCAGCAGGACGCCGCCGAAACCGGCGGCCAGGTAGTACGGGTCGCCGCCGAAGCTGAGGCTGAAGCCGAGCACGCCGAGCCCCAGCAGCAGGGTGAGGGCGCCGGCGTCGAGCAGGTAGTGCCAGGCCGGCTGACCGTCGGCGAAGCCGGAGCGGCGGGGTGCCGCGGTGTTGTTGCGGGGCCGGAAGCCCGTGGCGTTGCTCATGCGGCCGCCTTCCTGAGCACGATGGCCAGTTCGGAGAGATCGCCCAGGGTGAGCACAGTCAGGTCCGCGATGTTGGCCCGGGCCGGGGCGGCCCCGGCCTGGATCCGGACGGCGAGGCTGCGCACGCCCGGCGGGACCGAAGCCGAGGCGGAGCGCAGCTGGGTGGGGGTGACGTTGCTGCCCACCACGAAGAACACCACGGAGGCGTTGGGCACGGTGTCGGCCAGGGTCCGGGCGAGGTCGACGGCGTTCTTACGCTGCGGCGCGCCGACAATCCGGGTCATGTCATCGAGCATGTTCCGGCCGGTCTGGCAGCGCAGCGGCCCCTCCTGGGTGAGGACGTCGAGGTCGCGCTGTTCCCGGATGGCCTGCAGTCCGATCGAGGCGGCGGCGGAGATGGCCAGCTCGAACTCCTCCTCGGAGGCGTACTCGTCCGTGTTGGTGGAGAGCGAAATGGCCAGGTGTGCCCGGCGGGTCTCCTCGAACTGGCGCACCATGAGCTTGTTGGTCCGGGCCGTGGTCTTCCAGTGGATGTGCCGCCGGTCATCGCCGGGAACGTAGTCGCGCAGCGCGTGGAAGGAGACATCGGCGCTGGAGAGGTCGGTGGTGGGCATACCCTCCAGGTCGCGGATGAAGCCCGCGGCGGAACCGGCCAGGGCCACGGTCTTCGGGTGCACGTAGAGGTCCTCGGGTTCGGTCCAGAGCACCTGGCGGCGCAGCAGGTGCAGGGGGTCGGCGCGCACGGACCGGACCGGACCCACCACAATCACGGCGCGGCGTGCGGTGGGGATGGTGAAGAGGTCCTCGTGGACCTGCCCGGGCTTCATCCGGGGCAGGTGGAACACGGCGGTGGCGGCGCCCACCGGGAGTTCCAGCGCGGCGGGCAGCAGCGGACGGGCGGAGGTGTTGGACACCGCGATGCTGCCGACGGCGCTGTCCCCGACGGCCACCCGGGTCCGGGCGAGGTCCAGCAGCACGCCGTAGGAGGAGCGGCCCAGGATGAAGCCCACCGCCAGCACCAGCAGGACGAAGGCGGCGATCGCGGCGGCCTTGGCTTCCTGCCAGCCGTAGGCCTGGCCGGCGCTCCACAGCAATATTGACGCTGCCAGCACGGACCAGCCGAGCACGCTCACGACGGAGAGCACGGGCCAGAGGTGCCGGCGGAAGCGCCCTCGGATGGCGCGCCAGGCCGGGTCCAGGGCCAGGGCGGCGGCGCTGCGGGCCTCGGCCCAGACGGCGGAGGGGTGCAGCCGGGAGGGACCGGCGGCCCGGGACAGGGGCCGCTTCAGGCGTTCAGCAAGCCGAGTCAACGGGGTGCTGGTGGACATATGGGTGCCTTTGTTCGTGCATGGTTGCGGGGCTGGAATCGGGGCCCCGCGGCTGGACTCGGTCGGAGGCGCCGCTTAGACGGCGGCCCGCTGCTGCGGGGCGGCGACGTCGGCCAGCACCCGGGCCAGGACGGCCTCGGCGGTGGCGCCGGAGAACTCCGCCTCCGGGTCCATCACCAGGCGGTGGGTCCAGACGACGGCGGCGAGGTCCTTGACGTCGTCGGGCAGGACGAAGTTCCTGCCCTGGCTCGCCGCCCAGACCTTGGCCGCACGGACCATCGCGAGGGCGCCGCGGACGGACACGCCCAGGCGGGTCTCCGGGGCGCTGCGGGTCTCCTCGCAGAGCCGGGAGATGTATTCCAGCACCGCGGTGTCCACGTGGGTGGTGGCGGCAAGGTCGGCCATGTCCGCGACGGCCTGGGTGGTGATCACGGCCGTGATGTCCTTCGAGCGGTCCTTGAGATTGGCGCCGCCGAGCAGCTGCACGGTGGAAGCGTGGTCCGGGTAGCCGATGGAGGTCTTGATCAGGAAGCGGTCCAGCTGCGCCTCGGGCAGGCGGTAGGTGCCGGCCTGCTCGATCGGGTTCTGGGTGGCCATGACCATGAACGGCCGGCCGGCCTCGTAGGTGGAGCCGTCCACGGTGACCCGGGACTCCTCCATGACCTCCAGCAACGCCGACTGGGTCTTGGGCGAGGCGCGGTTGATCTCGTCGGCGAGGACGATGTTGTTGAAGATCGGGCCCTTGTGGAACTCGAACTTCTGCGTCTTCTGGTCGTAGATGGTTACGCCCGTGACGTCCGAGGGCAGCAGGTCCGGGGTGAACTGGATGCGGTTGTTGGAGCCCTGGACGGTCGCCGCAAGGGCGCGGGCCAGCGAGGTCTTGCCGGTTCCGGGAGCGTCCTCGAAAAGCACGTGGCCTTCGGCCAGCATGGCCGTGAAGGTCAGCCGGATGACATGCGCCTTCCCCAGCACGGCCTGCCCCACGTTGGCAACGAGCTTCTCAAAGGTGCCGGCAAACCATTCGGCCTGCTCAGTTGTCATCGTCATGCGCTGGTTCCTCTTCCATTCGGGTAATGCGTTGGGGTGTGCGCCGGCGGGGAATCCCCGCGATGGCCGGCGATTAGTTTAGGCGACAGGATTGCGGTCATCGCTGGGGCATTCCCGCCGGCGGGGTGGAGCCCAGGCTGGTGGTGTCTCCCCGGGCAAAGTTGCCGGCGGCGGGGCCGGACGTCAGGTGGTACCAGAGCCGGCCGGACGAGCCCCAGCGGACGTAGTAGTCCGCCTGCGCGGTGATGCCGGTGTCGAACCACTTGCCCGGGCTGATGCACTGGTCCGGGTTGCTGTTCCGGTAGCTGTCCGTGCTGCTGCTGGGTTCCGTGCAGGTGCGCACCGGGGTGGCCCGGATGGACCAGGACGTTGGCGGCGGCGGCGCCGGGTCAGCCCCGGAAGTGGCTCTGGCGGTGTCGTCAAAGCCGCAGTCGTTGTTGCCGTCGGTGCCGTTGCAAGCGCGGACCTTCAGGGTGTGGGTTTGACTCCAGCCGCCCGCGTTGTGATCGTAGCGGAGGGTCAGCCCGACGCTCTTCCAGCCGGTGCCGTCGTAGTTCACTTCGTACCGGTTGATCGGCCGGCCGCCATCGTTCGGCTGGGTCCAGGTCCAGTGCACCTGCCCGTCGCCCTTGGAGGAAGTCTCCCCGGTGAGGCTGGGGCGCCCCGGCTGGCCATAAGGAACGGCCGAACCGATGTTCTTGCCGTCCCCGGAGACGTTGTTCTTCGTGGAAACGGCGATGATGTTCACCGTGACGTTCTTGCCGTTGGGTTGGCCGGTGATGGTACCGCCCGGGGCGTTAATCGGGCCCGAGCCGTACGCCGTGGACCAGCGGTAGCTGATCTCCGAGGCCTGCGAGCCATTGCGCTGGGCCTGGGTCAGCGGCGTAAAGGTGACTTTCAGTTCTCCGCTGTTGCCGGGCGCGGCAACGGTACCGCTGCTGACCGTGCCGGGTTTGCCGGCGGCCCGGATGGGGGCGGACTGCGGGCTAATCCCTGACGTGCCGGCCTTGTTGGTGGCGGCCACGGTGAACGTGTAATCGGCCTCCGAGTTGTCCACCGTGACGTTCTGCGAGGTGTCGGAGACCTTCTGCGTGGCCACGGCGGCTCCGCCGCGCAGCGTGGTCAGGGTGTAGGAGGACACGGCGTCGCCGTTATTGTCCGGCGCTGCCCAAGTGACCTTGAGCTGGCTCTGCGTGCCCAGGGAACCGGCCTGGCTGGCGCTCGGCGCCGCCGGGGTGACGGGCACGCCCGCGGGCGTCTCCGCGGCGGAGTAACCGCTCCATTCGGAGGGCTCCTTGGCGTCGTTGCGGGCCAGGACCCGGACCTTGTAGGCCACGCCGTTCTCCAGGCCCTTCCAGACGTAGCTGACCGACGTGAGGTTCTGGATCTGCGCGTTTTGCCCCGCCGGCGCGGGCGAAATTTCCAGATCGTAGGACTTGACCGGCGAGCCCTTGGAGGCCGGGGCAACCCACGTCACCGCCAGTTGCTTGTCGCCGAATTTCAGCGACGGCGCCGCTGGGGTATCCGGCTTGACGTCGGGGCGCACCTCGGCCGACGCCGGGGAGCGTTCGGATTCGTCGATGGCGTTGGTGGCCGTGACCTGGAAGTGGTACTTCGCGTTGTTGGTCAGGCCGGTGAGCGTGCAGCTGTTCGCCGGGCAGTCCTGCCGGAATCCGCCCTCGCCGTACACCGTGTACTTGGTGATCGGGGATCCCCGGTCCGCCGGCGCGGTCCAGTTCAGCAACGCGGTGCCGTCCCCCACGCTCGCCGCCTGCGGAGTGGTGGGTGCCAGCGGCCGGTCCTTGACGGTCAGCCGGATCCGGGCCGTGGCCTGGCGGGACGGGTCCTCGGTCTTGTCGGCGATGGTGTAGGCCACGACCATGGTGCCGGAGAACCCTGCGGCCGGGGTGACCACGACGTTGCCGCCCTCGACGCCGACGTTCCCGGAGCCGGTTTCGGCGGTCGCGGCGACGATTTTCAGCGGCGACTCAGGGAACGGATTCGAGTCGTTCGCCAGCACCGGAACCGTGACCGGCTTGCCGGCGGCCGCGTTCGGCTCGAGGTCGTCGTTGGCCACCGGCTTTGGCCGGCTGGAGGCGGTGACCGTGAACCGGTACGTTGCGGTGGTTTCGAGGCCGCGGGGGTCCTTGGCCTTCACCTGCACGGCGCCGTCCGCGCCGGCGTCGATCCCGTCCTTGGCCGAGGCCTTCAGTGTCTGCCCCTCGATGCGGGCGTCGAAGCCGGGTGGGACGTTGCCCGCCAGTTCATACTTCATGTTTTGCACGTCGCCGTCGTCGGGGTCCGTGGTGAGCCGGGCCAGGTCCACGCTGGTGGTGTCCCCCTTCGGCAGGTCCACCTGGCTGCCCAGCAGCACCGGCGGGTTGTTCCGGTTGGGGTCCGGGATCACCTTGGTGCGGATGCTGAGGGTGGACTTCAGGCCGGCCGGATCGTCCGGGCCGGTGCCGTCGGTGACCTCGAAGCTGAGCGAGCCGGGGCCCGCGTAGTCCTTGCCGGCCGTGTACTTCAGGGCGGTGCCGTTGTTGGCGACCGGATCGGAGCCGTCGGCGCCGATCAGTTTGATCCGGTCCGTCTGGGTCAGGCGCGGCGAGCGTCCGTCGCGGACCTTGACCCACTCCTTGAGGTCCACGGTGACCGACTGTCCCGCAACCACTTCCACGACGTCGTCCTTGGCCAGCGTGGGCACCTGCTGACCGATGCCGGGCACCCAGATGATGGCCGTTGATTTCTGGCCGTCGACGTCTTCGACGGTGTAGGGGATCAGCTGCGGCTGTTCGGTGAGTTCGACGATCATGTTGCCCTCGGGGCCGGGCCGGGCGGTCTTGGCCTCGGTGCTGACCTTGAGGTTTTCGCCGACGCCGTCGGGGTCTTCGTCGTTCTTGAGCACCGGGACGTCGACGGCGGTCTTGCCGAGCGTTTGGGCGGAGGTCACCCGGTCGTCGCGGGCGATGGGTGCCTGCAGGGGCACGTCCTTTTGGACCTTGACGGCGACGGCGGCCTGGGCCGTGGCGCCGCGGTCGTCGGCAACCTTGTAGCGGACGTTAACGGTGCCTTCCTGGCCCGGGGCCAGCAGGATGATGCGGCCGCTCTGTTTGCTGACCGTGGCCTGCAACTCGGGGGCGGCTTCGATGCCGTCGGCCAGGATCCGGATCGGGTCGCCGTCGGGATCGGTGTCGTTGCCGGTGGCGTCGACGGCGATCTGGCGGCCGGGACGCACGGCAACGGCGTCGTCCACGGGCGTCGGCTTCTGGTTGGTGTCCCCGCGTGGGGCGATGCCGACGGTGACGGTGCCGGTGTTCACGGCGCCCTGCCGGTCAACGACCTTGTAGCGGAAGGTGTCGGTACCGGCGCCGTCGCCGGCTGCGGTGAAGTCGATGAAGGTGCTTCCGGCGGTGGCGGTTCCCATCGAGGGGGTGCTGTCGATGCCGGTCAGCTGGACGGAGTCGCCGTCGGGGTCGATCCCGTCGAGTTCCACGGGAATCCGGACCGAGCCGCCGGCCACCACGCGGGCGGTGAGGTTTTTCGGCTGCGGCCGTGAGTTCTGCGCGCCTTCCAGCGGAAGGATGTGGATGGTGACGGCCGCGGCGCTCTTCTGGCCCTGCGGGTCCACGGCGTTGTAGATGGCCCGGACGGTCTTGGGCACGCCGCCGGCAATGAAGCGCAGCGTGTTTTCCGAGACGAAGCTTTTGCCGTCCGTGGCCGGGACGGGCTGCGGCAGCACCGGGTCCACGGTCAGCTTTTGGCCCTGCGGGTGCGTGTCGTTGGCCAGGACGGGGATGGTGACGACGTCGTTGACGCGGACGTTCACCTCGTCCGGCTTGGGCTGGGGCGCCTCGACGACGGCGGGTGCCGGAACGGGGACCACGGAGACGCTTCCGGTGGCGGACTTGGAGCCGTTGGACATGGTGTAGCGGAAGATGAACGGTTCCTTGGTGCCGGTGATGTCGGTGATCCGCAGCACGGCGTGGTCGATCACACTGACGGAGGCGGTGGCGTTCCCGGGCAGTTGCACGGACTGCAGCACCAGCACTCCCCCGGCCGGGTCCGAGTCGTTCGCGAGCGGGTCCACCAGCACGCTGCCGCCGGCCGGCAGCAGCGCGACGTCGTGCACGGCCACGGGGTCGCCGGCGTCCTTGCCGGACTCCACGTCCACCCGGATCAGGCCCTGGGTGCTTTGCGGGCCGTTGCTGGCGATGTAGCTCAGGTAGACCGGGCCCGGGGTGTTGCTGCGGAAGGTGAACGTTCCGCCGTCGGTCACGGGGCCCAGCTCGGCGGTTCCGGCCGCTTCCACCTGGGCCAGGCGCAGGGCGCCGCCGTTGGGGTCGACGTCGTTCTTCAGCGGTGCGATCACGAGGTCCTGGCCGACGACGGCGCTCACGTGGTCCGCGTTGACCACCGGCTGCAGGGCACCGGGGGGCTGGACGTTGACGATCACCTTGCCGGTGGTGGTGGCCCGGCCGTCCCAGACGGTGACGGTGACGGTCTTCTTGCCGGGGGCCGCCCCGGAATCCTGGTAGCTGAGCAGGCCGTCGCGGCGGACCTTGACCTGGTCCTGGTCGTTGTCCGCCTTGGCGTCCATCAGGACCAGGTCGTCGCCGTCGGGATCGGTCCAGTCGGTGAGGATGTTCTGGCTGACGGTCTTGCCCTGCTCCACGAGCATGGTGGTGGGCTCCCCGCGCTTGAAGAGCGGGGGTTTGTTTTCGTCATCGCCCACGACGCTGAGGGTGATGCTGCCGCCTGCGGACAGGCCGCGGCCGTCCGCGGCGTTGTAGCCAAAGGTTTCGGTGCCGGGTTTCGCGTCGGCCGGGACGGTGACCTGGAAGGCCGTGCCGCCGTAGATACTTTCGAGGCTGCCGGCCTTGGGCCCGTTGCCGGAGACGGCGGCGGTCAGGACGTCGCCGTCGGGGTCGGAGTCGTTGTCCAGCACGCTCAGCACCGTGGTGCGGCCGGGACGGACGCCGACGGCGTCGGGCTTGGTTTCCGGGGGCCGGTTGGGCTTGGTGCGGTCCGGGAGGATGTTGACAGTGTTGTTGTCCGCTGATTCCTGGTCCTGGTCGTTGGACTGGTTCTTGGGCGGGATGACGTCGTCCCAGTTGTTCACCAGCTGCATGTTCTGGTTCACCAGCCACACATTGCCCGAATTCACATCATTGAGCACCACCACATCCCGGTTCACCCGGAACACATACGACGGCGACGCGGACGCCTTCGGCACATCCAC
>NZ_JBFTMU010000023.1:0-20364 GCF_056397125.1 Arthrobacter sp. 05N425
ACRGGGTTACGGCGGTCATAGCGTGGGGGAAACGCCCGGTCCCATCCCGAACCCGGAAGCTAAGACCCACAGCGCCGATGGTACTGCACCCGGGAGGGTGTGGGAGAGTAGGTCACCGCCGGACAACCATTACAGCCAGGCCCCGACACGCAGTGTCGGGGCCTGAGCCTTTTATCACCCCAAACACAGAGCTGAAGGCCTCCATAGCAACCTGTGGAAGTGAGGGAGCGTGGGCAGGAACTTGCCACACCTGCGGGAGTGTTGGGTGGGGAGGAACACCTGCCGGCGCTTCAGCGTTGAATACTCTTGAGTAGCTTCTACTAAATACCAACTCGGGAGATCCCATGACTGCACGGACCATCGTCATCACCGGCGCCAGCGACGGGATCGGCGCGTCCGCCGCCCGGACCCTCGCCGCACGAGGCGAGAACGTCGTCGTCGTCGGGCGTTCGGCCGAGAAGACCGAACGGATCGCGAACGAAATCGGCGCGGACCACTACTTCGTCAGCGACTTCGCCGACCTGGCGCAGGTCCGCCGGCTCGCCGCGCAGCTGCGGGAGAAGTACCCGCGGATCGACGTCCTGGCCAACAACGCTGGCGGCATCATGGGCACCCGGGAGCTCACGGTCGACGGTCACGAGAAGACCTTCCAGATCAACCACTTGGCACCGTTCCTGCTCACCACCGAACTGCTGGACACCCTGACCGCCAGCAAGGCCACCGTCATCAACACGTCCAGCGCCGCCAATTCGCTCTACGGCCGGCTGGACATCGACGACCTGGAGCTCGCGAACAAATACTCCGCCAATCTGGCCTACGGTAACGCGAAGCTGGAGAACATCCTCTTCACGGCCGAGCTGCACAACCGCTACCACGCAGCCGGCATCTCCACGGCGGCGTTCCACCCCGGCGTAGTGGCCACCAACTTTGCCGCGGACACCACCAGCCCGTTCCGCTTTATGTACCGAAGCTTCCTCAACCGGTTCATGCTGTCCCCGGAGCAGGGCGCTGACACCCTCGTGTGGCTTGCCACGGCCGTCCCGGGGCAGGAGTGGGTCCCGGGCGCCTACTACGCCAAGCGGGCGCTGGCGAAGGCCAACAAGCAGGCCTACGACGCGGAACTCTCCAGGGAACTGTGGGAGCGCAGCACCGCCATGGTGGCCCAGGACTCCGACAGGCTCGACCCCCGCGGTTGAGCCTCCTCCCAATGAACGGAATCGTGGGATAGTCTTTCCCTGCCCCTCGCCGACACGCGGCCGAGGGCTTCATATTGGGGGAGTGCTCGAAGGTGCGCCTGAAGAAACTGATGATTGCCTCGCTGGCTGCCAGCGCCGTCGTGCTGAGCGGCACCGCCGTGCCGGCGTCTGCCGCGCCGGCGCCGAAGTCGTACAAGAACTGCACGGAGCTGAACAAGGTCTACCCGCACGGCGTGGGCCGCAAGGGCGCCAAGGACAAGACCACCGGCAAGCGGGTCACCACCTTCCGCGTGGACAACACCCTCTACGGCTACAACGACGGCGGCGCCGTCCGGCACCGCGGCGAGTACGACCTCGACCGTGACAACGACGGCATCGCCTGCGAAAAGCGCTAACCCGACCTTTGCGCCGGGGCCCCGCCTGTCGGCCCGCGGCGACGCTCCAGCCCAGTTCTTGGCACCGTCACAGGTGCACTCCGCGCCAACCCGGGCTACACCGGGCTGCCGGAGTGCTGCCGGGGGTTACAACTGGGCGGGAACGTCGGCCGCCGTGCTGCGGGAGCGTCACGTGCGCCGCCGGAGCTGCGGGAGCCGGAGGCTAGCCTGCGGCTTCGACCTTGTCGATCGCCGTCAGGGCGCTTTCCATCGTCCCGGCGAGGTCGCTGGCCGGGGCGGGCTTAGCAAACAGGTACCCCTGCAGCGAGTCGCAGCCCAGATCCATCAGGTACTTGGCCTGCGCCGGCGTCTCGATGCCCTCGGCCGTGACCTTCAGCCCGAGGTTTTGCGCGGCGTTGATCATGGTGCGGAAGAACGGCAGGTGTTCCTTGCCCGTCTTGATCATCGCCACGAAGGAACGGTCGATCTTGACCTTGTCCAGGGGCAGTTCCTTAAGCCGGCCCAGCGTTGAGTAACCCGTGCCGAAGTCGTCCATCGCGATCCGGACGCCGGCCTCGCGCAGCTGCGCCAACTGCCGGAGCACGTCCGAATCGGCGTCGAAGAACACGCTCTCGGTCAGTTCGAGCATGAGCTGGCGCGGGTCCACCCCGGTGGAGGCGACAATGCCCAGCACGTCGGTGGCGAAGTCCCGGTGCTGGAACTGCAGGCCGGAGACATTCACGGCCACGCTGTACGCGGCGTCGCCGGCCAGCCAGGGCCGGATCTCGGCACAGGCGCGGCGCATGACCTCGTCGCCGATCTCGCGGATCAGGCCGCTCTGTTCGGCCACTGGCAGGAACTGGTTGGGCGGCACCAGCTTGCCGTGCCGCTCCCAGCGCGCGAAGGCCTCGAACTGCACCACGGCGCCGAGCCCGGGGGACACCACCGGCTGGTAGTGGACCGAGATCTGCCCCAGTTCCACCGCCTGCCGCAGGCCGGTCTCGCCCTGGGCTTTGTTGGCGGCCGTGTTCAGCATCTCCGGCCGGAACTGCAGCCAGGTGTTCTTCCCCGCCGCCTTGGCCGCCGTCATGGCCGAGTCCGCCTGCCGCAGCAGTTCAGCGCCGTCGTGGGTCTCCGGCGTCTTGGCCGCCAGTCCCATGCTGACCGCGGGCCGCACCAGCGATCCGCCGATCCGTGCCGGGACGTACAGGGACTCGGAAATCCGTTTCGCCACGGCTCCGGCATTGAGGCACTCGGTCAGCAGCACCACGAATTCGTCGCCGCCCAGCCGGGCCACGGTGTCGTGCGGCCGGACGCAGTTGCGCAGCCGGCTGGCCACCTCCACAAGCAGCTCGTCCGCGGCGGAACGGCCCAGCATGTCGTTGTAGCTCTTGAAATCGTCCACGTTGATCAGCAGCACGTCCACCGGGTCCGGCCGGCGCAGCGCCGCGGCGAGGCGCTCGTTGAACAGGGTCCCGTTCGGCAGCCCGGTCAGCGTGTCCCGCAGCACGGCCGCCTTGAGCTGGTCGTCGTGCTCCGCGGGAGTGAGACGGGGGAGCACGCCGGTGGTGCCGGGCACCAGTTCTGCCTCCAGCGAGCCGAATGTCCGACGGCGGGGAGCGGCTGCCGCCGCGGCGGCACCCGCCGTGGCTCCGCCGTCGTGCGGGGTTGCGGGTGGTGTGGCGCCGGGGCGGGCCGGGACTCCCGGGCGCACGGAGACGGCGACGGTCCCGGCCGTGCCGGGCGCTGCCGGAAGCGCAGCGCAGGTGATTTGGACCGGGAACTCGGAGGCGTCGCCGCGGCGGCCCGCGCCGGTGAAGGCCGTCCGCCCGGCGCCGCCTTCCAGTCCGGCGAGGACCTTGTGGAAGTCCTCCCGTGCCGACTCGGCAAGCAGCATGCTGTAGTCGGCGCCCAGCAGTTGCGCCCGGGAATAGCCGAAGAGCTGCTCCGCGGCAGTGTTCAGGAAAGCGATGGATCCATCCGGGCCAAGCAGCAAGAGGGCGTCAGGGCTGTGCTCCAACACTGTCTGTGCAAACGCTGCGTCCATGATGTGTACTGCCCCCAAAAGCGATGGATCTGTGAATGGTGCCGCGCACCGCCGGGAACCGGATTGGGTTCGCCGCGGCCGCGCCTGCTGAAATCATATGTGGTCGCTAGCACAGTCTCATGCCGCCCCGACAGTAATCGTGAAAGCGTGCGAATATGTCGTCCGGTCGCCCAGACAAGGGGGCAGAATTAGAGCGCCACTGCCGGCTCCTGCAGGGCCGTGATGGCCTCCGCGGACTGTGCGACGGCCGCCGCCCGGCGTGCCCCGGGCACGGGGCGGGAGAAGAGGTAGCCCTGCAGGGCGTCGCACTCGTGTTCCATCAGGTACCGGGCCTGGGTGGGCGTCTCGATGCCCTCCGCCGTCACCCGCAGGCCCAGGCTGTGGGCCATGTGGATCATGGACGTCAGAATGGGAAGCCGCTCCTCGCCGGTGTGCAGCATGGACACGAACGACTTGTCGATCTTGACCGCGTCCACCGGAAGCTCCTGCAGGCGGCCCAGCGAGGAGTAGCCGGTGCCGAAGTCGTCCAGCGCCACCCGGATGCCCGCGGCGCGCAGCGTGATCAGCTGCTGGATGACGTGGGAGTCGGCGTCGAAGAACACGCTTTCGGTGACCTCCAGGACCAGCTGGTGCGGATCCACCCGGCTCCATGCGGCGATGTCCAGCACCCGCTCGGCGAAGTCCTTGTGCTGCAGCTGCACGCCGGAGACGTTGACGGCCAGGGTCCGCCCGGGGTCTTCCGCCAGCCAGGACTGCAGCTCGGTGCAGCTTTGCCGGAGCACCTCGGCCCCGATGTCGCGGATCAGGCCGCTGCGCTCCGCGGTCTGGATGAAGGCGTCCGGCGCCATCAGCACCCCGTCGCGTTCCCAGCGGGCCAGGGCCTCAAACTGGATCACCTCGCGGCGGTTCGTGGAGATTACGGGCTGGTAGAAGACGGTGATCTGGCCGAGTTCGACGGCGCGGCGCAGCCCCGCGGTCAGCTGCGTGCGTTCCAGCAGGGTGGCCAGCATCTCCGGCTGGAAGTGCACGTAGCAGTTCTTGCCTGCCTCCTTGGCGGCGTACATGGCCACATCGGCCTGCCGCAACAGCTCGGAGGAAGACATGTCCTCGGTGCCGCGCGTCGCCACGCCCAGGCTCAGCCCCGGGCGCATCAGGGTGCCCTCGATGGAGACCGGGGCGTTCAGCGTGGCCACGATCCGCTGCGCCACCGCGTCCGAATCGCCGCAGCCGACCAGCAGCACCACGAATTCGTCGCCGCCCAGGCGGGCCACGGTGCCGTGCGGGCCCACGCAGTTCTGCAGCCGGCGGGAAATCTCCACCAGCATCTGGTCCCCGGCGTGGTGGCCCAGGATGTCGTTGACTTCCTTGAAGTCGTCCAGGTCCAGCAGCAGCACCGCCACCGGTCCGGGGGACTCCAACGCGGCGGTGGCGCGTTCGTTGAACAGCATCCGGTTCGCCAGCCCGGTCAGCGGATCCTGGAACGCGAGTGCCTTCAGCTGATCAGCCTGCTGTGCCAGCTCGTCGAGGGCGCGGCGGGCCTGGTCCTGCGCCACGGTGCGGGAGGTGACGTCGCGGAAGTTCCAGATCCGGCCCACCACCTCATCGGCGACCTTCTGCGGGCGGGAATACAGCTCCACGGTGCGGCCGTCCTGGAACTCGAGGACGTCGTGGCTGTGCAGCTCGTGGTTGGCGTAGAGCTCGGCGACCTTGGCCTTGAAGCAGTCCGGGGCAACCAATTTCTGGGCGATGAATTTGACCAGGGCGTAGGCGTCCTCCTCGGCCAGGATCTCCCGCGGCATGTCCCACAGCCGCAGGTACTGTTCGTTGACGCCGGTGATCTGGCCGGTGTTGGACACCACCACGATGGCGTCCGCCGTCGTCTCCAGCGTCGCGTCCAGGAGCGAGACGGCGCTGCGCCGGCCGGCGTCGTGGTCCTGGCGGTGCGTGGTGTCGCGGACCGCGACCGCCACCGACGTTCCGGCCGGCGTGGTCACGAGCGAGCAGGTGATTTCCAACGGCAGTTCGCGGCCGTCGCGGTGCAGCCCGAGGCCGGGGAAAGGCCTCGTCCCCGACGTTCCTGTGCGGCCGAGCCGGCTCAGAACCCGCAGGAAGCCGCCGCGGTCGTCCTCCACCAGCAGCCGGTTGTGCGCGACGCCGATCAGCTCCTCGCCGGAGTAGCCGAACAGGCGCTCCGCCGCGGGATTCAGATAGGAGATGACCCCCTCCGTGGTGAGTTGCAGCAACGCGTCAGGGCCCTGCGTCAGCAGGGTTTCCGCCAATCCTTGTTCCACGTCGATGCCAGCCCCCGGGCGTTCGTCACTCGAATCCACCGGCAGGGCGGTGGTCATTAAACTTCAAGCATCATAGGGCCATGAGACCCAAATCACAGCACCGACTGTGTTTGGGCGGCAGTGTCGTGGCGCAATGCGGTGATGGTCCGGGCCGACGCCGAGAGCGCAGCGGGCAGACCGGTCGCCGGTTGGGGCCGGGAAAACAGGAAGCCCTGGAGGGAATCGCATCCGCGTCGCATCAGGTACTCGGCCTGTTCCCGGGTCTCGACGCCTTCAGCGGTGACGGTCAGGCCCAGGCCGTGTGCCATGTCGATCATGCAGTTCAGGATGGGGAGCTCCTCGGTACCGGCGTGGATCAAGGCGACGAAGGACTGATCGATCTTGAGCGTGTCCACCGGGAGGTCCTGCAGGCGGCCCAGCGAGGAGTAGCCGGTGCCGAAGTCGTCCAGCGCCACCCGCACCCCGGCGCCACGGAGCTGCACCAGCTGGCGCTGGACCTGGCAGTCGTCGTCGAAGAAGACACTCTCGGTGACCTCCACGACCAGCTGGTGCGGATCCACCCCGCAGGAGCCCGCGGTCGCGAACAGYAGCTCCGGGAAGTTGCCGTGCTGGAGCTGCACACCGGAGACGTTGACGGCGAGGGACCGGGTGGGGTCCGCGGAAAGCCAGGGCTCCAGCTCCGTGCAGCCGCGCAGCAGGACCTCGGTGCCGATTTCGACGATCAGGCCGCTGCGCTCCGCGGCGGGAATGAACTGATGCGGCGGGACGAGGGCACCGTCGCGTTCCCAGCGGGCCAGCGCCTCGACCTTGACTACGGTGCCCAGCCGGGCGGAGACGATTGGCTGGTAATGCACCGCGATCTCCCCGCTGTCGACCGCGGTGCGCAGCCCGGCCTCCAGGTCGGTGCGCTCCAGCAGCGCGGTCATCATTTCCGGGCGGAAGCGCAGGTAGCGGTTCTTGCCGGCGGACTTGGCAGCGTACATGGCGATGTCGGCGCGGCGGAGCAGCTCGGAGGCATCGACGGCGTCTTCGCTGATGGACGCCAGCCCCAGGCTCAGGCTGGGCCGCAGCATGGTGCCATCAATCCAGACCGGCAGCTTGAGGGATTCGACGACCCGCGCGGCGGCCGCGTCGGCGTCGAGCGACCCGACCAGCAGGACCACGAATTCGTCGCCGCCCAGCCGTGCTACAACGTCGTTGGGCCGGACGCAGGCGCGCAGCCGGCGGCCGACCTCGATCAGCATCTGGTCCCCGGCATGGTGGCCGTGGATGTCGTTGACTTCCTTGAAGTCGTCCAGGTCCAGCAGCAGGACGTCGACGGCGGTCMCGTAGGGTCCGGCCAAGGCGTGCGCCAGACGGTCGTTGAAGAGCTGGCGGTTGGAGAGCCCGGTCAGCGGATCCTGGAACGCGAGGGTCTTCAGCTGGCTGGCCTGCTGCGCGAGGTCCGCCATGGCCTGGTTAATCTGGTCCTGGGCTCGCCGGGCCGCGGTGACGTCCCGGAAGCTCCAGACGCGGCCCACCACGCGGTCCTCGACCTTCTGCGGGCGGGAATACCGTTCAAAGGTCCGCCCGTCGCGGAAGCGCAGCACGTCGTGGCTCTCGGCTTCCGGATCGGCGTAGAGGGCCGTGACCTTTGCGAGGAACTGCTCGGGGTCCGTGAGCTGGCCCAGGACGAAGCCCATCACGGACTCGTCGTCGCCGGTGTCCACGAGTTCGCGGGGGATGCCCCACATCGAGAGGAACTGGTTGTTGACGGAGGAGATCCGGCCCTCGGCACTGACCACGAGGATGCCGTCCGCGGTGGATTCCAGTGTGGCTGAGAGCAGGGACATGGCTTCGCGGAGCCGGGCGTCCTCCTCGGGGCGCGCTGAAGTGCTCACGCGGCCGTAACCGGACAAATCTGAGACCAACGATGCTGCATTCTGAATCCTCCCCTCAGAAATCATAGGGGGCGAAGCGCGGGCCCAGCGCCACGGCGCGGGCGTCCGGCGGGTTGCCGCGCTCCTGCTGGGGCCGGGCCGCCCAGTCCGGGCCGGGGGCGCTGGGGCCGGGCCGCTCAGACCGGGCCGCTGGGGCCGGACCGCTCAGTCGGCGGTGGCCAGTCGGCCGGCGGCGGCCGCGTCCGCGCCAATTCCGGCGTCGGCCCTTCCCAGGCCCCGCACCGTCCACCCCGCCGCGGTCCAGGCGGCGGCGTCGAGGGCGTTCCGGGCGTCCAGCACCGTCCGGCGTCGGACCAGCTCCCCGGCCGCGGTCGGGGAGAGCGAGCGGTAGGCCTCCCACTCGGTCAGCAGCAGCACCAGTTCGGCACCGTCGAGCGCCTGCTCGACGGCGGCCTCGAAGCGCAGCTGCGGATGGCGCAGCCAGGCGTTGTTGATCGCCGCCGGATCGGTGACGGTGACATGCGCCCCCGCTTCGGCCAGTTGCTGGGCCACATCCAGGGCGGGGGAGTCGCGGATGTCGTCGGTGTCCGGTTTGAAGGCCGCCCCGAGCACGGTTACCCGCCGGCCGCCCAGCTGGCCGCCGCACAGCTCCCGGGCAGCCTCCACGGTGCGGGTGCGCTGGCCGCGGTGGATGCCGTCCACCGTGGCCATCCAGGCGTCCACCGAGTCCACGCCCAACGCGGCGGCCTGCACCCGGAGGGAACGGATGTCCTTGGGCAGGCAGCCGCCGCCAAAGCCGAGGCCGGCATGCAGGTACCGGCCGCCGATCCGCGGATCCAGGCCCATCGCCTCGCCCAGCTCCGTCACGTCCGCGCCGGATGCCTCGCAGAGTTCGGCCATCGCATTGATGAAGCTCAGCTTGGTGGCCAGATAGGCGTT
The DNA here is from genome assembly GCF_056397125.1 of Arthrobacter sp. 05N425. Lineage (NCBI taxonomy): Bacteria > Bacillati > Actinomycetota > Actinomycetes > Micrococcales > Micrococcaceae > Arthrobacter > Arthrobacter sp. 05N425. Next base: position 8,728 of record NZ_JBFTMU010000023.1, read on the forward strand.
CGACGCCGATTTGATCAGCTCAGCGGTCGCGAAGTTGCAGATGAGCCGGGGGATGCCGGCGCAGAGCAGCGGCCCATACACCGTGTCCAGGGCGGCGGTGACGGCGGCGCCAGCGCTGTTCGGGTGCCGCGCGGATTCCTTGCCGCCCGGCACGCCGTACACCAGCCGGTCCGGCACCAGGGAATCCTTCACCGCCGTGCCCTGGCGCAGGAACTCGGGGTTCCAGCCGAGGAGCACATCCGGGCGCCCGGCCAGCAAACCGCGGAGCATGTCCACCGTTCCCACCGGCACGGTGGACTTGCCGACGACGGCGGCACGCGGCGCCAGGAACGGGAGCAACGCTTCGGTGGCGGAGACCAGGTAGCCCAGGTCGGCGCCGTCGGAGGTCTTGGACTGCGGTGTTCCGACGCAGAGAAAATACAACTGCGCGCCGGCGGCGTCGGCGAAGCTGGTGGAGAAGGCGAGCCGGCCGTTGGCGCGGCCGTCGCGCAGGAGTTCGTCCAGGCCCGGTTCGTAGAACGGGGCGGCGCCGCGGTCCAGCTGGGCCACCTTGGCGGCGTCGACGTCGATCCCCACCACGGTGTGCCCCATCGAGGCCAGGGTGGCGGCGTGCACGGCGCCGAGGTAGCCGCAGCCGATCACGGAAATCTTCACAGGGTTGCTCCTCTGGTGGTTGAACGGGGGCTGGTGGGACCGGTGCGGGCGGAACCGGTGCGGACCGCTTCGTAGTGCCGCACGAGCTCCTCGCCCAGCGCGTACCAGGTCCGGCCCTGCACCGAGGCGTGGGCCGCGGCGGCGAAAGCGCGGCGCTTGGCGTCGTCGCCCGTAAGGTCTGCCACCCGGGACCGCAGGGCCGCGAGATCACCCGGTTCGTAAAGCCAGCCGGTCCGCGAATTCTCCACCAGGTCCAGCGGGCCGCCGCGGCCGGTGGCGACCACCGGGACGCCGGAGGCCATAGCCTCCTGGATGGTCTGGCAGAAGGTCTCGAACTCGCCGGGGTGGACGAACAGATCGAACGAGGCGACGGCCCGCGCCAGTTCCTCGCCGCCGAGGAACCCGGTGAACACGGCGTCCGGGAGCGCGGCTTCGAGGGTTTCGCGCTGCGGCCCGCCGCCGACGATCACCAGCCGGGTGCCGGGAATATCTGCGAGCACGGCCAGGTCCTCCACTTGTTTCTCGACGGCGAGCCGGCCGACGTAGCCGATGATGCGCTCGCCGCCGGGGGCGACCGAAGCCCGCCACGCGTCGTCGCGCTTCTCCGGGCTGAACCGCCGGGTGTCCACGCCGCGGCGCCACATGTGCACCCGGGGAATGCCGCGGCCCAGGAACTGGTTCCGCGCAAAGGTCGACGGGACCAGGGTGCGGGTGGCGAGCAGGTGGATCTGCTCCACCCGGTTCCAGGCCCAGTTTTCCAGGAACGGGACGCCGTAGCGTCCCGCGTAGCCGGGGACCTCAGTCTGATAGACGGCGACGCTGGGGATCCCCTGCTGGTGCGCGGCCTGGGCTGCCCGCCAGCCGAGCACGAACGGCGAGGCGAGGTGGACGACGTCGGGGGCGTAGTCGGCAAGGATTCGCTTGACCCGGGCCACACCGCCCAACGCCACCCGTACGTTCGTGTAGCCGGCCAGCGGCACGGACGGGAGCCGGTGCACCCGCGCGCCGTGGACCTCGCCGGGGACCTGGGGGTCCTGCGTGGATGGCGCGATCACCAGCACCTCGTCGCCGCGGTCCTGCAGATGCTCCAGAACCCTCAGGATGGAGTGCGTGACCCCGTTCATCTGCGGCAGGAATGATTCGGCGACTAGTGCGATCCTCACGCCTCCACCGTGGCCGCGGCGGCTGACGGCGCGGGGTCCCCGGTGTGGCCTGCGGGGGAAGAGTGGGTTAACAGGCGTGGGTGGGCCGCGGGTTCCGGGGGGCATGGCGGCCCTTCGGTGTCCCACTGGGCATGCCCGTCGGCCGGACGCGTGTCCGGACATCATCCCAATACGCGCGCTCGCTGCCGCGCCGAATGACGATTATCCAAAATTGGCCGCAAACCAGCTGCCCAGGCGGCCGCTTGTGGCAAATGGATGGTGCCGGAGCGCGCTGGTTCCCGTGGCCCTTCCAGTCCAGGGCCGCCCGTTTGCCGGAGATGGCCGCTAAGCCGGGCCTCGGAGCGGCCACCTCCGGCAAAGGGGCGCGGTTCGCGCTCGGGGCCAGAGTGCTCGACGCCCAGGAGCTCCCAGGAGCTCCCCGGAGTGCCCGGTGCCCCGGAATGCCCGCAGTGCCCGGCGCCGCGCCGGCCAGCGTCAGCGGCGCGGCTCGTGCCGCAGCACGTCCGGGAGTTCGTCCACGTAGACCGTCTGGGGCGGCTCGTAGTAGATGACCAGCACCTCGTCCCCGACGGCGAAGACGCTCTCCTTGTCGAACGGGTGGGCATGGAAGGCACTCGTCCCGCCGCGGAAGGGCAGCATGACCTCCCCGATGGTGCCGGGCCCCACCCGCCCCGTCACCCGGCCGATCCGGCCGGTCAGGCTGCGGTCGACTTCCTTATGCATCCGGGGCTTTCGGTGGCTGCCGGCCGTCCTGCCGGCCATCTTTCAATGCCGTCCGCAGCGCGGGAAGGTAGTCGCCGACCTGCGCCAGGATGCCGCCGATCATCCGGTTGATGCCCTCCCCGCCGTTGAGGACGGTGAGCTGCCCGACGTGGGCGAACGGCTCCGCGGCCGCGGCGATGATGGCCGGCATGTTCTCGGCCAGCTGCTGCGAGATGACCGCGTCCTGGTTGGTGCCGAGGGCTTCGCCGCGCGCCTTGATGCCGTCGGCTTCGGCCAGCGCTTTGGCCTTGATCGACGACGCCGTCGCGTCACCGCGGGCCTTCGTGGCGGCAGCCTCGGCTTCACCGGTGACGCGGGTGGCCCCGGCGGCGGCCGCGGCAGCTGTCGCATTGGCCTGCGCCTGGAGCTCGGTGCGCCGGGCGTTGACCTGTGCCTCGAGTTCGGTCCGGCGGGCCAGCGCCTCGGCCGCGCTGATGTCCGCGGATTTCTGTCCCTCGGCCTCGGTGCGCTTGGCGTAGGCCTTGGCGTCGGCGGGCTTGCGGATGGTGGTCTGGAGTTTTTGTTCCTCACGGTCCGCCTCGAGCTTGGCGACCTCGGTTTCCTGCACCACCACCTGCTGCCGCGCGGTGGCCTCGGCCAGCGGTCCGGCCTGGGCGGCGTTGGCCCGGGCCCGTTCGGCGTTGGCCTGCGCCTCCGACTGTTTGATCGCGGAGAGGCTCTGGGCGTCGGCGATTTGCGCGGCCGCCTCCGCCTCCCGCTCGGCCGCCTCACGGTTCCGGGTGGCCTCCGCGATCCGGGCTTCCATCTTTACCTGGGCGATGTGCGGCTTGGCGATGTTCTGGATGTAGCCGGTGGGGTCCTGGAGGTCCTTGATCTGGAGCGAATCCACCACCAGGCCGAGCTTTTCCATCTCCACCCCGCTGGCGCTGCGGACCTGCGAGCCGAGCTTGTCGCGCTCGCGGATGATCTCCTCCACGGTCATGCTGCCGATGATGGAGCGCAAATGTCCCTCGAAGACGTTGTAGACCTGGCTCTGCATCTTGGGCTGCTGGCCGAGGAAGCGGCGCGCAGCGTTCGCGATGAACGGCGGCGCGTCGCCGATCTTGTAGATCACCACGCCCTCGACGATCACCTGGATGCCCTGGGAGGTCACGCAGGAGACCTTGAGCTCCGTCTCGTTCAGGGTCAGGGACAGGGTCCGCACGGTCTGCAGGCCGGGAAACACGAGCGCCCCCTTGCCGGTGACGATCTTGAAGTCCATGCCGTCCCGCGTCTCGAGGGTTCCGCGGGTCAGGCCGGAGATGATCAGGGCCTCGTTCGGTTCGGCCACCTTCCACATCAGCTTGATCGCAATCCAGATCACGGCGACGACGACAAGTGCCCCGGCGAGGACCGCGAGGAACGGGATAAAAGCTGAGAAGTCTGGCATGGAAACTCTTTCAGGTCGTGGGGTCAGGCCAGTCTGGGGTGCTGCCGCCGAATAAGTCCAGCATTTGGCGGAACGGCTGGGGCAAAAGAAAGCTGGTGCGGACACCCATGAAGCTCCAGGCGCCCGCACCAGCAGGTAGTACGAATTTGTTGGATTACTGAGAATCGGTCCTCATTCGCGGCTCCCTTTTCCCGGTGTTCGCTTACCGGGTTTGTGCGTCATCGGCCAGATGCCTCGAGAGCAGCCAGCCGGCGCCAATCATTGCCACGCCCAGCACCATGTGGGTCCAGTTGTCCATGGTGTTGAACGCCAGGAAATTGGCCGCCGACCCCACGCCGACGATCAGCCCGTAAACGCTAAAGACGATGTACAGCAGGCCGAAGCCCATGAGGAAGTTCCGGGCTCCCATGCCGTTGCGGGACATGGTCAAGCCCGCGGCGCCAATGGCCAGCTGAACGATGTTCAGCAGCATGGACACCTGGAACAGGCCAAGGAACATGGCCCTGGAATCTGGCCCGAAGAACCTCAGCTCGCTGTACTGCGTGGTGATGCCCGGGATGAACCCCAGGACACCCACGACAAGAAGGACAATACCCACACCCATGCCGACGTTTTGGACATCAGTCCGTCCGAAATGTACGCCGTGTGCATGTGGGGATGCGGTAGTCATTTTCTGCCTCCAACCACTGATTGCGGACACCTTAAATTTTACGGCGGGGTAGCGGAAAAAGCGCCGCCGCGGGGCCACCTGCGGTGGTGCGCTCGGGGCGCGGCGGGCGGCGGCGGCAACGTTTCCGGCCGGCTGAAATCGGGGGCCCAAGAGCCTGTCGGAACCCGGCGGAAGGCCCCGCACGTGGCACCATGGAAGACGATGAAACTGCGCGCTGATCAGACCGGGAACCGTGGCCTTCCGATGCCTCTATGGCTGCAGGGGGCGCTGGAGTCCGCGCAGGCCGCCGTGATCTCCGCACTCGTCGTGATCGCACCAATTATCGCGGTCTGGGCCACGGCCGGGTTCCGCGAGGGCGGCTTTGAATTCCTCGCCCGGCTGGCCGGCCAGGCCTGGCTGCTGATCCACGGCGTCCCCTTGCTGCTCGAAACCGTCGGCGCCGGAACCGCGGGACGGCCCGAATCCGGCACCCTGTCGCTGATCCCGTTGGGTCTCACGCTCCTCCCGTTCCTGCTCGCCTGGCGCGCGGGGCGGCGGCTGGCCCGCGCCTCCTACACGGACCAGCTCTGGCAGGCGCTGCTCGGCTCCTGGCTGATGTACGGCGCCTTCGGATTCGCCACCGGTTTCGTCTGCCGCACCTCCGAGGTTGGTGTCAGCCTCTGGTACGCCTCCATCGTCCCGCTGATCCCCTTCGCGCTCGGCATGGTGATTGGTGCCCGCCGGGAAGCGGGCTCCTGGAGCCGGCTGATCGGCGTCGACGCCGTCGCCTGGCTCTCGCGCACCAGCCAGCACTCGCGCTGGGCAGGCTCCTACCTGGGCTCCGCCGTCAAGGCCGGCTTCGTGGCCGTGATGGCCAGCCTGGCCATGGCTGCCGCCCTCCTCACCGTGGACCTCATCATCCACTGGAACCTCATCATTGCCGTCTACGAGGCGCTCGACGCCGGCCCGGTGGGCGGCGCGGCGCTCACCATCGCGCAGTTGGGCTACCTGCCCAACCTGGCCGTGTTCGCGCTGGCCTGGACTTCCGGCTCCGGGTTCGCGCTCGGCGTCGGATCGCAGGCCGGGCCGCTGGCCACCGCCGTCGGGCCGCTGCCCTCCATCCCGGTGTTCGCCGCACTGCCCGCCGGTGCGCTGGAGTACGGCTTCGTGGCCCTCGTGGTTCCTGCGCTCGCCGGGCTCCTGGCGGGCTGGTGGTTCCTGCGCGAAGGCGAAAACCACTTCGACGAATGGCTCTCCATCAAGGTCAAGGCGCGCTGGTTCACGGCCACCGTCTCCACGCTGGTCCTGGGCGCCATGATCGGCGCCGTGGCAGGTCTGCTCGCGGCGGCGCTGGCTTGGTTGGCCCGCGGTTCCGCCGGCATCGGACGGCTCACGGACATCGGCCCGGACCCCCTGACGACGGCGTTGTTCGTGGCAGCTGAAACGGGCATCGGCGTCGTGATCGGCTACGCGGCCGGGCCGTGGCTGGAACGACGGCAGAAACTGCACGAAGCGGATCTGGAACTGGCCGCCGAAGCCGATTAAACGGCGACGTTCCGGGCCTGGCGGGTGGCCGGCGCTAGCGCAGCTGCGTGGGCAGCGAATTCTCCAGCTGGGTCCGGCACGCCGAGGCAGCCTGCTGGGTCAGGGCATGGCGGGCGCACTGCTGGTAGTCCCGGATCTGGTTGAAGAACACCGCGGAGGCCAGCACCATCAGCACCATGACCGCGGAGACCACCAAACCGGAGATGGTGCCGAACAGCACCAGGCGGGATTCCTTGAGCTTCGCCGCACGCACGAGCAGTACGATGCCGAGCACCAGTGCGGCCGCGGTAAGGATTGCGGTGAGCCAGAGGTAGCTGACGTCCAGCTGGAAGACGAAGAACGCCCCAAGCACCGTGACGATAAACGCGCGGAACAGGTTGTGCGTCCGGAGCAGCGATGCCTTGGCCGCTTCGCTCCGGGGATTCTGTCCCCGCTGGGCTCCGCCGGGGTCCTGGGGGGAATTCATATTTTCCAGCGTACGCGAGTGGCCCCATAAGCTAAGTCAATGCGCATAGTTGTCCTCGTCTCAGGCACCGGCTCCAATCTCCAGGCAGTCATCGACGCCGTCAGGGCCGGCGAGCTGGACGTGGAACTCGCCGCCGTTGGCGCCGACCGGCCCGGAACGTACGGGGTGGAGCGCTCCGCGGCCGCCGGGATCCCGACCTTCGTGGTGGATTTCAAGGCCTACCCGGACCGGGCCGCGTGGAATGCCGCGCTGACCGAAGCCGTTGCCGCCTACCGGCCCGACGTCGTCGTGTCCTCCGGGTTCATGCGGATTGTCAGTGCCGACTTCATCGACGCGTTCGGCGGCAAGTACCTGAACACCCACCCGGCGCTGCTGCCGGCCTTCCCCGGCGCGCACGGCGTCCGCGACGCCCTGGCCTACGGCGTGAAGGTCACCGGGTGCACGGTGCACTGGGCGGACGCGGGCGTCGACACCGGCCCGATCATCGCCCAGGAAGCCGTGAGCGTGGACGACGGCGACACCGAGGACACCCTGCACGAGCGCATCAAGACGGTAGAGCGGCGGTTGCTGGTGTCGACGCTGAAGTCGCTCGCCGCGGGAGCTAAGACCCCCAACTAGCTCGCAGTTGTTGTCGTTTTGAGCCCTCAAAACGACAACAACTGCGAGGCAGTTGGGCCCTCCCGACGCGGCGCCGACAGCCGTTTTTCGACGGGGAAATACCCAACCAAGTAGTCGGCTCGACAAAAGCGAGTACTCCGCGAATAAGTCGGGTAGTGACTGGCGAAAATCGGGTATCTCGCCGCCGGTTGAGGGGCCGTCCGGGGCCATAGTCTGACGCAGTCTCATTCGTCTCTTGCGTCCCTGGGGGTCCATCGTGTCACAGTTCGGCTTTGCCAAAACCAGCCCGAAGGTTCTCTGCCTTACTGCRGCGCTCGTCCTCGGAACGGGCGCCGTTTCTGCCGCCTATGCCGCTTCGACGACGTCCGGCACCGGCGAAATCAGCGGCTGCTACAACATCAACAACGGCGGCCAGCTCCGGGTGCTGGCAGCCGGCCAAACGTGCGATTTGAAGAAGGAAACCGCCATCTCCTGGAACATGCAGGGGATCCAGGGCATTGCCGGCCCGCAGGGGATCCCAGGGATCGCCGGCCCGCAGGGGATCCAGGGGCTCGTAGGCGAGGCCGGCGCCACCGGCGCCATGGGAGCCACCGGAGCCCAGGGCGAGAAGGGCGACAAGGGCGACAAGGGTGATACCGGCGCCACCGGAGCCCAGGGTGAGAAGGGCGACAAGGGTGATACCGGCGAGGCCGGCGCCATGGGAGCCACCGGAGCCCAGGGTGAGAAGGGCGACAAGGGTGATACCGGCGAGGCCGGCGCCATGGGAGCCACCGGAGCCCAGGGCGAGAAGGGCGACACCGGCGAGACCGGTGCCCAGGGCATCCAGGGCGAGAAGGGCGAGACCGGAGCTACCGGTGCCGTCGGTGCAACAGGCGCCACCGGGCTGCAGGGCGAAAAGGGCGACACCGGAGCCATCGGCCCCGTTGGACCGGCCGGTGCCAGGGGGGCCACAGGTGCGACCGGAGCCACCGGAGCCACCGGAGCCACCGGGGCGGCCGCGTCGACCAGCGTGACTGTCGAGTCGAACAGCGGCTCAACGCTCGTGGTTCAGGTCAACTGCCCGGCCGGCAGGACCGCCGTCTCGGGCGGCTACTCGCTGGGCTCCACCACCGGCAACAACGGCGCTGTTGTCAGCCAGCCCGTCATGACCGGCGGGACGCCTACCGGCTGGACCGTAACGCAGCGGACAACTACGGCCATGACGGTCTACGCGACCTGCATCCAGTAGCCACACCCCCCGAATGCCCTATCACTTGTGGTGCTTCTGAGACCCTCAGGACAACCAAAAGGGATAGGGCATTTCGGCGTTCCGGGCCGGCGGGGGAGCGGCGGCGGGAAAGCTACTCCAGACGGCGCTGCTTGGTTTCCGGGGCAAAGAACGCCATCCACAGCACCGAGATCAACACCAGGCCGCCGGCCAGGGCGAAGGACGTGGCCAGCCCCAGTTCAGGCCACAGGAACGTGGCGAAGATCAACGGCCCGAACCCGGCGCCGAGCCGGGAGAACGTCGAGGCCCAGCCGAAGCCCGAGCCGCGCAGCTCGGTCGGGTAGAGCTCCGACACGTAGGCGTACAGCACCGGGATCGCCACCTGCACCACGAAGCCGAACACCAGCAGCCAGAACACGGCCGCCGTCGGGATGTCCACGACGACGGCGACAATCACCAGGGTCAGCGCCGACAGCGGGCCGGTGATGGCAAGGATCCACTTGCGGCCCGTCCGCTCCACCAGCAGCGCGGCGACCACCACGCCCAGCAGGCCGACGGCGGCCATCGACGCCGTCGTCAGGAACGCCTTGTACTCCTCGAAGCCGGCGCCGATCAGGATCCGGGGCATCCAGGTCAACGACAGGTAATAGACCAGCAGGATGCTGAAGAACAAAGCCCAGGCCGCCGTCGTAATCTTCCAATTGAACTGCCAGAGCGCGCGCAACTGGGTCCAGGCGCTGCCGGCGGAAAGCCGGGGCGCGTCCTGGGGTTCGGGCAGGCTGTAGACCCGGGCCTCGGCGCCGGTGGCCGCGACCAGGTGGTCGATCACCCTGGCGGCTTCCTCGCGGCGGCCCTTGCGGATAAGGAACAGCGGCGACTCCGGGACGCTGCGCCGGATCCAGAACACCAGCAGCGCGGGCAGCACCATGATCAGCATGGTCAGCCGCCAGTCGGCGAAGGCGGCGATCAGCCCGGCCGAGACGAACCCGCACAGCGCCGCACCGATCGGCCACCAGCCATCCATCGCGGTGAGGACCCGGCCGCGCTGCTTACGGGGCGTGAACTCGCCCACCAGTGCGTAGTCCACCGGGATGCAACCGCCCAGGCCGAAGCCCGCCATGAACCGGAACGCCACGAACCAGAGGAAGTCGGGGGAGAAGGCGCCCAGCACCGTGAACACCGAGAAGATCAACAAAGTGGCGGTGAAAGCCTTCTTGCGCCCGATCGTGTCCGCGATGGTGCCCCAGACAAAGGCGCCCACGGCCATGCCGATCAGGTTGGAGGTGCCGATCCAGGCCGCGTCGCCAGCGGTCAGGGACCAGTGCTTTGACAGCAACGGAATGAGGATCCCGTTCAGCGTGACGTCCCAGGCATCGAACATGAAGCCCAGGCCGCCGATCAGGAAAATCCGGCCCTGGACCTTCCACCGCCACGGCAGTTCCTGGACCACCTGTTCGCCGCTGGGCACAGTGGTGTAAGTATTCATCTCGCCTCCTGGGAAAACTCTACGTCCCGGCGCGCGCCAGCGGTGAAGCTTCACACTCGGGCGCGCTGGCTCCCGGCGGGGGATGCAGAGAGCCATGACGCGATAAACTGGCCGCATCCCCACCACCCGCGGCCGCGCCGCGATATAAGACGGAGACTTTTGTGAGCTTTACGCAGCTTGAGCGTGTATCCATCGACCGTGTTCCCATCCGCCGGGCCCTCATCTCGGTCTACGACAAGACCGGTCTGGAGGAGCTCGCCAAGGGCCTGCACGAAGCCGGCGTCAAGATCGTCTCCACCGGTTCCACCGCCAAGAAGATCGCCGCCGCCGGAATCCCGGTGCAGGAAGTCGAAGAAGTCACCGGCTCCCCGGAAATGCTGGACGGCCGCGTCAAGACCCTGCACCCGCGCGTGCACGGCGGCATCCTCGCCGACCGCCGCGTCCCGGCGCACATGAAGACGCTCGAGGACATGTCGATCGAGCCGTTCGACCTCGTCGTCGTGAACCTCTACCCCTTCGTGGAGACCGTAAACTCCGGCGCCGCGCAGGACGACGTCGTCGAGCAGATCGACATCGGCGGCCCCGCGATGGTGCGGTCGGCCGCGAAGAACCACGCCGCCGTCGCGATCGTGGTGGACCCGGCCTCCTACGGTTCCGTCGTGGAGGCGGCCTCCTCGGGCGGCTTCGACCTGAAGACCCGACGCCGGCTCGCCGCCAAGGCGTTCGCGCACACCGCGTCCTACGACACCGCCGTGGCCACCTGGACCGCCAGCCAGTTCCTGGATGAAGACGGCGACGGCGTGATCGACTGGCCCGCCTACGCCGGCCTGGCCCTGGAACGCTCCGAGGTCCTCCGCTACGGCGAAAACCCGCACCAGCAGGCCGCGCTGTATGTGGACAAGGCTGCCCCGGCCGGTATCGCCCAGGCCGACCAGCTGCACGGCAAGGCGATGAGCTACAACAACTTCGTCGACGCCGACGCCGCCCTGCGCGCCGCGTTCGACTTTGCCGAGCCCGCCGTTGCGATCATCAAGCACGCCAACCCCTGCGGCGTTGCCGTGGGTTCCGCCGCCGCGGCGGACCCGATCGCCGACGCCCACGCCAAAGCCCACGCCTGCGATCCGGTGTCAGCGTTCGGCGGCGTGATCGCGGCCAACCGCACCGTCACCGCCGGCATGGCCCGGACCGTGGCCGGGATCTTCACCGAGGTCGTCATCGCGCCGGGCTTTGAGGACGAGGCCGTGGAGATCCTTGCCAAGAAGAAGAACATCCGCCTCCTGACCCTGCCCGAGGGCTACGGCCGCTACCCGACCGAGTTCCGCCAGGTCTCCGGCGGCATGCTGGTCCAGGCCACGGACAAGGTCGACGCCGAGGGCGACAACCCGGCCAACTGGACGCTCGCTGCGGGAGAGGCCGCCGACGCCGCCACCCTGGCCGACCTTGCCTTCGCCTGGACGGCCTGCCGTGCGGCCAAGTCCAACGCGATCCTGCTCGCCGCCGACGGTGCCGCCGTCGGGATCGGCATGGGCCAGGTCAACCGGCTCGACTCCTGCCGTCTCGCCGTCGAGCGGGCCAACACCCTGGGTGTCACGGTGGAGTCCGATGTGGAAGGTGCCGGCGGGGCATCTAACACCGATGCCGCCGGCGCTCCGGAACGGGCCCGCGGCGCCGTCGCAGCCTCGGACGCGTTCTTCCCG
>NZ_JBFTMU010000024.1:0-7797 GCF_056397125.1 Arthrobacter sp. 05N425
CGGCCGCCCAGCTCCGGCAGGCCCGATGCCACTCCCAGGCCGCCGGAAAAAATCTAACGGGAGTCCGTCGTAGGCTTGACTTAGGCGCGTGGCACCAAACTCACCAATGTGCGGCATTCGTTTCGGCGTCGTCGTACATCCAAATTTTTTAGGAGTGGAAATGGCTGATCCCGCACGGGCTGCCAAGTTGGCGCAGCGGATTAAGGTTGTCGTCGCTGAGGCTTTGGGCCGGAGGGTGAAGGATCCCCGGTTGGAAGGCGTGACCGTAACCGACGCGCGTGTGACCAATGATCTGCAGCACGCGACCGTCTACTACACCGTCTTCGGCGACGAGGTGGCCCAGGCCGACGCGGCCAAGGGCCTGGAGAAGGCCAAGGGTGTGCTGCGCCAGGAAGTCGGCCGCAACATCACCGTCCGGTTGACGCCGACGCTGGAATTCGTGGCCGACCAGATCCCCGTGGTGGCCTCGAACCTTGAGGAACTGCTGCGCGAGGCCAAGAAGCGCGACGCCGAGGTTGCGGCCCTGGCCGCCAGCGCCAAGCACGCCGGCGACGCCGATCCGTACAAGAGCGACATCCCGGAGGACGTCGAGCTCGACGAAGACGACTTCGACGAAGAGGACACTGACCTCACCGCCGACGGCGACGTCGACGAGGACAGCAACAAGTAACCCCAGCACCGCCAGAACTGGCCGGACCCGGAAACGGGCCCGGCCAGTTCTGTGTCCGCCGGGGCTCCGGAGGACTTTGGACTCTATGCCCGGTCCCGGCCCGAGCGTCCCATGGAGGCATGACTGCGGGCAAGTGGAACGGCGGCGACCGGCCGTGACGACGACGCTCCTCAAGTGCCCCCAGTGCGGCACGACCAACCGCATACCGGCCGCTGCGGCCGGGCACCCGCGCTGCGGCAAGTGCCGCCGGGACCTGCCGTGGATTGTCGAGGCCGGCGACGCAGACTTTGCCCCCGTCGCGGAGCGGTCCCCGGTGCCCGCCCTGGTGGACTTCTGGGCGGCGTGGTGCGGCCCATGCCGGATGGTCAGCCCGGTACTGGACAAACTGGCGCAGGAACGGGCCGGCCGGGTCAAACTCGTCAAGGTGGATGTGGACAAGTCTCCGGAGCTTTCCCGGCGCTTCGATGTGCAGGCGATTCCCACCATGCTGGTGATCGCCAACGGCAAGGTCGTGGCACGGCAGGCGGGAGCCCCGCCGGCTGCTGCCCTGCGCAGTTGGCTGGACGGTGCGCTGGCAGCCCGGCCCGAAGGGAGCAAGCAATGACTGAAATCCTGCGCTACGAGGTCGGGTCGGGAACGGTGCTGGTGGAGGTCGAGGAAGGCAGCTTCGGCGTCGAACGGCCGGCGCGCAACGAACTCGGCATCCTCGACGCCGGCCGGCGGCTTGAAGACGCCCTTGCCGCGGTGAGGCCGGCAGCCAGGGCCGCTGCCGACGTGATGAGGGAGCTCGCTCCCGAACATCTGGAACTTCAATTCGGGGTGAAGCTGGCCGGCGAAGCGGGGGCCATCATCGCGAGGAACTGCTCCGAGGGACACTTCATCGTCAAGATGTCCTTCAGCGCGGCGCAGGCGCCGCTGCCGTTGCCGGAAGACGAAATCCGGCTTTGAGCCGGTAACCCTGATCCGGATCGGCCGGCGTCGCTGCCTCAGCGCCGCCGTCGGGCGCCCAGGCCGCCCAGCAGCGGGGAGCCCATCCCCAGCAGGAAGCCGAAGTCATACCAGTTGCCGGCCCGCCCCATGTTGTAGAAGGGGAACTCCCGCCAGGCCCCGAAGACGTGGGCGATCAGCACAATCCAGGCCGTGAGCCCGTTCCAGATGCCCCACAACAAGTCCTGCCACCACATGAGGTCCTCCTCCCGGGCCAGCCGCGCACCCGCCGTGAATCCGCCCGCACCCGCGTTTGGTCAGGCTACTGCCTGGCGCGCCCGGGCGGTAGGACTAGACGGCCGGGTCGCGGGCAGGGAGCCGGCCCAGGCCTTCCACAAGCTCCGCCTGGCTGCCGCACAGGGCAATCCGGATCCAGCCTTCGCCGATGGAGCCGAACGCGGTGCCCGGGGCGAAGGACACTCCGGAGTCCCCGAGGAAGCGCCGCACCCAGGCCCGAACGTCTCCGCCGCTGACGTGCGAGACGTCGGCCCAGAGGTAGAAGGCGCCCTGCGCGGTGAGGAACGGGATGCCCTTGGACTCCAGCACGGCGGAGGCGGCGTCCCGATTGGCCCGGTAATGCGCGTGGGCGTGGCTGACGTAGTCCTGCGGGCCGGTCAGGGCTGCCAGCGCGGCATACTGCGAGGGCGACGCGACGCAGGAAACGATCGCCTCCATCACGTTGTTCATCTGCTGCTCGATCCCCGGCGGGCAGATCAGCGCACCGATGCGCAGCCCCGTAAGCCCGTAGGTCTTGGACAGGGTCAGGGAGGTGAACACCCTGGCCTCGCCGGGAACGTCGCTGTCGAAGCGGGCCGGGCTGATGTGCGGTACGTCATAGGTGAAGGCCTCGTAGCACTCGTCCGAGATGATCCAGAGATCGTGCCGCCGGGCCAGCTCCAGGAGGCTGCGGGTGAGTTCCTCGCCCAGCACGGCCCCGAGCGGGTTGGACGGGGAATTGAGGATCAGGACCTTGGTCCGCGGCGTGATCAGCGCTTCGATGTCTTCGATCCGCGGCTGGAAGTCGTGGTCCGGGTAGAGCGGGTATCCGACCGGGACGGCATGCAGCAGGCTGGCCGTCATCGCAAAGGTCGGGTAACCCGGATTGGGGATCAGGATTTCGTCGCCGGGGGAGAGCAACAAGGTCATGGCAAAGTGCAGGCCCTGCTGCGCGCCGTCGACGACGTACACCCGTTCGGCGCCGACCGGCGTCGCATTGTGCTCGCGGAATCTGGCTGCGAAGGCTTCCCGCAGCGCCGGAATGCCGGCATTGGGGGTGTAGTTGGTCTCGTCACGGTCCAGGCAGGCCATCCCGGCCTCGAGGATGTGCCGGGGGAGGGCAAAGCCCGGCTCGCCGATGCTCAGCACGATCGCGCCGGGCGTGTGCCAGGCGGCCTCGGTGATTTCGCGGATCTGGTTGACGGGAACGTCGCGGACGTGGGCTGCAAGCTCGGGCATGTCTGCCATCCTAGCCGTGGCCGGCTGCCAGGCCCGGGCGTCCGCGCCGGGGGCCGTCCCGGCGCGGATATACTGGGAGGCGTGCTTTCTGGACTGGTAATAGTGGATAAGCCGCAAGGCTGGACCAGCCACGATGTGGTTGGACGGATGCGGCGGATCGCCGGTACCCGAAAGGTGGGCCACGCCGGAACGCTGGACCCCATGGCAACCGGGGTGCTGGTGCTCGGCATCAACAAGGCGACCCGCCTGCTGACCTACATCGTGGGCACCTCCAAGACCTACACCGCCACCATCCGCCTTGGCGAGTCGACCGTCACGGACGACGCCGAAGGCGAGGTCACCGCAACCCGCAGTGCCGCCGCGGTCACCGAGGAAGGCATCCGGGCCGGCGTCGCCGCCCTGACCGGCGAGATCCAGCAGGTTCCCAGCAGTGTCAGTGCCATCAAGGTCAACGGTGAGCGTGCCTACGCCCGCGTCCGTTCCGGGGAAGATGTGAAGCTCGCCGCACGGCCTGTGACGATCTACCGCTTCGACATCCACGAACTCCGCCGCACGCAGGACGGCGAAGCCCTGGACTTGGACGTGACCGTGGAGTGTTCCTCCGGCACGTACATTCGTGCCCTCGCCCGGGATCTCGGCGAGGCCCTCGGTGTTGGAGGCCACCTCACCGCCCTGCGCCGGACCCAGGTTGGCCCCTACAGCCTGGAGCAGGCGCGCACCCTGGAGCAGCTGGCCGAGGAATTGGACGTCCTGGAGATGTCTCAGGCAGCCCGGGCGCTCATGCCCAACCGGGAGCTCACGGCGGAAGAAACCACGGAACTGTCCTTCGGCCGCAGGATCGCGGCGGGTGCCGCTGCCGGCACGCCGGACGCCGCAACGCCGGAGAAGCCCGCGGCCGCGTTCGCGCCGGACGGCTCACTCGTGGCGCTGCTGGCCGACGCCGGAAGCTATGCCAAGCCCGTGCTGGTCTTCGCGCCGGACAATGAAAAACCGGCCGCCGGGAAGACTGCCTCCGTGACGCCTTCCTCCGCGCCTTCCTCCGCAGAGCCGGCGGGCTAGCCTTGGACGCGTATTTCTACATCATCCTGGTGGTAGGGCTGCTCTCCACCCTCCTTTGCGTCGGTGCCGGCATCCTGAAGAAGGCCCCGAACGATGCGACAATCCTCTCGGTGGCCGCCGTCGAACTGTCCCTGCTGGTCTATCTGGTGGGTTCGATTATCCGGGTCGCGTCGGGGGAGCACATCGCGGGGGAGCCCTGGGAGTTTTGGGGCTACTTGGTCACAGCGCTGATGCTCCCGGTCGGCGCGGTGTACTGGGCCATCCTGGAACGCACCCGGTGGAGCAATTTCGTGCTGGCGGCTGTCGGCGTCACCGCGCTGGTGATGGCGGCCCGAATGAACCAGATCTGGTACTGACGTGGAAGAGGCAAAGAAGAACATGACGGCTTCACAGCACACTGGCGGCGACGCCGGGACCACCGCCGGGCAGCCGAGCGAAACCGCCGCCGGGACCGCCCGCCCGGCGTCGAAGGATACCCGCAACACCGGACCGGGCCGGCTGCTGATTGCTGTCTATGCGGTGTTCGCGCTCTCGGCAACCGCCCGGGCCGGGTACCAGATCCTCACCAAGTTCTCCGAGGCGCCGCTTGCCTACCTGCTGTCCGCCTTCGCCGCCGTCGTCTACATCGTGGCGACCGTGTCCCTCGCGAAGGCCGGCCGGACCTGGTTCAAGGTGTCCGTGACCGCCGTCCTGGTCGAGCTGATCGGGGTTCTGGTGGTCGGAGCGCTCAGTCTTTTCGATGCGGTCAACTTCCCGCACGAGACGGTTTGGTCCTTGTTTGGCCGCGGCTACGGCTTCATCCCGCTGCTGCTGCCGATCCTTGGCCTCATCTGGCTTTACCGCCGCCGCCCGGCGCCCAAGCAGGCCTGACCCGGCTTTCCGCCCAACCGATGGAGCCCCCGACGTGGGGCTACTTGCCGTGCCCCGGCGGCGCCGAATAGTAAGCAGACTTGCCAAATACATAGTAAGCATGCTTATGGTAGGACCGGAGTGCGGCGTGTGATAGCCGCGCACCTTAAGTTTGTCCACCGGAGCGAGGGAGGCATCATGAGCATTGTGAACGCCGTTCCCCGAGCAACATGGGAACCGAAAAGAGCAGGCAAAGGGCGCCGGTCCGGGTGCCGCGGATGAGCGAGAGCGCGGACAATAATCCGGCCACTAAGAGGTGGCGGACGGATCAGCTCTTATCCATGGCCGCACGGGTGGTAGAGCGGCGCAAGGACCAGGCCCTGGCGGCGCTGGGCCTGTCGCACGCCGCCGTGATAGCCCTCCAGGGTTTGGCCGGGGGGCCGTTGAACCAGGAGCAGCTGGCGCGCCGGATCGCGGTCCAGAGCCAGTCCTTGGGGAAGGTGCTCGGCCGGCTCGAAGAGTCCGGCCTCGTCACCCGAACCAGGGACCAGCGCGACCGCAGGCAGTTCTCTGTGGCCCTGACGACGTCGGGTATCGCCGCGCTGGCGACTGCGCATCGGATCGAGCGCGACGCGCTTCCCGAGGACCTGGAGGGCTGGACCACGCTGCAGCAGGATCTTGCCAGGATACTGGCCGCCTTCGAGGTCCCGGGCCGGTACTGAGCGCTGCTCTTTCCTGCGGGGACACCCTGCTGTGATTGGCTGAGAGTCTTACTGGCCAGCTGCACGGCCCAGGCGTCCGTTCGACGGCGGAGCCGCTGGCCTTAGCGCCACGTGGCGCCGCCGTCGTCGTCGCTGGCGTTACTTGCCTGACGTGCCTGACGTGCCGGCTCCGTCACTATCGCGGCGGTCACCTTCGCGGGGAGCCTGAAGCCTGCGACGCAGCGCGGGCCACGCGGCCGCAAACCCCGGGTGGAGCTCTTTGTCGCCCACACCCTCAAGGCTGACCCACTGCAATTCAAGGCTTTCCGGGTCGCTAATGGCCGGTTCGAAGGGCTCGACGACCTGGGCGGCCACGGTCGTGTAGGACCAGTACCCGACGTCGAACACCGAGGTGAACAGCACGCGGACGGATTCGGGCGGTACCGCGGCCTCCTCGTTGGCCTCCCTGAGCGCGCCGTTGACGGCGTCCTCACCCTGATGCAGGGCGCCGCCGGGAAGTCCCCACGTTCCGCCCTGGTCGCTCCAGGTGGCGCGGTGCTGCAGCAGCACACCCTTCGCAGCATCATGGACGAGCAGTCCCGCGGAGCCGAAGCGGCCCCAGAAGCGGCCGTGTTCGCCTTCCACCCAGGCATCGCCGGGGTCCCGCGGTCCGAGCGGCCGGCGGGGCTCGAGGTACGGGTTGCGCGGGGGCGTTTCCTGCTCTTCCGGCTTTGCGCTTGCGGCCGACAGATCTTCAGCGGGGTCCTGTTGGGCTGGCTGCGGGGAGACTGAGCTGTCCATCCGGCTAGTCTGTCATGCCGCCGTCTGGCGGATCCGGGCCGCGTGTGAGCTGTTTCAAAATGTGTCCTACCCTCCTGCTTGGATTGGTCCATGGGAATCAGTGCCGCGGTCGCCTTTGCTCCAGGCGGCCGGGTGGTGATGTCCGGGGGTTTTCCGTGGCCGGTCCCGTGCAGGTTCCGCGCCGCTGCCGCCCCCGTCCTAAGAGGGCGACGGCTGTTCCGGTGCGGGCAATAATGTCGTAGGTCCACGGCAGAATTGATTCATGGGAACCAGTGCAGCCCTCATTGCTCGGCCGGCCGGCTGGCCGGGCGATGATGTCCGCCGGGGTCGGTCACTGCGTAGCGTTCTGGGACAGCTACGGGAGTTGACCGCGACGGCGGCCGGGGATGCGGCGCTGTTCGGGTTCGGTGAGGCCGTGGAGTTCGCCGCCGGGGTCGAAGAGGCTGCCCGGGCCTTGGAATACCTGCAGGTTGTTGCTGCCGGGGCGGTGAACCGGACCCGCAAGGAGGCTGCCGCCGAGAACGCCCCGGTCCTCGATGACGGCTACCGCAAGACCGGCGAGTTCCTGCGGGACCGGCTCCAGATCACCGCCGTCGAGGCCCACCGCCGGCTGGCCCTGGCCGGGGACGTGTTGCCGCGGACCGGGATCACCGGCCAGCCGCTCCCGCCCCTGCGCGAGGAACTCGCCGACGCCGTGGCCGCCGGTACGGTCCCGTCGCGGTCCGCGACCATCATCACCCTCGCCCTGGCCCGGGTGCGGCCGCTGTGCGATGCGGAGACGGCCGCCCGGATGGAACATGCCCTGACCCGGACCGCAGTGGAGCACGACCCGGATTTCCTGGCCCGGGTCGCGAGGCGCTGGACGGACGCGATCGACCAGGACGGCGCCGAACCCTCCGAGGAGGTCCTGCGCCAGTTACAGGGCGCGTTCCTCCGGAAACCCCGCCACGGCCTGCAACATCTGGAAATCTTCGCCACGACCGAACAGTTCGAACACCTGCTGACCGTGATGAACACCGCCACCAACCCCCGCACCGGCACCGAGGCTCCCGATGATGCGGCAACCGGGAGCGCGGGCAGCGAACCCGGCAGCGCGGCCGGCGGCGTGGCGGGCACCGAAGAAACACTGCTCGACCGGCGGTCGAGGCCGCAGAAATCCCTCGACGGCCTGGTCGGCGCCTGCAAAGTGGCCCTGGCTTCCGGCGCACTGCCCGCCACCGGAGGGCTCCGGCCCCAGGTCATGGTCACCATCGATTACCGCGACCTCCTCGAACG
>NZ_JBFTMU010000025.1:0-7710 GCF_056397125.1 Arthrobacter sp. 05N425
ACGGTCGGATGCTCTCAAAACTAAGGCGGTGACCACGGCTCCGATTGGCTGGGTTATCAACCCTCCGATGGTTGGTCCCTCCGGTGGTGGTTGTCCTAACTGGGTGGTCTCCGTCGATGGTCTTTCCAAGAATGTCGTGTGTGAGTCCTCGTTTACCGCGGCTGTTGTCGGGGTCCGGGGCCCGTTGTTCGGCATTGTCGCAACGGCGATG
The DNA here is from genome assembly GCF_056397125.1 of Arthrobacter sp. 05N425. Classification (NCBI taxonomy): domain Bacteria; kingdom Bacillati; phylum Actinomycetota; class Actinomycetes; order Micrococcales; family Micrococcaceae; genus Arthrobacter; species Arthrobacter sp. 05N425. The sequence continues at coordinate 212 of NZ_JBFTMU010000025.1, forward strand.
ATGTGGCCGCTTCTCCGGTCGATTTGGTACGCGCTTATCCCGATTGTCCGCGTCACTCCGTCGGGGTCGAAATGATCGGCTACTCCGGGGCCGTCCCCCGGCGCGTGTCGAGTACCGGACGGACGCGCAAGCGGCCGGAGGAACGCAGCACGTTCGGGGGTGGCTCGTGGTAACGGATGCGATTCTCGACTGGTGGTTCGGGCTCTGTGGCTGGTTCCTCGATCAGATGCCTAAAAACCCCATCCCCAAAGGGCTCGATCTGGGGTGGATTTCAGATATCAACTACTTCCTCCCCGTTTCGGAAATGTACGGACTGTTTACCGTCGTCTTTGCCCTCGGTGGCACCTTCGCCAGTGCATCACTGATTATCTGGGTGCTGGTCGGGCTCGTCCGGGGCGGTGCTACTAAGGCATGAGGAAACTATCTCTCCTTCAATGGGTCTTGCTGCTGCCGGCTCTGCTGCTGCTGTTCTTCTCTCTCAGCATCCTGGGGCTCGTGCTGTCCTCTGCTCCCCCGGTGGTGTCCCTGGTGGCCGGTGTGGTTGTCGTCGTCGTCCTGGTGTGGTTCTTCCTGGGGCGGCGGCGCTCTACCGGCGCTAATTCCGAGTCGTCCCTGATGGGCCGGCAAACTTCCAAAGAAGGGCTTCTGTAATGTCTCTAGGCTCCGCGATCGTTGCCGGCCTCAACCGGGGGCCGCTGCTCACTCCCCAGCCGCGCGCTGTGCTCAAACGCCGGGGCATGGGTATCCACGGCTATATCGGTCCCAACGGTGCCGGCAAAAGTCTGCTCATGGCCTTGGACACGCTGCCGACGCTGCGCGGGATTCAGTGGTCGTGCGATAACCAGGACCATTTGCACACTGCTGAGGGGCGCACCTCGGGCACCCGCCGTGTCCTCTCGACTATGCCGTTTATCACTCCGTCCGGGGCTCCGCACCCTCTGTACGTTCCGCTGACGGATTATTCACAGATCATCTTTGCCGAGCATGTGGACTTGCTGCTCGATGAAGTGGGCGGCGCTGTGGCGTCCTCCACCGGCTCGGATATTCCCATCGGGGTAAAAGCTTCCCTCCAAGAGTTGCGGCGCCGCGAGGTCATTTGCCGGTGGACGGCTCCCTCGTGGGCTCGTGCTTCCAAAGTTCTCCGCGAGGTGTCTCAGGCGGTCACGCTGACGCAAGGTTCCTTGCCGGTTCCGCATAAGGACGGCGTGATCTTCCCCGGACCTCACCCGCTCGAGGAAATGTCCGTCGATGGTGAAACGCTCGAATACCTGAACTGCGAGATTCCGGGCGAACACACACACGCCTCGGGCCGTATGTGGGGCGCGCGCCGGCTGATGTTCGCCCGGACTTTCGATGCCAACACGTTTGATGAATGGACGTTGGCGAAACGCGAGAAAATCAAGCCTCTCGTCCGGTCGCTGTTCTGGCGTCCTGGCTCCCTGGCGGAACGCGCCTACGACACTCACGGCTATGTGGAGAAGCTCGGGCAGGTGACGGACGCCGGCGTTTGCGATCACTGCGGCGGAACCCGGACCCGCGCTAAGTGCTCGTGCGTCTCTCCTGCTGCCACTCGCGGCGCTGCTCGTCGGGCGGCTGCTGAGGCTGCGGCGGCTGCTGCTGCGCCGGCTGACGGCGTGCCGGGGCCGGATTCGTCCGGCGATTTGGTTTGATGGGTTAAATGACTGACGGACCCCCGCTCTTGGAAATGTAGGGGTCCGCCGTAGTCACAGACAGAATTTGAGGATCTGGTGACAGAAACAACGGTAGCGCACGAGACAGACATTGTCTCCGACACGCTTAATGCCCTGGACCAATATGCGGCTTTTTACGCTGCGGTCAACGATTACGAGGAACCCGCTCGGGCGTCCCTCGCTGACATTGTCGCTGTTCGTGACTCGGTGGCCGGCGTCCTGGCCGTTCCGCTCTCCCAGCTCGAATACGCTCCCGATGGTCTGTCCGGGCTCACGGAGGGGCGCACGTTCCGGGTGGGTATCTCCCCCGGCATCATTTCGTGCCGCTCTACGGATTACAGCGGCCACGAAACGACGCTTACCGAGGCTCCGGGCCGGCGCTCTGCCGGCGTCGATATGCTCAACGCGTTCCAAGTCGACTTGGAGACTGGTGAAATTTCCGATGATGTGCCGGACCTCGATGGGCCGTCGCGGTCTGAAATTACCGGCTGGTCTGCCAAGTCTCGGGCGAACATGACTAAGAAACTCGCGTCCCTGGACTACTCCGGGTGGTCCCGCGAGGATGGCTCGCTTGCTATGGTCACGCTTACGCTGCCGGGCGATTGGAAGCCGCTTGCGCCTGACGGTAAAGCCTTTAAGCGGCTTATCGAGGTGTTCCGGCGTCGCTTCGTCCGGGCCGTGGGTCCGTGGCGGAACCTCTGGAAGCTCGAATTTCAGCGGCGCGGCGCTCCGCACTGGCACGCGCTCATGCGGGTGCCGGCCCTGGTCGGCTCTGAGACGTTCGAGGCGTGGCTTGCCCGGACGTGGGCTGATGTGGTCGGCGCTTCCCGCGAGGTAGACACTATCGACGCTGATGGACGCGAGCATTCCGAATACAGTCGGCACCTGTCGGCGGGGACCGGTGTTGATTTTTCCGGTAAAGACTTCTCGGACCCGCGCCGAATCTCGATGTACTTTGCCGGCCACTCTGCCAAGTCTCAGGACGGCAAGGAATACCAACACATTGTGCCGGCTAAGTGGCAGCGTCCGGGGGCCGGCCCTGGCCGGTTTTGGGGCTTCTGCGGCCTCGTGCCGGCCTTCGCTGAACTGGAAGTAACGCAGCGTGATTTCGACCGTTTGCGGCGTGAATTGCGCAAGCTGGCACGCGCTCGGGCCTGGGAGGTCGCGGTCAAGCGGTCACGCGGTGCGGTTCCGGTGCCGCTTGTCCGCGCTCCCCGGCTTCGGCGCTCCATGCTTGGCGGCGGCGGCGGTCAAAATGGCGGTTGGGTGCTGCTCAATGACGCTGTGCCGGTCCTTCAAGCTCTTGCCGGCTGGCTCTCGTGCGTCTAGTCCTGGTAGTGGCTTTGGGTGTGGTCGTCCCAATCTTCCATTGCGCCGGCTTGGTCCCACTTGGGATAGGCGACGGTCCAATCACAGTGGCCGCACCCTAGTTGCTCGGTCTTTACCCATTTCGCGTACTTCTGCTGTGCGGCCTGCTTGCTGATCTGCAAGCCGGTGCCGATTTCCTCCCAGGTTGCGCCGTCGGCTCGGGCTTCCCCCACGAACCGGATTAGCTCGTTTTGCAGCATCAGAATGTGGTCGGCAAGGTCTGTCATGTCTTTGAGGGCTTTATCTTTGGTCTCCATACGTCAAGTTTAGTTGACAGATGCCTTGCCGTCAATGATTCTTGACAGGTGATTTCCGCCGTCCCCGGCTGTGGTAATCGCCGGTASAACCTCGCTGGGACTCCCCCGGCCTTCTGTAGAACCCGTTCGATGCTCGACGCCGGCTGAAAAACCTCCCCGGCGTCGCTCCTGGCCGGTCCTCCCGGCTGCTTTTTAGCACCTCAGCGGCGCTGCCGCGCCCCGGCTTGTTCTCTGTGCCATATCTCGCCGCGAGGCTTTCTCCGGGGCGTCCATAGATCATAAGTAGCCTTACTGCAAGTCAAGGAAAAATTGCTTCGTCAAAACACTAGGCAAACTCTCAGGAACCGGGTTAAGGTCATCACAGCGGCTCCGGGGTGGTTCCCGTAGTCCTTCTCTCAACTCAACTGGAAGAAGTGGTAACAATGGCAAAAAGTCTATTCGCCAACGTGCAAGGGTCCGTCTTCAAGGTGGACCACCGCGAGGGCATCGGCAAGAAGTCGAACCTCCCCTACAGCATGGACATCCTGACTGTCCTTGTGCCTGGGGCCGGCCTTTCCGAGCTCGTTCTGCCGAATGATGGGGGCAACATTTCGGCTGATGCTCTCGCGGCGCTTGTCGGTCACGACGTGGATTTCCTGGTCGAAGTCTTCCCCAACGAATTTGGTTACGGGGTCAAGGTAATCGAGGACCGGGGCAACGTCGTCCGCGAGGTCGCTTCTCTCGTCGCTTCTGCCGCAGCCTAGTCAGGCTGCGGCTTTCTCTTTGCCCTAAAAATGGGGCGGGACCGGTGGTTTAGTCCGGTCCCTGACGAATTTCCGAGACTCAACCTCGTAGAAACGCTGGTATCAGTATGGAACATAACAGCATGGACGGTATACAGCCGCCGTCCAAGATCGTTCTCGTTGTCCTGGCCGTCCCCTTCGTCTCCTTCGTCGCTCTGGCGTTGTTCCTGAATTGGGGGCGGTGATGGATGTACTTCTCACTTTCTTCGGCATTTTCTTCGTCGGATACTCCATCGTCTTTACCGCTTCCGTTGTCCGAGATTTTCGGGCCGGCACACGCTTCCTTGATTTCATGGCAAGCGAACGGGCACAACGGCTTGACGGTGCCGCCGTCAACGTCCCCTACGCCTACCCCGGAACCAACCCCGGAACCGACGGTGACGGTAACAGTCACTTCGTCCCCGGTCCCATCCGGGCCGGCGGTCGTCTCTCTCGAACCAGTGCAATATACGGGCCTAACCATCGGTCTGGTGTTGTGCGTCCTCTTCCTCGCCGCTCTGCTCACCTCGCAGATGCGCCGTCCGTAGGGGTTCCCAATGACGGCATCTGAGTTGGTCTATCCCGTGTTGGGCTTTGCCGCTACCTTCATTTGCTTCCTGGCTATCCCGCTCCTTGGGCTCGCGCTCATGCACATGATCGGCAAGTCGTGACGTGGGCGACGGATGCGGAACTCGGTACGGCCTACGGCCTTGCAATTGGGGCCGGCCTTCTTCTTGGCGCTCTCGTGGCGCTGTTCAACTCCTGGCGTGCATAAGCTCACCGGGCCACAACGAATCTCTGAGAGGGGGTTAGAAAAATGGGTGCAGCAGTAGGAACCGCTCTGTCCGATGCGGTGACGCAGGCGACCGGCGTTATTTCCACCAACATGCCGCTCGTGTTCGGCGTCGCAATCGCGTTCGTGGCCTGGAACGTCGGCAAGCGCGTTCTCGGCAAGATCTAGGGCATACCGGCGCTCCGGTGTCCTGGTCCTTCGAGTCGGGCCGGTGAACCTAGCTACACGAATTAGCTAGGTTCACCGGTCCGGGCTCCTGAGTTTATCGGAAGGGGGGAAATATGCCTCCTGCAACAGTTGGCGACTCGCTCGCCTCCGCAGTTACCACGGCTACCGGCGTTATCAGCACCAACATGCCGCTCGTGTTCGGCGTCGCAATCGCGTTCGTGGCCTGGAACGTCGGCAAGCGCGTCCTCGGCAAAATCTAGGTTTTGCCTCTCGGTGGCCGGCTCCTTCCCCAATACGTTTCCAGAGGCGTATGGAGCCGGCCACTTCCTTATTAACTCCCAGCTTTGAAAGGTGGTCCCTGTGCGGCGCACATTCTCGGCGGTCTTTGTTGCCGGCCTCGCTATGCTGCTCTCTGTCGCTCTTGCCGCTCCTGCCGCTGCCGCTGGTGATCCGTGGTGGGACTACCTCAAAAACCCGAACGCACCGCAGTATAAGTACAGCTTCGATTACTACAAGCGGGCCTTCCGGCCTACGCAGGGTGGGCAGGTTCCCACCTCCACGAAACTCCCTGTCCCTCCCACGGTGAATCCCTCCACCTCGGGGCCGGCCTATTACCTGAACCAGTACCGCAACCGGGTTCCGTCCCCCGGTTCGCCTGTCCTGTCCGGCAAGGTCATTACTCCGGGCCAAACGGTTGTGCGGGTTCCCTCGACGTACGGTGTTGGCGGGGCCGGCGCTTCCGGCGCTACCGTGTCCAAGCTGCTCGGCGGTCTGCGCCTGGGGGCGTTCATCGGTGCCGGCATCGGTAGTACGTCCGTGGCTCCCGATAACCGCAAGGAAATTGCGCTCTCAAAGGGTGTTTCTCAGGCGTGCGTCGATGGGTCGGGCACCTGTTCGGCTGCTGAGATCAAAACTCAGTTCATGATCGATTCCTGCGGCCAGTTCACCGGGGCTAACTCCTGCGATTCCATCGGCGGCAAGGGCTCCGAGGGGCAGACAGCTTCTAAGGACTGGTTCTCAGATGAAGCCTTGCCCTTCCTTGCTGATCTGTGGGCTAAGATCACCGGCCAGCGGTCCAGCGATAAGCCGGTTCCCCCGGATACCTTCTACGAGGTGACTATGTCGCGGGGCTGTTACAAGTCCTATGCGGTCGAATACCGGGGCTCGAATAACCTCACGCTGCACTCACGCGGTGAAATTGTGGCTTCCCAGCCGGGAACGGACCCGGGAAAAACTCAGTGGTCTATGGCGTGTTCGGACCTCACCAACCCTACGAACGCTGCCGGTGCCGGCTTCATTGCCGATTGCATTGACCAGGACGGCAAAACCGTCAACGTTGCTAACCAGCCGTACGGCATTGCCGGCAACCTCTCCGCTTCGAGCTCTACCTGGAACGCTGACGGCAGTAACAAGGTCGGCATGTGCAACACCGGGAATAACCCCGGCAAGGTGTTGACCCTCCTGCGTATCCGTCTCGGTAATCAGAATCCACAGTCCTCGGTGGACTGGGAGTATTCGTCTCAGTGGTCGGCGGCGCACTACATGGAGTGGTGGAACCCGGATGCGAACCTCAACACCATTGAGAGCACGCAGATCACAACGTCCTGGACCTGCAAAACCTCGGACGGCGTCACCTATGACTTCGTTAAGACGGTCACTCGCACCGCTGCGGCTGCGTCTCCGTCCTGCCCTGCCGGTTCTGCGCTGGTAAAGCATGACGTGACGGCCAGCGGCGACGGTGGGCAGACTAAAACCACCATCGATAAGGGCGGCGAGATACCGGCTGAAATTGCCAAGTACCCCGGCTGCGCGTTCAATACCTGCACTATCGATGTTTGGGTCGATGGTTCCAAGTGCGTTGTCGGTCGTACTGAGTGCTTGAATTGGCCGGCTATCTCTGCAACGTCTCCCTCGCGTGTGGTGTGCAAGTGGGGTGCTTATGCCGTTCCGACGTCGGATTGCCGCGCTATCTCCAACGGCTACAAAACTGAGGTAGGCGTCGTTTTTGACCCTAACTCCGGTACATGGGTTGGTGTCGATGATTATGGGAACCCGGTCGATGCGAACCCGGAACCCTGGAACCCTGCCAACCCTAAGCCGGTCCCCGGTGTGGACCCTTCCACGCCGACTACTCCCGCGCCTGGGACTGGAACCGGGACCACTCCGAACCCTTCCCCGTTCCCCGGAACCGGGACTTCCCCGGCTGATGGGTGCGTCGCTCCTGCATGGTCCTGGAACCCTGTGGAGTGGGTTAAAAACCCGGTCGTCTGTGCACTAAAAGAAGCCTTCGTTCCCAAGACGGACATTCAGACACGGTCGGATGCTCTCAAAACTAAGGCGGTGACCACGGCTCCGATTGGCTGGGTTATCAACCCTCCGATGGTTGGTCCCTCCGGTGGTGGTTGTCCTAACTGGGTGGTCTCCGTCGATGGTCTTTCCAAGAATGTCGTGTGTGAGTCCT
>NZ_JBFTMU010000026.1:0-5568 GCF_056397125.1 Arthrobacter sp. 05N425
CAACACCCGCGACGGATAATTCAACCGCCCCACCGCATTCTTCGCCTTCGACACCACCCACACACCACCATCGTTCAACTCCACCTCAGCAGTCTTAAACCCCGGATAGATGATGGCCCCCGTCACCAACACCGCAGCAGCAGCCACAAACGACGTGGCCGTGGCGAACTTGCGGCGCGTGCGTGATCGCGGTTTCGTGGAACCCGGCTTTCTGGCACCCAGCGTGGCGAAAAGACGTGTCACAGCGTTAGCTTTCCTTCAAAATTGTGTGGTGGTTCCCCCGGCGGACCCGAGACCGCTCCCCCACTTCCCGCGACAGCCTACCCAACGATCTCCGGCAGCGCGATGGGGAGGACTGCCCGGCGGAGGGTGACGGCCGGGGCCCGGGGCGGGTTATGGCGTGGCTCCTGTCGGGAAGGTGCACAGTGGTACGCCGCTCTGTGCCGGCGACCCGATGGTGGTGTGCAGCGACTGGATCCAGCGGGTCTGGTTCGGTGAGCCGCGCATGATGTAGTACCACTGGCCGTCGCCGCTGTAGGTGGTGCCGTGCGGCTTCCAGCACATCACGTCGAAGCTGTCGAAGTGGGACATCCACGGCCGGTCGTAGCCGCTCTTGCCGTCGCAGGTGAATTTCTGCGGGTCGTAGGAGGTGGCGCCCGGCAGGTCGGTGCAGCTGCGGTCCATGCCGGAGTTCAGCCTGGTGGACCAGCGCGTCTTCTCTGCCCCGGACTGGGCCGACGCCGAGGCGAGCGGGCCGCCGGTGCCGCGCGAGTTGACGGTCTGGACCTGGATCGTGTGCCGTTCATTGAAGCCGCCGGTGTTGACCGTCCGGCTTCCCGAGGGGCCCACCCGTTCCCAGCCGCCGTTGTCGATTTTGATCTGGGTGTAGGCGATGTCGTGGCTCCCGGCATCCGGCGAGGCCCAGTTAAACGTCAGGTTCCGCTGGTTTTCCGCGCCGTTGGTGCCGGAGGCCGACGGGGTGCCGGGTGAGCCGTAAGGGTTCGCGTTAGCCCCGGTGCTGGCGTCCGAGCTGGGCGCGACGGACGAGTTGGCCGTCACCGTGACGGTGGTGGCGGCGCCGTTGGCGAACCCGCCGACGGTCTGGCCGGGCCTGATCGGCCCGGATTGGCCGGTGCTGGCTCGGTAGGTGTAACTCACCTCGGAGTAGGCCGAGCCGTTGCGTTCCGCAGCGGTGAGCTCACGGAAGTTGATGGTGACGGCCCGACCGGCGCCGCCGGTGTTGGCCTCGGCGGCGCTCACGCCGGAGACCCGGCTGAGCTTGCCGGTGGCGCGGCGCGGCGCGGAGGCCGCGCTGGCGGAGCCCTTGCCTGCCTTGTTTTCGGCCTGCACGGTGAAGGTATAGGACGCTTCCGAGTTGTTGGCGGTGAAGTTCGCCGTCCGCACGGTGCCGGCCACGGTCTGGGTCTGGTCCGCGCCGCCGCCGCCGCTCATCGTGACGTAGTAGTTCTTGATCGCGTCGCCGTTGGTGTTTGGCTCATCCCAGTCCACCTTGAGCTGGTTGGAGGTGCCGACGGCGGAGGCCACCGACGTCGTCGGCGCGCCCGGGGCGGCCGGGACGCCGGCGGGGTTGTCCTCGGCGGAGTACTGTCCCCAGTCGGAGGGGCCGAGCTCGTTCACGGCCTGGGCGCGCACCTTGTAGCGCACGCCGTTGGTCAGGGCCGGCCAGGTGTAGTTCAGGCCGGTCACGCCGTTCTTCACGGCGACTCCACTGGCCGGCGGCGGCGAGATCTCCAGGTTGTAGTTCTTCACCGCGGAGCCCTCGGTCTTCGCCGCGGGCCAGGCGATCACCATGTTCTTGTCCCCGGCCTTGACGGTGGGGGCCTCCGGCGGCGAGGGCTTTTCATCCGGCCGGATCTCGTTGGAGGCCGGCGAGGGATCGGATTCCTTCACCTCGTTGGTGGCGGTGACGGTGAAGACGTACTTGACGTCGTTGGTCAGTCCGCTGAGGGTGCACGTGGTGGTGGCGCAATCCTGGCTGAAGCCGTTGCCGGAGCGCACCGTGTACTTGGTGATGGCGGCACCGTTGTCCGACGGCGGCGTCCACTTGAGCACGGCGGTCCGGCTGCGGACGTCCGTTGCGCTCGGCGCGGACGGGGCGTCGGGCTTGTCCCGGACGGTGATCCGGACGCGGCCGTCGGTCTGCCGGGAGAGGTCCCCGGTCTTGTCCATGACGGTGTAGCGGACCACCATCACGCCCTTGAAGCCGCCGGCGGGGGTGACCGTGATGGAGTCCCCGGCCACCGCGGGCTGCCCGGCCGCGGAGCCGGTTTCCACGGTGGCGGCCACGATCCGCAGCGGCGTGTCGGAGAAGGGGTTGAAGTCGTTGGCGAGGACGTTGACGGTCTCCGCCTTGCCGGCGTTGGCCTTCTCCACGACGTCCTCGTTCGCCACCGGCAGTGGCCGGTTTGAGGCCGTGACGGTGGCCGCCACCGTGGCCCGGACAGGATCGGAGCGGCCGTCGGTGACCTTGAGCGGGATGCTGCCCTTCCAGCCCGCGGCCTTGGCGGAGTCTGCGGTGACTTTCAGGGTGGCGCCGTCAAGCGTGGCCTTGAAGCCCTCCGGGAGTGTTCCGTCGAGTTCGAATTTAAGTTTGTCCTGGTCGCCGGCGTCGACGTCCTTGGCCAGGTTGCCCAGTTCCAGGCTCGCGGACTCGGCCTTCGGCACCTCAAGGGTGGCGCCGCTGAACGTCGGCGGGTGGTTGGCGTTCGGGTCCGGGATGACCTTGGTGATGATGCTGAGCGTGGACTTCAGCCCGGCCGGGTCCTCGGGTCCGCTGCCGTCGGTGACCTCGAAGGTGACCGAGCCCGGGCCCACGTAGTCCTTGAGGGCGGCGTAACGCAGCTTACTCCCGTTGCCGGCCACGACGTTGTCCGGCTCGGCGCCCTGGACCTTGACCTTGTCCACCTGGGTGATCCGCGGCGTACGGCCTTCCCTGACGCGGACGTACTCGCCCAGGTCCAGGGTGATTTCCTTGCCGGCCATCACCTCCACGGCCTCGGTCCGGGCCAGGGTGGGGTGCTGTTCACCCTGGCCGGGGACCCAGATGACCGCCGTCGCGCTTTGGCCGTCCACATCGGTGACGGTGTAGGGAACCAGCTGGTCCTTCGGCGCGAGGGCCACCCGGACGGTCCCGTCGCCGGCCACGCGCGCGTTCGGATTGCCGTCCGGCAGGCCGATCTTGAGTTCTGCGGCGACGCCGTCGGGGTCGGCGTCGTTCTTCAGGACCGGGACGTCGACGGCGGACTTGCCGAGGGTCTCCGCCGGGGTGACCACGTCGTCTTTCGCGAGAGGGGCCTTAAGGGTTGCATCCGGGCTGACCCGGACCCGGATCACGGCGCTGCCCTGGGCTTTTTTGTCGTCCTGGATTTTGTAGCTGACGCTCTCGTTGCCCGCGGCGCCCGGCGCTGTGAGCAGCACCTTGCCGCCGTCGGCCGGCTCGACGGCGAGCTCCGGGCGGGCCTCGAAGCCGTTGCGCACCAGGCTGATCGGGTCCCCATCGGGATCCGAGTCGTTCGTGAGGGCGTCGACGGCGATCTTGCGGCCGGGCCGGACGTCCACGGCGTCGTCAACCGCGATCGGCTTCTGGTTATTGATTTCCCGCGGCGCGATGCCGACGATCACGGTGCCGGTGTTTTCGGCGCCGATCCGGTCCCGGACGCGGTAGCTGAAGGTGTCCGTGCCGGCGGCGTTGCCGGCGGCGGTGAATTCGAGGTAGCCGTCCTTGACCACGGCCGTGCCCATTGCGGGGGCCTTGTCCACGCCCGTCAGCTGCACAGAGTCGCCGTCGGTGTCCACACCGTCGAGCGGCACCGGGATGCGGACCGTCATGCCGGCCACCACGCGGGCGGTCAGGTTCTTCGGTTCGGGGCGGGTGTTGCGTTCGTCGTCGCGGGCCCGGATCCGGATGGACACCTGCTGGGAGTCGGATTGTCCGGAGGCGTTGGTGACCTTGTAGATCGCGTAGACCGTCTTCGGCACCTCGCCGGCGATGAAGCGCAGCGTCTGGCCGGCGGTGAAGGTGCGGCCGTCGGCGGCGTCCGGCTTTTGGGCCAGCACCGGTTCGAGGGTGAGCTTGCCGCCGTTGGGGTCGGTGTCGTTCTCCAGCACCGGGATGGTGACGACGTCGCCCGCACGGACGGTTGCCTCGTCGGGTTTGGCCTGCGGCGCCTGCAGCTTGGACGGCGCGGGGACGACCAGGACGGCGATCTCGCCGCTCGCGGAGGACTTGCCGTTGGAGATTGTGTACTTGACGTTGAGCTGGCCCTGGGCGCGGAGGTCGGTGATCCGGACGACGGAGTGGTCCAGGACGGCGACGCTGAGCGGCAGTCCATCGGCGGCGGTCACGGACTGGACCACCAGGACGCCGCCGGAGGGGTCCGAATCGTTGCCGAGGACGTCCACCAGCACGCTGCCGCCGGCCGGCAACAGCGCGGTGTCGCGGACCGCGACCGGTGCTCCGTCGCCGCCGCCGGGGACGACGTCGACCCGGACCAGCTGCTGGGCGCTGGCCGGCCCGTTCGTGACGAGGTAGGAGACGTAGTGTGCGCCGAGGGCGGTGGAGTTGAAGGTGAAGGTCTGCTGGTCGGCGCCCATGGTGGCGGTGGAGTTGCCGTCCGGGGTGGCCTGGGCGAGACGGAGCGCCCCGCCCTGCGGGTCCGAGTCATTTTTGAGCGGGGCGATCACGGTGTCCACGCCGGCGACGGCCACGAGGTGGTCCGCGTTCGCGATCGGCGGCAGGGCTCCTGGCGGGCGCACCTCCACGGTGACCTTGCCTTCGGCCGTGGACCGGCCGTCGGAGACGGTGACGGTGACGGTCTTGCGGCCGGGTTCGGAGCCGGAGTCCTGGAAGCTGAGCAGGCCGTCGGGCCGGACTTTCACCTGGTCGCGGGGGTCGCTGCTTGCAGCGCCGACGACGAACACGTCATCGCCGTCGGGGTCGGTCCAGTCGGTGAGGATGTTCTGGCTGACCGCTTTGCCGGCCTGGACTACGAGTGTGGTGTTCCTGTTCGGTTTCTGCCGCGGGGCGGAGTTCTCCCCGGGCGGGACGATGTTAAGCGTGACGTCGGCGGAGGCGGAGAGGCCGCGGCCGTCGTCGACCGTGTATTTGAACGTTTCCGTACCGGTCTTGTCCGCGCCCACGCTGACCTGGAAGCCGGTGGCGCCGTAGATCGGTGCGAGCAGCCCGGATTTGAGCGGCTCCGGCGACCGGACGGTGAGGATGTCGCCGTCGGGGTCGGTGTCGTTGTCCAGCACGGGAAGGATGGTCGTCTTGCCGGCGCGGACCCCGAAGGTGTCGGCTTTGGCGACCGGCGGGCTGTTGGGTTTGGTGCGGTCCGGCAGGACGGTCTGCTGCACCTCGTCGGCGGAGTCCTTGTCCGCGTCGTCCGAGGTCTGCTGCGGCGGGATGACGTCGTCCCAGTTGTTCACCAGCTGCATGTTCTGGTTCACCAGCCACACATTGCCCGAATTCACATCATTGAGCACCACCACATCCCGGTTCACCCGGAACACATACGACGGCGACGCGGACGCCTTCGGCACATCCAC
>NZ_JBFTMU010000027.1:0-5352 GCF_056397125.1 Arthrobacter sp. 05N425
TCCGTTCACGCAARGGAGTGTGTGGTGTAAGTTATCGGCCTATTAGTACCGGTCAGCTTCACGAGTCGTTAGTCCTCGCTTCCACATCCGGCCTATCAACCCAGTGGTCTGGCTGGGGGCCTCTCACACACAAGGTGTATGGAAATCTCATCTCGAAGCGAGCTTCCCGCTTAGATGCTTTCAGCGGTTATCCCATCCGAACGTAGCTAATCAGCGGTGCACTTGGCAGTACAACTGACACACCAGAGGTTCGTCCGTCCCGGTCCTCTCGTACTAAGGACAGCCCTTCTCAAATTTCCTGCGCGCGCAGCGGATAGGGACCGAACTGTCTCACGACGTTCTAAACCCAGCTCGCGTACCGCTTTAATGGGCGAACAGCCCAACCCTTGGGACCTACTCCAGCCCCAGGATGCGACGAGCCGACATCGAGGTGCCAAACCATGCCGTCGATATGGACTCTTGGGCAAGATCAGCCTGTTATCCCCGAGGTACCTTTTATCCGTTGAGCGACGGCCATTCCACAATGTACCGCCGGATCACTAGTCCCGACTTTCGTCCCTGCTCGAGATGTCTCTCTCACAGTCAAGCTCCCTTGTGCACTTACACTCGACACCTGATTGCCAACCAGGCTGAGGGAACCTTTGGGCGCCTCCGTTACTTTTTAGGAGGCAACCGCCCCAGTTAAACTACCCATCAGGCACTGTCCCTGACCCGGATTACGGGCCGAAGTTAGATGTCCAAAGTGACCAGAGTGGTATTTCAACGATGACTCCACCCGAACTGGCGTCCGGGCTTCAACGTCTCCCACCTATCCTACACAAGCCACTCCGAACACCAATACCAAACTATAGTAAAGGTCTCGGGGTCTTTCCGTCCTGCTGCGCGTAACGAGCATCTTTACTCGTACTGCAATTTCGCCGAGTTTATGGTTGAGACAGCGGGGAAGTCGTTACTCCATTCGTGCAGGTCGGAACTTACCCGACAAGGAATTTCGCTACCTTAGGATGGTTATAGTTACCACCGCCGTTTACTGGGGCTTAAATTCTCAGCTTCGCCTTGCGGCTAACCGGTCCTCTTAACCTTCCAGCACCGGGCAGGAGTCAGTCCGTATACATCGTCTTGCGACTTCGCACGGACCTGTGTTTTTAGTAAACAGTCGCTTCCCCCTGGTCTCTGCGGCCCCTGCACGCTCCGGACAGCWWGTGTCCATCACGATGGGGGCCCCCCTTCTCCCGAAGTTACGGGGGCATTTTGCCGAGTTCCTTAACCATAATTCTCTCGATCGCCTTAGTATTCTCTACCTGATCACCTGTGTCGGTTTGGGGTACGGGCGGCTAAAACCTCGCGTCGATGCTTTTCTAGGCAGCATAGGATCACCGAATCCCCCCATACGGGGGTCCCGTCGGGTCTCAGGCATCATGAACGGCGGATTTGCCTACCGTTCGCCCTACATCCTTAGACCGGGACAACCATCGCCCGGCTCGGCTACCTTCCTGCGTCACACCTGTTAATACGCTTGCCTCCCAGGATCAGGTCCCGCGCTCCACCAAAACCCTCACACCACAAGGGTGATCGGGCAGGTCTCGGGCGGTTAGTATCCCCTGTTCAGCATGGGCGGTTTTTCGCCGGTACGGGAATATCAACCCGTTGTCCATCGACTACGCCTGTCGGCCTCGCCTTAGGTCCCGACTTACCCAGGGCAGATTAGCTTGACCCTGGAACCCTTGATCATTCGGCGGACGGGTTTCTCACCCGTCTTTCGCTACTCATGCCTGCATTCTCACTCGTGTAGGCTCCACCGCTGGTTTACACCGCGACTTCACTGCCCACACGACGCTCCCCTACCCATCCAGACGCCTGAACCACAAGGGCTTAGCTAATATCTGAATGCCACAACTTCGGCGGTGTACTTGAGCCCCGCTACATTGTCGGCGCGGAATCACTTGACCAGTGAGCTATTACGCACTCTTTTAAGGATGGCTGCTTCTAAGCCAACCTCCTGGTTGTCTTCGCAACTCCACATCCTTTCCCACTTAGCACACGCTTAGGGGCCTTAGTTGGTGGTCTGGGCTGTTTCCCTCTCGACTATGAAGCTTATCCCCCACAGTCTCACTGCTGCGCTCTCACTTACCGGCATTCGGAGTTTGGCTGACGTCAGTAACCTTGTAGGGCCCATTAGCCATCCAGTAGCTCTACCTCCGGTAAGAAACACGCAACGCTGCACCTAAATGCATTTCGGGGAGAACCAGCTATCACGAAGTTTGATTGGCCTTTCACCCCTACCCACAGCTCATCCCCTCCATTTTCAACTGAAGTGGGTTCGGTCCTCCACGACGTCTTACCGTCGCTTCAACCTGGCCATGGGTAGATCACTTCGCTTCGGGTCTAGATCACGCCACTGCAACGCCCTGTTCAGACTCGCTTTCGCTACGGCTTCCCCACACGGGTTAACCTCGCGACGTAACACTAACTCGCAGGCTCATTCTTCAAAAGGCACGCCGTCACAACTACAAGGTTGCTCCGACGGATTGTAAGCACACGGTTTCAGGTACTGTTTCACTCCCCTCCCGGGGTACTTTTCACCTTTCCCTCACGGTACTGGTCCGCTATCGGTCATTAGGGAGTATTTAGGCTTATCAGGTGGTCCTGACAGATTCGCACGGGATTTCTCGGGCCCCGTGCTACTTGGGATACTTCCCAGGCGGCACACTACATTTCGGTTACGGGGCTCACACCCTCTCTGGCCGGCCTTTCAAGACCGTTCACCTATGCACATGCTCTCACCCCACTGTCCCGGCAGAGACAGAACGGAAAGTCCCACAACCCCGACCATGCAACGCCCGCCGGCTAT
Organism: Arthrobacter sp. 05N425; assembly: GCF_056397125.1. NCBI lineage: Bacteria > Bacillati > Actinomycetota > Actinomycetes > Micrococcales > Micrococcaceae > Arthrobacter > Arthrobacter sp. 05N425. The sequence continues at coordinate 2,852 of NZ_JBFTMU010000027.1, forward strand.
CACACATGGAACGGTTTAGCCTGATCCGCGTTCGCTCGCCACTACTGACGGAATCACTATTGTTTTCTCTTCCTGCGGGTACTGAGATGTTTCACTTCCCCGCGTTCCCTCCACGCACCCTATGTGTTCAGATGCGGGTCACCAGATCACTCGCGCGTCTGGCGGGGTTTCCCCATTCGGACACCCTGGGATCACAGTCCGGTTATCGACTCCCCCAGGCTTATCGCAGATTCCTACGTCCTTCTTCGGCTCCTAATGCCAAGGCATCCACCGTGTGCTCTTAAAAACTTGACCACAAAAGATCAAGGAGTAATTTTCGAGAGAACCATGRAACCGTCCCCACACCCGAAGGCATGGAACCAGATCCAGGTTCATATTCTTGGAAATTGCTTCTTATAAAAGATGCTCGCGTCCACTATGTAGTTCTCAAACAACAACCCCGTACCACACACCCCACACACCCGGACCCCCGAAAGGACCCRCACARTGCRTGAAACGYTGCAGCCGGGAAACCAGAAACACAAGTCCCGGAAGAAAGTCACCCTCCCCCCGGTCCTGTTGTCTCAGGACCCAACAGTGTGCCAAACACTAAACCGCACAACCCGGGCCCCCACCGTTCCAGGACACTCAAAAGCATCCGTACTGGGCAAGGACCAAACCATGCGGCCGCTATTTGCTGATATTCCACCCGTGAGCACCCGCCGCAGAACTTACGTCTGCGCAACGGGCGTACTCCTGACAACCCCGACACACCCACATACATGAGGCACGGTGATTGTAGGCGCTCCTTAGAAAGGAGGTGATCCAGCCGCACCTTCCGGTACGGCTACCTTGTTACGACTTAGTCCCAATCGCCAGTCCCACCTTCGACAGCTCCCTCCCACAAGGGGTTAGGCCACCGGCTTCGGGTGTTACCAACTTTCGTGACTTGACGGGCGGTGTGTACAAGGCCCGGGAACGTATTCACCGCAGCGTTGCTGATCTGCGATTACTAGCGACTCCGACTTCATGGGGTCGAGTTGCAGACCCCAATCCGAACTGAGACCGGCTTTTTGGGATTAGCTCCACCTCACAGTATCGCAACCCTTTGTACCGGCCATTGTAGCATGCGTGAAGCCCAAGACATAAGGGGCATGATGATTTGACGTCGTCCCCACCTTCCTCCGAGTTGACCCCGGCAGTCTCCCATGAGTCCCCGCCATTACGCGCTGGCAACATGGAACGAGGGTTGCGCTCGTTGCGGGACTTAACCCAACATCTCACGACACGAGCTGACGACAACCATGCACCACCTGTGAACCGGCCCCAAAGGGGAAGGACTGTTTCCAGCCCGGTCCGGTCCATGTCAAGCCTTGGTAAGGTTCTTCGCGTTGCATCGAATTAATCCGCATGCTCCGCCGCTTGTGCGGGCCCCCGTCAATTCCTTTGAGTTTTAGCCTTGCGGCCGTACTCCCCAGGCGGGGCACTTAATGCGTTAGCTACGGCGCGGAAAACGTGGAATGTCCCCCACACCTAGTGCCCAACGTTTACGGCATGGACTACCAGGGTATCTAATCCTGTTCGCTCCCCATGCTTTCGCTCCTCAGCGTCAGTTAATGCCCAGAGACCTGCCTTCGCCATCGGTGTTCCTCCTGATATCTGCGCATTTCACCGCTACACCAGGAATTCCAGTCTCCCCTACATCACTCTAGTCTGCCCGTACCCACCGCAGATCCGGAGTTGAGCCCCGGACTTTCACGGCAGACGCGACAAACCGCCTACGAGCTCTTTACGCCCAATAATTCCGGATAACGCTTGCGCCCTACGTATTACCGCGGCTGCTGGCACGTAGTTAGCCGGCGCTTCTTCTGCAGGTACCGTCACTTTCGCTTCTTCCCTACTGAAAGAGGTTTACAACCCGAAGGCCGTCATCCCTCACGCGGCGTCGCTGCATCAGGCTTGCGCCCATTGTGCAATATTCCCCACTGCTGCCTCCCGTAGGAGTCTGGGCCGTGTCTCAGTCCCAGTGTGGCCGGTCACCCTCTCAGGCCGGCTACCCGTCGTCGCCTTGGTGAGCCATTACCTCACCAACAAGCTGATAGGCCGCGAGTCCATCCAAAACCACAATAAAGCTTTCCACCCCCCACCATGCGATGAGGAGTCATATCCGGTATTAGACCCAGTTTCCCAGGCTTATCCCAGAGTTAAGGGCAGGTTACTCACGTGTTACTCACCCGTTCGCCACTAATCCCCGGTGCAAGCACCGGATCATCGTTCGACTTGCATGTGTTAAGCACGCCGCCAGCGTTCATCCTGAGCCAGGATCAAACTCTCCGTTGAAGTAAAACAGACACACCATGCAACCCCGGGAAAACGGGATAAACACAATGCACAAAATTTGAAACCAGCTAAAAACACCGGACCCAACCACGGGGTGGCAGGCCCGGCACAATCAACCAATTCAATACAAAATTGGTATCAACAAACTTGGCACACTATTGAGTTCTCAAACAACAGACACA
>NZ_JBFTMU010000028.1:0-3323 GCF_056397125.1 Arthrobacter sp. 05N425
TGGCAGGCCCGGCACAATCAACCAATTCAATACAAAATTGGTATCAACAAACTTGGCACACTATTGAGTTCTCAAACAACAGACACACCCGGCACCACCCAAACCCAACGGTCCAGGATCGCTCCGGAGCAACTTTTCAAACTTACCCGGTGTCGACTTCCAAAGCAAATCCGGCTTCCCGGACCTACATCAGCAGACGAACCAGCCCCACCAGAATTCTTTAGCGATTGAACCGCCGAAAGAACTTGGTCTTGAATTATTTTTGGGGGATTGGCCGCCTCCGGTCCTCCAGCGTTTCCGCTGTTCTCCCTCGTGGCGACTTAGAAAACAATACACCCAGTCGACGGTAACCGCAAACCCGCTTCGCGGCTGCGCCGCGGTGCCCTACGGCCGCCCCCGGAACCTCGCCGAACCGGCGCCGCACCGCCGTCGTACGGGCTCCGCACTGGCGCGGCACCGGCGCCGTTGTCGCCCGGGCGGCAACCCGGCGTCGTCAGTGGGAGCTGTATGCTCCGTCACCTTAGGCCGCTGCTGCGGATACCATCAGGGGGTGAGGGCACAACGCCGGCGCCAGATAGCAGTTCCGCTCAGTCGGCGTGTGTCCGGCCCGGCTGTGAACGGGCTTTCGCAGCACGACGTCACCGCCCGCATCGAGAGTGGGCTCGACAACCGGGTGCCGGACAAGACCAGCCGGAGCCTGTGGCAGATCTTCCGCGCCAACGTCCTCACCCTCTTCAACGCGATTGTCGGCTCAAGCTTCCTCGTGCTGCTGCTCCTCGGCCGCTGGCAGGACGCATTGTTCGGCCTGGCTGCCGCGGGCAACGCGGTGATCGGCGTGGTCCAGGAATTCCGGGCCAAAAGGTCCCTGGACCGTCTTGCGGTTTTGGATGCCCCGCGTGCACGGGTGCTGCGCGACGGCCAGATCCGGGAGATCGCCACGGCCGATGTCGTCCGCGATGATGTCCTGGTACTGCGTGCCGGGGACCAGGTGACGGCGGACGCAGCAGTGCTCGAAGCCGCCGGACTCGAGGCGGACGAATCCCTCCTCACCGGCGAATCGGACCCCGTGGCCAAAGACACCGGGTCGGACGTGCTTTCCGGATCCATCATTGTGGCCGGGCACGGCAAAGCCCGGGTGGTGCGGGTGGGTGCGGAGTCGTTCGCCAGCCGGCTCACCGCTGATGCACGCCGGTTCTCCCTGGTGAACTCGGAGATCCGCAACAGCCTCAACCGTGTGCTTCGCTGGATAGCCTGGGCGATCCTGCCTGTCGCGATCCTTGTGGTCAACGGCGAGCTGCAGGCGCGGGGCGGTTGGCAGGATGCCGTCGCCACAGGCACCTGGACGACAGCCTTGGTAGGCGTCATCGCCAGCGTAATCGCAATGGTTCCGTTGGGCCTCGTGCTGCTGACCAGCGTGGCATTCGCCGTCGGAGGGCTCAGGCTCGCCAGCCACAAGGTCTTGATTCAGGAACTCGCTGCGGTCGAAGGCCTCGCAAGGGTGGACGTCCTCTGCATGGACAAGACCGGCACCCTGACGGAGGGCGGCCTGAGATTCGAGGCGGTTCACCAGCTGACGCCAACGCCGGATCCAGGCTGGCAACAGGCCCTCGGCTGGTTTGCCGCTGAACCCGAGGCGAACGCCACGGCGCGGAGCCTCGGCGCCGCTTTCGAGGACGACGGCGGATTCCAGTCGATCTCCTACGTTCCGTTCTCCTCCTCCCGGAAGTGGAGCGGGGTGACCTTCGGTGGGGGCAACGGGGCGACGCCCACGTGGATTCTCGGGGCGCCGGAAATGATCCTGGCTCCGGGAAACAGCAGCACCGGAGATCCGGCGCCGGGAGCAGCTGCCGGGTCCTCGGACGAACCGGCCCGGACAGCGGAGCCAGGCCATGCCGACGTGCTGCAGCAAGCCGGCAAGCTTGCCGGCACCGGCTTGCGGACGCTGCTGCTGGCCGGAGCGGACACACCTCCGGGGGCGAGCAAGACGCCGACGCTGCCCGACGGTCTCAGGCCGGTCGCACTCCTAACGTTTCGGGAGCAGACCCGGTCCGATGCCCGGGAGACCCTGGAATTCTTCCGCGCCGAGGGCGTGGAGTTGAAAATCATCTCCGGCGACGATCCGCGGACCGTCGCCGCCATCGCGCGTCGGGTTGGCCTCGACGTGGCCCAAGGCTACGACGCACGTTCGCTGCCCGAAGATCCCCTTCTTCTCGAGGAGGTGATGGGGGGCAACAACGTCTTCGGCCGCGTCAGCCCTGATCAAAAGAAGGACATGGTCGCTGCCCTGCAACGGCTTGGGCACACCGTGGCAATGACCGGGGACGGGGTCAACGACGCCCTCGCCCTGAAAACGGCAGACCTTGGCATCGCCATGGATTCTGCGGCGCCGGCTACCAAGGCGGTAGCGCGGCTGGTCCTCCTCGATGGCCGCTTCGACCGGCTTCCGGAAGTGCTGGCAGAGGGTCGGCGCGTCATCGCCAACATCGAGCGGGTCTCAAGCCTCTTCCTCAGTAAGACGGCGTATTCCATTGCCATCGCCGTCAGTTTCGGACTGCTGCAGTGGCAGTTCCCGTTTCTCCCCCGCCAGCTCTCCTTCACGGACGGCCTCACAATTGGCATCCCCGCTTTCTTCCTGGCACTGATGCCGAACACCCGTCGCTATAAGCCGGGTTTCCTGCGCCGCTCACTCTGGTTCTCGCTGCCGGCCGGACTCATCGTCGCGGCCACCTTGCTTGTGCTCAATGCCATCGCGCCGTCGGCGGCAGCGCCGGGGCCGGAAGCGGTGCGCTCCGCTTCCGTTCTTACCCTCACAGTGGTGGGGCTCTGGATCCTGGCGGTGGTATCCCGGCCGCTCAACGCCGGCCGGGTCGGTGTACTGGCGGCGATGTGCGCCGCCCTCGTCATTCTGCTCAACATCCCCTTGGCACAAGATTTCTTCATTCTCTCCTGGCCACCAGGCGGGCTTTTGCTCGCAGCTCTGGCAACCGGGGCCGGCGGCGGCCTCGCAATCGAGCTCCTTGCGTGGCTCCACGGCCGCAAGTTTCCCCGCTGACCATGCTGGCGGCGCCGGCTGGGTTACGAAAAAGGCCCTCTTCCGTCAGGCTCCCAGCTCGCCCCATAGATCCGGACTTGCCTTCGTCAGCTGGCTGGATCTGCGGGAGGGGGGTCGGATGCCTGTTTGGGGTGTTAAAAGGCTCAGGCCCCGACACTGTGTGTCGGGGCCTGGCTGTAATGGTTGTCCGGCGGTGACCTACTCTCCCACACCCTCCCGGGTGCAGTACCATCGGCGCTGTGGGTCTTAGCTTCCGGGTTCGGGATGGGAC
>NZ_JBFTMU010000029.1:0-1051 GCF_056397125.1 Arthrobacter sp. 05N425
GGCGGGATGACGTCGTCCCAGTTGTTCACCAGCTGCATGTTCTGGTTCACCAGCCACACATTGCCCGAATTCACATCATTGAGCACCACCACATCCCGGTTCACCCGGAACACATACGACGGCGACGCGGACGCCTTCGGCACATCCACGCTCCTGTCATCGGCATCACTGCCGCAGTCCCGCACATACTTATTCGCCCCCGACCACGCCGCATGCACACAACCACCCAACTGCACCGGCGCCGCCGGAACCCCCTGCCCGCCAAAGGCCACCGTCTTCGCCGCCGAACCATCCAACGGCACCTCAAAAAGCGCCTTCGGCGTCGCCACCGCCACCGCACCCGCCCCGGGACCGGGCTGCTGCAGCTTCGCATCCTTCGCATCCGCCAACGCCAACTCACGCCCGCCCGGCAACAACAACTTCCCGCCGCCCGCGTCCAGCACCACCGGCTGATCCCCCACCACGCTCAACTGGATGCTGCCCGCACCCTTCAACCCCTCCCACGAACTCACCTGCGAATCCGTGACCCGGCCATCAGCATCCACCGCCGTCACCGTCACCTGACCCGACGTCGGATCCGCACTATAAATCCGGTCATCAGCCCCCACCGCCGACACCGTCCCCCGCGCCCCCGACAGCACCGGCTCCGAATTCTCCTCATCAAAACCATTCACCGTCGACGGCGACAACGCCCACACCCGGCCCCGCGCCGCATCCGTCACCGCAATCACCCGCGACCCGAAACTCACCTCCGCCGACCCCGGCAACTTCTTATCCCCGCCCAAACGCATCTGCGCCGCCGACACCTGGTTCAACGTCGAACCCGACGCATCATCAACAAACACCGTCCCGGCATCCTGCAACACATCAAACGTCGTCGACGCCGGCGTCACCGCACCATCCAACACCCGCGACGGATAATTCAACCGCCCCACCGCATTCTTCGCCTTCGACACCACCCACACACCACCATCGTTCAACTCCACCTCAGCAGTCTTAAACCCCGGATAGATGATGGCCCCCGTCACCAACACCGCAGCAGCAGCCACAA
>NZ_JBFTMU010000030.1:0-552 GCF_056397125.1 Arthrobacter sp. 05N425
GAGATTTCCATACACCTTGTGTGTGATTTCCATACACCTTGTGTGTGAGAGGCCCCCAGCCAGACCACTGGGTTGATAGGCCGGATGTGGAAGCGAGGACTAACGACTCGTGAAGCTGACCGGTACTAATAGGCCGATAACTTACACCACACACTCCTTTGCGTGAACGGACTCAAAAGACGTTCACACCAGCAGAGGAGTACAAAGAAACAAGACTGCTTGCGTCCACTATGTGGTTCCCAAACAACAAACCCGCCACGGGCACGTTGCTTGAAGGAACCAAAACTGAATAACAACACCACCACCGCCCCACCACGGGCGGTAGCGGACAAGTTGTAACCACCAGATTTCCCACCCCGGGACTCTCTACACAGACCAGGGGCGCGGACACAGGGTTACGGCGGTCATAGCGTGGGGGAAACGCCCGGTCCCATCCCGAACCCGGAAGCTAAGACCCACAGCGCCGATGGTACTGCACCCGGGAGGGTGTGGGAGAGTAGGTCACCGCCGGACATACATTAGGTCGAGAGCCTCCAACCACCAGGTTGGAGG
>NZ_JBFTMU010000031.1:0-520 GCF_056397125.1 Arthrobacter sp. 05N425
GAGATTTCCATACACCTTGTGTGTGAGAGGCCCCCAGCCAGACCACTGGGTTGATAGGCCGGATGTGGAAGCGAGGACTAACGACTCGTGAAGCTGACCGGTACTAATAGGCCGATAACTTACACCACACACTCCYTTGCGTGAACGGATTCAAAAGACGTTCACACCAGCASRGGAGTACAAAGAAACAAGACTGCTTGCGTCCACTATGTGGTTCCCAAACAACAAACCCGCCACGGGCACGTTGCTWGRAGGAACCAAAACTGAATAACAACACCACCACCGCCCCGCCACGGGCGGTAGCGGACAAGTTGTAACCACCAGATTTCCCACCCCAGGACAACCCTCACCAGGGCCCCGGGGGCGCGGACACAGGGTTACGGCGGTCATAGCGTGGGGGAAACGCCCGGTCCCATCCCGAACCCGGAAGCTAAGACCCACAGCGCCGATGGTACTGCACCCGGGAGGGTGTGGGAGAGTAGGTCACCGCCGGACAACCATTACAGCCAGGCCCCGACAC